>JAEZEQ010000001.1 GCA_023432985.1 Bacteroidota bacterium | reverse complement strand
TACCGCCATAGTACCCGTTTCCCATTTAAAAAGCGGCATGTACGTCCTTGTCCTAAACGATAATGAGGGAAACACCCAAACACATAAAATCATTAAAAATTAATTTATTATGAAACGACTTTTATATTTAATAATTGGCTTAATTTTTTCCTTGCAAATGCAATCGCAAACATTTCCATTGCAAGGAAGTGAATGGTGGCATTCCTATTACGGTGTTACTCCCCCATTGTTAGAAGAGAGAGGCTATATACACACTTGGGTAGATGGGGATTCAATCATAAATGGAACAATATACCAAAGACTGAGGCAAGAGATACAGTACAAAAGTTATACCTACACCTTTCTTTCCGACTCGCTAATATATATTCCTTCTGATACAATATTACATTCCCTTCAACCTTTGCCTTCCATTTTTGTTAGCACCGCAAACGACTCTGTTTATTTCCTAGACAAATTGAATAAAAAACAATTTGTATGGTATAATAATCCACAACCGGGAGATATATGGCATTTAGGCAAAGGACCAAAATATCAATACAATATTCAAGACTCGGTAAATGCGTATGTAAAAATCACATCCGTTTATTTAGAACCACTAAACGGCTTTTCGTCAAAGACTATTACATTCTCATTTTGCGACAGCTTAGGCAATGATGGTGCTCCTGCATCTATAGACAGTTTAGCGATTTATGCCTATACAAAAACAAATACTGTCTATGGCTTTTCCGATTTAATATTATATGCAACTTATCGACATTATTTCCGCACTTACGTCGGAGATGAGGCTAACCTATTCGACAACCGATTGGTTTGTTTTCAATCGCCCCAAACCTCACATATACAGTTTTTGCCGGAGTTTCAAGATTGTCTCGGCCTCATTACACACTCCATGAATGAAACTAATATTACCTCAGCACTTTCAGTATATCCTAATCCGGTAAACGCTGAATTATGGATAAAAAACGAACAGAATTCCAACTATACTGCCCGGTTGCTAGATATGAACGGTAGAGTTTTAAAAGGAAATATTAAACTGGAATCAAACTCCACCCAAAAAATCTCTACAGATTTTCTAAATAAGGGTATGTATATACTAATAGTTATAGACAACGAAGGAAATACGCAAGCTCATAAATTCATAAAAAATTAGAGCCTTAAGAAAAAAAAATTATTATTCTCATTAGCAGTCGTCCTTTTCTCTATACCGACTCTGGCGCAAACATTTCCAATGCCGGGTGCAACCTGGATATTTAAATATAATTTGAATATGCCCATGCCATTGGCAGATGATGCCGGGTATAAATGGGTGTATATAGGCGACTCTATTACGCCAAATGGAATGATTAAAAAAGTAGAAGTCTCGAGCCTTATTCTTAATCCCAACTATATCGGCGAAGATACCGTACTGAAATCTATATCTCATATTAATGCTGTTCGAACAGATGGTGATTCTTACTATTTTTTACCGGACACTCTGCTTTTTCTAAGTGATTTTTCACTATCTATCGGCGACTCGGCTTATACCCCCATGCGCAATGCATCTAATTATTTTTGGTGGGGTCAAAATGCATGTGCCTGGCATTATATATCTAAAAAAGGGGTTGTTACGGTAGTAGGAAACGAATTGGCTGACAGCATAACTTTCAGATATTACAAACTCCAATATGAAGATCCGAATGGGAATAGTTTTGAAAAAAAATATACAGAACGTACTCTTTCCTTAGATATAGCTATGTCACCACATATAGTGTATAGTGTGGATTCTGTTTGTAGTTTTAATGCAATCGTAGAGCATAATAACGATCACTTTTTAGATTGCTATTTCGATAATTCAACGCCCCCAGAAGACCAATGTACAGACGAATTAGAATGCTTCGAACATCTGTCTCAAGAGCTGCATCATGCTGATTCTAAAATTCAATTATTTCCGAATCCATTCCATCAAGAAATTCAAATTTATAATGGAAATATGGAAGAAGTTCAACTTCAAGTAATCGATTTAAGTGGAAAATTGCTTTACATACACGCGAATTTAACACCATATAGCTATACTACCATTCCACTTACTCAATTAAACCCGGGAATATATGTAGCACGAATTATGTATAAGACCAGAGATGTTCAACCTTTAAGATAATTAAAACGAACTGACAGATAATTTATTCAAATTATTTGGGATAAAAAAAGGGGGTGAAAAACACCCCCTTAAAATACAATATACTTTACGCTTAATTGGCAGACATTGCAATGGCAGTGCGCACAGCTTGCAATAGATTTACCACCGATCCTGTATGTGTTAAAGTTTTAAATGCAACTATATCTTTAGAACCAGGTTTTTTCTGCATCGTTTCGCCCATTTGCGTACCCGATTTCAAGATTATATCTTTAATTTCGAGCATGGTTAAATTGGGAAAATATGCTTTCAACAAGGCAGCCATACCGGAAACTGTTGGTGCAGCCATACTGGTACCTTGCAATTTTCTGTATTTGTTATCGGGCACGGCATTATAAATTTCGAAACCCGGAGCAAAAATATCTACACTTTGTCCATAATTCGAAAAATTAGCAGCCAATTTGCCTTTTGCATCTCTGGTAGATGCACCAATCGTCAATAAATGCGTAAAAGGTACTACCTGAAAATCGAATTTCACAGCCGGAAAATTAGGTTCTTTATCCAGATTTTTGGCATCGTTACCCGCAGCATGTACCAATAATACGCCTTTAGATTCTGCGTACATCATGGCTTCATATACTTCTTTTTGATTGGGAGAGAAAGCCTTTCCGAATGACATATTAATGACCATAGCACCGTTATCTACACAATAGCGAATAGCTAAAGCCACATCTTTATCGTATTCATCACCGTTTGGAATGGCACGTACCGACATCAATTTCACAGGTGCAGCAACCCCGTCTCCACCTAAACCGTTTCCACGCAGCGCACCAACAATGCCGGCCACATGAGTCCCATGAAGAGCATCCGGCCCTTCTACATCATTGTTTCCATACACCGTTTGCGAAAAATCGTTTGGATCGTCACCTACTTCAGCACGTCCGTCAAAATCCGGATTTAAATGATAGGCCAACTTATCTTCGAAATGACTGATGGCTCCATCCATATCTTCTTTACTCAATTCGCCCGTTTCAATGGCAATGGCCATATTTTTAATTTCCTGTTGCTCTTTTTCTTTAGGCTTCCATTTTTTCAAATCTTTCAAGGTATAGCTTTCTTTTTTCAATATACCTTTCACCATTTGTGGAACCATAGGAATGATTTGGTCACGCAACATTTTATAATACTCCAAACTTGATTCCGCCTCCTGACGTTCCGCTTCAAGTACTTCTTTTGCTTTAACCCAATAGTCGTATTTTGCTTTTTCTTCAGCACTTAAGGTAGTAGCATCAACATTTTCGAACTTTGATCTTCCATTTTTATAAATACGGGTATATTCCAAATTCTCATTATTCGATGTGCCTAAAAAATTCCATCCGTGCACATCATCGATATATCCATTATTGTCATCATCAATGCCATTACCCGGAATCTCATCTTCATTTACCCAAATTTGTCCCTTGAAATCTTCATGTTCTATATCTACTCCCGAATCGATAATACCTACCACAACAACTTGCGGCGTACGATCTTTTAATAATTTATACGCAGCTTCGGTATTCATTCCCGGCGTTTTGCCATTGTACCAATTCAATATTTTCTTGTCTACAGATTGCCCATAAACACTAATTCCCGCCACAAACATGGCAACAAGGAAGGACACTTTTAAGGTTATTTTCTTCATGTTATTATAAATTCTGTTCGTTTGTAAAGTAACAAAACTAATACATTCTTCCCAAACGAAAGATCTAATTTTATATGAGCAGGGAATTTTGCTAGACCAAATAGGAAAAAACAGAGATTAATACGGCCGGTATAATTTTTATAAAAAAAACACTACATTGCAGTATCTCAATCTGCTAAATCATGAAAAAACTTTTACTTCTTATCTTGTTCTGTCCGCTTTTTGTACAGGGACAAAATTTCGGGAATGCCCTACACTTCGACGGTGCAAATGATTATGTATCCGGCACCCTTCCTGCTTATTTTGCCAATTTAGGCAATTCTAATTTCACCGTGGAAGCCTGGGTGAAACCAAATGGATTTGGAACTTCACGTGTGTTTTTTATTCAGGTAAGCACCAATGTATACCTCAGCTTAATGTTAAACGCTTCGGGCACGCCTTATGTCTTTTTCAAAGGCACGTTTCCGAGCCTAGGAATAGGACTCACTACAGCCGGCAGTCTCCCTCTAAATACATGGTCGCATCTGGCCATAACCTGGAATGCAACAACTATGGAACTTTCGTTATACAGAAATGGGGTTTTACAAAGCTTGGGTGCCGGTGGGACCACTACATTCGGAGCGGATTACACCTTTGCCATAGGTGCAAAAACAGATGGAACACAGGTTTTCAATGGCAGTATAGACGAATTCAGATTTTGGTCCGAAAGAAGAACCCAATGCCAAATTGTATCTAATATGCATCAGGAGGTGACTTATTCTCCGAATCTCTTGCTCTATTTCAAATTCAACCAAGGTGTACCCTCCTCCAATAATACAAGCTTTAGCAACCTTTTCGATTGGGTAGGCACCTATACCCCAAATTTGAATAATTTCGCACTCAATGGCTCCAGCTCTAATTTTGTGGCTTCAGACATATTATATAATCCGGGTTCTACTTTAAATTCCAATATTAATGTTTCGGCTTGCCAGACTTATACATGGATTAACGGACAAACCTATACATCTTCCACCACCGACACATATACCTTGTATGGGGGCTCAGCAAACGGATGCGACAGTACGGTTACCCTAAATCTAACCATCAATCAACCCGTTACACTTACAAAACACATTTCTGCCTGCGAATCCTATACGTGGACCAATGGGAACGGACAAACCTATACATCCTCCACTACCGCTACGCATACCTTGATTGGGGGCGCAGCAAACGGGTGCGACAGTACGGTTACCCTAAATCTAACCATCAAGCAGCCCGTTACGCATACAGAAAATATAACAGCCTGCGAATCCTATACCTGGACCAATGGGAACGGACAAACCTATACCGCCAGTACGACAGAAACACACACCCTAACAGGTGGAGCTGCAAACGGATGCGACAGTACGGTTACCTTAAACCTGACTATACATCATATTGACAGTAGTGTAACCCAAAACGGACTGGTATTAACCGCCACAGAAAGTGGAGCAAGCTATCAATGGGTAGATTGTGCAAATGCTTATACGGATATTGCAGGCGAAACAGGACAAAGCTTCCAGGCAACGGCAAACGGGCAATATGCGGTGGAAGTGAGCGCAAATGGGTGTACCTCCATGTCGGATTGTATAGAGATATTTACGGTGGGAATAGAAAATAGCAGTAAGGATAAATGGGAAATTTATCCCAATCCGAATAAGGGACAATTCACAATAAGCGGACCGGAAAATGGAATGGGTAAATTGATTATTTTAACGATGCAGGGTCAATCCGTAAAGACTATATCCATAAGCGGTCAAAAAACACAGGTCGATATTCAGGAACTTCCTAAAGGAATCTATCTTCTTAAAATGGGAGATGAACTCATTGAGCGTATTATTTTAAATTAGATAAAGTTTATTTTCCCATTTTTTTTGGAAAACACCAGGTAAAAAGGTCTTAAAATGATTTATACAAGCCGCCGCAAGGCGGAGTGAAATTTTGGTGAAGGCGCGTAGCAGCGCTACGTAACTGAACCAAAATGAGCTCCAACGCTGCGCGGCGCCGCAGAAATCATTTTAAGCAAAAATTATTTCGATAATTCAGCCAATAAAGAGGCTGGTTTTTCTTTATCATAACCGCCATTGGCTAATTTTTCGCGCACTTCTTTGAAAGATTTGATCGTATATGCTACATCCTCCAACGTATGAGAGGCGGTAGGAATCAAGCGCAATAAAATCATACCTTTAGGGATAACGGGATAGATTACCATAGAGCAGAATATGCCGTAATTTTCGCGCAAATCAACAACCAAATTTGATGCTTCATTTTCGCCGCCATGCATCATAACCGGAGTTACCACGCTATTGGTTTTACCCAAATCGAAGCCGGCTTCTCTCAATCCCTTTTGCAAAGTAGAGGCAATCACCCATAATTTATCTTTTTGCTGGGTATTGCGATTCATAATTTCCAATCTTTTCAATGCGCCTTTAACGATAGGCATAGGAAGAGACTTGGCATATATTTGCGAGCGGACATTATATTTCAGATAAGTAATAATATCCGGATCTCCGCCCACCCAAGCACCTGTTGCGGCGAATGATTTGGCAAAAGTTCCGAAAATAATATCCACACCATCAGAAGCGTTTTGGGCTTCACAAGCACCTCCTCCACCTTCACCGAGCGTACCAATGCCATGGGCATCATCTACGAGCAAACGGAAATTATATTTCGATTTCAATGCAACAATATCTGCAATACGGCCTTGTTCACCGGTCATTCCGTAAACACCTTCCGTAATCACCAAAATACCACCACCGGTATCGGCAGTAAGTTTTTCGGCTCTTTGCAATTGTTTTTCCAGGCTTTCCATATCATTATGAAGGAAAACAAAACGCTTACCTGCGTGTAATCTAACTCCATCCACAATACAAGCATGACATTCTGCATCATAAACAATAACATCATGACGATTCACCAATGCATCTATCACGGACATACAGCCTTGATAACCAAAGTTCAACAACATACCGGCCGGTTTTTTCACCAGATGCGCAAGACCCAGTTCCAACTCTTCGTGAAACTTACTCTCCCCTGTCATCATACGGGCTCCCATAGGGTATGCCAATCCGTATTCAGCGGCTGCATCCGCATCAGCTTTTCTAACTTCGGGATGATTGGCTAAGCCCAGATAATCGTTCAAACTCCACACTAAAACATCCTTACCCCTAAACTTCATTCTGCTTCCGATATCGCCTTCCAATTTGGGAAAAGTGAAATACCCGTGAGCCACCGATGCTAAACGTCCGAGTGGACCCATATTTTTCCTGAACTTATCAAAAAGATCTGCCATAAAAATTATTGTTAGAATTATTCTATTTTTGTGCAAAATTAATATAAAAACAAAACATAACAATTTTGTCTTATATTCGTTATCAACATTCAAATCGATATAAACTCATTTATGCCTTTTCAACGTTTACTTTTCACATTATTCATTGGCTTTACAGTGTGGGGGCTCAGCTCTTGCAGCACCTATCAACAAGTATTAAAAGGATCTGATGTAAAACAGAAATATGAATATGCGAAAAAATACTACGAAAGCCGGAATTACAGCAAGGCCATGCCTTTATTGGAGGAGGTAATGATCTATGTACGCGGACAGAAAGAAGCGGAGGATGTATATTATATGTATGCCATGAGTTATGCCGGAATGAAAGATTACCAATCGGGATACTATTATTTCAGCAGCTTTGGTTCTTCCTATCCACAATCCAAATATTCGGAAGAGGCGGCTTATATGGCCGGCTATTGTTTGGCTATGGACTCGCCCAGAGACGAATTGGAACAAAGCAGTACCATTGGTGCCATAGCCGAATTGCAATCCTTTGTAAACCGTTATCCGGCTAGCCCCCGCGTCGAAAAATGCAATCAGTTGATTGAAGGATTACGGGCAAAACTGGAAACCAAAGCCTTTAGAAATGCCAAGCAATGGTACCATATTCAGTATTATAATTCGGCCATAGTTGCTTTTAAAAACTTTATGAACGATTTTCCGGACTCGAATCTGGATTCAGAAGCCGGATATTTTTTGATATTAAGCTCCTATAAATACGCTTTTAACAGCGTGGAAGAGAAAAAGAAAGAAAGATACGAGGATGCAATAAAATATTATTATACCTTTGCAGACCGATTCAAAAATTCTACGCGCATAAAAGATGCCGAAGCATTGTATAATTTGTGTCAAAAAGAACTGAATAGATTAAATTAAAAAAAATGAGTAATTTTAAAAAATCACCGGCTTCTCCCACTACCATTACACGCGACACTGCTGCAATTCAAGCTCCTACAGGAAATATTTACGAAGTAATTACCATTATTTCTAAGAGAGCCAATCAGATTAGTGTGAAAATGAAGGAAGAATTGAACGAAAAACTGGAGGAGTTTTCCGGACATACCGATACCTTGGATGAGGTATTTGAAAACCGGGAACAAATTGAAATTTCTCGTTTCTATGAAAAATTGCCTAAGCCAAGTTTATTGGCCATTCAAGAATGGATGGATGAGGAAATTTCTTATAGAAAAGTAGAAGAAGAAGCAAAATAATTTCTTTTCAACCATGTTGTTGAAGGGCAAAAAAATATTACTGGGCATTACGGGAAGTATTGCTGCATACAAGGCCGCACATTTAGTGCGGCTTTGTGTTAAGAATGGTGCCGAAGTACGCGTTATTATTACGCCCGCAGCGGCCGAATTTGTTACTCCCCTTAGTTTAGCTACCCTCTCGAAAAATGCCGTTTATATCGATTTTTTCGACAAGAATAACGGTGTTTGGGTAAACCATGTAGATCTGGGTTTATGGGCCGATATCATGCTTATAGCTCCCCTTTCTGCATCTACGCTGTCTAAATTGGCACAAGGCTTGTCTGACAATCTCCTCGTATGTACCTATTTGTCGGCACGATGCAAAGTTATGCTCGCTCCGGCTATGGATTTAGATATGTATAGACATCCGGCTGTACGCAAAAATTTAGAAATAGTCAGCGCTTTTGGGAACCTTGTTATTCCCGCAGAAAATGGCGAATTAGCAAGCGGATTGGTCGGCGAAGGACGTATGGCCGAACCCGAACATATACTCGAATATCTGACGGCTCATTTTGCAGCAGCGGATAGCTGGAAAAATAAAACCGTACTCATTAGTTCGGGTCCCACCTATGAATCCATAGACCCCGTTCGCTTTATAGGCAACAGAAGTTCGGGCAAAATGGGAATGGCCCTTGCCGAAACATTAGCCGAAAGAGGGGCTCGCGTAATTTTAGTGAGCGGACCGACGGCTTTACAAGCGCAGCATCCCCATATTGAAACCTATGCCGTTGAATCGGCGCAGGAAATGTTTGAAGCCATGAAATCCCATTTTTCGAATGCCGATTGTATCATCTGTGCTGCTGCCGTTTCTGATTTCAGAGTGGAGAATCCGGCTACCGAAAAAATAAAAAAAGAAAAAGAAACACCGCAGCTAAATCTGATAAAAAATCCCGATATTCTGCAATGGTGCGGGCAAAACAAATCAGTCGAGCAGTTTGTAATCGGATTTGCATTAGAAACAACAAATGAAGAAGAAAATGCAATGGGGAAACTGGAACGAAAAAATGCCGATGCCATCGTGTTGAATTCGCTTAAAGATGAAGGCGCAGGCTTTGGTTCGCCTACCAATAAAATCACTATTTTTGGTCGGAACGGAAAAAAAGAAGCTTTCCCACTGGAATCGAAAAATAAAATTGCCCAATACATCGTTAATACAATCGAAAACTGGTTTTATAATGCGCATTAAAAATATATACTCCGCCTTGTGGATTTTCGGCTTATTTTCACTTACTATCCAATTACAGGCTCAGGAATTAAATGCCCGTGTAGAGGTGAATGTAACAGGTTCAGGCGAAATCTCGAATATAGATAAAAACGTATGGACGGCTTTGCAAACGCAATGCAATACCTTTTTGAACAGTACAAAATGGACCGGAGATGTATTTGAATCGGTTGAAAAAATAGAATGTAATTTCTTATTCAATTTCAAAAGTATGCCTTCGACCAATAAGTATTCGGGGACTTTAACGGTAACTTCCAGACGTCCGGTTTACGGATCGGGATACCATACTCCGCTCATTAATATTCTCGACGAAGAAATTACCATTGAATATCAATTGAACCAAGCTTTTGACTATAGCAATTCTTCCTATTTAAATAATTTGAGTTCTATTCTTGCCTTTTATGCTTATATCATTATCGGCTTAGATTATGATTCTTACAGTATGGACGGAGGAGCACCTTATTTTCAAAGAGCTTTACAGATTGCGCAATTGGCACAGACCTCATCCGGAGAGTCGGGCTGGACACCTTCTTCATCGAAATTGCGTAACCGATATGTTTTGGCCGAAGAATTAACCTCTCCTTCTTACAGTGCTTTTCACAAATTTATGTACGATTATCATCGCCGTGGCTTTGATCAGTTTATAACCGAATTTAATGCTTCGCGGCCTATTGTATTCGATGCATTAAACTTCCAATTGCAAGAATTATATCAGCAAAAAACCACTTCGTATTTACTTTATTTGGCCCTGAATGCCAAACGCGACGAAGCATTGAACCTGGTGAAAGATGCTCCAAAGAACGAATCGACCGAACTCCTTAAAACCATGAGTAGAATCGATGGAGCTAATATCTCGAGATGGAATACGGCAGCATCTGCACAATAAATTAATATAATTTTATGCCTGCAGGATTTCCTTTGTTGAGAGATAAATGAATACCTTTGTTACATGTCGGGAAAAAAGTCGGGAAATGCAATTGATTTAGGTTTACTCAAACGCTTATTTACATTCGTAAAACCCTATAAGAAGCTAGGCATTGCTGCGATTTCTCTCACCTTAATTCTCGCTGCCATATCACCGGTTCGCCCCTATTTGGTGCAACTCACCATCGATGAAGCTATACTAAATCCCGATTATCCCAAACTCATCAAGTGGGTTTCTGTAATGATAGCTTTCTTGTTTATAGAAGCTATATTTCAGTTTTTCGGAACTTATAGCAGCAATCTTCTGGGTCAGCTTGTAATACGGGATATACGGGCAAAATTATTTCGCAAAATAAACACTTTCAAACTGAAGTATTTCGATAATACGCCTGTGGGGACATTGGTTACTCGTGTCATCAACGATATAGAATCCATAGCCAGTATTTTTTCGGAAGGTTTTTTACAAATTGCAGCCGATTTTCTGAAAATATTCTCGGTTATCGGCGTGATGTTGGCGGTAGATTGGAAACTGACCTTAATTACCCTTATCCCCGTTCCTATTCTTATCATTGCCACCAATATATTTAAAAACGGCATTAAGAAAAGTTTTACGGAGGTTAGAAATAAAGTGGCCGAATTAAATGCTTTTGTGCAAGAGCATATTGTGGGCATGTCCATAATTCAGATTTTCAATAAAGAAAAGGATGAGATGGACAAATTTCAGGAAATCAACAAAGAACACAGGGACGCACATATTAAAAGCATATGGTATTTTTCTATCTTTTTTCCCGTGGTCGAACTGATTTCTGCGATTAGTATTGGTCTTGTGGTTTGGTATGGTGCAGGTGAAATGCTGGATCAAATTTCGGCACAAAATGAAGCCAAACCGGGTACCATTATTTCCTTTGTTTTGTATATCTATATTTTATATCGTCCCATGCGCCAACTGGCCGACAGATTCAATACCCTTCAAATGGGCGTAGTAGCTGCCGAAAGAGTTTTTGCCATTTTTGATGTAGATCAGGTAATGGAAGATAAAGGGAAAATAAATGCCTTGGATATAAAAGGAAAAATCGAGTTCAACAAAGTTAGTTTTGCCTATAATGGTGTCGATTATGTATTGAAAGATATTGAATTCATTGCAAAACCGGGCGAAAAAATTGCACTTATCGGGGCCACAGGAAGTGGGAAAACCTCTATTATAAACTTACTAAGTCGTTTTTATCCGCATAATAGCGGAGAAATTAAAATCGACGATGTGCCCATTGAGGAATATAGTATAGAATCCTTGCGCAGTGCCGTTTCGGTGGTATTACAGGATGTATTTTTGTTCTCCGATTCCATCTTAAACAATATAACCTTATTCGATCCCAATATCAGCGAAGAAGAAGTGATAGAAGCTTCTAAGATAATCGGCACCCACGACTTTATTAGTCGCCTTCCCGGAGCCTATCATTTCAATGTAAAAGAAAGGGGCGGATTAATAAGTGCCGGACAAAAACAGTTGATTTCCTTCCTCAGAGCCTATGTGCATAAACCTAAAATATTGATTTTAGATGAGGCTACCAGTAGTATAGACACCGAAAGCGAAACCATGATACAAGCCGCCACGGAAATCATAACCAAAGGTCGCACCAGTATCATAATTGCACATAGGTTGAGTACGATTCGCCATGCAGACAAAATATTGGTATTGGATAAGGGACGTATCGTGGAATCGGGAAATCACGAGGGATTGATGCAATCGGAAAATGGGCTTTATAAAAAACTGATCGAAATTCAGTTTAGCGTTTAATCCTCCTCAAAATCGTATTCGCTTTTTCTTCCTTTGGTGTCCCCACCTACTTTAAACATAAAGCTAAATCCGAATTGTATGCCCATTGTGGGACCATTATCTTTGATAAAATAAAACTCTCCAGAGTTATTATTGGTAATATTTGCATCCGATTTTTTGAATTCATATCCTGTATAAGTATAACCCAAATAAAGGCCTACAGCAGTTTTCTTAAATTCATTCGTATACAAATACACATTCAATCCGGCCGATGCCGTAATGCCATGTTTCAGATTATATTTCCGATCTGTTTTTTGGATACTGTCTTCCAATCCATTATTCAAATTGGTATACATACCGGCTGCATAGCCAATTTTTACTTCGGGTGTAAATACCCATCTGTCACTTTTTGCAATGGGAAAATCATATGCAAAATGTAAACCCGCAGCGCCTAAATGCAACATTAAATTTCTCAATTGCATTTCATAATAAATACTACGAGGCAAGAAAGATTGATAATAGTGGTAGTCGGTGAATCCACCCACACGAATACGCGAATTAATCTCATAGTTATAAGTAAGCCCCACTGCGAATATACCCCGAAAAGCTTTGCGATGAGCCTCGTTGGTAATCATATATGGCACTTTAATTCCCCCTCCTACGCTGAATTTAGGTCGTTTATTGGCAGTAAATTGAGCCTCTGCCGGAAAGATAGATGCCAGGTATAGAAAAATAAAAACAAAAAATAGTCTGCCCTTCATAGATTTTCGTATAGAGTTCAAATTTAGTGAAAAATTGTTAAAAACAACAATTAATTCTATTAACAAACGGCAAAATAAGAGATAAATTATTGGTTAATTGAAAGAGAATTGATTTATTTTACCCTTCCACAATAGAAAACAGCATAAACCCTGAATAATGAATTGGTCACCTACCTTTCCAAACAACATAAATCAACTTTTTTGCGACACAGAGGCTCCTTTTATGTGGTTGAATTTAGATGCGTTGGATTATAATATTAATCAGATTTATCAAAAAACAAAAAGCAGTAAGGTCCGAATTGCATCAAAGAGTATACGCAGTTTAGATGCCTTACACTATATAATCCAAAATCAGGAAAACATTTGCGGAATTATGGCCTATTCTGCGCGGGAGGCTATATTTTTAATACAAAACGGATGTATGGATATACTTTTAGGCTATCCTACTCTGGAGAAAAATGCCATAATTGAGGCTCAGAAAATGGCAGATAAAACGGGTGCTAAGCTGACATTTATGTGCGATTTGCCAATACATTTTCAGCTGCTCGAAGAAATCGGAAAAACATTAGATACAAAAATTTCCTGTTGCATTGATATAGATGTATCCGTACAATTTCCCGGATTATATTTTGGGGTTTACCGTTCTCATATACGCAAGCCTGAAGATTTGGAAAAACTTCTGAGTTCCATAGACACATTCAGGCATATAAAAATATGGGGTTTAATGGGCTATGAAGCTCAGATAGCCGGAGTTCCGGACAATAATCCCTCCGAAAAAATCAAGAATTATATTATTCGATTTTTAAAACAAAGATCACTGCCTATACTTGCAGCACGCAGGGCAAAAATGTACGAAATACTTAAGAAATATTGCGGGCATGACATAGAAGTAAATGGCGGAGGCACGGGCAGTATAGCCCAAACGCTCAAAGAAAAATATATCACCGAAGTAACCGTAGGTTCGGGTTATTTTCAATCCCATATTTTCGATCAATTTTTATCCATACAACATCGTGCGGCGGTGGGATTTGCATTGCGGGTGACGCGTAATCCGGCGCCTGATGTTTACACCTGTCAAAGCGGTGGCTTCATTGCATCGGGGCCTGTATCCACCGTCAAGCAACCGGTAATTTACTACCCTGCAAATGCCGTTTGGCTTAAAAACGAGGGTTTCGGGGAGGTACAAACTCCCTTTAAAATAAACCCCAATGATTCCATCAAAGTTGGAGATTTGCTGGTCCTACGTCATGCTAAGGCAGGGGAACTATCCGAACATTTTTCAGAAATAAAACTTATAAAAAATAACCTATACCACGCT
>JAEZEQ010000075.1 GCA_023432985.1 Bacteroidota bacterium | reverse complement strand
CCCATTAAAAAAGAAATAAAAAAGGTTCAATTTCGTTAAATTGATTATATTTAAACACCCAAGATAAGCAACAGTGAGAATATTCATATTATTAGGCATACTATTCGCTTTCAGTTCCGGAATTAGTCATTCCCAAACCTTAATACGCAAGGTTAGCGGCGCCTTCCAGCATCCTGAGAGTGTGGCCAGCGATTTAAAATACTTTTATGTATCCAATTTGGGTAAAGAGTTGATTCCAACTGCGACAGACAGTGATGGCTATATAAGCCGACTCAATAAACATGGAGAGGTTTTAGATACAAATTTTCTGCCTCATATCAAATTAAACAGTCCGAAAGGATTAGCCGTATTGCAGGAAAATTTATGGATTGCGGATGTGAACAGGGTATTGGTAGTGAGCCTGAAAAGCAAGAAATTGATCTGGCAATTGGCATTTCCGGAAACCCGTTTTTTGAATGATATAGTCGTAAAAGACGAATTTACCATTTATGTTTCGGCCACAGATATACATACCATTTACGAGATAGATTTATTGGCTGATACAACCCGGGCTTATAATACACAAGGCTTAATAGATGGTCCGAACGGGATGGCCATAGATAATTTGACCGACAATTTATATGTTGCCGGATATGGGAGTGAAAACAGGTCGGGATATGTTTGCCGTTTTAATTTGCGTACGGGCGAGGTTCAGAAAGTGGCCGGACCGGGTGCATTTGATGGGATTTACTTTACCTATGGTAAATATTTCTACAGCGACTGGGGCAGTAAAAAGGACAATAGGGGTAGACTATTTCAATATGATGTGAGGTTTGGTACCAGTCAGCCTTTATTCGAGGAAATTGATTTCGGCGGACCTGCCGATTTCTACTATGTACCCGGAAAAAAATTATTGGTTTTGCCTGCCATGAAAGAGCATGCAGTTTATTTTCTAAGCCTGAAAAAGAAGAAGAACAAATAAAAAAACACCTACTAAATAGAGCAGGTGTTTTCGATATAAATTCGTATATATATTAGGCCGGAACCTGATACATTTTTTCGCGTAATTCTTTAATAGCCGGGCTAACAATATATTCGTCGTAACTCATTTCCTTATCAATAATTCCGTTCGGAGTTAGTTCGATTATACGATTGGCCACCGAGTTCATGAATTCGTGGTCATGCGTTGTAAAGAGAAGCGTGCCGTCAAATTCCTTAAGGCTATTATTGAATGCCGTGATACTTTCCAAGTCGAGGTGGTTTACCGGTTCGTCCAGAATCAGGAAATTTGCATTTTGCAACATCATGCGACTAATCATACAACGCACCTTTTCACCTCCGGACAATACACTTGATTTCTTCAAGGATTCTTCACCGCTAAACAGCATACGTCCCAAAAATCCACGTATATAGGTTTCATCTTTTTCGACAGAATATTGGCGTAACCAATCGATAAGATTATAATCATTATTAAAAAACTTACTGTTATCGAGAGGTAGATAAGCCGTTGAGATTGTAACTCCGAAGCGAGCTTCACCTTCGTCAGCCTGCATTTCATTATTCAAAATTTCGAATAATGTGGTAACCGCAATTGGTTCTTTAGAAATAAAGCCGATTTTATCGTTTTTACGTACATTGAAAGTAACATTTCTAAAAATTGTTTCTCCATTAATCGACTTAGCCAGATTTTCTACGTGTAAAATTTGATCACCGGCTTCTCTTTCCGGTTTAAAGTGGATATGTGGATATCGTCTGGTACTGGGTTTAATATCTTCCACATTAATTTTATCCAACAATTTTTTACGGCTTGTAGCCTGGCGGCTCTTACTGGCATTGGCCGAGAATCGAGCGATAAAGTCCATCAATTCTTTTCTTTTATCCTCCGCTTTTTTATTTTGCTGAGAACGTTGTTTTGATGCCAATTGAGAAGATTCGTACCAGAAAGAATAATTACCCGTATACATTTGGATTTTACTAAAGTCTATATCTACGATATTTGTACATACAGTATCCAGGAAGTGACGGTCGTGCGAAACGACGATTACCGTATTGGGAAAATCGATAATAAAATCTTCGAGCCACATAACAGTTTCTACATCGAGGTCGTTTGTAGGCTCATCGAGAAGGAGTATATCCGGGTTTCCAAATAAAGCTTGAGCGAGGAGAACACGTACCTTCTCATTACCCGAAATATCCTTCATCAATTTATAGTGAACATTTTCCTTAACGCCAAGACCGCTTAATAAAACAGCTGCATCATTTTCGGCGTTCCAGCCTTCCATTTCGGCGAATTCAGCTTCCAAATCAGCTGCACGAAGTCCGTCTTCATCATTAAAATCCGGTTTTGCATAAATGGCATCTTTTTCTTTCATGATACCATATAATTTTTTATGCCCCATAATCACCGTATCCAACACCGTAAATTCGTCGAATTCGTAGTGATTTTGTTTCAAAACAGCCATTCTGGCACCGGGGTGGATAGAAACATTTCCGGTTGTACCTTCCATTTCGCCCGATAAAATTTTCAAAAAAGTAGATTTACCGGCTCCGTTTGCACCAATAACTCCATAGCAATTGCCCGGAGTAAAATTTAAATTTACATCTTCGAATAAAATACGTTTCCCAAAACGTAATTCTAAGTTGCTGACAGTAATCATGAATACTTGTTATTTTATGAGCGTGCAAAGGTACGCCTTTTTTTTGGTCTTTCCTACTCATTCCTATATACAATAAAGTGTGTAGGAGAGGGGTTATTAACAATGCATATTGTATATTCTATAGCGTATTTAACTCAACCTTATACTTAGAGCATTTACCTTTGTTCATCAGAGTTCAAAAAGACATGTCAAAAGAAAACAGATATAAAAATCAGAAAGCAGAGGGCAAGGAAGAAACGGCAAAAGCAAGTGCTAAGTCGGCTTCTCAGCAAAAGAATCAGAAAAAGAGCAGTCCTTCACGGATTAGTAAAATCCGCAAAGATGAAAGGTCTCGTAAATTGGCCGGACTATTTCTAGTGGCCTTATCCTTGTATCTGGGCTTGGCTTTTTTATCTTATTTTTTTACACATAGTTACGACCAAAGTTTATTGCAAAGCGA
Source organism: Bacteroidota bacterium (assembly GCA_023432985.1). Taxonomy (GTDB): domain Bacteria; phylum Bacteroidota; class Bacteroidia; order CAIKAF01; family CAIKAF01; genus JACVCJ01. The sequence goes on along the minus strand of JAEZEQ010000075.1, from coordinate 4,872 downwards.
CACGACGGGACAGGTTAAAAACTGGGCCGGGAAAGTGGGTATGTTTATTTCCCATTTTGCGGTAATGCGTTTGGGGATAGGGGTATTTATACTTATTCCTTTTTTGTTTTTCAGCGGATTAAATTTGCTTACCCAAACCAAATATATCAGTCAGCTCAAATTGGTTTTAATGAGCCTGAGTGGGTTTATTTGGCTAAGCACCTTATTGGCAGCCATTATTCCCGATGGAAGCAGTTTAGACGTATTGCACGGAAAATTTGGCTGGGGTATGGAATCCTTGCTCACCGGATGGTTGGGTCGGGTTGGATTATGGGCTTTATTGATAGTGAGCATTGGGGTTTACGGGATTATAGCCTTTAATATGTCCTTTAGCTTTATCAATTCTTTCGTAGAAAAGTGGAAAGCGACATCATGGTTGTCTTCCAAACCTAAAGAAGAGTTGTCTTCAGAAACAGAACCTATAGATGAAGCGCAGCAATGGGCCGAGGCAGCACAAATAGCGGCGAATAAATTTGCGCCGGAAAAGAAAAAAGAGCCGGAAAATATAGAGCCTTCTATAGAAGAAGACCCGTTTATATTGACCAATGCGGCTGTAGAAAATGAGGAGGAGAAAATTCCGGAGTCGCTGATTGAAAACTTGCCTGAAGAGTCGGAAATGGTATCCGAATTGCCTATAGAACCAGAAGTACCGGAAGTACCAGAAGAGCAGATTGAGGAAACGAAGAGAGAAGAAGATTCCGGAGAAATAATATTCAGCCTTGATCCTTCACCGGTAAATAAATCAACCAAAAGCAGTGAGGAACCTACATTTACCATAGCAGAAAGCAAGGAAGAAGAAATTGTAGATCAATTGCATGAAAAAGAAGATGATTTTAACCTGGATACACCTTATGATCCGACCTTAGATTTGCCAAATTTCAAAATGCCGGATGCCGATTTACTGGCTGAGCATGGTTCGGGAGGCATTAAGATAAATAAAGAGGAATTAGAGGCCAATAAGGATAAGATTGTAAACACGCTGAATAATTATAATATTCAGATTGATCAAATTAAAGCCACAGTTGGGCCTACTGTAACCCTTTATGAAATTGTACCGGCACCCGGGGTACGTATTTCCAAGATCAAGAATCTGGAAGATGATATAGCGCTAAGTTTAGCCGCGTTGGGTATACGTATTATTGCCCCCATACCGGGAAAGGGTACCATAGGTATAGAAGTACCCAATCAAAATCCGGAAGTGGTGAGTATGCGCAGCATCATTATGAGCGAAAAATTTGCCAAGTCTACTTTTGATTTACCGATTGGATTAGGGAAGACCATCAGCAATGAAACCTTTGTGGCTGATTTGGCAAAAATGCCGCATTTATTGATGGCAGGGGCAACGGGACAGGGAAAATCGGTGGGATTAAATGCCATTTTGGTTTCTCTTTTATACAAGAAACACCCATCGCAGTTGAAGTTTGTTTTGGTAGATCCGAAGAAGGTTGAGTTGACCTTGTTTAACACCATAGAAAAGCATTATTTGGCTAAACTTCCGGGCGAGGAAGAGGCCATAATTACCAATACCCAAAAGGTAATAAACACAGTAAATTCTCTTTGTATAGAAATGGACTTGCGCTATGACTTATTGAAGCAGGCAGGGGTGAGACAATTGAAGGAGTACAATGCGAAATTTATAGCACGAAAATTAAATCCCAATAAAGGGCATAGATTTTTGCCTTATATAGTATTGGTTGTGGATGAGTTTGCCGATTTAATTATGACGGCGGGTAAGGAAGTGGAATTGCCTATAGCTCGCCTGGCTCAATTGGCACGGGCGGTGGGAATACATTTGATTATTGCTACGCAAAGACCCTCTGTAAACATAATTACAGGTACCATTAAAGCCAATTTCCCGGCACGTATTGCGTTTAGGGTATCTTCAAAAATTGACAGCCGAACCATTTTAGATGCAGGAGGTGCCGAGCAATTGATAGGAAGAGGAGATATGTTATTGTCGCTGGGTAGCGATTTAGTGCGTCTTCAATGTGCCTTTGTAGACACGCCTGAGGTGGAACAGTTGACCGAGTTTATTGGAAATCAGCGTGGATATTCCTCGGCATTTGAATTGCCGGAATATGAATCGGAAGAGTCGGGTGGGAAAGGAGATTTTTCTATAAACGACAGAGACAGCTTGTTTGAAGATGCCGCAAGAATTATTGTGTCCACACAGCAGGGGAGTACCAGTATGTTGCAAAGAAGGTTAAAATTAGGTTATAATAGAGCCGGAAGAATCATGGATCAATTAGAAGCCGCGGGCATAGTCGGTCAGAATGAGGGCAGTAAGCCTCGCCAGGTGCTTTTTACCGATGAAGTAAGTTTGGAACAATTTTTGGATACCTTAAAGTAAATAAAGAATTTTGCCTCATTAAAAATCAATTTGAAACTATGAAACAAGGAATTTTTGCGATAATATTAATGCTTACTGCGGCTTTCAGTCTGCAAGCCCAAGTGGATCCTAAAGCTAAAGCCGTTCTCGATAAAGTAAGCGCAAAGGTAAAATCCTATAACTCTTATAAAGTTAGCTTTACCTACGAATTAAGTATGCCTCAATCCAAAACCACCCAAAAGAAAGAAGGCGAATTGACCGTTAAAGGGAGTAAGTATTTTCTGAATTTTGCAGGACAAATGGTTTATTGCGATGGCGTAAATGTGGTTTCCTATAATGAAGCCAATAATGAAGCCAATGTGGAATTGGTAGAAGATCAGGACGAAGAATCCATAAATCCAACGACTATTCTTACCCTACACGAGAACGGCTTTAAACAGCGATATGTGAAGGAAGAAGTTGTGAGTGGGAAAAAGACCGTTCACATAGATTTATATCCACTTGAACCTAAAAAGAAAGAATATACGATTGTTTCTATATATATAGATGATGCATCCAAGCATGTTAACAAAGCAATTGTAAAAGGAAGAAACGGAAGTACGTATACATATATGGTTAAATCACTTACCCCGAATGTGGCGGTACAAGATGCATCTTTTATTTTTGATAAAAGTAAATACCCCGGGGTGAAGGTGATCAAATAATTAGCATAAGTGATTCATAATAAGATTAAAGGACTTCTATGTGGAGTCCTTTTTTTATTATATACTATTGAAATAATTGTATTGGAATGTAAAAAAAAATGCTTAGCTTAGTAAAACAGTTCAAATTCATCCCGATATGAAAAAATTACTTTTTGGTTTAATAGCTCTATTGAGTTTTTACTCCTGTTCGAAAGATAATGCTGAAGACACAATCGATTCGCCAATGAAATCAACTCAGCAAATTATACCTTGTGGTGATGTAAGTTATACCGCATTAGTGATTCCAACAAGTATTGATTTAATTTCGCCGGGTACTATAATTATGCAAAATGATGAATTTAATCTATATGTTACTATTCAAACATCCGATGATTGGCAATTGCAGATGACGCATGTAAAGGCGGGTGATTGTTATAATTTACCTCTGAATTATGCAGATCCCCTGAATTCAGTAAGTATTTTATACGATGATTTTCCCTATGCCGAAACGCATCCCGCAGGCACAACTACGCATACAGTCATCGTACCATTACAATCCTTGCCCAATATTTTATGTATTACCGTAGCAGCTTCGGTCGTAATTGTTGAAAATGGACAGATTGTACAATCTGAAACCACACTAACTATGGAAAAAGGGCTTGTCGGTGGCACCTATCCGTTTTCCTACTGGTATTACATAAATTCATGTGAATAGAAAGTAGATTATAGCATTAGATTGTATTCACTTTATTTATTGTTCGCCTTAATTTGGCAATAAAAGGCGAGTAATTTTTCGTTTCTGTTATACTCTGTCAACCGAAGTAAAAGGAGTTCTGTAGCTTACGAATTCGAGTTTTTTATCCATTTATTAATCTGCTTCCCGGCATATTGTTTTGGTTAAGAATGGTAAATATTAATTTTTATAAACCTTTTCGTGTTATTTAGAATGATTCTAAAACGATTGAAGTAGAGTGTTAAAAAAAAGATATTTAGAAAAAAGTCTATATATTAACACTATTAAATACCTAAATCTCACATGAAAAAACTACTACTTGGCTCAATATGCGTATTGAGCTTGTTCTCTTGCACGAAGGAGAACGCAGACAATTCGAGCGCAACGCCGCCGAAATCAACTGTACAAACTACACCTTGCGGTCAGGTTATGACCACTGCTTTACTGGCAGGTCAACACATTGATGCAGGGACGATAACTGTACAAAATGATGCAAACAACCTTTATGTAACCTACACCACCACCAACGGTTGGCAATTGCAAGAAACGCATTTATATGCAGGTGATTGTAATGCTATTCCCGTTAACAACGCAGGGAATCCTAAAATAGGAAATTTCCCTTTTGCCGACACGCATACTGCGGGCACAACGACACATACATTCAGCATTCCATTGCAATCTCTGCCAAATTGTATGTGTATAGCAGCTCATGCATCGGTAGTGAAAGTAGAAAATGGTCAGATTGTACAATCAGAAACTGCCTGGGGTCAGGGAGATGGATTTAGTGGTGGCAGTTGGGCTATGTTCTTCGAGTATTGCAAGCAAGATTGTGATCAGACAAGCGAACTTTGCTATCAAGAAGAAACAGCCTGGGCAACAGGAAGCAATTATGTAAGTCAGGGCAATTGGGCAACCTATACAGCCTATACCGGAACTGCTCAAAGCGTACAGATTTTTGCGGGACAACATATTTTGGTTGGAACCGTAAACTTCTCTGCTCCTAATGCTGCAAATGAAGTGCAAATAGAAATTGTACTCGACGCTCCATGGACTTTACAAAACGTAAGCGAAGGGGTGAAAATTCAAGG
>JAEZEQ010000048.1 GCA_023432985.1 Bacteroidota bacterium | reverse complement strand
CTATGGGTACTGCATCGCATTAAACATCATATTAAAATCATTTCTGCTGCACATTTCTTCGTTGGAGCTCATTTTGGTTCAGTTACGTAGCGCTGCTACGCGCCTTCACCAAAATTTCACTCCGCCTTGCGGCGGCTTGCATAAATCATTTTAAGCCCTTTTTACCTTGAAAATCATTTCAACTGCGCCGCGCAGCGTTGGAGCTTGTCTCAGCTCGGTCACGTACCATTCGTACGCTCCTTCGTAAAAATCATTTCTGCTGCGCCGCGCTGCGTTGGAGCAAAAAAGTGCGTCGGTCACGTACCTTTAGTACGCTCCCTCCTTACTTTTTCACTCCGCCTTGCGGCGGCTTGCAGAAATGATTTTTACCCAATCTGAATGGGTTTATTTGAAAAAAATGGGAAAATAATCCCATTTTTTTGTGCAGGATATATGTACCTAAAGAAAGGAGAAGGGGAGTAAACTGTGTGCACTATACAGCTCCTCCCCGGCCAAGGGGAGGTGGTCGAAGACCGGAGGGGTTTGAATACTCAAAATTCAAATTTAAAAAAAGCACCCCGGCCTATGGCTACTGCATCGCATTAAACATCATAATATTTTTGCTTAAAATCATTTATGCTGCGCATTTCTTCGTTGGAGCTTGTCTCAACTCAGTCACGTACCATTCGTACGCTCCTTCGTTAAAATCATTTCTGCTGCGCATTTCTTCGTTGGAGTTTGTCTCAACTCAGTCACGTACAGGAAGTACGCTCCTTCACTTCGTCTGCACTCCGCCTCGAACTGCTTCGCAGAAATCATTTTACCACCTTATATTCTAGGCTTATTGGAAATATAAAGAGTAGGCGTTTTTTTTAATAATTTCTGCTGCACCGCGCTGCGTTGTCATCCTTTCGTATTTGATTTTTTTGCAAAACAAAAGAAAAGTCCCATTACGAAAGTGGACTTTTTTATTTTCAGAGCTTGAGTTCCTTATTCGGATCCCAGAAAATAGTATCGAAATCTTGGACCTGATCATTTTCTATGCGTATATCTTCTGCTTCGAGGAGGCTTTGCATATTTCCATTTGGGAAATGGGCTTTACCGCTGAGCATACCCATGCGGTTGAGCACACGATGCGCGGGTACGGGAGGGTCTACGTGGTGGCATTGATTAAGGGCCCAACCAACCATACGGCTACTTCGAGGCGTGCCAAGATAACGGGCAATGGCGCCATAGGAGCTGACCCTTCCTTTGGGAATTAATCGCACCACCTGATAAACCATATCAAAAAAAGAAAGTTCGTCCATAAAGCAGCTGCAAAATAAGAAAAATTGCAAAGGAACTTGGCTTTTAGATACCGAAGTTCCAATACAGCCCTGTGCTTGCACACCTTCAATCCTTTGTTCGCACTAGGGTTTACTCAAATTAAATTCCATAAAAACAGCGATTCGTTAAAATGATTTTGTAAAAATGCGATAAACAATTACTTTTGCTCCCCTTTGGAATAAGAAGAATAAAAATAAATAAACGATTAACACATACATTATGGGACAAAATCTGATTTATATTTTACCGGGATTTGGGGTATTGGCATTGCTATATACCATTATCAAATTTGGTTGGGTAAACAAACAAAGTGCAGGAAGTGAGAAGATGCAGGGCATTTCGAATGCTATTGCAGACGGTGCTATGGCATTTTTGAAAGCCGAGTATCGCGTATTAGCCATTTTTGTGGTGATCGCCGGCATATTATTGGGCGTAATATCCACCGTTCCGGCTATAAAAGCAGAACATAGTCACTGGTTTATAGTAGTTGCTTTTATTATGGGTGCCATATTCAGTGCTTCAGCCGGATATATCGGGATGAAAGTGGCAACCAAAGCCAACGTGCGTACTACAGAGGCTGCCAAAACTTCATTGGCTCAAGCCTTAAAAGTATCCTTTACGGGCGGAACCGTAATGGGGATGGGCGTAGCCGGATTGGCCGTATTGGGATTAAGCATGTTATTTGCCTTATTATATACTTGGTTTATGGGCGGAGAGTGGACTTCTACCGGAGATATGACCATGGTATTAGAAGCCTTAGCCGGTTTCTCATTAGGAGCTGAATCCATAGCCTTATTTGCGCGCGTAGGTGGAGGTATTTATACCAAAGCTGCGGATGTTGGCGCCGATTTAGTAGGAAAAGTAGAAGCGGGAATTCCCGAAGATGATCCGCGTAATCCGGCCACTATTGCCGATAACGTTGGTGATAACGTAGGTGATGTAGCGGGTATGGGAGCCGACTTATTTGGTTCTTATGTAGCGACCGTTTTAGCTGCGATGGTATTGGGTAATTATGTAATAAAAGACATGGGTGGAAGCATCCAAGATACATTCGGTGGCATAGGACCGATTTTACTACCCATAATGATAGCCGGATTAGGAATCGTATTTTCTTTAATCGGTTTCATGTTTGTAAAAGTAAAAGATGCACAAGCTGGAGAATCAAAAGTACAAGGCGCATTGAATTTGGGCAACTGGGTATCCATAGCGTTGACTTTAGTAAGTTCCTTTATCGTAATAAAATGGATGTTGCCCGAGACTATGCAAATGAGCTTCTTCGGAGAAGGGGTAAAAGAAATTAGTTCGCTACGTGTATTCGGAGCTGTTATTGTGGGCTTATTAGTAGGTGGAGTTATTTCCTATATAACCGAATATTATACAGCAATGGGTAAGAAGCCGGTAAACAGTGTAATCGAGAAATCGGGTACGGGTGCTGCGACCAATATAATAGCCGGGTTATCCTTAGGGATGATGAGTACCTTTATGCCTATATTATTATTTGCCGGAGCCATTTGGGGTTCTTATACCCTGGCCGGATTTTACGGAGTATCCATAGCTGCTTCAGCGATGATGGCTACTACGGCTATGCAATTAGCCATCGATGCTTTTGGTCCCATTGCCGATAATGCGGGTGGTATTGCAGAGATGAGTGAATTGCCAAAAGAGGTGAGAGAGAAGACAGACGTATTAGATTCCGTAGGAAATACAACCGCAGCAATTGGAAAAGGATTTGCGATTGCATCAGCGGCATTAACAGCTTTGGCTTTATTTGCGGCCTATGTAACCTTTACGGGTATAGATGGTATCAATATATTTAAAGCAGATGTATTAGCGGCCTTATTTATAGGCGGTATGGTTCCGGTTGTATTCTCGGCCTTAGCGATGAGTTCGGTTGGAAAAGCAGCCATGGATATGGTAAACGAGGTAAGACGTCAGTTCCGTGAGATACCGGGCATAATGGAAGGAACCGGAAAACCTGAATACGGAAAATGTGTAGAGATTTCTACAAAAGCGGCTTTGAGAGAAATGATGTTACCCGGAGCTATAACCATAATTTCTCCGATAATAATCGGATTTGTAATGGGAGCGGAAGCATTAGGAGCATATATGGCCGGAGTATGTGTAAGCGGAGTATTATGGGCTTTATTTCAGAACAATGCGGGTGGTGCTTGGGACAATGCCAAGAAATCATTTGAAAAAGGTGTTGAGATAGAAGGTCAGACCTATTATAAGGGATCAGAGCCTCATAAAGCGGCGGTAACCGGTGATACGGTGGGTGATCCATTCAAAGATACCAGTGGTCCTTCCATGAACATATTAATTAAATTGACCTGTCTAGTAGGATTAGTAATTGCGCCTATATTAGGAAAAGGTGTAGCTACACATAGTGAAAAAGCGCCTGCAAATGGAGTGGAGATGGTAGAAATGCACACAAATCACAATGCGGCTGAATAGTCGGAAACAATTATAAACACAGGGGTTGCAGAGATTGGATAAGAAAAAGTAATATTTTTTTTAACAATAGGGTTTGGATAATTAAAAAATAGTTCGCACCTTTGCAATCCCAAAAATAAAAGGGGTAAACATTAAAGTTCTTATATAGAAATGAGTCAGAAGATACGTATCAAACTAAAGTCTTACGATCATAACTTGGTAGACAAATCTGCTGAGAAGATTGTGAAGACTGTGAAGTCAACCGGTGCTATAGTAAATGGACCAATTCCATTACCAAGTCACAAAAGAATTTTCACCGTGTTGCGTTCTCCACACGTAAACAAGAAGGCGCGTGAGCAGTTCCAATTGTCGTCTCATAAGAGATTATTGGATATATACAGTTCATCAGCCAAGACGATTGACGCCTTAATGAAGCTTGAATTGCCAAGTGGAGTAGAGGTAGAGATCAAAGTGGTAGGATAAAAATAGTTTGAACATTACATAGTATAAACTGCAAGAGTAGTGGCTCGAATGAGCACTGTTCCGCTGCAAAAATGATAGAAATATGTCAGGTATAATTGGAAAAAAGGTCGGAATGACCAGCATTTTTTCTGAAGAGGGTAAAAATATTGCCTGTACAGTAGTTGAGGCTACACCGAATGTGGTGACTCAGGTTAAGACTACTGACAAAGAGGGATATGATTCCATTCAGTTGGCCTTCGGAGAGAAGAAGGAAAAAAACACCACAAAGGCGTTGAAAGGTCACTTTCAGAAAGCCGGTACTACACCTAAATCGAAGCTTGTAGAATTCAAGTATTTCGAGGAATCAAAAGAGCTTGGTGAGCAAGTTACAGTAGAATTATTTCAGGTAGGAGACTACGTTGATGTAGTAGGTACGTCAAAGGGTAAAGGTTTCCAGGGTGTTGTAAAGCGTCACGGCTTTAGCGGGGTTGGTATGGCCACACACGGTCAGCACAATCGTATGCGTGCTCCCGGATCTTTGGGTGCATCTTCATGGCCTTCACGCGTATTCAAGGGAATGCGTATGGCGGGTCGTATGGGAGGTGAGCGTGTAAAAACACAGAATCTTGAAGTATTGGCTGTATATCCTGAGAAAAATATTTTAGTATTAAAAGGAGCTGTTCCCGGTCCTAAGGGTGGCTACGTAATAATTGAGAAGTAAGATGGAACTGTCAATATATAACATACAAGGAAAAGAGACCGGCAAGAAAATCACCTTAGCAAAAGAGGTGTTTGGAATAGAGCCGAACGAGCATGCCGTTTATCTTGATGTAAAACAGTATTTGGCGAATCAACGTCAGGGTACCCATAAAGCAAAAGAGAGAGCTGAGATTGCACGTACAACCAAAAAAGCTTTCCGTCAAAAAGGTACGGGTGGAGCTCGTCGTGGTTCATATAAATCTCCGATTGTTCGTGGTGGTGGCCGTATATTTGGTCCCCGTCCCCGCAATTATGGGTTTAAATTGAATCGTAAACTAAAGCAATTGGCTCGTCGTTCAGCACTAAGTGCAAAAGCAATGGGTGGACAGATTACTGTAGTAGATACAGTAAGCTTTGCCGGACCAAAAGCGAAAGAATTCCGCAGTGTATTGAAAAACTTCGGTTTCGATAATAGCAAGACATTGTGGATAATTCCGGAAAACGATCAAAACGTGGTATTATCTGCACGTAACTTTAAAGGTGCAAAAGTGGTAACTCCATTAGATTTGAACACCTATTCGGTTATTAATGCGGACAGAGTTGTGGTTGCTGAAGGATCACTTTCAAAAATTGAAGAACTATTAATTGCGAAATAATGGCAAATAATATAATCATAAAAGCACTTGTTACGGAAAAGATTACGAATCTTGGCGAGAAATTCAATCGTTATGGATTTTTAGTGAATCTCAATTCCAACAAAGTGGAGATAAAGAAGGCAGTAGAGAAGTTATACGGAGTAAAAGTTACTTCTGTAAATACAATGAACTACATGGGTAAAACCAAAGTAAGATATACGAAAACGGGATTTTCACATGGTCGTACGAACCACTTCAAGAAAGCGGTAGTATCTGTACGTGAAGGAGATACCATTGATTTATTCAATAATATTTAAGGGATATGGCAGTTAGAAAATTAAATCCGATTACAGCAGGAACCCGTCACGCGGTAGTAGCAGACTACAGTGGCTTATCTGCCGTTCGTCCTGAGAAGAGTTTGATTGCTAAAAAATCCAAATCCGGCGGACGTAACAATACCGGAAAGATGACCATGCGTTATGTAGGTGGTGGTCATAAGCAACAATATCGAATCATTGATTTCAAGCGTAATAAATTTGATATTCCGGGAGTAGTAAAATCTTTGGAATATGATCCGAACAGATCTGCGCATATTGCATTAGTAGTATATGCGGATGGAGATAAGCGTTATATTTTAGCTCCGAACGGATTACAAGTTGGTCAGAAAATAATGGCCGGCAAAAATGCGCCGATTGAAATTGGGAATGCGTTACCATTGGCGAATATACCATTGGGTACCATTATCCACAATATAGAAATGAAACCTGGTCGTGGTGCACAGATAGTGCGTAGCGCGGGAACCTTTGCTCAGCTTGCTGCCAAAGAAGGTAAGTATGCCGTAATCAAATTGCCTTCCGGTGAGACACGTATGATATTGATCGAGTGTATTGCTACCATTGGTTCCGTTGGTAATTCGGAGCACAACCTATTGGTAAAAGGTAAAGCCGGTAAGAGTCGTTGGGCTGGTCGTCGTCCTCGTACGCGTCCGGTTGTAATGAACCCTGTTGATCACCCGATGGGTGGTGGAGAAGGTCGTGCAACGGGTGGTCATCCACGTTCGCGTAATGGTATACCTGCTAAAGGATACAAGACACGTAAACCGAAAAATCCAACTTCAAAATTAATCATTGAACGTCGTAAGAAGTAATAGACTATGGCTAGATCACTAAAAAAAGGACCATTCGTACACTATAAGTTGATGAAACGAGTGACCGATATGAATGAAGGAAGCAAAAAGACAGTAGTTAAAACATGGTCTCGTGCTTCGATGATTCTTCCTGATTTTGTAGGGCATACCATTGCCGTTCATAATGGGAACAAATTTATTCCGGTATTTGTAACGGAAAACATGGTTGGACATAAATTGGGTGAATTTGCTCCTACACGTATATGGAGAGGTCATTCAGGAAATAAAAAGAAATAATTTAAGGCTTTAATACAATATGGGAGCTAGAAAAAAAATAGCAGCAGATGCACGTAAAGAGGCAAACAAGACCAAATATTGGGCTGTGTTGCGCAATGTGCCAACATCTCCTCGTAAAATGCGTTTGGTAGCTGACCTTATTCGTGGTTTAGAGGTTAATAAAGCATTGGATATATTGGCTCACACCAATAAAGAAGCGGCGCCACGCTTATATAAATTATTGAGAAGCGCTATTGCGAATTATGAAGCGAAATCGGGCTTAAGTGCTGCAGATAGTCAGCTTATCGTATCCGAACTTCGTGTAGACGAGGGTACTATGCTTAAGCGTATTCAGCCGGCACCTCAAGGTAGAGCGCATCGTATTCGTAAAAGATCGAATCATGTTCACCTGGCAGTGGATACCGTTAATGCGGAAGTAAAAGAGAAATTAATTAATAACGCTAAAGAAGCAAACGCTTAATCATACAATCGAATGGGACAGAAGGCTAATCCAATAGGAACAAGATTAGGATATATTAAAGGTTGGGATTCAAACTGGTTTGGAGGCAACAACTATGCGGATAAAATTGCAGAAGATTACAAAATCCGTAAATATATCAATGCGCGCTTAAACAAAGCTGGTGTATCAAAAATTGTAATTGAGCGTACACTTAAATTAATTACCGTTACTATCCACACATCACGTCCCGGTATCATTATCGGAAAAGGTGGTCAGGAAGTAGATAAATTACGTGAAGAATTGCGTAAGATTACCGGAAAAGAGGTTCAAATCAATATATTTGAGATCAAACGTCCGGAGATTGATGCGCGTTTAGTTGCAGATTCTATAGCACGTCAGCTAGAAGGCCGTGTGGCATATCGTAGAGCGATTAAAGCCGGTTTATCCTCTGCAATTCGCATGGGAGCTGAGGGAATTAAAGTGAACATTTCCGGCCGTTTAGGTGGTGCAGAGATGGCACGTTCAGAGATATTTAAAGAGGGTAGAACCCCACTTCATACCTTCCGTGCAGACATTGATTATGCAGTAGCGGAAGCACATACTACCTATGGTAGAATTGGAATAAAAGTTTGGATATGTTTGGGTGAGGTTTATGGTAAACGTGATTTATCTCCAAATATCGGAAATCCTAAGGCTCGTAAGCCGGTTAGCGGATCTGCAGGTAATGCAGGTGGAAACCAGGGTGGAAGAAGAAAGAAAAAATAATTGAGTCATTAACACTAAAAATAGGCTTTTAAGATGTTATCGCCGAAAAGAGTAAAATACAGAAAGGTTCAAAAAGGAAGAATGAAAGGAAACGCTCAGCGTGGTACGGACATTGCATTTGGTTCCTTTGCCCTTAAATCTTTAGACACGGCTTGGTTGAACAGCCGTCAAATAGAAGCGGCTCGTGTAGCATTAAACCGTTACATGAAAAGAGAAGGTCAGGTTTGGATACGTATATTCCCTGATAAACCAATTACTTCTAAACCTGCCGAGGTACGTATGGGTAAAGGTAAAGGTGCTCCTGAATATTGGGCTGCCGTTGTTAAACCCGGACGTATTATGTTTGAGGTAGAAGGTGTTGACATGGAAACGGCTAAAGAAGCTTTAAGATTGGCTGCACAGAAGTTACCGGTTAAGACAAAGTTCTTGGTTAGAAGAGATTATGTAGCCTAATAAATAATAGATTAAGAAATGAAAAAGGCAGAAAACAAAGAACTTTCGATTGCTGATTTAACTGCAAAGCTTGATAATTTGCGTTCAGAATATCAGAATATGAAAATGACACATGCACTATCTCCTATGGAGAATCCGCTGTTGATTCGTAAAATTCGTCGTTCTATCGCATCTTTGATGACAGAAATAAACAATCGTAATAATACGGTTAAATAATCATCTTTAATTGATTTAGACATGTCAGAATCGGTAAGAAATATAAGAAAAGAAAAAATTGGAATTGTAACTTCCAATAAAATGGATAAAACCATTGTGGTAAGTGTAGAGCGTAAAGTGAAACACGCGCTTTATGGAAAGTTTGTAAAAACTTCTAAAAAGTTTTATGCCCACGATGAGAAAGCAGAATGTGGTATCGGTGATACCGTACGCATCATGGAAACTCGCCCCTTGAGCAAATTGAAAAACTGGCGATTAGTAGAAATAATTGAAAAGGCTAAGTAATCATGATACAATCAGAAAGTAGATGTACTGTGGCTGATAACAGCGGCGCTAAAGAAGTTCTTGTTATCCGTGTATTGGGTGGAACAGCTAAGCGTTATGGCCGACTTGGTGATACTGTAGTGGTGACTGTGAAAGCGGCCATGCCAAGTGGTAACGTAAAGAAAGGACAAGTTACCAAAGCAGTTGTTGTGCGCACGAAAAAAGAAGTACGCCGCGGAGATGGATCTTATATCCGTTTCGATGACAATGCGGTTGTTCTTTTGAATAATCAAGGCGAAATGAGAGGTACGCGTATCTTTGGTCCTGTTGCCCGTGAATTGCGCGAAAAACAATATATGAAAATTGTTTCATTAGCACCAGAAGTGCTTTAATTTATAGATAGCAAATGAAACTGCACGTAAAAAAAGGTGATAAAGTAGTAGTAATTTCCGGGAACAATAAAGGTTCTCAGGGTACTATTCAAAAAGTGAGCTTAAAAGATGCCACGGCGATTGTGGAAGGAATCAATATGGTTAAACGCCATACCAAGCCTTCTGCTCAAAATCCAAATGGAGGCATAGTAGAGAAGGAAGCTCCTCTACATGTAAGCAAACTGATGTTGATTGAGCCGAAATCCGGTAAGGCTAGTCGCGTTGGTAGAACAAAAGACGAAAAAACCGGTAAGAATGTGAGAATAACTAAAAAGTCAGGGGAGGTAATTAAATAATGAGTACGCCCAGATTAAAAACCAAATATGCTGCAGAAGTTGCTCCTGCTTTAAAGGAACAATTCCAGTACAAAAATGTAATGCAGGTACCCAGAATCACTAAGATTGTTTTGAATCAAGGTGTAGGTGCTGCAGTAGCTGATAAGCGTTTAATTGATACTGCAATAGCTGAAATGTCTCTTATTGCCGGTCAAAAAGCAGTTGCTACAAAATCCAAAAAGGATATCTCTAACTTTAAGTTGAGAAAAGGTATTCCTGTTGGAGCACGTGTAACGCTTCGCGGAGAACGTATGTATGAGTTTTTAGATCGTTTGTTATCTATTTCTCTTCCACGTATTCGTGATTTCAAAGGAGTGAATGCAAAAGGATTTGACGGACGTGGTAATTTTACCATGGGTGTTACAGAACAAATCATCTTTGCTGAGATTGATATCGATAAAGTAAATCGCATCAACGGTATGGATATTACTTTTGTAACCACGGCAAAGAATGATAGCGAGGCGTATGCTTTGTTGAAAGAATTTGGTATGCCTTTTAATAATATAAAAAAGAGCTAAAATTATGGCAAAAGAATCAATGAAAGCCAGAGAAAGAAAACGTGAATATCTGAACAATCGTTATCAGGGAAAACGTGAATCTTTAAAAGCTGTAATTTCTAACCCGGAATCTAGTTTTGAAGAGAAGTTAGAAGCACAGTTCAAATTACAACAATTGCCTAAAAACTCTGCAAAAGAGCGTATGCACAATCGTTGTAAATTAACAGGACGTCCTAAAGGCTATATGCGTCAATTCGGATTGTGTCGCAATCAATTCCGTGATATGGCAAATTTCGGTCTCATCCCGGGTGTTAAAAAAGCAAGTTGGTAATCACAAGATAGTAAGTAAAGAAATGGATCCAATAGCAGATTTTCTGACAAGAATACGCAACGCGGCCTCCGCACGTCATAAGGTAGTAGAGGTGCCTGCGTCAAACCTTAAGAAAGATATTACAAAAATTCTTTTTGATAAAGGTTTTATTTTGAACTATAAGTTCGAAAAAGGAGAACACCAGGATGTGATTAAAATTGCATTGAAATATCATCCGGTAACTAAACAATGCGCCATCCAAAAAATTCAACGCGTTAGTTCGCCCGGATTGCGTTTATATAAAGGAGCGAACGAAATACCAAGAGTATTGAACGGATTGGGAATTGCCATCCTTTCTACCTCTAAAGGTGTTATGAGCGATAAAAGAGCCCGCGAATTGAATGTTGGCGGAGAAGTATTATGTTACGTTTATTAAGAAATTGAATTAACATGTCACGTATAGGTAAATTACCCATAAAAGTTCCTGCCGGAGTTTCCATTACGGTAACAGATAGTAATGTTGTTACGGTTAAAGGACCTAAAGGCGAACTAAAGCAAAGCATTGATCCGGCCATTACCCTTAAACAAGAGGATGGAGTATTAGAATTGGTTCGTGCTACGGAACAAAAACGCCATAAAGCCATGCATGGTTTATATCGTTCTATTTTGAACAATATGGTTGTTGGTGTTTCTGACGGGTTTAAAAAAGAACAAGAATTGATAGGTGTGGGTTTCCGTGCTGAAGCTAAAGGACAACTATTAGAATTAAACCTGGGTTATTCTCATACTATTTTGTTCCAAATTCCTGAAGAGGTTAAAGTAGAAACGAAAGCAGAAAAAGGAAAAGCGCCGCTTATTACCTTAACCAGTCATGATAAGCAATTGGTTGGTCAGGTTGCCGCAAAAATTCGTTCTCTTCGTAAGCCTGAACCATACAAAGGAAAAGGTATCCGTTTTGTGGGCGAAATTGTGCGCAGAAAAGCCGGTAAATCTGCTAGTAAATAATTATAGAAATATTGCATAAAATGGCAAAGACGAATATAAAAAGAAGATCTGCAATTAAATTACGTATCCGCAGTGTAATCAGCGGTACGGCAGAAGCTCCTCGTATCAGCGTATTCCGCAGTAACAAGGAGATTTATGCTCAAATGATTGACGATCAAAATGGAGTTACTCTTCTTTCCGTGTCTTCACGTGATAAAGAACTAGCTTCTGTTAAAGGAACGAAAATTGAAATCGCTTCTGCGGTTGGAAAAAAATTAGGAGAGAAAGCTGTTGCAGCCGGTATCACTAAAGCAAAATTCGATCGTAACGGTTATTTGTATCACGGACGTGTGAAAGCTCTTGCTGAAGGCGCACGTGAAGGTGGAATCCAATTCTAATCTGAAATTATGGCAAATACTAATATTAAACGCATTAAAACAACAGGTGATATCGAACTGAAGGATCGTTTGGTTGCTATCAATCGTGTTACCAAAGTTACAAAAGGTGGTCGTCACTTTAGTTTCTCTGCAATTGTTGTTGTAGGAAACGAAAACGGAATAGTTGGATATGGTTTGGGTAAAGCAAATGAAGTTACCGATGCTATCTCCAAAGGTGCCGAAGACGCTAAGAAAAACCTTATAAAAGTACCTATCATTAAAGGTACTATTCCACACGAACAAGCTGCTAAATTTGGTGGTGCCCGTGTATTTATGAAACCAGCCGCAAGTGGTACCGGTGTTATCGCCGGAGGTGCCATGAGGGCTGTTTTAGAAACAGTAGGGGTGAAAGACGTACTTGCCAAATCTAAAGGCTCGTCGAACCCGCACAATGTGGTGAAAGCTACAGTTTATGCGCTCTCTCAATTGCGTGATGCTTATTCTATAGCACAACAAAGAGGCGTGAATATGGATAAAATTTTCAACGGTTAAAATATCTTGGTCATGTCGGATAAAAAAATTAAAATTACCCAGGTTAAAAGTGGGATTGGAAGACCTGAAAACCAAAAAAGAACTTTGGTTGCATTGGGCCTGCGTAAATTGAACCACGCTGTTGAAAAAACAGCTACTCCCCAAATTTTGGGTATGGTTCGTACGGTTGAACATTTAGTTAAAGTTGAAGAAATTTAATATTAAAGTAAAATGAACTTACATACTTTAAAACCAGCAGAAGGAGCTACCGGTAAAGAAAAACGTATCGGACGCGGACAAGGTTCCGGTCGTGGAGGTACTTCTACACGCGGTCATAAAGGAGCTCAATCCAGATCGGGTTACTCTCGTAAAAAAGGATTTGAAGGTGGACAAATGCCATTGCAACGTCGTATCCCTAAATTCGGATTTAAAAATATCAATCGTGTAGAGTATAAATCACTTAATCTGGATAGCATCCAGGCTCTAGTGGATAATCATAAATTGGAAGTTGTTGACATGGATGCATTGGTTGCACATGGATTGATTTCTAAACGTGATTTGGTGAAAATCTTAGGCAGAGGAGAATTGAAAGCGAAGGTGACTGTAAAAGTACACGCTTTCTCCCAATCAGCTATTAAAGCGATTGAAGCTGCAGGTGGAACCGCTGAAAAAATTTAATGGATGAAAGGTTTTATTACTACTATTCGTAACATTTTTAAAATTGAAGAACTGAGGAATCGTATCATTACGACCCTCAGTTTAATTCTTATTTATCGCCTCGGTTCTTATATCGTATTGCCGGGCGTAGATTCTATCCGACTCGAATCTGCCGTCGGAGATGGAGGTACTATTATCGATATCCTTTCTAACTTTACCGGTGGGGCCTTTAACCGTGCCTCCGTATTCGCATTGGGTATTATGCCCTATATCTCTGCGTCTATTATTGTACAGTTACTCGGAATCGCTGTTCCTTATTTTCAAAAATTGCAGAAAGACGGAGAAAGCGGAAGAAATAAGATGAACCAAATTACCCGCTTGCTTACTATAGCCATTACAGCTGTGCAAGCTCCCAGTTATATTTTCACCTATATCAATGCCGGTGCACGCCCCGAAGGTGCATTATGGTTAATCATGTCGGTTATTGTACTTATTGCAGGTACCATGTTCTGTATGTGGCTGGGCGAACGTATTACCGATAAAGGGATTGGTAACGGTATTTCACTTTTAATTATGATTGGTATTATCGCCAATTTACCAAGTGCCCTTTTTGTGGAATTTGGTTCGAAAATGGGCCCCGATGGTGGCGGACTCGTGATGTTCTTGCTCGAAATGGTCGTATTGTTAGCCGTTATTATGGCATCTGTACTTCTTGTACAAGGTGTGCGCAAAATACCTGTTCAGTACGCCAAACGTGTTGTAGCAGGCGGACGTACCCCATTGCAACAAGGTGCACGCGACTATTTGCCGCTTAAGGTGAATCAAGCCGGTGTAATGCCCATTATCTTCGCGCAAGCAATCATGTTTGTTCCCATTTATTTGGCCGGTTTTGCCGGAGGTGAAGCCAATTGGTTCGCACGTAATTTCACCGATTTTACCTCTTTTTGGTATAATCTGGCATTCGCAATAATGATTATTTTGTTTACCTATTTCTATACAGCAATTAGCGTAAACCCTAATCAATACGCCGAAGACCTAAAACGTGCAGGTGGTTTTATTCCCGGAATTCGTCCCGGTGTAGATACCGCAAATTATATAGATAACATTCTTTCACGCATTACCCTTCCGGGCTCTTTTTTCCTTGCATTGATTGCCATTTTACCGGCATTCGCATCCCTGGTTGGCGTGAATACAGCATTTGCATATTTCTTCGGAGGTACTTCATTGCTGATTATGGTAGGTGTAGTATTGGATACATTGCAACAAATTGAAAGTCATTTATTGATGCGTCAATACGACGGATTGATGAAAGGCGGAAAAATAAAAGGTAGATCTATCGCCCCGTCAAGTGGTATTTAATTATGGCGAAAGTTCAATTAAAAACCGCTGAACAAATAGAGCTGCTAAGAGAAAGTTCTTTGCTTGTAAGCAAAACATTGGCTGAGGTAGCCAAGTTCCTGCAACCGGGAATGAAAACCATAGAGTTGGATATCATAGCGGAAGATTTTATTCGTTCGCATAATGCCATTCCCGCTTTTAAAGGATACCACGGGTTTACCGGTACGCTTTGTATTTCGGTGAATGAAGAAGTGGTTCACGGTATACCCGGAAATCGAATTATTCAAGAAGGGGATATTGTATCGCTGGATTGTGGAGTATTGAAAAATGGTTTTTACGGAGATTCGGCTTATAGCTTTGCAATGCCCGGAATTTCAGATGAAAATCTTAAATTAATGCAGGTAACTTTGGAATCTTTGAAAAAAGGTATTACCTTTGCCGCCCCCGGTAAGAGAATAGGAGATATTTCTCACGCCATTCAGAATTATGCTGAAAGCCAGGGCTGCAGTGTTGTTCGGGAGTTGGTAGGACACGGAATCGGAACTTCTTTACACGAAGCGCCGGAAGTTCCAAACTACGGAAGACCCGGAAACGGCCCCCTGATTAAAGCCGGAATGGTGATTTGTATAGAACCTATGATTAACCTGGGGAAAAAAGAAGTGGCAACACTTCCGGATGGGTGGACTATCGTTACAAAAGATAGAAAGATGTCGGCCCACTTCGAGCATACGGTTGCTGTGACCGAAAAAGGAACAGATATATTATCAGATTTTATGATAATAGAAGAAAGTATTAGAAACAATAAAAATATAGTTGAAGTAGCCCTATGGCAAAACAACCACTAATAGAACAGGACGGTACAATTATCGAAGCATTATCAAACGCAATGTTTCGGGTAGAATTGGCAAATGAGCACGTAATTACCGCGCACATCTCAGGTAAAATGCGTATGCACTATATCAAAATCCTACCCGGAGATAAAGTTAAGATAGAAATGTCGCCCTATGATTTAACTAAAGGAAGAATTACATACAGATATAAATAAGTATTTATGAAAGTTAGAGCATCCATTAAGAAAAGAAGTGCCGACTGCAAGATTGTAAGACGGAAAGGTGTTCTTTTTGTAATCAATAAAAAGAATCCGCGTTTTAAACAACGCCAAGGTTAATTATTAAAAGTCATTTAAAGAATTATGGCAAGGATATCAGGTATAGATTTACCAAAAAACAAAAGAGGCGTAATCGGCTTAACCTACATTTATGGTATTGGTTTGTCGACATCTAAACGTATTTTAGCACAATGCGAAATCGATGAGAACGTGAAAGTGCAAGATTGGAACGACGATCAGTTGACCGCAATCCGTAATATCATTAATAATGAAATTAAGGTAGAAGGACAATTGAGATCGGAAGTGCAATTGAGCATCAAACGTTTGATGGATATCGGATGCTATCGTGGTGTTCGTCACCGTGTGGGGTTACCCCTTCGCGGACAACAAACGCAAACCAACGGACGTACCCGTAAAGGAAAACGTAAAACCGTTGCGAATAAGAAAAAAGTTACTAAATAATAAATAAAAAGCAAGATGGCTAAAAGTAAGGTAACGAAAAAGAAAGTGAAAATTGAAGCACGCGGTGAAGCACACATTAACGCGTCTTTCAATAACCTTATTATTTCGTTGACAAACTCTGCTGGTCAGGTTATTACCTGGTCCTCAGCAGGAAAAATGGGTTTTAGGGGCTCTAAAAAGAACACCCCTTATGCAGCTCAGGTTGCTGCTTCTGATGCAGCTAAAGGAGCATATGATTTAGGTCTGCGTAGCGTGAAAGTTTACGTTAAAGGCCCGGGTGCCGGACGTGAATCCGCAATACGTACTATTGCTCAGGAAAATATCGAAGTGATTGAAATCGTGGATGTGACTCCAATGCCACATAATGGTTGTCGTCCTCCTAAAAAACGTAGAGTTTAATCATCTTAATCAGTAAATAATTATGGCACGATATAGAGGTCCCAAATCGAAAATTTCTCGTAAGTTCAAAGAACCAATCTTTGGTCCTGATAAAGCTCTTGCGCGTAAAAACTATGCTCCGGGTATGCACGGCCCATCAAAACGCCGTCGTAAACAATCTGAATATTCTATTCAGTTAACGGAAAAACAAAAAGCTAAATATATATACGGTATCTTGGAACGTCAGTTCCGTCGTATGTTCGATAATGCTAACCGCATGAAAGGTATTACAGGTGAAAACTTGTTGTCTCTCTGCGAAAGCCGTTTGGATAACGTTGTTTACCGTATGGGTATCGCACCTACACGTCGCGCAGCCCGCCAATTGGTTACGCATGCACACCTTACTGTTAACGGTGAAGTTTGTAATATCCCTAGTAGAATTCTACGCCCGGGTGAAGTAGTAGCAGTTCGCGAAAAATCAAAAACCCTTTCTGTGGTTACAAATCATGTTGCCGCTTCCACTCCTACGTTGGATTGGGTTTCTTTTGATGCAGCTTCTCTTTCCGGTACTTTCCTTGCTCGCCCATTACGCGATCAAATACCGGAAAATATTAAAGAACAGCTCATCGTTGAATTGTACTCTAAATAATAACATTTAAACGTCATAATTATGGCTATTCTTGATTTTCAAAGACCTGATAAGGTTATCATGCTGGAATCTGATGATTTCAACGGCAAATTCGAATTCCGTCCGTTGGAACCGGGATACGGTATCACTATAGGAAATTCTCTACGCCGTATTCTTTTGTCATCTCTTGAAGGCTTTGCTATATCAGATGTTAAAATAGAAGGCGCCTCTCACGAATTCTCCTCGCTTAAAGGAGTTACGGAAGATGTAACGGAAATAGTTCTTAATCTTAAAAAGGTTCGATTTAAAAGACAAATCGAAATCCTCGATAATGAAAAAGTTACCGTGAATTTTACAGGTGGAGATAAATTAACTGCCGGTGATTTAGGTAAGTTCACAAGTGGTTTTCAAGTGCTTAATTCTGACCTTGTTATTTGTCACCTTGAACCGGGTACCAAATTTCAAATGGAATTCACTATCTCTAAAGGTCGCGGTTATGTGCCCGCCGAAGAGAATAAAACCGGAAACGCCGAATTGGATACTATCTTTATCGATTCTATCTTTACGCCTATCCGTAATGTGAAATATGCCATCGAAAACTATCGCGTGGAACAAAAAACGGATTACGAAAAATTAGTTCTCGATATAGAAACCGATGGCTCAATTAATCCAAAAGATGCTCTGCAAGAAGCTGCTAAAATCTTGATTCAACACCTTATGCTCTTCTCCGATGAACGTATTACACTCGACATTGAAGAAAAAGCACAAATCGAAGAATTCGACGAAGAAGCTTTGCATATGCGTCAACTCCTTAAAACCAAATTGGTGGATATGGACCTTAGCGTACGCGCACTCAATTGCCTTAAAGCAGCTGATGTGGAAACCTTGGGCGAACTCGTTTCTTTTAATAAAAACGACTTGTTAAAGTTCCGAAACTTCGGTAAAAAGTCCCTAATGGAATTGGAAGAACTCGTGCGTTCTAAAAACCTCCACTTCGGTATGAATGTGAGTAAATTTAAACTCGATAAAGACTAGGTCTTTTCTTAATTTTAATTCTTTGTAAAAATGAGACACGGAAAAACTATAAATCACTTAGGACGTACGCACAGTCACCGTAATGCGCTCCTTTCCAATATGGCTGCTCAGCTTATTACGCATAAGCGTATTACTACTACCGTTGCCAAAGCGAAAGCTTTACGCAAATTTGTAGAGCCTATTATCACTAAGTCTAAAGATGATACTACGCACTCTCGTCGTATCGCCTTCTCTTACCTCGGCAATAAATACGCAGTGGCCGAATTGTTCAGAGAAGTAGGTGTGAAGGTAGCTAACCGCCCCGGTGGTTATACCCGTATCATCAAATTGGGCGTGAGACCCGGTGATGGTGCCGAAATGGCAATTATCGAACTGGTAGACTTTAATACAACCTATACCAAAGATAGTGGCGCTTCTAAAAAACGTACACGTCGCGGTTCCGGTAAACCTAAAGCTAAAGCTGCCGATAAAGCTGCTAAAACTGAAGAAACAAAAACGGACGAAGCTCCCAATACCAACGAGGAAAATAATGCATAGTCCATACTGTTTATAAATATTTTTTAAAAAAAGGATAAATCTGCCGATTTATCCTTTTTTTTGTACCCTGAAATGATAAAGTTCGATATACCACAAAAAGGAATTATTTACCTCCAAGACGGAACTGTCTTCGAAGGTTTTGCAGCCGGTAAACCCGGTACTACCACCGGAGAAATTTGCTTTAATACCGCTATGACCGGTTACCAGGAAACGTTCACGGATCCCAGCTATTATCGCCAAATCCTCATTATGAATACCGCACATATCGGTAATTATGGCGTGCTTGCCTCTGAAATGGAATCGGATAATGTGAAAATATCCGGATTAATTTGTAAGAATTTTTCCGATAAGTTTTCTCGCATTCAAGCCGATGACTCTATCCAAAATTTCTTATTTCAATCGAGTACACTCGTGATCTACGGCGTAGATACACGCGCGCTGGTTAGGCATATACGCAGAAGCGGCTCTATGAACGCTATCCTTAGTACCGAACATTTTGATACCAAGGTGCTCGCCCAAATGATGAAGGATATTCCCTCTATGGAAGGACTCGAACTATCTACTCAGGTTACTACAACCAAAGCCTACGAAGTGGGTAATCCTAATGCCTCCAAAAAAGTTGCCCTGCTCGACCTCGGCGTTAAACAAAATATTATCCGTTGCCTCACCGAAAGAAATGTGCTTGTAAAGGTTTTCCCTATGTCGACACCGCTATCTGCTATGGAAGCATGGGAACCCGACGGATACCTTATTTCTAACGGCCCCGGTGACCCCGAAACAATGAATGACACCAAGTCACTCATCCACGCTATGCTCGATGCCAATAAGAAGATTTTTGGTATCTGCCTTGGACATCAAATCCTTGGACGTGCACTGGGTATGCAAACTTTTAAAATGTCGCACGGACACAGAGGAATCAATCACCCTGTGCTGAATATTATCTCGGGTAAAGGCGAAATCACCAGCCAAAATCACGGTTTTGCCGTGAAAAATGAAAATATTCCCGATAATGTTATCGTGTCGCATACGCATCTTAACGACGGTAGTATAGCCGGATTGAAACTGAAGGATAAAAACGTGTTTAGCGTGCAATACCATCCCGAAGCCTTCGCCGGACCACACGACTCCCGTTATTTATTCGACGATTTCGTGGCCGCACTATAAAAGCTTTTTTGTTCTTTTTCGTATCAGGCTTTCCCATTTCTCCTTTTTGTCGTAAATTCGTACTAAATCTGATAGTATGAAATGGAATAATTACCCCATTGTCCTCATGGCGCTCTTTTTTTCGCTCTCTGTGTACGGACAAACAAACTTGTTTTTGAAAAGCCCCCGCGGCCTACTCAATGCCAATGATCTGGCTCCCATTCCCGCCTATATGGTAAAGGCTCCGGACCAAAATCAAATCGATAAACTTATTGCCAATTCCGAAAAGAATGGGCAAATGTATACTATAGCCCAATTGATGCCGCATCAATTGAATCCTTCTAATGCCGGTGTGTGGACCGAATTCCCCGACGGAAGCCGCTTGTGGAGACTTCATGTTCAATCGCCTCAGGCAAAGGGGCTGGCTTTCTATTTTAGTGATTTCGACATTCCTAATGGTTCGGTTTTGTTTAGCTATAATCCCGATAACCGCTTTGTGGAAGGTCCGCATTATGCCAACGAAAATACGCAAACCACAGCCTATGCAACGGCTATAGTTCCCGGATCAACGGCCGTACTCGAATATTTCCAGCCGGCAGGTGTGGAGGGAGAACCGCGCATCGAAATCGAAAATATTGGCTACTTCTTCCGCGGTGTGGAATTTTTAGAGAATAAGGAAAAAAATGCGGGTCAATTTGGCGATTCTGAATTTTGTCAGGTGAATGTGAATTGCGCCGAAGGAAACAGTTGGCAAAATCAAAAAAGATCGGTAGTGAAAATTATCGTCGTTGAAGGCAGTATGGCCGGATTCTGTTCGGGCGCCCTTGTCAATAATACGGCTGAAGATTGTAAAAATTATTTGCTTACTGCTCAACATTGCGGAGCCGGTGCCTCAGCCGCAAATATGGGTCAGTGGACTTTCTATTTCAATTTCGAAGGACCGGGTTGTAATGACCCCTCTTCGGCTACGAATTTAGATGACCAAACCAAAGTTGGCTGCGTGAAAAAAGCCGCAAGTGGCACCACTTCAAATGTGAATCATAGCGACTTTTTATTGCTCGAACTCAATGGCACTATCCCCGCCGCTTATAATGTGTATTATGCCGGTTGGGATAGGAGTACAAGCGGATCATCAAGTGGGGTAAGTATACACCACCCCTCAGGTGATATTAAGAAAATAAGTACTTATTCCTCTTCTTTGGTTTCGTCTACCTGGTGGGGTGGAACCCCTAACGCACACTGGCAGGTTATTTGGTCGGCTACGGCAAACGGACATGGTGTTACGGAAGGTGGATCTTCCGGTAGTCCCATTTTTAATAATAGCGGACGTATTGTGGGCGATTTAAGTGGTGGTTCTTCTTACTGTACCGCAACAAACGCGCCCGATTTATACGGTAAGTTCTCGCATAGTTGGCAGTCGGCAGGTTCCGGTGCTTCTCAACAACTTAAGCCCTGGCTCGACCCGCTGAATACAAATCCCCAATTTTTAAATGGGAAAAATGCCTGCGGTAGTACGCCTCCGCCTCCCGGAAATGCATGTGATACCTCAGGAAATTTTATTATCAATACGCATACAGCCTCTAATATTTCTGTGGGTTCATGGGGATATTTAGGCGGAAATAATAGTTATGGCGATTTAGCAAAGGCCGACAAATTCACCAATTCTTATCCTTCGGGATCTACGCTTACTGGTGCGCTCTATTTCTTTGCTTCTAAATCGGGAACAGGTAGCTTTCCACTTAAGATTTGGGCCGCTAATGGAACCGGAGGTACACCTGGAACGGAGATTGTAAGCGCAAATCTTAGCCTCGCCAGTACGCCTATTAACGGTACGCCCATTATTATGACCCTCAATACGCCCTATACGCTTACAGGCGATTTTTACGTAGGTGCAGTGCTTCCCACAGGCGGTAATACGGTTTCGTTGATTACCAGCGCCGATAATCAGGTTAATGCACCCTACGGATGGGAACAATATGCCGATGGAACCTGGCATAGCTATTTCGACGGATATAATAAACATTATACACATGCTATATTGCCCATCGTTTGCCCACCCTCAGGTAATGTCGGAATGGAGCCTACTTCTTATGCCGATAATGTTGAAGCTCTGAAATTATTCCCTAATCCTGCCTCTGATATAGCTTATATTATCTCTGCAAATAGTCAGAAAATATCTGAAGTGAAATTGATTGATATGACCGGAAAAACGGTGTGGACTAAAGTATATCCTCAAGCCGATTTTCAGGCTACGGTAGAAACATCTTCGCTTCGCAACGGTGTATACCAACTTATGGTAAGAGTTAACGGAAACTGGATCGCTAAAAAATTGGTGATTTCTAAATAAATTAAGGTTTTCAAATGAAAAGAGGTCGCATATACGACCTCTTTTTTTTTGTTTTTAATTCTAAAACAGGGCTAACTCGCCTATACTGTTTATTCTTTTATTCTCAATAATTTAATCCGCTTAATCGGCCCCGTACACATGGTATTATGACAATTCATACAGCCGTCTACATATAAGTCAAATGCCGTTTTTTTCTCATTTTCAGGTGCCGATAATAAGGCCTTGGTGCGCACTACGAAATCATCGGCAAATGGGTCGTAGGTTTCGTTTTTTATATTTTCATTGGTCGGTTCAGCCGTTTTCAATTGATCGTATATGGCAGGATAAACCCCCATATCTTCTCCCTTTTCTACCGCCTCTTTCCATTTTTTCGAAATCATATAGATGTCTTCCATCAATGCCGATAATTCCGACATCCCGTTCGGATTAATGTCCTGATGACGCATTGCAGCCTCTTTTAACGGATCTGCCTCCACCTTTTTCGAAGCTTTGTTCTCGCATGCTTGTAAAGCCATTACCATCACGGCTAAGCAGCCTGTTTTTAAGATTCTATTTCGCATTGTGTTTGTCCATGGTTTCAAGTTTTTTCTTGGTCAATTCCACCGAAACTAAATCGTATATTTCTTTTAGTTTCTCGCTGTTGTCGGCGTAATAAGCATAACTTTCGTCGAATTGCAAGGTGTCGCTGCCCATCCTTTCTAATACCAATTGTTGGGCCTGACGCGTATTGGTCAATGCCTCCTCATCCAAAGCTCCGCTGCGATATGCAGCTTCTACCAAATGCATTTCTACCAATATGTTTACCATGTCTTCTTTCTCATATATACCCTCTGCCAATTTCATTTTCTTGCCTGAATCTCCACAAGAAATAAAGGAAAAAAGAATAAGGAACAGTAGGTATATATTAAAATTACGAAGCATGTTTATTCAAGTACGATCTGACTTCCACCGGCATAATCGCCGTCTATATATATTTCGAAACTGTATTCGCCTTTGCTGAATATCTCCTGCTCCCAGTTTAATTCGGCTTTTGTACTTTCTCCGCTGTACTCAAATTTTACGAGGCGACTATAAGGCATTTCTTTGCCCTCACGCGTGGTAAATACACGGGTGGTCTGACTGAAATCGGCAACGACAAAACCTTCGGGATTGATAATGCGTACATAGGCAATTTTATCTCCGG
>JAEZEQ010000059.1 GCA_023432985.1 Bacteroidota bacterium | reverse complement strand
TGGATGATGAGCGATACGACAGCGTGATGTGTGGGCCGGGATTGGGAACGGATTTTGAAGCCAAATCGCGTTTATTGCTGGCCTTAAATATGAAATCAAAGTGCCTGATTCTGGATGCCGATGCGCTGAATTTAATTCATGCCGACCCCGGATTAATGCATTTATTGCCTGCGAATACGGTTATTACACCCCATATAGGCGAATTCGACCGCCTGACGCATAAACACGAAAACCATAGTGCAAGACTCGAAACTTTGAAAAATTTTGCCATACAGCATAAAATATTCGTACTCCTCAAAGGAGCACATAGCTGCCTGGCTTGTCCCGACGGAAATTTGTTTTTTAATAATTCGGGTAATGCCGGTCTGGCCAGAGCCGGGTCGGGAGATGTACTCAGCGGCTTGATGGCCGGATTATGCGCCGGTGATTTGGCTTTTCAAGATGCCATAATTCAGGCCGTTTTTATGCATGGACGAATGGCAGAAAATGCGCTGAAATACATTTCTATGCAAGAAATGAATGCCTCTGATCTGATTCGTTGAATCCCATTTTCTAAAGCTTCGTTTAAAATGCCGATTTAGCAATAAATATCTTGGAATGCGTGGCAATGGATTGAGATTCTGGAAAATAAAAAAAGGGTACAAAAATGTACCCTTTTATTTGTAGCGAGAGAGAGACTTGAACTCTCGACCTCGTGATTATGAATCACGCGCTCTAACCAGCTGAGCTACCTCGCCGAATCGGGCTGCAAATATAATTATGTTTTCTTATTTAAAAACCTTTTTGAAAAAAAATATCGGATTATTGCTCCATATTTTTTGTCTGCCATGCCAAAATTGATAGAAATTTGTAAACTATGTTGGCTGTTTATTGCTTTTATGTATATTGCCAAAAAATTGAAAACCCTATTAAACTGAAAATAGAATGGCTAAAAAGAAGAAGATCGTAAAGGTGGAATTTGAGTTTCCTATCCGTTGTTCGGCTCGATTGTTGTTTCAAATGATTTCAACGCCTACGGGTTTGTCTGATTGGTTTGCAGAAAAAGTTGAAAATATAGGAGATTTATACATATTCCATTGGGGCGATGATAGCGAAAAAGCAGAAATGACGGATGCTGAGGATTGCGAATTTGTGCGATTTGAATGGGCAGAAGACGGACATGTAGGCGAATATTTTGAACTGCATATTAAGGTAGATGAACTTACCAATGATGTAGCTTTGTTGGTCACCGATTTTTGTGAAGCAGGAGAAGAGGAAGAGATTAAACTTTTATGGGAAACACAGGTAAATGAGTTGATGCATTCTATCGGTGCGGCATAATGATTCAGGTATTTCTTCGTAGTCCTTTTTTTTATGTTTTATGGCTCTTTGTATTGATTCTGGGCGCATGCTGTCTCTTTTTTTTCGATGCGCATCAAATTCAAATTTATATAAATAGCCGGCACCACAGTTCACTCGATTTTCTGTTCTTTTATGCTTCTTTTTTGGGGGAAGGAATCATACTTTCTTTGGTTTTATTATTTGCTTTATTTCAAAGCAAATCTCATTTTTTTTCTTTGTTAACCGGTTGGGGTAGTGCTGTTTTGTTTACACAGCTCATGAAAAATACCCTATTCAAATCATACGCCAGACCGGGGAAAGTTTTTCAGGATTTCCCCGATTGGCATTGGGTCGAAGGCATTACCAATCACCATTTCGGAAGCTTCCCATCGGGACATACTACCGATATTTTTGCCCTTATGACTTTGATGGCTTTATGGACGCGAAATAAACTCTGGGCTTCTTTGTGCTTTATTGTTGCCCTGTGTATAGGTTTTAGTCGTATTTATCTTTCTCAACATTTTTTGCCCGATGTAATGGTAGGCTCGGTCGTTGGCGTATGCTTCGCCTCTCTGGCCGCTTATATCTTTTTTTATTCTCCTTTTTATCAGCGTAAAAAATCTTTTTTTGATAAGAAATGGATAAATTTCCCAAATGAATAAGATCTTATCCGAGCGTTTATATGCACATGTCGACTTTCTGACTTCACTTAATCCGCCCCGAAACGCTGCGCACCCCGAATCATTACTGGCAGCACGTCTCTATATTCAAACAGTTTGGGAAGAAATCGGATTGCAATGCAGTTTGCAAGAATGGAAAGCCGGTCAGGAAACCTATAGCAACCTCATAGGCAGCATACATCCCGATAAGCAGGATCGTATTATAATCGCCGCTCATTATGATGTATTCGGAGCCCAACCGGGAGCCGATGATAATGCCTCAGGAATTGCGGTAATGATGGAACTGGCGCGACTATTCATTCCTTTTTCGGAGCAATTGAATTTTCGAGTCGATTTTGTGGCCTATTGCCTTGAAGAGCCCCCCTATTTTGGCACGGAGTGGATGGGCAGTTTTGTTCACGCTCAATCGCTTTTTCTGGAAAAAACAGAAATTCTGGCTATGATTTGTCTCGATATGGTGGGCTACTTTTCCGATGAAGAAAATTCACAACATTATCCACCTGATTTGCCGGTGGCTCATTTGCCTACAAAAGGCAATTTTTTGTTTTGGATTGGATCAGAAAAACAGCGAAATCAAATGGATCCCTTATTGCATGCGCTGAAAAAGCATTCGCTCATTCCTGTATATGGATTATATTCCGGAGATGAAAAAGGCTATGCGGGCCATTCCGATCATAGAAATTTTTGGCATTTCGGCTATCCTGCCGTGATGCTGAACAACAGTTCCTTTTTCCGAAATCCAAATTATCATCGTCCCGGTGATAGCAAGGATACGCTAGATTATTATCGTATGGCTTTGCTTTGTGAGGCGCTGGCCTCTATGCTTAGCGAAGATCGGCTTTTTCCTTCAAGGCCGGATTCAAGTATGTAAGCCATCCCGCTTTTTCGTGCAATAAAACCCAATCAGGAAAACGATTTTCGATTTCTTCACGTTTCGAAATTTTGGCGACTACTATCATATCTTCGCCCGGCATTCCTTCCTCGGCTTTGGGCATGTGGCGACTAACTTTGCCATAGAATAAATGGGCATAACTCTTATATCCGTACACATTCACGGGCTTACCGGCATATTGTGTAAACGTGTCTATGGCGGGACGCTGACTAAAAGCTTCTATTTTACCAATAAATGCATAAAGGGTAAAGTTAATTACTATGGCATTCCCAATAAACAAATAGCGCATAGATTGGGTAGGAGCGACCTTAAAAAAGATTTTTGAAAGGATTAAGACGGCCAACATAATAAATCCGGGTATGAAGGTCCACCAGGCAAAATGCAATTCGGTTTCCACTAAAGCCGCTTTGGCCTGCTGATCGCCTATAAACGATATAAATTGGTCGCGGAACGGATACAAAATGGGAATTGCCCATAGGGCAAGAATGAAAAGAATGCCGTTGAATGGAAGAAATATTTTGCTAAATAGCGCCATTTTTTCTTTGTGCTGAATGATTCGGTAGAGTTCGGATGCAGCTAAATAGCTAATGGGAAAATAGGCAAGAGAGGAATAATGAACGATTTTAGTAGTCACTATACTGAAGACGATCAGAACCACCCAAAGGATGATTTTCTGAAGGAAGATAAAGCTTTTGAACTTTTCGGATTCATAGGTTTGGATTTTTCTGAATAGAGCCGGTACGGCAAAAGCAGAAGCCGGAAAACATCCCAGAAGAAGTACGACAAAATGATATCCGAAAAAGCCACCATGACCTGCATCCGGAATCATAAACAGGCGAATTTGGTAAAGGATAAACTGTTCCATAAACCAGGTACCGTTTTTCCATGTTTCGACCCCATACCAAAGTCCGTTTACACTAATAAAAGTTAGCAGCCAAAACAGTAAAAATTTGGGCGAAATAAAGCCGCGGAATGCATTGAAAATATAATAAACGAGAAAAATAATTCCGAATAAACCCAAGGCTACAGGCCCTTTAGTAAGCACGGCCAAGCCCAAAAACAATCCGGATAAGGTGCTGAATTTAAATTGTTTTTCACCTTGATGAAAGAGGTAGAAATAGTAAATGCCGACAAAAGTAAACAGGTTGAACCAAGGATCTATAATGCCCGATTTGAAATAGAGGTGGGGTAGGATAGAGCCCAAATAAGCCAGCACCCACCATAGGGCAAATTCTTTATTCCGTATGCGTTGTCCGGCATAATAAAGAAAAAGCAGTGTTGTCAATCCGGCCACGGCATTTGGAAAACGGGCGGCATATTCGTTTATTCCGAAAATTTGAAAAGAAAGGGCTTGCATCCATATAAAAAGAGGTGGTTTTTCCCAAAAAGGTTCGAAATTAATACTGGGTTGCAGGTAATTATTCGAGATAATCATTTCGCGTGCAATCTCTGCAAAGTTTATTTCGTCCCAGTCGAACAAATGAACGCCTCCCAAAAAGGGAAAGAAAAAGAAAAGGGCAAGTAAAATTATCCAGAAGCCGTATGATTTTCTCTGTATCATTTTTTTAATCTATATCGATTGTGTGACCAAATTTTCCATTTTGCCATACGGTGTTCCAAAGAAACTTTCAGGCAACCTATGCCGTATATGGCGCTGTTTTTAAGGTTGATCGAACTGGCTTCGGCGAAGTATTTGGTCGGACAGGTTACCTCGCCAATGGGGAAACCGGCATAAATAATCTGTGAAAGCATTTGATTATCGAAAATGAAATTATCCGAATTTTCTTCCAAATTCAAGGCTTCCAATACTTCCTTTGAAAATGCGCGATAACCGGTATGATACTCGCTTAATTTTTCGTTTAAAATCAGGTTTTGAATAAAAGTCAAAATTCGATTAGCTACATATTTTATTAAAGGCATACCGCCTTTTAGAGCACCTTTCCCTAATATCCTGGAACCTAATACAACCGGATATAATCCTTCACTGATTATGGAGCTCATTGCCGGAATCAGTTTGGGCGTATATTGATAATCGGGGTGTACCATGATTATAATATCGGCACCTAATTCGAGTGCTTTTTTATAGCATGTTTTCTGATTGCCTCCGTATCCTCTGTTTTTTTCGTGACGAATGAGATGCTTAATGCCCAGTTTTTTTCCGACTTCGAGCGTATTGTCGTTTCCGGCATCGTCTACCAGAACTACTTCATCTACTATGTCGAGAGGAATTTCTCTGTAGGTTTGCTCCAGGGTTAGTGCGGCATTATATGCGGGTAAGACTACAACTACTTTTTTTCCGTTTATCATTTCAAATCCTGTTATGGATATTTTATCCCATTTATTTGTGCGGTGAAGATACTATAGAAACTATTCTATTGCATAATCAATATAATGAAATCCCATTTTATTCAATGCAGATTCCAATGCAGATTTAAGGTTGGCATCTGTCATTCTTTCTCTTTCAGAGCTGTTTAAAAAGAGTATAAGCACATGTTGTTTTCCGTCCAGAGTCCATCCTTTTATTTTTCGTTCGGTTCTTTTACCCAAGTGTTCGTCAAGGGTTTTCATAAGCTGTAATCGATCTACGTTTTTTGGGAAAGTCTGTAATATAATCGGAAAAACTTGTCTCCATTTTTTCAAGGCATTCCATGCGATAAAAATACTGATGATGATAGAAAGTATTGGATCAATTGCATGAAAATCTGTAAAATATATTAAAATGGCACCGATTAAAACGGCTACCCAGCCCAAAATATCTTCCAAAAAATGCAGGGCTATACTGCGTTGTGCATGGTCGTTTTGGTCGTGTGCATGAAAAAGAAAACGCGCAGCGAGGCCGTTGAATATAACTCCAACAATGGCAACGGGAATTACAATTTGTGCACGAATGGTATAATCGCCAATAATCAGCTTTTCTATAGCCTCCTGGACAATAAAAACAGCTCCAACAATAAGTATTAAAGAAGTGAGTAGAGAGGATACAATAGACCATCTGCTATAGCCGTATGGATATTGATCATTGGGTTTATTGTGCGAAATACGTATTAAAATCAGCGCAAAACCTATAGCCAAACTATCGCCCAGATCGTGAACGGCATCGGATAAAATGGCAGTAGAATTGGAAATAAATCCGGAAATAAATTCAATTATCGTAAAAAGAACATTGAGAATTAAAGCCCAGATAACCGGTTTCATTGAGCTGTTTTGTGGGGAATGTTGACATGCATTTCCCGTGTGATCATGTGTGTGATTGTGCTCCACTACGATTCCATCAGGTTGTTGTGCATGGCAAAATTCAACAATTCCGTTGCATTTTTGCAGGATAGTTTTTTCAATATATTTTTCCGGTGCGTATAGACCGTGTGTATGCTTAGAAACATTTCATCTGCCATTTCTTGCGCCGATTTACCTTTGACCACAAGTTTCAATACTTCTTTTTCACGTTCGGATAGCAAATTAGCCGCACTGCTTTCTTCCGGTTTGCCCGTAGGCATAGCTTTGCCCGGAGAGCCCGGACCATAGGTCATCGCGATAAGCGCTTCTACAACTTTTGGACTAAAAAATTTAATGCCGGCAGCCGATTTACGTATGGCTTCTAATATTTCTTCTTTCGAACTTTCATAGGTAATAAAGCCTGTTAGATGGTGCTTGTGAATGCGATAAATGCCTTCTTTGTCCCAATCGGAAATGGCTAATACATATATTTTTTGAAATAATTCGGCCGTTTTTCCCAAATTCTCTTCGAAAAAATAATCCCCAAAGTTTTTATCAATAATGAGTAAATCTATTTTTTCTTGGGCAATTTTGACTTCCAAATCGGCAAGCGAACTTACAGAACCGGCCGGTTCGAATTCTTCATTTTCTTTAAAAAGCTGAATCAGCCCCGACTTTATTAGATATTGCGTTTCGCCTAATACAATACGAATATTATTTTTCGGATTTTCCATCTATGTGCAAAGATAATAATTCCATACGTTGAAATATTTTTTTTTTCTATCCTAAAGATGTGTAAAAGGGAAATTTGAAGATAAATTATTCAGAAAAAAAAGTCGGATTGGATCTATATTGTAGCTTTGTATTCAATTATGAAGAAAGTTGCAATTATTGGCGCTTCCGGTCACATAGGAAGTGCGTTGACCGAATATTTGAGAAAAGACAATAACTTTCAGGTTATGCCCTGCTCCCGAAAAGGCGCAACAGGATGCATAGTTTTTGATCCCGATAAACACGATTGGTCTATTTTGGGCGAACAAGATATACTGATTAATGCAGCGGGAATTATTCGGGAAAGTAAGGACGATGATTTCAAAAAGGTGCATGTGGATTTGGTGCGAACGATTTTGGCGAATCGGAATAAAATCGGCAATCCGCGCATTATTCATATTTCGGCCTTGGGTGCAGATGCCCGTCACGAAATTTCTTTTTTACGTACCAAAGCTATAGGCGATGAACTGCTATTGAGTCACCCCGATACTTTTGTGCTGCGCCCCTCCATTGTTTGCCTTCCGGGAACCTTACTGGTGCGCAAATTTAAATGGTTGGTTTTTATGTGTAAAGTACTTCAAAGTCGACCTATTATGCCTCAAGGTTTTGCTCATACGCGCGTGCAACCCGTAATGCCCGAAGATTTGTTCGAATTAATTCATATACTCTGCGAAAAAAGTTCCGATTTACGCGAAATTGATGTTGTGGGAAATTCCCCCTTTAGCTTTAAGGAATTATTGGAAATGGCCTCCGGAAAAGCAAAACTTTTCCCAATTGAATTGCCTAAAAAACTACTCGTACCGGTAACCAAAAATTTTATTTCGGTTTGGTTTCCCGATTTAATGAATGAAGATCAGTTTCATCTGCTCTTTAAAGATAATATAGCCTCTGCCGAAGGCTTAAAGTCTGTGCTTAAAAGAAATCCGCTCGAAAGTAAGGACTTCTGGAGCCAAGAATTTAAAAATGTACATATGTCGGATTTGTTCTAATTCTGCTAAAATTAAACACGACTGTCCATTTTATCTCCATAAATGCAAGAATCGGACATGAGTGTTTTATTTTATGAAAAAGGCTTTAGATTTAGCTTTTCAATTTTGTCCAAATTACTTCAGAAATCCCCTTCACCGATTGAAAATTGAGCGGGAATTCGAGGAATACGTGTAAGAAGGATAAAAATAGAAGAGCGCTGAGTCCGGTCTTATAATCCACAGCATAGAGTATCACCGATGCAATCCACAAAACAGCGACAATGGACATATTGAGTATGGGCATTTTATGCCATTGGATTATACTGGTTTTACTAAACCAATTGAGATAATGATAGGTATATGCAAATCCGATAAATCTGCCTATCATAATACCGGGCTTACTGAAATAGATGGATGCTTGATCCGTATCCCCGAGTTTAAAGTCATCGAATATGGTTTGATTCAGGCTCAGGAATGAAACGTCATAGCTTTTGCGCGCATATTCCGAAATGGCATAGGGTATAAAATCGGCTTCAAAAACAAAGGGCAGTATACCCGCTGCGATGAGTACGCCCACCGAGATGAGTCCGCTTTTCGACTGAGATTTGAGTGCGCCGAAGAGCATAAAAAGCATGGTAAAGAAGTAAACGTGGATTAAGGTAGGCAAATAAGCCGAAAAGAACATTACCGTGCGCGAATAGGTTAGGCCTTGTTGGAAGTCGGTACCGGGACTGAGTATGCCGTCTCCGTCTACATCGGCACATCTATTTTGCAGGAAATTGCTGACCACTTTAGGGTTATCTAATTTGCAGAGCTCAATGGGTTGTTTGCTTATTTGGTCCGTACAGCTGATACAACTTTTTTCCAGGTTGAGCATTATAGACAGGAAGGCGAGTGCAATGACGGCTCCTATGCGTATATATTGCTTTTTGAATACAACCATTATACCTGCCAGTCCGAACAAAAAGAAAATAATATTAGTTCCTTTCAGTGCACGGGGTAAATCGATATTTAGGTCTAACAAAAGAGCGATATTATCGAGGCTGAGAATAAAGGTTAAAACCAGGGTGATTAAGGGGAATATCCACTTATTTTTCTCTTTTTGTACGGGTACAAAATACTTTTTTTGGTGTAACCAGGAAATTTCGGTCAGATAATGCAAAGGGCCCAGAACGGCATAAGAGAAAAGAAATAATTCGAATGGAAGTATATAAGCCAGTAAAAGAGATATTAGAATAAGACCTATATTAATCTTATCAACTTGTTTTGGAGTAAAGACGGGCAATCGAAACATTAAATATATCTTTTTATGAGTCTGAGCTTATGTATATATTTATTTTCTTTCGGATCGAAAAGTCCTTGTTGGTCCAGTCGTCCGCTTTTTACTTTTCCGTCTGCATGCATGATCCAGCTTTCTCCAATACATATTCCGGCATGAACAATAATCTGATTTTGGTCTTCGAAGAATGCGATATCTCCGCATTGCATTTCGTGTACAAAGTTTACTCCTTCGCCCAAAAGAGCCATTTCGTCAAGCGTATTTCCGCTATACATATCTGCAAACGAGAAAACATGTGTTAGAAAAAGCGTGGGATCCATCCCAAAGATTGTTCTTCCTCCTTTTTTCTCGGGTACATTTAGATAGAGTAGGGCAGCATCACGCAAAATATCTTCTTTCTTTTGGTGATTAATTTGCGGAAATGGTTCGGGCAGACTGAAGAGTTCCCCGCCAATTTTCAATTTATCCTTATGTAGCTGTAAAAGTGCGCCACCGGGTAAATATTGTCGTATAGAACTTCTTTCATTTTCCGCAGTTGCGATGGGATAAAACAATCGTTTGAGTTTACCCTGCGCAAACATTTCGGCATAAGCTGCGTCAACAGATAATAATTGCTTGGTTAATACATAACCTTGTGTATGCGTAACCGCATTTTTCACACGGCTCCATGCTCCGTTTATTTCCAAAGATTCAACGACTTCGCCAAAGAGCAATTCGTCTATTTGTGTCGCATTATCAGTTGCCTGCGACCGTATAGGAATATTCGAAAGGAGAGTAGAGAAATGCATTATACATTTTCAATTACAACAGCACTGGCTCCGCCGCCACCGTTACAAATAGCTGCAACGCCATATTTGCCCTTGTTTTGTTTCAATACTTGAATCAGTGTAGTAATAATTCTTGCTCCGGATGCGCCCAGCGGATGTCCGAGGGATACAGCACCACCGTTTACATTAACCTTAGACGGATCCAATTTCAATATCTTATTATTAGCAAGCGAAACCACACTAAAAGCTTCATTTATTTCGTAAAAGTCAATTTGATCTGCATTTAATCCGGCTTTTTCAATTGCGCGTGGAATGGCAACGGATGGACTTGTTGTAAACCATTCTGGTGCTTGTTCGGCATCGGCATAGCCAACGATTTTTGCTATAGGTTTCAAGCCCAAAGAATCGGCTTTTTCTTTGCTCATAAGTACAAGTGCGGCAGCCCCGTCGTTGAGCGTACTGGCATTGGCGGCAGTAACCGTTCCGTCTTTCTGAAATACAGGTCTGAGTTCGGGTATTTTTTCGAATTTCACCTGAGTAAACTCTTCATCCTTGTTTATTTCGATTGGATCGCCTTTGCGTTGCGGTACCGAAACAGGTACAATTTCGTCGTTAAATTTCCCGTTTGCCCAGGCAGACTGAGATCTTTTATAGCTTTCAATGGCAAATGCATCTTGTTCTTCACGCGAAATCTCATAGGTTTTTGCGCACAATTCTGCCGCATTTCCCATATGGTAATTATGATATACATCGGTAAGTCCGTCTTTTACCAGACCATCGATTACATTTCCATTTCCTAATCTGTATCCATTACGGGCATTATCGAGGTAATAGGGGGTTTGACTCATATTTTCCATTCCTCCGGCTACGATGCTGTCGCTGTCTCCAAGTAAAATAGACTGAGTTGCGAGCATTACCGATTTCATACCCGAAGCACAAACCTTATTGATGGTGGTGCACATTACCTCATCGGGTAAACCGGCAAATTTTGCAGCTTGCCTTGCAGGAGCTTGACCTACATTTGCTTGCAAAACATTACCCATATAAACTTCCCGAATTTGATCGTTTGAAATACCTGCTTTTTGGATGGCTCCTCGTATGGCTGCTGCGCCTAAATATGGGGCAGAAACTGTGGACAATTGTCCGTTAAAACTTCCTATTGGGGTGCGTACAGCCGAAATTATATAGACTTCCATAATGTAGAATTTAAATTTTGACTGCGAATATACTCAATAAAATTTCGTATTCCAAGTAATGATTATTGACCGGATAACTCGACCAATTCCAACCAACGCATGCTTTTTTGGTCCAGCTCTTCTATAATCTTTCCCAATTCGCTGCTATATGTAGCCAATTCGCCTGCATCGCTGCTTTGGCTTAATTTCTCTTCCCAGATTTTCTTTTTTTCTTCCAATAAAGGGATCTCATTTTCCAATAATTCGAACTCCCTTTTTTCTTTATAGCTCCACTTTATTTTTTCTTTATTTTCTTTAGGGGGACTATTTTTTTCATTTTTCTCGCTGACAATTTTATCTTCTTTTTGTTGGGCATTTTCTACCTCAAGTTGAGCTCTGTACATGGAATAATTGCCCGGATACATGCGTACTTTTCCTTCTCCTTCGAGCACCATGGTATGTTCGCATATTTTATCTATAAAATGTCGGTCATGGCTTACTATGAGAATACATCCCGGATAGTCGAGTAAAAATTCTTCCAGTTTATTGAGCGTAAGAATATCGAGGTCGTTACTGGGTTCGTCGAGGATTAGAAAATTCGGATTTTTCATTAATACACTCAATAGATACAATCTCTTTTTTTCTCCACCGCTCAGATTTCCTATATGAGTCCATTGTCTGTCGGGCGGAAAATCGAACCTTGTAAGCATTTGTGAAGCGCTCAATTTTTGTCCGGATGCCGTTTCGATAACCTCTGCTATGTTTTGAACAAATTCAATTACTCTATCTTCATCATTAAAGGTGATTCCGCTTTGTTCATAAAAACCGAAACGTATGGTATCGCCTACTATAATTTTTCCGGAATCGGGTTTAATTTTTCCGGTTATCATATTTAAAAAAGTAGTCTTTCCAGTTCCATTGGCACCGGCAAGGGCTATACGATCGCCTCTTTTGAATGTATAGGTAAAATCCTTCAATAGAATTTTATCTCCAAAGGCTTTATTCACCTTATGACATTCTACAATTTTGGTTCCCAGATGCATCATTTTCGATTGCAATTCTATGCCTTTCTCATCCTTTACCCTTTTGGTTTGTTCTTTCAATTCCTGATATGCATCGAGGCGGCTTTTACTTTTGGTACTTCTGGCTTTGGGCTGGCGGCGTACCCATTCCAGTTCCCGGCGCAGTATATTCTGATTGCTGTCGTATTCACTTTGTGCAGCGGCTTTTCTTTCGGCTCTTTTTTCTAGATAATAGCTGTAATTTCCGTTATAGGTATAGAGCGTATTGTCTTCGAGTTCGATTATACTTCTACACACATTATCGAGAAAATAGCGGTCATGGGTAATCATCAATATGGTTTTATTCCCATAATTCAACTCCTCTTCCAGCCATTCTACCATCTCTATATCGAGGTGGTTTGTAGGTTCATCGAGCAAGTATATATCCGGATTTTCGACCAGTAATTTGGCTAGGGCCAGTCGTTTTTTCTGACCTCCGGAGAGGGTGGATACTTGTGCTTCCAGATTATCCAATTTCAATTTGCCCAGAATGGTCTTAATACGGCTTTCGAAATCCCAAGCACTGAGTCGGTCCATTTCCGATAATAAAAAATCCAAATCCTCATTTTGAGCATGTTGAATGGCATTTTCATAACGGCCTATGAGTGCGGTTACTTCATTATCTTGTTGAAATATAATCTCTCTTACATTTTTTTCGGGATCAAAGCTTTGGTCCTGACTCAGGTATCCGATTTTGAGTCCGGATCGCAGTATGACCTTCCCTTCATCGGCATTTTCTACGCCTGCAAGTATGCGCATCAGGGTCGATTTGCCGTAGCCGTTTCGTGCAATTAGTGCAATTTTATCTCCGTAATTGATGCTGATGTTTAAATTTGTAAATAAGGTTCTGACACCGTAACTTTTGCTAATTTGATTTGTTTGAAGGTAGTTCATCCTTATTATTTTTTTATGCTGTCTTGGGGACTAATTTTTTGTTCGTTTTTTATTTTATTAATTTTTTCTTCCTCCTTTTTGGGCTCTTCTTTTTTCTCTTTTTTCTTTTTCTTTCGGAATATTTCGTTCCAGGTGTCGAAAGAAGTGGCGAAATTTAATCCGACCCCTTGTGTATAGGGGAAGGCGACAGTCAGATATCCGTCGTTGGATCGGTTAAAAGCCCTCAATCGAAGTCGGCCGTCATTGGTGATTTTGTATTCAATATTTACATCAATGATACCGGCTGTTTTCGATGCATTGTTATTGGTACTTGAAGAGGAGTTATTATTGGTTGCTACGCCAAAGTTTCCATCAATTATCATACGGTCGTTGAGGAATTTTCCCGAGACGTTTAATTCGACCTCATTGCTGCCGCTGGAAGTTCCGTCGGCGGCTCGATAACGCACCCCTAAGTCTAAATTTCCGGTAAGGGATGATAACCAATTACTCAATTGGTTCGAAAGTACTTCAAGCGAGTTAGATCCCGCGGCACCGCCACCCGAGAAACCTAGTGATCCGGAGCTGTTGGAAGGGGGTACAAATTGGTTTAGCACCAAAAGGGAAAAGGCTTGTTTGTTCTTTTCATCTTCGCTGCTAAGTCTTTCGTTTATTGCTGTTTTGAATTCGTCGCTCTGGGTGGGAAAATCTATATCGAATGAAATGAGGGGGTTGAGCAGAGAACCACTGAGGTTCACAATGACATTTGTGGTGGTTTTGGATTTATAGCGTAGAGAGTCGCCCGAACCCATAGCCATATTTTGCACCAGAGGATAAGGGGATGTGCGCAATTCATATTTCGCTGAAGCATTAATTTTTGCTGCCAGTGGGTCACCACTCCAGTATATCATTCCACCGGGTTGTAATTGCAATTTTTTATTGATGATATTTTCGAGCGTAAAGAGATATTCGCCTTTGTTTACTTCAAATTCGCCAAACATACTCAGTTCGTATAGCTTGTTCAGTTCTATACGCAGACTACCTTTACCCTGCGCTTTCAGTACGTCCCCCACCTTTTCATCGAAGATAATTTGCACTTCACAATCTTCAGTAACGTCTACATACATATCCAAGGTCACGACACTGACTTCTTTTTTCAGTGTGTTTTGTTGGTTTACAGTACCTGTATCGCGGCTATCGAAGAAGACCACAAAATTATTGCTGGTTGCCTTGGAAGGGCCGGAGCTCATAGGAAGGAAGAGCTTTCCACCTTCATTTGTACGGGCATTTGCGGTAATTTTTATATCGTCGAATGGGCCTTCAATATTCACGATTCCGGTTGCCGGAATCGTGCCAAAAAAGGCATCACCCGGTTTGTATCGGGAATTGAGAAATAGGAAATTTCGCGCATTGATGCCCAATTGCAAGGTCATTTTATCGAAATAGTTGTGATTGAATTTACCGGTTAGTTTGGCTGTTTCCCCACGTTGATCGCGCATAGTAATACTCCCTACATTGATTTCGCGTGCATTTAAAACGATTCCTTTACCGGGATCCGAATTCAAATAATATTTAGTGCCCAAAATGGGAACCGTAAGTGCAGCATCGATTAAGCGTGCGGTTCCGCGTAAATCCGGATTTTTAATAGATCCGAATAATTGCATACGTCCGCTTATTTTCCCACTTATATCCTTAAAAATGGGCGCTAAAAACAATTCGGCTATATCTATTTGAAAATCGTCGAAATGTATGGGTATATTAAACTGATTACTGTTGCGCAGGGGATAGAATTTTCCATTTTCTATGCGGAGTGAATTCCGATTTTTATACAATAATGTGGCATTGATATCGAGCACTTGATCCGAAATGTCATAGATGGAAGTCAGCGATAATTTCCCGATTTCTTTTTCGTTGAAATAGAGTGAGTCGCCCAGTATCTTAGCTTCCAGAAAGGGTTGTTTCAGGGTTTGCCGGGAAGAAATAAGTCCGTTTATATTGCCGCTTAGTTTTCCGGCATCCGGGCCCAAAAATCGATTGGCAAATTCGAGCGGGAAGTTTTGTACCACCAGTTCAATTTTATCTTCCGTTTCTCTACCGGCCAAACCATCTATAGAAATTTGTTCGCCCGTTCGTGTCGCAAAAACCAAATCGTCTATATTAAGCCCCTTATTGCTATATTGTAAATAGCTTGTTCCGAGATGGTCGAATTGATATTCTTGCACATGAAAAGTGCTGGGGAAAAAACTGAAATGATAGACGGAATCTTTGGTGAATTTTGTACCTGCTTTTAAGTTACCCCTGGTCAGGTTCATATCGTCTCCGGTCCACGATAAAGTGAGCAATACGCTGTCTTTATATGCTTCGGATTCAATTTTTGTTTCCGTAAAAAAGGTACTGTCCGACACATAAAAACGTTGAGCCAGGGATTGAATGGAGATTTCGTTTATATCACTATAGATATTTAAATCCCATGCTTCCATTTTTAATTTTTTGAATGAAACTCCGGGTGAGTGCATAATTAAGTCTACTTCGGAGTTTTGGGTTTTATAGACCCCATTCAATTTGGTTTGATCGGCAATGACCAGATCGGGTATAAAGACCTCAGTAATGGGAAACATTTTATTCATTTCTATATTAAAGGCTATAGATTGGGGCATTTTTGCCTGCACCGAATCGAACTTTAATTGAAATGAAGGGAAATAAATGTCCGTATTTCGTAGGATATTATGATAAAGAGGAACAAACTTAAAATTCCCAACCAAAATGGCATTTAAATAATCTGATTTTAAATTGAAACTGCGGTTTGAACCTATAGAATCGGCATCTATGGTCAGTTTTTTCAAGCTATAAATGCGTTCATTTGTTTTCTTGAAAATGATGGAATCGGCATAAATTTGTCCCATCAAATCGTCGGGATTACTGAGTTTGACTTTAAGTCCCAGATTTATTTTGTCGAGACTGAGGGTATCTTTAATCAGATTTGTCTTGTTTAAATCCCAGTTTTTCACGAAAAAATTCCCTTCAATTTCGGTTCTTTTATTATTCAGATCTATTTTAAAGCTATCTGTTTTGAGTTGAAGATTGGGATCATCTATCCATAAAATCCCCGAAACAATTTTCGCATTCAGGTTCGAGTTGGTTTCGATGTTTTTATAGGTATAGTTATTGAATGTAAACTCTTTAACATTACCGTCGATAGATACAATCAAGTCGTCATATTTAAAAGATTCGCCTTTCACCTGCAGGTTGAAGGACGTATTTCCGAGCAGTTTGGATTGGGTTAATTTTCCCAATTGCAAATTATTGGATTTAATATTACCGGAATACTTGGGTTTGGTGAAATTTTTATCGCCGGACAAT
The DNA here is from genome assembly GCA_023432985.1 of Bacteroidota bacterium. GTDB lineage: Bacteria > Bacteroidota > Bacteroidia > CAIKAF01 > CAIKAF01 > JACVCJ01. The sequence goes on along the minus strand of JAEZEQ010000059.1, from coordinate 42,035 downwards.
TGGAGGTCGGTGGTAATGCTTCCTATATGCGTGTCGAATTTTCCATAAGCTACAAAATCCGAAATCAATCCCACAAATTCTCCATTAAATCGTATCATCCCAAGTCCCATTATTTCTTTGGGAATTTTCAATTTTCTCCCTTCCTTAAATGGTGGGATGGGTATTTGGTGTAGGTCGGCAATACTGGTTTGAATGGAATCGGCTTCGAGTATAATAAAGGTTTCTTTGATATTGGGCAATCCTTTCAGGTCTACGTCTGCGTATATTTTGGTATTATTCCAAGTTTTCAGAGCCAGGTTTTTAACTTCCAGGTTCGAAATAGGACCTTTGGCTTTTGCAGAAAAAACGGCATTCAGATCCAAGCCAATCAGGTTATCTGTAAAATGGGCTATGGTGGCGCTTTGTATTATACTTTCCTGAAGGTCTATATCGAAGCGAACACTGTCGAGAAAGTTGGAATAACTGCTCCAATGGTGATAGAGCATATTAACCCTTCCATTGATGACCGAACTGTCGAGTGTGACAAAATGGGAATTTTCGAAAAGAAGACCTTTGCTCGAAATACAAAAATCCGACTGAAATGTTTCGAATCCGACCCCTGAAATATCTTTGGCTTTCAATTCATTAATTTTAAAAATAATACTGTCTTTGGCAATTCTGAATTGGGCAAATCGGCCTTCCGAAATATGGGTTCGAATATTATTGGCCTGAAAGGCGGCGGGAAGCGTATCCATATTTTCGTCGATGAGATTAAAGTGCACATCTTCGAAGGCAATCTGTTGAATATCGAAATTAAATTTTCCCGATTTTTTTGCAGTGTCTTTGGGTTCTTTGGATTTGAATTTATCAATGAGCACATTAATATTCAGGACTTTTTCACCTTTATATTTATGGAGTCGAAATAAGGAATTTTGGAGTTGGACTTTTTTAATAGACAAAGCTGCGGGCTTCAGTGTGAAATATCCGATTTGCACGCCGATTTTTTCGCTGTATAGCAAAGTGTCTCTATGATGATCGCCAACAAGTACGCCTTCCAGTGCAACAGAGTGAAAGAGGTCTATATCCACCTTGTCGATTTGTAGGGCAATTTCCCATTTTTCGCTTAAAAACTCCGTAAGTTTTTTAGCCAAATAGGTTTGCACAGAAGAAAATTGCAGTGCAACAGAAAGGGCAATCAAAAGTAGAAGCACAGAAAAGAGAGTCCATGAAATAATTTTCAAGACTTTAACAAACGGACTGTTTCTTTTCCGGGTGTTGGTTTGAACTTTTCCTCTATTTTTGTGCTCGTTATTCAACATGGCTTCAAGAGACATCATTATATTAGGAATAGAGAGTTCGTGTGACGATACAGCAGCGGCTATTATAAAAAATGGCGAACTGCTTTCGAATCTTACATATACTCAAGACGTACACAAGGCTTGGGGAGGGGTAATACCCGAATTAGCCTCCCGGGCGCATGAAGCACGAATTATTCCTGTAGTTGATGCCGCAATTAAGAACGCAAAAATAGTAAAACAAAGTATATCTGCTATAGCCTTCACAAAAGGTCCCGGGCTTCCGGGCAGTTTGATGGTTGGGGTTTCATTTGCCAAAGCAATGGGATTGGCTTTGGGCATACCTTTGATCGATGTGCATCATATGCAGGCGCATATTTTGGCTCATTTTATTCGGGTACCGGGAGAGGAGCGTAAAGTGCCCGAATTCCCATTTTTATGTCTAACCGTGAGCGGAGGGCATACCCAGCTGGTGAAGGTCAACTCACCTTTTTCCTTCGAAATAATCGGCGAAACAATTGATGATGCTGCGGGCGAGGCTTTCGACAAAAGTGCTAAGATATTGGGTTTGCCATATCCGGGTGGACCATTAATTGACCGTTATGCGGCATTGGGTAATCCGGAAGCATTTCGCTTTGCCAAGCCTTCCATAAAAGATTTGGATTTTAGTTTTAGCGGATTCAAAACATCCGTATTATATTCCATTCAAAAATGGGAAAAAGAAAATCCGAATATTCGGGAAGAAAGGCGTAACGACTTATGTGCTTCCATTCAACAGAGCATAGTGGACATACTTATAGAAAAAATGAGAGAAGCCATAAAGCGATATCCTGTAAAAGACATTGCTTTAGCCGGTGGGGTTTCGGCAAATTCCGGACTGAGAAAAGCGTTTACGGAACTGGGAGAAGAAAGCGGACTGCGGACACATATACCCGAATTTGCATATTGCACAGATAATGCGGCTATGATTGCCATGAACGGATATTATAAATATCAGTCGGCCCAATTTGCCGATCACCATATTAGCGCTATGCCAAGATGGGAAATGTAAGAAAGAATATATTACATTCACCCGATTTGCAAATGCATTTTGTGGTGTTGCTGTGGGGATTCACTGCAATATTGGGGAAATTAATTTCACTTTCGGGCCCTGTATTGGTTTGGCATAGGTTGTGGATGACCGTTTTGACCTTGATGTTTTTACCCGGTATGCTAAAAACCATGCGTGGGTTTACCCGAGGCGAATGGGTGAAATTGAGCATAGTCGGCATATTGACCGCATTGCATTGGGTTGCCTTTTATGGCAGTATCAAAATGGGAGATTCGGCCTCCCTGGCTTTATCGACTCTGGCTACCTCTTCATTTTTTGCTGCTTTGTTGGAACCAGTGTTGACCAAAACCCGATTCGATTATATCAATTTATTTCTGGGGGCATTGGTATTCCTTGGTGTACGCATTATTTATGCCGATCAGGGCGTGCATGCAGGTGCTTTTTTCGTGGGGCTTTTTGCGGGATTTTTAGCGGCATTATTTAGCACCTTAAATAAGAAATGGGTGACACATTTGGATGCAGGGGCGGTGACCTTGGGCGAACTGAGTATAGGCTTTTTGTTTTTGACCTTAATTTTGCCTTTGTTTTTAGATTTCAATTATCCCCTTAGCCAGCTTATTCCTCGTGCAGAAGACTGGATTTATCTAATCATTTTGTCGGTATTGTGTACCGCATTTACCTTTGTGGTAGCATTGAAATGTTTAAAATATATAAGTGCGTTTAAGTCGAATTTATACGTTAATTTAGAGCCCGTTTACGGAATAATTTTGGCAGCATTGTTTTTAAAAGAATATAAAAGTCTCAGTACGAATTTTTTTCTGGGGGCAAGCATAATAATTCTTGCCGTCTTTATTAAACCAATTGTAAAATGGGTGGTCAAACCTTCAAAGTATATATGATAGTAAGGAAAATGAGTAGAATAAAGTGGTTTTTTTCGGTAATATGTATTACACAATCCTTGTTTTTAATGGCGCAAAGGCCGGCTAACGGAGGGGTAGGTAAGATATTTGGAAAAGTAAAGGATGCGCAAACCAAAAGAGCTGTGGAATATGCGTCCATTTCTTTGGTTAATCCCAATTCACCCAAACTGGCAGGGGGTACTATTTCCAATCCGGATGGGAGTTTTGAATTAGCCAATATAGCGGATGGAAATTATATAGTAAAAATTACATTTTTGGGCTATGCCTTGTATCAGAGTAGTCCCATAGAAATCAGTACCACCCAAAATCTGATTGATTTAGGAAATATTTTTTTAGAGCCTACAGCCAAATCTATGGATAAAGTTGAGATTGTGGCAGAAGCCGGTATGGTTACCAACGAAATCGACAAAAAGGTATACAATACCGAGAAAATGCTGACCTTAGGTGGAGGTTCTGCCGAGGATTTATTAAATCAGATTCCATCTGTTAACATCGATTTAGATGGGACATTAACGCTTCGTGGAGCCGAAGGGGTTACGGTTTTGGTAGACGGTAGACCTTCGGGTATTACAGGTGGGAGTAGGCAGGCCGTATTAGAAGCCATTCCGGCATCTTCCATCGAGCGTATTGAAGTTATTACCAATCCCAATGCCAAATATGACGCAGAAGGTCAGGTGGGAATTATAAATATAGTTTTAAAGAAGAATAAGATATTGGGACTTAACGGTTCAATTACAGCAGGAGTCGGAACCAATGGAAAATATAATGCCGCAGCGAATCTGAGTTATAGGGATAAAAAAATCAATGTCTATGCCAATTATTCATTCAGAAGAAATAAGAATTATTATACGGGATGGAGTCAGCGCAGCACCTATCAACTCGATTCATTGTATCAGCAAAACTATTTTACGGATGGCAGCCGCAACCGCATGTCGCATATGGCAAGAGCCGGGTTCGATGTGTATATCAATCCCCGCAATACCTTTTCCTTATCGGGCGGATTCGGACATAATCCCGGTGGAAGCTGGGGAATAACGGAGTATGATTTCTACGATTCCTTATTCATTCCCACCGAAAATTGGGCAAGGTTTACCAATGAAACCGATGTACGTACCAATTATGATCTCAATGCCAATTACGAGCATTTATTTAAAACCAAAGATCAAAAACTGACCATAGACGTAAGCATTAGTGCCGATAAAGAAGATGAGACCGAAGAGTTTAGAAATGCTTATTATTTTCTGAATAGTCCCTCCAATTTGCGCTATGATACCTATACCAAGGCTCAGAATTTTAGTCGCAATTCTACCTTCATAAGTGCGATAGATTATTTTCACCCCTTTAAAGACAAGTATAGTTTGGAAGTGGGAGCAAAATTTACGGTTCGACACAACGACAACGATTTTATTAATTACAGAAATGAGCCAAGCGGATATGTTCCGGATCCTTATCTGACCAATCGATTCGTATATCATGAGCAAGTTTTGGCTGCCTATGCACAAATGGCAAAAGCCTATAAAAAATGGGGATATAAACTGGGATTAAGGGTCGAACAAACTTTTTTAAATACCGATTTAGTGACCACACAAACCAAGAATGCGCGCAATTACTTCAGTTATTTCCCTAGTGCATTTATCAGCTATCAGCCCAATGATAAAAATGAGATTAAATTCGGATACAGTAAGCGTATAAATCGCCCGGGATTCCGCCAGTTGAACACATTCAGCAGTTATTCCGATCCTTTGAATTTACGTACGGGAAATCCGAATTTGAATCCGGAATTTACCCATAGTTTCGAATTTTCTTATACTTATGTAGGCGACAAAGTAAATATTTCGCCTACCTTGTTTTACCGTTATACTACCGACGTAATCAGTCGTTTTCAGACCATAGATCCGAATGGAGTGGCCATTTTATCTTTCGAGAATTTCAATAATTCGCATAGTGCCGGGGTCGATTTAAGTACGCGTTTCGATATTACCAAGTGGTTCAATTTAATGCTCAATGGAACCTTATATTATTACAGCATAGACGGAACAAATTTTGGTTCAACACTTAGAAATCAATCTCTGGGTGGAATGGGTAGAGGGGTAGCCTCCTTCACCATTACGAAGTGGTTGAGTGCGCAAGGAACCTATGGATTTTGGTGGATGCCGGCATCTCCTCAGGGCAGACCTTTGGCGGCGCATGGTTTAGACATAGGCATGAAAGCCGATATATGGAATAAGCGTTTTTCTGTAGGCTTAAGTCTCTCGGATGTATTCAATACCCGTCGATTTGCAGTAAACAGTTCGGATATTGCCTTTGTAAATAGTTTTTATCGCAAGAGAGAGAGCCGTATATTGAATTTGACGGTGACTTGGAAATTCGGAAAACAAGAATTCAACCGTAAGAACAGACGCGGCGGCGAAGGCGGTGGCGAAGGCGGTGATGATTGGTAAAACAAAATAATTATAGACATGGAAAATTTAAAATTACATAAAGAAGGGCAAGTATATACCTTGCAATTAGATCGGGGTACGGCAAATGCATTGCAGACCGGAATGATAAAAGAAATTACTCAGGTATTTAAGGATCTGGAGCAAGATTCGGGATGCAGAGCAGTGGTATTAACCGGAAAGGGAAATTTCTTTTCAGCCGGCTTGGATGTAATTGAAATTGCGGCCTATAATGAAGCCGAGTCGACAGAATTTTGGTTATCATTTGCCGAAATGATGGGTTGTATGTTGGCTTTTCCCAAGCCTTTGGTTGCAGCGATTAACGGTCATAGTCCCGCCGGTGGTGCCATAATGGCGCTCACTTGTGATTTCAGATATATGGCAGAAGGTAAATTCAGAATCGGATTAAATGAGATGTCTGTTGGCATAGTGGTGCCCGATCCCATATTCGATATGTATGCCCGGGTGGTAGGACAAAAAAATGCCTATCAGTTTCTATTGGAGGGAAAATTATTATTGCCCGAAGAAGCATTAGATGCAGGATTGGTAGATGCAATAAGTCCGCAGGAAGAAGTCTATACAAAGGCCATGGAAAAAGCGCAGGCTTTGGCAAAATTAGAGCCAAAAACCTATGCATTGACCAAGCGCAATATGCGAAAATCCCTATTAGATAAATTTAGCGATAAGGAAAACAGTTATTTCGACGCTACCATCAAACATTGGTTCGACCCCAATGCCCGTGCTGTATTGCAAGTGCTGGTGGACGGATTAAAATCGAAATAAAAACAGGAAAAATACTTCTTTGGCTTATGTACTTTCGAGCTTATAGCAAAGTTTGAAAGGGGCATACTCAGGGCTTTTTTTGCCAAATTTTATGGGAATAAGGCAGGTAGGCAGGTAGAGCTGCAGATCCGTACCAATCGAGTATTTCATAGTCGAGATAGCCTTCTTTTATGGCCGGGTCAGAAGACAAGACTTCGTGCAGACTTTCCTTATCGGGTAATTTTGTGAAAATAAACAGCCCCCTATACTTTAGGTCATTTTTTCCAAAGGGACCTGCAACCAATAGCAATCCTTCCTCTACAAGTCTGTTTATATTTTGCATATGGCCTCTAAAGGCTGTTTGTATAGAATCCTTGTCAGTTGTCTTATTCTTTCCGCTTTTCAGAAGCACCAGGTAATAAGAGCTCATGCCGTAGGCATCGGCATTGAATTTTTGTGCGAGATGCGGATCAAAAAGTGGATTGTCGGAGTTGGGATATTTGACTCCGCAACGGGATAAAATATATGAAATCTTTTTAGAGCTATGGTCCCAAAGTTCTACTTCCATCGTATCTTGAGTAATAATTCTGTATACAATTTGCTTGGGGAAATCGTGATTTTTATTTTCGTATACATAAGAAGAATCCGATTTAATACAGGAAAAAGAGATAGGTTTATTTTCATTTTGTCCGGGAACCAAAGCGGAATAAAGGATTTTCTTTTTCTTTTTTTTCAGTTCGAGAAATTCCTTTGTAATAGCCACGCCGTCTTTCAATTCATATGCATAGCCTTTGAGAAATCCCGGGTCTATCAGCGTCCATGATTCATACCTGTCTTCCATTTCCATTTTCCATGTGCCTTGAAGGAAAGCAGGAAAATTATTTTGCGTATATGCATGAAAAGACAGGAAAATTAGGGCTAAAAGTTTCAAAATTTTCATTTGAATTCATTTTTATAATGGGGTAAAATTTCCATAAAGGACTGCATGGTTTCCTGAACGATTTGGGCTGCGGGTTTAAGTTCCTTCATATTCATAATAACCTGACCAATTTCGAGTTCGCCCTCCTCAATATCGCCTTCAAAAATACCGGTTTTTGATTTTCCTTTACCGAGAATAAGTTTGAGTTCTTCGGGGTTAAAGCCTTTTGCATAGCTTTCCGAAATTTTCGTATATAGATTATTTTTAATCATGCGAACCGGAGTAAGTTCGCGTAAGGTTAGGGCAGTATCTCCTTCATTTCCGTTGAGTATACGTTTTTTGAACAATGGGTGTGCGCTACTTTCAAAAGAGGCTGCAAATCGGCTTCCCATTTGTACGGCTTCTGCGCCTAGGCAAAAAGCTGCGGCCATACCTCTTCCGTCGCTGATTCCACCTGCGGCAATAAGCGGAATTCTACCTTGCAATACATCGGCAATTTTGGGGATGAGCACCATGGTGGTGGTTTCTTCTCGACCATTATGTCCGCCTGCTTCAAAGCCCTCGGCAACAACGGCGTCGCAACCTGCGTCCAGCGCTTTGAGTGCGAATTTAGAGCTACTGATTACATGCACCACCTTAATTCCCTTTTCCTTAAAAAGTGGGGTATACGTGGCGGGATTTCCTGCTGAGGTAAAAACAATGGGAACTTCAAAATCGATAATGCTTTGAATTTGATCTTCGATTTTCGAATAGAGCAGGGGCAAATTAACCGCAAAAGGTTTCCGGGTAGCATCCTTAGTTTTTTGCAGGTGATGACGCAGGATATCGGGCGACATAGAACCGGCACCGATAATTCCCAATCCTCCGGCATTACTTACCGCAGAGGCCAGTTCCCATCCGCTGCACCACACCATTCCACCCTGAATAATGGGATATGAAATACCGAATAATCGGGTAATTCTATTTTGCATTTTACTTATTTTTCAAATCATTCCACACTTTAGTAATCAATGCTTTGGTACTTTGCAGGAAGTCTTTTTCCATCATCCAGTAATAATAAGAGGGTTCGTCCACAAAAACTTGTTTCAGATATTTGTCTTTATGTTTTCCGAAGTTGAAAACAATCTCTTCATTTTCGTCGTATCTGAATTTATTTTCCAGATCGGGTGTTTTGCGGTAGGATGTAAATTCCGATAAATAATCGACCGTATTTATAAGCTGAGGATAATGATCCAGCTGTGCTTTCAGTATCTCATAAGTTGCTCTGGTATCTGCTTCGGCGCTGTGTGCGTCGATCAATTCCTTTTGGCAATAGAATTTATAGGCTGCTTTCAGCGTTCTTTCTTCCATTTTGTGGAATACCACCTGCACATCAATCATTTTCCTTTTATCCAGCTCCAAATCAAACCCGGTGCGGTAACATTCTTCAGCCAGCAGGGGCACGTCAAAGCGGTTGATATTATATCCGGCTAAATCGCAATTTTCAATAAAAGCCAAGACTTCCGGAGCCAGTTCTTTAAAAGTGGGTTTATCGGCCACCATTTCGTTTGTAATATGGTGTACATCAATAGCTTGTTGTGGTATAGGCATTTCGGGGTTAACCAATTTCAGGAAAAGTTGTTCGCTTAAATCGGGATTAATACGCAAAATCGCAATTTCGATGATGCGATCCGTTTGGAGGTTAATTCCCGTTGTTTCCAGGTCAAAAAAAGCAATGGGTCGTGAAAGTTGTAGATTCATGAAATAAAAATATTTGAGTTGAATTACAAAAGACGTTTTTTTAAATCAAAACACCAACCTAAATGATTAAATAAGTAAAAATAGACATATTGTCATATTGGGTAGCTTGGTATTGATTTTGCTACATAGATAAAAAAAGATTGGGTTATGAATCAGGAAACACAAAAGCACAACGAAGAAGAAATGAACAGGCCATCGGATCAAGCGGCCGAAAATGCGTCCACGGATACAGAGCTGAATCAGGAAAATGAAGCCGTAGTAATGGAAGAAGAGGATTATGCATTGAAATATTCAGAATCACAGGATAAATTACTACGTCTGTTTGCGGACTTCGAAAATATGAAAAAGCGTATGGCGAAGGAGCGCATGGAATATGTCAAAACGGCAGGTCAGGATATATTTCTTGCCATTTTGCCTGTTTTAGACGATTTAGATCGTGCCGAGAAAATGATAGACCAAGCGGTAGATGTGTCCGGAGTGAAAGAAGGGGTAGATTTGATTATAAAAAAATTGCGTTTGGCTTTAGAGCAGAAGGGTTTAAAAGAGATGGAGGTAATTGGAGCCGTATTTGATTCCGATTTACATGATGCCATTGCGCAGGTACCGGCACCGAGTGAGGATATGAAAGGCAAAATAATCGATTGTGCCGAAAAAGGATATGAATTAAACGGAAGTCCCCTCCGTGTGCCCAAAGTAGTTGTGGGTCAATAAAAGCTAAAGAAAGATGTCGAAAAGAGATTATTACGAAGTATTAGAAATATCCAAAAATGCTACGGCAGAGGAGATAAAAAAGGCATATCGTAAGAAAGCGATTCAGTTTCATCCCGATAAGAATCCGGGTAATAAAGAGGCTGAAGAAAAATTTAAGGAGGCTGCCGAGGCTTATGAAGTATTGAGTAATGCCGACAAGAAGGCGCGCTATGATCGTTTTGGGCATGCCGGAATGGGCGGTGCTGCGGGCGGTCCGGGCGGCGGATTTAGTGGTCAGGGTATGAATATGGACGACATATTCGACCATTTTGGCGATATCTTTGGCGATGCATTTGGTTTTGGCGGTGGACGTCAGCAAAGAGGCCGTCAGGTGAATCGGGGATCCAATATCCGCATTAAAGTGAAGTTGACCCTAGAAGAAATGTCGACCGGGGTGACTAAAAAAATCAAGATCAATAAAAATGTTTCTTGTGATGCGTGCAACAATACAGGGTCTAAAAATGGGAAAACCAGCACATGTTCTACCTGTCAGGGCAGGGGAGTTGTAACCCAGATCACGCAGACTTTTCTGGGTCGCATGCAAACGCAGACCACTTGTCCCCATTGTAGTGGTGCAGGTCAGACCATTACCGATAAGTGTAGCAAATGTCATGGCGACGGAGTAGTGAGAGGAGAAGAATTGCTCGAATTGAAAATTCCGGCCGGCGTTGCGCACGACATGCAACTGACCGTACAGGGCAAGGGGAATATGGGCGCCCGAGGCGGGGTTCCGGGTGATTTATATGTAGTAATAGAAGAGCAGGAACATCCTTATTTTATGCGGGATGGAAATAATATTTATTATAACCTGAACATCAATTTTGCAGATGCTTGTTTGGGATTTGAAAGCGAAGTACCCACATTGGGCGGAAAAGCGAAGATTAAAATTCCGGCCGGTACCCAAAGTGGTAAGGTATTTAAATTGAAAGGCAAAGGCATGCCCGAGCTTCAAGGCTACAGAACGGGAGATTTATATGTGACCGTTTATGTGTACACCCCCGAAAGTCTTAGCAAAGAAGAGAAGCAAATGCTCGAAAAAATAAGAAATGCACCCAATTTCAAGCCGAACAATGATGAGAAATCGGGATTTTTTGATAAAATGAAAGATATATTCGATAAGGGATGAGGATAATTACCGGTTTCTTGAAAGGGCGAAAAATGTATATACCTTCGAATTTGAAGGCTCGTCCTACGACCGATTTTGCAAAAACCGGCTTATTTAATGTATTGAATAATTTGGTAGAGTTTGACGGATTAAAAATATTGGATTTATTTGCAGGCACAGGGTCTATTAGTTTGGAATTTGTATCGCGCGGGGCTGCATCGGTTACCGCGGTAGATATTGAAGCCGCACATTGTAAAGCTATACAGCAAAATGCCGATACATATGGCTTAAAACAGTTATTGGTATTACGCCGTGATGTTTTTCAGTTTATACAAAGCAGTGGAGAAAGCTATGATGTCATATTTGCGGATCCGCCATTCGACATGGAGCAAGCTCTAACATTGCCTGAAATGGTGATGCAATCAGGGTTATTGCGCGAAGGTGGGATTTTTGTAATGGAACATGGGACTAAAACCCAATTTGATGACTATCCCCATTTTCTGGAAACGAGAAAATATGGGAGCGTTTGTTTTAGTTTTTTTGGAGAATAATAAAGGGGAATACAATGTATTCCCCTTTTCATTTTATAAAGAATCGGCGACCAGGCTGGCCAGTTCAATTCCGATACGTTCCTGAGCTTCTTTGGTACTGCCGCCTATATGCGGTGTAGCAAGTACTTTAGGGTGTTGCAATAGTTCTATTTTGGGTGTAGGTTCATTTTCGAAAACATCGAGGCAGGCATAGGCAATTTTTCCTGAATTCAGGCCATTGAGCAATGCATTTTCATCGATAACTCCACCTCTGGCGGTGTTTACTAAAATAACTCCATCCTTCATTAGTGCAATTTCGGCTTCTCCGATAAGCGCTTTACCATCTTTTGTTCCGGGAACATGCACGGTAATAAAGTCGCTTTTTTTGAAAACATCCTCGAGGCTTACGGTTTTGTATTCAATACTAAAGGTATCATCGGTGTGAAAAAAATCGAGGTCTAGAATGACTTCATCGACAACCGGGTCGAAGGGTTGTACGTTCATTCCCAGGCCCAAGGCCAATCGCGCCGTATTTTGGCCTATTCTACCAAAGCCGATTATACCCAATGTTTTGCCTTTCAATTCGAATCCTTTGGAATAAATTTTCTTATAATCTCCAAACTTTTCTACTCCATTAGAGGGCATTTGTCGCGCTGCTTCGGGAATAAAACGGGCTACCGAAAACAAATGCGAAAATACCAGTTCGGCCACACTTTGAGAAGAAGCGCCGGGCGTATTAATCACCTTTTTTCCTTGTTCGCGCGCATAACTAACGTCTATATTATCCATGCCTACTCCGGCTCTGCCTATCACCTCCAGAGAGGGGCAGCCGTCGATAATGTCTTTTCTGACTTTGGTGGCACTGCGCACCAACAGGGCTTTTACCTGATGTTCATTAATAAATGCAATTAAATCTTCTTGTTTTACATTCTCAGTGAGCACTCGAAAGCCTTTTTTTTCCAAAATGGCCTTTCCGGCTGCATCTATACCGTCATTTGCTAGAATTATTTTTCCCATTTTTTTATCCAAATTTTGCTTCAAATTCCTTCATAACCTGCACCAATACTTCCACACTTTCGAGTGGTAAGGCATTGTACATACTTGCTCTGTATCCGCCTACGGAACGATGACCTTTTAATTGGGATATATTCGCATCTTTAATCATCGCTGCAAAATGTTCGTCCAGTTCCGGTTTTTCCAGAACGAATGTGGCATTCATCCAGCTTCTGTCTTCTTTCTTAGCGGTACCTTTAAAGAGCGGATTGCGGTCTACTTCGCCATAAAAAAGGCTTTGTTTGGCATCGTTGATTTTGCCTATATTTTCGAGTCCGCCATTATTTTTCAACCATTGTAAAGTAAGATAGGAAACATAAATCGGGAATACGGCAGGTGTATTATACATACTTCCTCCTTTAATATGCACTTGATAATCGAGCATAGTAGGCAATTCTCTTCCTGTTTTACCCAGCAATTCTTTCTTTACGACAACCAGAGTAGTTCCGGCGGGACCCATATTTTTTTGAGCGCCTGCGTATATTAATCCGAATTTAGAAAAGTCGGTTGGGCGACTGAAAATATCCGAACTCATATCACATACCAGGGTAGACTCTGTTTCCGGGATATGATGATATTGAGTACCATAAATGGTATTATTCGACGTATAATGTAGAAAATCTATATCAGCGGGGATCGAAAAATCCTTTGGAATATAAGAAAAATGAGCATCCTCACTCGACGCGCATACCTCTACATTTCCTATTTTTTTCACTTCTTTAATAGCCCTGGTTGCCCATTCACCGGTATTGATATATGCGGCTTTCCCGTTTAAGGATAAGAGATTCAGTGGGGCCATATAAAACTGCATACTGGCACCTCCTTGCAGGAATAATACTTCGTATTTATCGGAAGAAAGTTCCATCAATTCTAGAACGAGTGCGCGCACATTATCCATTACATTTTCGAAATTCTTGCTTCTGTGCGAAATTTCGAGCAGCGATAAATCCAGATTATCAAAATTAAGAACTGCGTCCGCCGCTTTTTGTAATACTTCTTTTGGTAGTATTCCCGGGCCTGCCGAGAAGTTGTGTACTTTGGCCATATTCATTTTATTTTGAATACGAAACTAATAAATAAATCAGGAAACAGAAGCATAAGCATGGAAATACTTTTCCATAAAATATTGAACTTGAAGTGTGGAAAATTATCTTGTGTAAATTCAAATTATTTAGCTTAAATTTGCCATTAATCTAAAAATTAACTAACGATGAAAATCACTTTACGTCTTGTGACAGTGAGCATTTTTGCTTTATCTGCATGGAGTGCATTTGCACAGAATGGAAATCGAGGGCTAATTAAGCCAGCTGTTAAACCCGCTGCTTTTAATGAACGCGTTGTGGTGGATCCGAATCAAGCTCCAAAAGCATTGCTTTGTGTGGATACATTACGTTATGCACAAACGAAAGAAACCTATTTGGGGACAGGCAATTTTTATACCTTCGAATTATGGGCTGACGATAATGAAGCCATGAGTCAGACTTATTTAAATGCCACTTCGCATAATATTACCGGAGTAGAAATATTTGGAAGAAAAAGTCCGGATGATTTGGCCGCTTCACTAACCCTGAGAGCATCCATTTATACAGTAAATGCATCCAATACGCCCACAACTTTGGTTGGAAGTGGCACCATGCTGATTACGGATACCTTTTTCAATTACAGACGCATCGTTTTTGCCAGTCCGCTCGTGGTTACAGGTAATTATGCCGTGGTGGTGGATTTGACATCGAATGGAAGTATATTCGACATTTTCTTGAATGATGCAGCTCCATTGCAGGCCTACGATGAGGGATTGGCCAGAGCAAAATCCTCTTTTTATGCCGGATCGAATGGCGCTTGGGTTAGCATCCCGACCATTACGCAAACTTTTACCGGTGGTCCTTTTGATTTTGAGCCCATTGTAGCACCCATTATCAACTACAATATCAATACAAATTTCACGATCAATCCTTCTCCGGCTTGTGCCAATCAGCCTATAACATTCACAAATACAACCACTCCGGCCGCATTGATTGCGAATCGTATGTATAATTTCCAAAGCTTTAAAACCTATTTTCAGAGTGTTCCGGACTCAACCTATGCATGGAATATGACGGGAGCACAACCTTTTGTTTGGGCAAATAGTCATACCTATACCTATCCAACTTCCGGCTCAAAAACTCCGACCTTATATACAGTGGGTGGCTTTGGGGCAAGTTGTATTGACAATAAAGCAACCCCGATTACTTTAGGTGTACTTCCTGCAAATCCCGGTGCTATTTCGGGAGCTGTTAATATTTGCGGAAGTGGAAGCCAAACCTATACCATTTCTCCGGTTGCAGGGGCAACTTCTTATACGTGGACTTTACCTTCGGGGTGGACAGGCAGTTCGACTTCCAATTCCATTACGGTCAATGTTGGTGCAAGCGGTGGTACGATTTCCGTAGTCGCAAACAGCAGTTGTGGATCAAGTGCAGCCTCAACATTGAATGTAAATGTGAGTGCTGAGAATGCTACATTTACATACCCGTCAAATACAATTTGCGTAGGAAGCAGCAACCCTACACCAACTGTTAGTTCGCCCGGTACTTTTAGTGCAAGTGGAACAGGTCTGGTATTTGTAAGCACTTCAACAGGAGAAATAAACATGACATCCAGTAGTCCGGGTACCTATACGGTTACCTATACCACATCCGGTGCTTGTGCGTTGACTTCGAATCAGACCATCGTTATTACGAACAGTCCTTCCGCTGTGTTTAGTTATGCAACGGCTTCTTATTGTAATAATTCAGCTAATGAATTGCCTGTATTTGGCCCGGGAGCGGGTTCGGGTTTATTTAGTGCAACTCCGGCCGGTTTATCAATAAATGCCTCAACGGGAGAAATTAATTTTGCATTGAGTTCAGTTGGTACTTATACCGTTTCTAATGCAATAGCAGCTTCGGGTTCATGTCCATCCAGTTCCCATAATTTCACCGTAACGGTTCATGCTATACCTTCCATTTCCGTTTCTGCATCGTTGACAACCATTTGTGAAAACGACAGCAGTGTGCTTACAGCCGGTGGGGGAACAAATTATAGCTGGAGTCCACTTAGCGGACTTTCCGCAGGTACAGGCGCTATAGTAGTAGCTAAGCCGACTTCGGACATAACCTATACGGTTACAGGTACAGATGCAAACGCTTGCAGTAATACAGCAAGTATTCAAATTACGGTTAATCCGGCTCCTGCGGTGAGTTTGACTCCATACGGATTGGTATGTGTATATGCAGATGATTTTACATTGACTGGAGGTTCGCCTGCAGGAGGTAGCTATACTTTAGACGGAGTTGCATCGACATCGGTTTCGCCTTCGGGATTGGGATTAGGTACCTATGAGGTGGCATATTCTTATACAGATGGGTTGGGATGTACAGGTGTTGCAAGTCAGAATTTAGTTGTAGATGCCTGTTTAGGTTTAGAAGATATGGCCAAAGAATTTAACTTTACCGTATCTCCAAATCCGGCCAGTGACTTTGTGTGGATTTCATTCAACTTTGAACAAGGAAAAGAATTGAATTTGAATTTGATTTCCGTAGATGGAAAAAGTGTTTATACACAAAACATAATTACGCAAAGCAATAATAGCATTCAAATTCCTGTTTCACAATTAGCCTCGGGTGTATATTACCTTAGAGTCGGAAATGCTACACATAATTTCGGACAAAAAATTGTGGTTCAATAAGGAATAAAAAATAGATTTAAATTCATACAAACGACTGCTCAGATATGGGCAGTCGTTTTTTTGTTTACGTATTTCAGTATACCTGATATTGGCATTGGTCAGGGTAATTTATATAATAGTTAAACCGGAATGGGATATGGCATATAAGAACGAAGTCCCGGCATATGATATGAGAAAATATTAAGCGAGTAGGGATGGGGTTTAAAAAAAGCAGGCATAAAAAAAGCAGGATTTTCAGTCGTTATATATTCATTTAAGAAATATATAATCAGAATGAAAATCCTGCTTATACCGGAAAACCGGAAAATTATTTAAAGGAGACTATGCGTTTACCAGTCTTTTGATCTTATCTTCTTCTTCGCTGGCGAGCACTTCGTCAACCAGAACGCGACCACAGTGTTCACATACGATAATTTTCTTATGTTGAGCGATATCGAGTTGTCTTTGAGAAGGAATCTTAGAATAACAGCCTCCGCATGCATCGCGGTCAATGCTTACCACGGCAAGCCCGTTCGTAGCGCCGGTGCGAATTCGGTTATAGGCGATTAATAATCTTTCTTCAATTGGTTTTGCGTATTCTGAGCTAAGAGAAAGGAGAGCTTCTTCTTCCTTTTGCGTTTCGGAAATGATATCATTCAATTCGGATTTTTTATGATCCAAATCGAGGCTGCGATCTTCAATTTTCTTACTAATTTCGGCAATCACTTTCTTTTTATCCTCGATTTTGAAAGAAGTTTCTTTCATTTTCTTTTCAGAAAGTTGAATTTCTAAAGTTTGAAATTCAATTTCCTTAGAAAGAGAATCGAATTCGCGGTTATTACGAACATTGGTTTGTTGCGATTCGTATTTTTTAATCAGAGTTTGAGAATCTTTAATTTGCTGTTTGCGTTTGGCGATATCCTCTTCAAAAGCTTTTACTTCGGCTTTAAATTTGTCTAAACGCGTTTGCAGTCCGCTGATTTCATCTTCCAAATCCTGCACTTCCAAAGGAAGTTCTCCGCGGATAGTACGAATACGGTCAATTTTAGAATCGATTTGTTGTAAATCGAACAAAGCACGTAGTTTTTCTTCTACTGATAATTCGCCGCTAAGGGCTTTCGGAGTTTCTTTCTTTTTTGCCATATTTGATGGAAAAAACTAATATTTTTAAGCCTGCAAAGATAGTAAAAAAAACACAACATATGTATTATTTACAATTTGCGCTTAAAATAATAGATTTATGCATGAATTTTGTTTTTATGTAGCATTTTTTGAAGGGTTTCGGCAACGAATATGATTTCTTCCGGGGTATTAAACTTGCTGAAAGAAAATCGTATAGCCGTTCGGGTATTATTAGGTTTTATGGCGGCAATTACATGAGAACCCACATTGCTGCCGCTACTGCATGCACTACCTCCCGAAACAGCTATGCCCTGAATATCGAGTTTAAATAATGCCATTTCGGCTTCTTCGCATTCGGGGAGTAATACGTTCAGTACGGTATATAGACTTTGTTCTCCTATATCGCCGTTAAATTCAATATTTGGAATCCTTTGTTGCAATTCTCTTATCATTAAATTTTTGAGATTGCGCACATATTGTTGATCTTCGGTCAGATTACGGTATGCTATTTCCATAGCTTTGGCAAGGCCTACTATTCCGTATAAATTTTCGGTTCCGGCTCTCATATTTCTTTCCTGAGCTCCTCCGGTAATAAAGGGTTGTAGGGTATGACCGCTTTTAATATAGCAAAACCCAATTCCTTTTGGACCGTGAAATTTATGTGCGGCTCCATTTGTGAAATGCAGGCCGGCATTTTTCAGGTCGAAGGCATAATGACCCATAGTTTGCACGGCGTCAGAATGAAAGAGTCCCCCATTTTGTCCAATTAAATCGGCAATTTTTTCCAGATCAATTTTGGTTCCGATTTCATTATTGGCATGCATTATAGAAACCAGGCTATGACTATTCTTTTTTAATAATTCTTCAAGTTGCTCCTGGTCTATATTCCCAAGTGGGTCTAAATTCAACAAGTGAAGCTGAATTTTACCGGCAGCATGCAATTCTTCCAATGTGTGGAGTACGGCATGATGTTCGGTTGGGGAGCTGATAATATGCTTCAGGTTAAATGCATGAATACTTTGCCTCAATACCATATTATTGGCTTCGGTTCCTCCGGAGGTGAAAAATATTTCGGATGGAGAAGCCCCAATTAGTTCGGCTATTTGTTTCCTTGCTCTGTCGATCACCGTTCTTGCTTCGCGGCCGTATGCGTGGATAGACGAAGGGTTTCCCCAGCAACTATCCAAACAGTTTTTCATAGCATCTATAACTTCAGGGTGAGGAGCTGTAGTTGCGGCATTATCCAGATAAATTCTTTTCATATTCAATTTGCAGCTGCAAAGTTAACATATCTCACAAAAAAACATGGCAATTTTCATAAAACAAAAATGCCATTACAAAGAAACAGGGAGTATTAGTTACCAATTTCATGCTTTTTGTTCGAACGAATATTTGCATGAGTCCACTTAACTTTTTGCACAAAATCATGTTTACGAACGGGACAGTCGGCTATGGTGCATAATTTACAACTGCTTTCAATACAGGCGTCTACATGTACGAATAATTCCACACTATTTCCAAAATGTGCAGCAACCATTTGGTCTAATTTGTCGATTTGGCTATGTGCCTGCGTGACGTCGAAATACCAGGGAACGGTGATATGGCAATCCAAATGAATCATACGTCCATATTTAATCATGCGAAGATTGTGCAGGTCTATGATTTCGGGTGCCCGGTTTTCTTCGAGATAGTTGACTAGTTTTTCAATTAAAGCTTCATCGGCTTCATCCATGATGCCTGCAATAGATTCCCTAATAATTTTATAGCCGGTGAATAAAATAATAAATGCAAAAATGAGCGCAATAATACTGTCGAGCCAGTATAAGCCTGTAATCTGCATGAGGATTAATCCCAGCACTATACCCATTGTTGAGTAGGTGTCGCTTTGCAGGTGTTTACCGCCGGAGACCAATGCGAGGGAATTACTTTTACGCCCATTTTTTACAGCAAACCAACCCATTATAAAGTTAATCAGCCCTGTAAATGCAATGATAATAATACCCAATCCGAGTTCTTTTGGTTCGTGCGGATTTCTGAGATTTTTAATGGCTTCGAGAATGATTAATAATCCTGCTACAAATACCAGTGCACCTTCGATGGCAGAGGTTAGGAATTCGATTTTTCCGTGGCCGTATGGGTGGTCTTCATCTTTAGGTTTTGCCGAAAGGTAAATGCTGTATAATCCCAATAAGGCGCTGCTGATATTGACGGTACTTTCGAGGGCATCAGTCAGCACAGCCACAGATTGAGTAAAATACCAAGCTGTAATTTTAAGTGCAAAAAGTCCGATTCCGATTAGGGTAATCATCAATTGAAATCGAAAAATGGGATTTTGTGAAGCTTTCATTTTAATTTTTTGGGTTTTATGAAATTTTACTCCATATCATTTTTCCTGCCCATTTTTTATTGATTATTTTTTTCATCAATTGATTTTCCGGAGCATTAAGTAGGGGGTCTTTTTTCAAAATTTCTACAGCAATATCATTAGCGAGTTGGAGTATTTTCTGATCTTTTGCCAGGTCGGCCAATTTCAGGTCCAGTATCCCACTTTGGCGGGTTCCTTCTGTATCACCGGGGCCTCTTAATTGCAAATCCACTTCCGCAATTTCGAATCCGTCATTAGTGCGCACCATAGTTTGCATACGCGTTTTGGCTTCTTCGCTCAATTTATAATCGCTCATAAGTATGCAATAACTTTGGTCGGCACCTCTTCCGACGCGTCCTCTTAACTGGTGCAATTGGGAGAGTCCGAATCTTTCGGCATTTTCAATGACCATAATAGAGGCATTGGGAACATTAACGCCCACTTCAATTACCGTAGTAGCGACCATGATTTGCGTCTCTTTTTTCAGAAATCGTTGCATTTCATAATCCTTAGTGGCTGCATTTAATTTCCCGTGTACAATGCTGATATGGTATTCGGGAAAATAGCGGGAAAGAGCTTCATATCCATCCTCAAGATGTTTCAGATCCAGCTTTTCACTTTCTTCGATAAGGGGATAAACGATATAAGCTTGTCGTCCTTTTTGCAATTCTGATTTCAGGAAACCGAGCATTTCCAAGCGTTTATTGTCGAAAAAATGTCTGGTCTGAATGGGTTTGCGACCGGGTGGCAATTCATCAATTACGCTTACATCCAATTCGCCGTAAAGCGTCATGGCCAAAGTACGCGGAATGGGGGTTGCCGTCATCACGAGAATATGCGGTGGTTTTTCGTTCTTAGCATACAATTTGGCCCTTTGAGCCACGCCAAATCGGTGTTGTTCGTCAATAATAGCCAATCCCAAATTTTTGAAACGGACTTCCGGTTCAATAATGGCATGGGTACCTATGAGAAATTTCAATTCGCCCGATTGCAATTTTTCGTGCAATATTTTCCTTTTTGCGGACTTACTGCTACCTGTGAGCAGGCCTACTTCAATACCGAGCGGGGCCAACATTTCGGAGAGCGAAGCATGATGCTGTTGGGCCAAAATCTCGGTAGGCGCCATAAGACAAGCCTGATAGCCATTATCAGCGGCAAGCAACATGCACATCAGAGCCACTATGGTTTTCCCACTCCCCACATCGCCCTGTATGAGGCGGTTCATATGTTTTCCCGAAACGGTATCGGCACGAATTTCTTTTATCACCCTTTTTTGTGCACCCGTCAGTTCGAACGGTAAATATTGGTGATAAAAAGTTTGAAAGAGTTCGCCCACATTCTCGAAAGCATAGCCTCGCCATGAATTTTTGGCTACCTTATTCTGAATGAGCAGGCGCAGACGTATATAAAAAAGTTCTTCGAATTTTAGGCGGAAAATGGCTTTTTGAAGCATTTCGTAATTATCCGGAGCGTGAATTTGATGCAGGCTTTCGGCCAGTTTGGGTAGTTTGATAATTTGCTGTATATATTCGGGCAAACTATCTTCAATGGGATCGAGATTAGCTTGAAAAATATGTTGAATAATCTGAGAGACGCCTTTCGAATCGAGATAAGCCGTTTTCATTTTTTCGCTACTGGGGTAGACGGGATGGAGACCTTTTGCGCGGGATAAGGCCTGAGGCGTCAGCAATTCCATTTCCGGATGCACCATATTCCATTTATGTTGAAATTTAGAGACTCTTCCAAAAATGATATAATCCATTCCGGGTTTCAGCATATCTTTAATCCACTTTATGCCTTGAAACCAGATCAATTCCATTTGTCCGCTCGAATCTGCCGCGGTGGCCACCAATCTTTTACGGCCTTTTTCGATCATTTCGATCTTCAGAATGCGCACCTTTATTTGCACCTGAGTATTTTCCTCACTCAAAGATCCGATTTGGTGAAATTGAGTACGGTCTATATGCCTGAACGGAAAATAATGCAGCATATCTCCAACCGTAAAAATGCCGGCTTCTGTTTTCAGAACGTCCGCCTTTTTCGGTCCAACACCTTTTACATATTCTATGGACGTATCAAGATTCAATTTTTTTATATTTTGAAATACCTTTTATTACGATTACGAATTCGCCTTTTACTCCTTTTTCTTCAAAATATTTCCGAATTTCTGCGGCTTTTCCTCTTTTTGTTTCTTCGAATTTTTTGGTGATTTCGCGGCTGACCGACAATTCTCTTTCCGGCCCTAAAATACTTTCACATTCGTTAAGGGCTTTAAGGAGTCGGTGGGGACTTTCATAAAAAACAACGGTCCTTTTTTCGTTTAAAAGATTTTCCCATGCAGTTTTTCTCCCTTTTTTATGGGGTAAAAACCCTTCAAAAATAAAAGAATCTGTAGGGAATCCGCTTTGGATGAGAGCCGGGATAAACGCAGTTGGTCCGGGCAAACATTCAATTTCAATTCCGGCTTCAATGCAGGCGTGAATTAAATAATATCCGGGATCAGAAATACCGGGCGTACCTGCATCCGAGACCAAAGCGGCTTGTTCATTTCCGGATAAAAGCTGTATCCAGCGTTCGGCTTCCTTATGTTCGTTGAATTTATGATTGGCTTTAAGGGGTGTTTTTATTTGAAAATGATTGAGCAGGAATGCCGTTGTACGCGTATCTTCCGCCAAAATAAAATCCACTTCCTTTAATATACGCAAAGCCCTCAAGGTAATATCTTCCAAATTGCCAATAGGCGTAGGTACTATAAATAATTTTCCCAAAACTGTTCTAATTTCCGGTAAATTTAAGTTTAATTACACGAAATGAAAAAGGAATAAAGCATTAGTTTTCCAATATATCATGTTAAGATAGTCTTTCGAAATTTACTTCATTCACAATGGAGTGTGAACAACATGTTTCTTAATAAAATAAAAAATAGGACTTTTATAGGTTCCTTTGTCGTTAGATTTCCTAAATAGTTAATTATGCGGCAAGTGAAAACAACAATCCTCATTTTCTTTTTGGTCGGCTCTTCTGTGAGTTATGCCCAAAAAAGATTTGGAACGGGCGTGCACGGCGGTTATCATTTAGGAAATATGCACATTAATAATCCACAGATTAAAACCTATAAAGGTTATGGCGGAGCTATGTTTGGCGCCTGGTTTAGGTTTGGCGGATTATTTTACGTGCAACCCGAATTGAATTATCATTTTAGTGGCACACATATTACCTATACCAATGCACAGGGAATTGAGTCGGAAGGAAAATTCAATACACATTATATCCAGGCTGTAGTTTCTCCCGGAGTGCGTCCGATAAATAAGAAATTATTTCAGTTGAGATTAGGTCCGACCGCTTCATACTCCTTTATGGTGGATGAGAATTTACGCAAATTCGATATGGCAAATTCTCAATTGAAAAATGGAGTATTTCATGCCGGTTTTTTTACGGGGGTAAATGTATGGCGTTTTTCCCTGGATCTTAGATATTTTGTGGCATTAAATAATCAGAGCAGCATTCCCGATCAAAGGTTTAAATCAGATTCTTTCCAAGCTGCGCTTGGTTTCACACTTTTTGGAAGATAGCATTTTTCTGTGTGTGAAGTATATCAGGTTTGTCGTAAAGGCAAGCCTGATTTTTTTTATTGATAATTGTAGATGTCGGGTGTGGATTGATTGAGGGAAAATGTATTGGCATTTTGAATGAGGGTTGAGCTCGATTTCTTAGCAATAGCATAGGCCCCGCTATTGCTAATACGACAATTTTCTACTCGTGCAGCACCGGCTTCTCCAAACCAGTTGCCCAGTGACACAGCAGCTTGTCCGTCGCACCAAGGGGCTTTTTTACTGCCGGCGCTGACGATTTCGCAATATTGTAGTTGATTCTGTGCATTCGAATTTTGAAAGGAAATGCCGACCCAACGACTCAGATTTCCGCTTATTCCTTTAAAAACAATGGGATCAGCAGCTGTACCGGTTGCATTTAAAAATCCATCCTTGATTAGAAGTCCGCCATCTAAATCAAACTCCAAAACTACGCCCGGCTCAATAGTAAGACCGGCTTGAATTATACAAACACCTTCATTTCCGCTGAAGCGATAAGGAACATCTAGTTTTTTCAAGGTCAATGCTTCGTCTAAATCGCTGTTCTGATTAAACCCGTCGTTAAAAAGCAATACATATTTTGCCGTATTGGGATGCGTAAGAGAGGCAAACTGATTATTGCTTTGAATAGCCGCTGCTTTTTTCAGTGGAAATGCGGCGGGAATTCCTTGTTGATTCTCGAATCGATTAAAGGAGAAATCGAAAATTTGTCCCTTTAATGAAGCACAATAAAAGCCATATGCATTGTTGTTTTTGAAATAACAGTTACTAACGTTTATATAGGGATCGTTCAAATCATCGATGTCTGTATGCAATCCCAACGCTGCTGAAACCGGCATCTCGGTTGGGGATTCTCCGCCGGCATATTCAAAAGTACAATGATTGAATACATTTTCGACACGGTCTGTACCAATAAAAATGCCACTCCATGAACCGGGCCAGCGCTGATTGCTGCCAAAATAAATGGGATTTTCGGCTGTGCCCTGCGCATAGAAAGCACCCTTGTTTTTGGTCATAATACCGGCCGTGCTCCCTTCAAAATAAATGACGCAACCGGGCTCTACCGTAACCACAGAATCATAAATAATAATCAGGTCTCTGATGATATAATCTACAGCCGCATTGGGGTTGTTTTTAAATGTATAATTCGAGCCTATATATATAGCTTGTCCATTTCCGTCCCCAAGTTGTATGGCATGGGTTTCTATCGGATTTTGCGGTTCAGGCGCTTCCGGCATAAAGTCTTTTGTGCATGCTTGGAAACTAAGCACAATGATTAGAAAGGTGCATATCCGGGTTATGATAGTTTGCATGGTTGTATAAGGTTTTTTCAAATGTACTATTAAAATACATTTTTGCAAATTATGTCCCGACACTTTTTAGCGAAATGCAATATCCCGAATAATAGTGATTTTTGGTTAAGATACATTAAAAAATTTTTCGAATTTTTGATGTAAAAATTATTTATTTGCATCTCTTAAGTCGATGTAAATCACGAACAAATTAAGATTTTATCAATATTTGTTTCAGTGTATTCATGTATTTTTCATGGATGGCCTATAAACTGAATCTAAAGTTAAAAAATAGTTAGGAGCTTGTCGGGTTTAAAATTTTGCATACCTTTGACTTATCTATTTAGAACATCTAGATAGTTTTTTCATAGGGTTGGTTAGTTAAGGGTTACAGGTGCGAGAGCTTAAATGCGCGCACCTGTTTTTTTTGTGCTTTTCGCAGGACTTTATCCCATTTTTGGAATAAGATTTATTTTTACTCAACAAGCATTATTTTTAGTATTTGGCGATTTTCTCCTTGTTTGATTTCAAGGAAATAAATGCCCTTGTCCCATTGGCGCATATCCACTTGTTGGGGACTATGTTCAATTGCAATGGGGATTTTTCGGCCCAAGGCATCCAGAACTTGAATTTGGTATGGATGAGCATTGGGCGATTCAATATAGAGGGTAGATTTGGTAGGATTGGGATAAATCTGAAAGGGAATAGGCTGTTCTTCGGAAAGGGAGAAAGGAGCGCTGCGTTGAAATTGGTTGAAAAAACGCCAGATTTCTATTCGCCCGTCTATATCCATACATAAATTACCGCCTCCAGACATTTGTTGACCCGGCCAGGTATGTCCGCCCCCCACAATTTTGAAATGTTCTACACTATGTCCGTTTATGCCGTTATAATAGACATATTGTTCGGCCACAGCATTGTCGTTTGGATCTGTATCCGGCCGCAGTGTATAGAGTGGAGTGGGATTGCACTGATTTATATTGACCCAATAGGAAATTACATCGGGAATAGATTTCATGGAAGATGTGCCATCGTATGGGTTTGTGCTATCTTCAGTGCCATGTATATGCATAACCGGTATGGGCATTTGAGGCTGACAACTATTGTACATGTTTAGCGACATAGAACCGGTAACCGCAGCAATAGCGGCAAACTTCGAACTGTTGCAGGCCAATGCATAAGCCATAAAAGCACCATTCGACATGCCGGTGCAATAAACCCTGTTTTCATCAATGGAATAATGCGCCGAAATGGTGTCGACCAATGCTTCCAAAAAGCCAATATCATCAACGGTGGACCCCATTACATTGCCGTAATTCCAAAACCGAACACCCAATAATGTGGAACCATCCGGGTACACAAAAATAAAATTTGCTGTATCGGCTATGGGTCTAAAATCTCTGTATTGAGCAAAATTTTGTCCGCTCGATCCCAATCCGTGCAAACCTAATACCAAGGCTGTTGGTTGTGAGGGGGAATAAGTTGCGGGAACATAATAATGATAGCTGCGCGTTATTCCTCCATGTTCGAATGAAGCACTATGCACTGTTTGTGCTTGCAAAGAAAAAGTAAGAAAAAGCAATACTATGCAAAGAAATGCGGGTAAACGATTTTTTTTCATAGGATATATTCAGAATTACGGGAGACTATTTCAAAGATAAAAATTCGAAGAACGAGAATAGGATTATTTCATCCATTTTTTCATAAAGAAGATAAGACCAAGCATAAATACCAACGAAATAGCCAATAATATTATTTTAGTGGGCACATGATTCAGGGTGATATCCCGATTTGCATCGATGACTTTCAGGCCTTCCTGTTCAATTATTTTCAAATCTTCATTCTCAATAAATATGGGCTTTGGGTGTACATTTTTAATCAAATACGCTCTTTCTTCATCATAACGCATATCGTTATACAAAATATGCGGATCCTCCTTGCCGGGAATTGGAATTTTACGCGATCTTTCGCATAATTCGGCCCTCCAAAAATAGGGTAAAGTACTATCTTCTCTTGCATAAATCAGCCATTCTTCCTCCAATTCGAATTGGAAAGAACATGCTTTTTCACAGGAGATCAATAATGGTATTTCACGTGGGATACGTTCGCCTTTAAAGAGTTCCTCTCCATAAAAAAGCACCATTTTTTCTTTATTCTTGCATGGTTCAATGCTGATTATTTTTCCTCGAAAAATAAGGTCAAAATCTGCAACAATTTCTTTGTTTATTTTTCCCGGGTGTTGCGGACAATCGCATTCGTCGTATTGTGCAAAGAGGCTGACCGGCAATAAAAATAAAATGAGAAAATTAATCAGTCCATATCTCATCTTCATTCCAAATTTGGTGTAATTTTTTTACCAGTTGATGAGCTGTTTCCATAAGAGGGTGCATATACATATCCGATTCGATTTTTTCCAGTCCGGCTTCTTTTAGTATATGCATCACCTTTTGGGTCATTTCGCTGTGATTCTTTTTTTCGCGCAATTCAATTCCCTGATAGGCAGCAAGCAATTCCATTCCCAAAATACGTTCTGTATTTTCAAGTACTTCCAAACACTGTATAGCCGCATTGGCTCCCATGCTCACGTGGTCTTCCTGACCGAGGGAACTTTCTATACTGTCGGCGCTGGCCGGACTACAATACTGTTTGTTTTTGGAAGCGAGAGAGGCAGCGGCATATTGCACAATCATAAATCCGCTATTCATTCCCGGATTTTCGATCAGGCAGGCGGGCAAATTTCTTTTTCCCGAAATCAATCTGTAAATTCTTCTTTCACTGATGCCTCCCATTTCACTTATGGCTATACACAATTGATCGAGCGTTATGGCTAGGGTTTGTCCGTGGAAATTTCCTCCGGAAATAACCTTATTTTCTTCCGGTACGATGAGCGGATTATCGGTAACGGCATTAATTTCGGTTTCGAATATTTTTCCTGCATGGAGCAGAGCGTCCCAACTGGCTCCGTGTACCTGTGGAATACAGCGGAAAGAGTAGGGGTCTTGCACATCTTTTTCGCCTTCAAAAATATATGCACTTTGGTGAAATAAGTCGCGCATTAAAGCAGCACTTTTAATCTGTCCTGCATGCGGTCTGAGTCGGTGTACGGCAGGGTCAAAGGCTTCATGACGGCAATTATAGGCTTCTGCAGAAAGCGCTGCAACAGCGTGTGCTGCATGCCACAGACGACGAAAGCGAATATAAATATGCGTGCCTACACCGGTCATAAATTGGGTGCCATTTAGTAGGGCCAGGCCTTCTTTTGCTTTGAGTTGGAGCGGGGTTAATTGATGTTCGGCAAGCAGGTCGCCCGCTGCTTTTTTCTTGCCCTTATGCCATACTTCGCCTTCGCCAATCAAGGCCAAGGATAGATGGGCGAGGGGGGCTAAATCTCCCGATGCACCGAGCGAGCCCGCTTCATATAGCACAGGGATAATATCGCGGTTATAAAATTCCACCAATAAGTCTACCGTATCTTTATGCACGCCGCTATATCCTTTAGACAAGCCGAGGGCTTTAAGGAAGAGCATGTTTTTTACAATTTCGGGAGACAGTTCATTTCCTGTTCCGCAGGCATGTGATAAGACCAGATTTTTCTGAAGTTGTCCGAGTTGATCCTTGGGAACGACTGTATTACATAAGGCCCCAAAGCCGGTATTAATGCCGTAATAGGCTTTATCTGAAGAGCGGAGCAGATCGTGCAGCCAATTATAACAATTCTGAATTCTGGCGGCAGCTTCTTCATGAATTGCAATGCCGTCAAAATTTGGCAGATTCGATAGTTCGCGTAAACTAATATGTTGATTAATTTCGTATACAGATGCCATAATTAATGTAATTTATGATGCAAGAATTCAAGCAACTGCTCCATATTCGCAGAAACTTGTTCGCCCGTTATTTGATTTTTTAGTATATAAATGCCCGATTTAACCTCATTTTCGCCCAGCATGAGCAGGAATTGAATATTTTTCTTTTGGGCATAGTCGAATTGTTTTTTGAGTTTATCCGATTGTGGATACAATTCGGTTCTAATGTTATTTTCTCTTAAAATTTGTGCAATTTTCAATCCTTCCATAATTTCATTTTCGCCAAAATGCGTAATAAGGACCTGACTGGAAGCCATTAATTGGTCGGGGAATAATTGCAATTGCTCCATTAAATCATAAATGCGATCGGCCCCGAATGAAATCCCCACTCCCGACATATTGGGCATGCCAAAAATATCGGTGAGATTATCGTATCGTCCGCCTCCACAAATACTGCCTGAGGCATAGCCTTCAGAAACCACTTCGAAAATGGCTCCGGTATAATAATCGAGACCTCTGGCCAAACTGAGATCAAGCCTCACTTCTGCCGATTTTAATCCGATTTTTTGAATAGCTCGAAGAATATATCGCAGTTCTTCACTTCCTTTTTTTCCCGTTTCATACCCTTCGAAATAGGCGTCCAGGCGATCCAGCAATGCATTATTATCCAGGTCATTCAATAGCAATCCGAAGGCTGTTTCAATACAATCGGCATCGAAATCTTTCTGTAATAATTCCTTTTTAACCCCTTCTTCGCCAATTTTATCGAGTTTATCTAAGGCAATCAGAAATGCCGACATTCGATTTTCTATTCCCAGACTTTGCGCTATGCCTGATAAAATTTTCCGATTATTGATTTTAATAACAATATTGGGGAGACTTAATTTACTCAGCACTTCATCGAAGATTTGTATCAATTCGATTTCATACAACAAAGAATCGGAGCCCACCACATCGGCATCACATTGTGTAAATTCTCTGTATCGGCCTTTTTGAGGTTTATCTGCACGCCAAACCGGTTGAATTTGGTAGCGTTTGAATGGGAAGCTGAGTTCATTTCTATGTTGCACTACAAAACGGGCAAAAGGGACGGTAAGATCGTATCTGAGTGCTTTTTCAGAGATTGCAAATCCTAATTTTTTCGAATCAAAATCGACATAATCTTCCGGAAGTTTACTCAGAAAATCGCCCGAATTCAAAATCTTGAAAATTAATCTGTCGCCCTCTTCGCCGTATTTACCGGTAAGCGTCGACAAATTTTCCATAGCCGGAGTTTCAATGGGTTGATATCCATATTTTTCGAAGGTTTGAGAAATATGTTGAAAAATGAATCTCCTTTTAAACAGAGTTTCCGGTCCAAAATCTCTTGTGCCCTGGGGTGTATTTGCTTGAATTTTTGCCATTTTTTATTTGAATGAGAGGCAAAGATAGGGTTACAAATTCGTATTTTGAAATCGAAGTTTTACGATAATTCAAATCAATGTTGTATTTTCGCTTCATAATATTTAATTTGAATATTCTTTATGAGGCATATTACTCCGTTATATTTCATGCTTTTGATATTTTTTAGCATCTCTACAAGTGCATTTGCACAAATAGGCAATGAAAAATATGAAAAGGGCATCATTTTTTTGAAGAATGGAGATACCTTGGAAGTGAGCATTAAGCCCGAGCGTCCCGAGCGCTATTCTAAGCAAATTTCTGTATGGAATGATCAGACTATGGGTGCCAAAAGATATATGCCGAGGGAATTGGACGGATTTTCTTTTCAGGGGATTACATATATTTCGCAAAAAGATGCAGAAGGAAAACAAGTCTTTATGGCAGAATTAGTGAAAGGCGAAGTTTCTTTGTATGAGTATATGTATAAGGAAACTAAAGGAAAGAAAGAAGTAGTTACCGAATATTATATTAAGAGAAATAATGAGAGACTGGTATTGGTGCCTACTTCCAAAAGTAAGTTCAGAAATGAAATGTCTTATTATTTTGCCGATAATTATAATCTATCTCAACGTATTGACGACAAGATGTATCAGTATGGTGATATTGAGATGATTGTAGAGTATTATAATGAAGAATTTGAAGCGGCCAAAAGGAAAGAATTGGCTGAAGATCCCAAAGAGAATGATGGGCAAAAAGATGGAGAAAAGCCAAGTGATAATGGAAATATTCCTGCTGAGGATGAGGAATTGATCACAAATCCAACCGACGATTATCCCATTTTAAGAGACAATACGCCTCAAAAACAAAAGAAAACAATAGGCGTAGAGGTTTCCTCAATGCTGACTTATAGTTTGTATAGCTATCCCAATACATTAAATACCTTGTATCGCGTAAAAAGTGGCGGAGTCGGATTTGAGGTCGGACTAGGATTCAGGGCATCTTTGGCCAAAGGGCTGACATTTCGTACGGGTATAAACATAAAAGATAAAGCATTTAAATTTGAATCGAATACCCTTCAGGTTGTTGACGGAGGTGGAAATGTGGTGACTTTGCAAGTGAAGGAGCAAGGTCGAAATTATTATCCGGGTATTTATTTCAATATAGGGCAAGAATGGAAATATTTTATGATAGGGGGCGGATTTAATCTCTCCTTTTTCAGTGGCTATAGAGGAAAATATTCTTATTCGGGAGGCGGTTTTGATTTTTCGGAGCCCAATGCCAAAACCTCTTTTATGGTTCATGAATTGAATCGTCCCGATGGTTCGGACGGACATTTTAATATGCAATTTGATATTAATCTAACCGCAGGAGCTCGTTTCGCCATAGGGAAACAGCTTACTTTAAAACCGGTTGTTCAATATTCCATACCCATGGTTTCATTATACAATTCGGGAATTATGGTTAGTGGTTCCACCGGAAATGTAGAGCTGAATGTAAGTGGATATGCCATTAAGATAGGGTTGATTGCTGATTTTGGAAACTGGTAAAATAAAGCAGTGATCTGACTTTTCGGATGCATTCATTACATTTGCAGCATGGAAGCAGCATTTCAGAAAAAAATAGGCATATTAGGAGGCGGACAATTAGGCAAAATGTTTATACAGGAAGCCTATAACTACAATGCACAAATTTATATACTTGATCCTGCTAAAGACGCACCCTGTGCATCGATGACTCCACATTTTGTATGTGGCAATTTCAAGGACTATGATGAGGTACTTGCATTTGGAAAGGATCTTGATATTATCAGCATTGAGTTTGAGGATGTAAATGCCGATGCCCTGGAAGCATTAGAAAAAATGGGAAAAAAAGTATACCCTCAGGCTTCCGTATTAAAAATAATTCAGGATAAAGGTTTACAAAAAGCCTTTTATGATAAGGAGTCCATACCAACTGCTCCTTATTATCTGGTAGAGAGTAAAGCCGAAATTAAATCAGATAAATTCCCATTTTTTCAAAAATTGCGCAAATCGGGTTATGATGGATATGGCGTAAGAAAAGTGAGTAATAATGCCGATTTGGAATCCTGTTTTGATGCAGCTTCGGTTATCGAAGAGATGGCCGATTTAGATTATGAAATATCGGTAATTGTAGCGCGCAATGAATCGGGCGAGATCGCTGCATTTCCGCCTGTTGCCATGGAGTTTAATGCAGTGGCCCATATGGTGGAATATTTATATGCTCCGGCACCGGTTAGTAAGGAGATAGAGGCTAAATCGAAATCTATAGCGATAGAATTGATACAGAAGCTGGACATGATTGGCATTTTGGCCGTAGAAATGTTTGTATTAAAGAATGGGGAAATTTGGGTAAACGAAGTAGCGCCCAGGCCACATAACAGCGGGCATCATACCATAGAGGCCAATTATGTTTCCCAGTTCGATATACATTTTAGAAGTATATGTAATTTACCTTTAGGTAATACCGAGGGAATTATGCCTGCCGTAATGATTAATTTGTTAGGAGATCCTGCATATAGTGGTCCCGCTCATTATGAAGGTATAGAAAAAGTACTCGCTTTGGATAATGTATATATACATTTATACGGAAAAACAACAACAAAACCCTATCGAAAAATGGGGCATATTACCATTTTAGGCTCTACTTTAGAGGAAGCACGCCAAAAAGCGCAATATGTAAAAACTTCATTAAGAGTTATTTCTGTATAGCCTTTGTATTAAGTCTTAAATTGTTGTTAATTACATTAGAAAATGTAATATATTTGTGCAAACTTCAATTTATGAAAAAACTATTTACTTGTCTAGCCGGCTTACCACTCTTATTAGGTTCGCTGCAAGCACAAACTTTTCTAGGTTTAAGGTCTAGTCCATATGGAGGAGTAAACAACGTGGTTTACAATCCGGCCATTGCCGATAATCGAATGGAGTTCGATTTAAACATTATAGGAGTGGGTGCTAGCGTGCAGAATAATTATGTGCGTGCCAATTCCTCTAAGATGCTGCTTAAAATGTGGGATTCAACGAATGTTTATTCGGCATCCGAACTTGCGCATGGCCGAAAGAAGTATGCCTCTATGCAAACACAGGCTTTGATGCCACTTTCATTTATGTTTAACTGGGGTGGAGAAAACGGAGCCAAAAATGGTTTTGCATTTACCTGGCATCAAAATGCCATTGCCAATTTAGACAATGTGGAAGATAAATTTGCCCGTGCCATGTATGGTGGTATTAATGCCAAAACGGATTCGGCATTGGGTGGAGCTTTGTTTAATAATCCATCTTTAGATCCTCGTTTTTCTTTTAAATATGCGACGTGGACTGATTTCGGGTTTACTTATAGTCGTGTGATTTTGGATAACGACAAACATATGGTGAAAGTGGGTGGTACGCTTAAATTGGTTTTAGGCCAAATGGGCGGCTATGCCAATATAACGAAGTTTAATTATGATTTCCCGGGTGTTGATTCTATGTCGGTAGATGCCGAAATGGATTATTACCATACACCTAATTCGCCTACCGCTGCATCTTCATATTACAATATGGATCGTAGTGAAATGAGGCCTTGGTTTAATGAGCAATTATTTTCTATGCGCGGATTAAGTCCGGGTTTCGGTGCCGATTTTGGATTTGTGTATGAATGGCGTCCGAAGAAGAATGATTTCCAATATGAAATGGATTGCAAGAAGTGGTGGAGAATGGATCAAAACCGCTATAAATTGTCTGTAGGCGCCAGTATTATTGATATGGGCTTTATTTCCTTTAAACAAAATTTTGCAGACTATAAAGATGTAGACGGAAATGATGTAGAGAATGCCAATGGTAGGTATCATGTAAATTTCCAAAATGCGGATGTGAATTATTTTAATTTTGGAAAAGGTATAGAATCCGTTACCGATACTTTGCGCACCTTGGCAACTTTAGACAGTTCCGGACGCAAGAGCTTTATGATGGGTTTGCCGACACGCTTCAATATCTTTTTAGATTATAATATTTGGAA
This sequence comes from Bacteroidota bacterium, assembly GCA_023432985.1. Classification (GTDB taxonomy): domain Bacteria; phylum Bacteroidota; class Bacteroidia; order CAIKAF01; family CAIKAF01; genus JACVCJ01. The sequence goes on along the minus strand of JAEZEQ010000059.1, from coordinate 8,236 downwards.
AGGTTTTGGGTTGAATTTTCAAGCTACTATTTCACCAGGATTTGCTCCGAATCAGGTGCATTATACCAACATAGTCGCATTGACACCCAAGTATGATCATTCATGGGTAGGAGTTTATGTACCGCTTAGTTATGAATTCACCGGTAATTTCCGTGTGGGTACAACTTTGCGTTTAGGTCCGGTTATCGTTGGAACGAACAATTTATTGAGTCTCTTCGGTAAAAAAGGAACCGGTGCAGATGTTCATGTAGGCTTTAAAATTCCAATTCCATATTCTCGCTTGAAAGATAAAGACAAAGATGGCGTATCGAATAAAATGGATCTTTGTAAGAAAGAAAAAGGAAATTGTAAAAGTCAGGGTTGTCCGGATAGAGATAATGATGGAATCGTTGATACAGAAGATGCTTGTCCGGATGAAGCCGGTTTGGCAGAATTCAAAGGTTGTCCTGATCGTGATGGCGACAAAATCATTGATAGCGAAGATGCTTGTCCGGATGAATTTGGTATAGCTGCATTGAAAGGATGTCCGGATCGTGATGGGGATGGAATTGCTGATAATGATGATGCTTGTCCGGATGAATCAGGGCCGGCCGAATTCAATGGTTGTCCTGATCAAGATGGAGATGGTGTAATGGATAAAGAAGATATTTGTCCGACCATTGCCGGGCCAAAAGAAATGAAAGGTTGTCCGGATACAGATGGTGACGGTGTAATTGATCCGGAGGATGCTTGTCCTACCGTTCCGGGTATACCTGAATTAAAAGGTTGTCCTCAAACCGATGCGGATGGAGATGGAATTAAGGATACAGAGGATAAATGTCCGACTCAGGCCGGTCCGATTGAAAACGGAGGATGTCCATATGCCGACACAGACGGAGACGGAATTATTGACCTTGAAGATAAATGTCCGAAAACTCCGGGTGTAAAAGAAAACTTTGGTTGTCCTGAAATTGACGAAAAAGCGAAAGAAGTATTGAAACGCGCTTTCGACAATCTGGAATTCAATACCGGAAAATCTACCATACGCTCCAGTTCATACGAGTCTCTTGACGACTTGGCTACCTATTTGAAAGAGAATGTGATCTATAATTTGCTTATTGAAGGACATACCGATAATGTAGGTAGTCGCTCAAGCAATATTACCTTAAGTAAAAATAGAGCCACTGCGGTGAAAACTTATTTGAACCGTAAAGGAGTGTCTTCGGGCCGACTTATTACCAAATGGTATGGTCCGGATAAACCAATTGGAGACAATTCGACAGATGAAGGACGTCAGCAAAACAGACGTGTGGAAATGAATCTGATTGTGAAAGAATAATAACAAAATGTATATAGAAAAGAGCCTTGTTTAACAAGGCTCTTTTTTTTTGTGATAAAAAAAAAGCAAGCCGATGATGCTTGCTTTTAATATTTAATGCCCAATAAAGACTATGGATTAAGACGGAAAATATCCCATTTCCCCTGCTTGTTTTTCTTATATAAAATGCGATCGTGTAAACGACTGGGTCTTCCTTGCCAAAATTCAATTTCTTCAGGCTCTACAATAAATCCACCCCAATGAGGCGGCTTTTCTATGCTTTTATTTTTGAATTTCAGGGTCATTTCTTCCACCTTTTTTTCCAATACTTCTCGGTTGGCTATCACTTCGCTTTGATCGCTGGCCCAGGCGCCAATTCGACTTTCCTCGGGTCGGCTATCGAAATATTCCATACTTTCTATCAACGATGTTTTACGTACTTTGCCCGAAATGCGTACCTGCCTTTCAGCTTCACACCAAAAGAAATTCAAACAAGCATAGGGATTCTCGGCCAAATCTTTGCCTTTACGGCTATTGTAATTGGTATAAAAAGAAAATCCATCTTTCGAGAAATTTCTCAATAATACAATTCGTGCCGAAACTTTCCCATCTTTTGAGGCCGTACTTAAGGTCATCGCATTGGGTTCAAGAACTCCTTTGTTTATAATCTCCGTAAACCATTTTTCGAATTGCAATATGGGATTTTTGTTGACCTGGTCTTCGTGCAATTCTTGCTGACCATAATCTTTTCTCAATTTTGAAATGAACTCTTTCATGACCATACTTTTCTTCAAAATTAGCCATATTTTTAGTAAAAGAGGAAGAATAAATAAATGATTTATGTATTTTTGTAGAAATTAGTTATAAAGATGGAATTAACAGGAAAATTAGAAAGAATTCTGGATCCGGAAACAGGGCAGGGCAAAAACGGTATGTGGAAAAAACAACTTTTTGTTGTTGAGACCTTAGGCAATTATCCCAAAAAAGTAGCTTTTGCCGCATGGGGAGATAAAACCGATGCGCTTCAACACATACAACCCGGAAATGTAGTGAAAGTATTTTTCGATCCCGAAAGCCGCGAATTCAACGGAAAGTTTTATACAGACCTTAAAGCATGGCGTATTGAATTGGATGGTGCGCCTTCAGGAGATAACTCATCTTCATCAAATGTGCAGAATAATCCCACAGGAAATACTTCATACCAAACGGAAGAATTTAACACACAATCCTCATCGGGTATAGATGACGATTTACCGTTTTAATTGATAAAGTCACTTCGGTGACTTTTTTTTATATACAGTTTACCTCTCTTTCGAGTTCAATTCCAAATTTACTGTAAATATCGGCCATTATTTCGCCACTGAGTGCGTATATTTCGCTGCCGGTTCCTTTTCCATAGTTCACCAAAACCAGGGCCTGCTTACTGTGTACGCCCACATCTCCTCTGCGAAATCCTTTCCATCCGGCTTTTTCTATTAACCAGCCCGCAGGTACTTTAACCCATTCTGTATCCGCTGTAGGATAATGCGGCATTTCGGGATATTGTGCAATGAGTTTTTGAAATTGTTCGACCCTAATGAGCGGATTTTTGAAAAAACTTCCCGCATTGCCTATTTCTGCCGGATCGGGTAGCTTGCTTTTCCGAATGGCTATTACAACTTCACTTATATTTTTTACGGATGGAAGCCATTGACGCTTTTCTAACTCTTCTCTAATGGATCCGTATTCGGTTTTGAATTGAGTCGGATTTTTTTGAAGCTTGAAAATAACTCTTGAAATAATGAGCTTCCCCTTCAATGCCTGCTTGAAAATGGAATTTCTATAATCAAAAGCACATTCCTTATTCGACAAACGAATCCATTTTTCGTCCTCTATATGCCAGGCCTCAACAGACTCAATTATATCTTTTACTTCCACTCCGTATGCACCGATATTCTGAATAGGAGAAGCACCAACCGTACCCGGAATTAAGGATAAGTTTTCAATGCCACCCAGATTTCTCTCTACTGTCCACAATACAAATTGATGCCAATTTTCGCCCGCACCCACTCTAAGGGTCATACTTTCTGCATCTTCCGCAATACATTCTATGCCCTTAATTTGCATTTTCCCAATGAGCATATCCGGTTCATGAATGAATAAGATATTGCTTCCACCTCCTAATATCAGAAAATCTCTTCGCTCCTGATTGAAATATTTTTTAAAAGTCGGAAAATCTTCTTCCCTTTCTAAAACAAAGACTTTCTTCGCCCAAATATCGAGCCCGAAACTATTCCACTCGCGCAATGATACATTTTCCTCCATTTTCATTGTACAAATTTCTACATTTTTTTAGTTTGATTCATTTTCTCGTCTAATTTTGTAAACACTGAGATGTCGAAACCTGTTAAGCATATATGTATCCCTGTAATCAATGACCTGGCTACCGATCAAAGGGTATTGCGTATTGCGCGCTATTGGCATAATAAAGGCTATAGGGTTCATCTGTACGGAAGGGTGCTGAAAAACAGTCTGCCCATGCCCGATTTGCCCTTCGACTATACACGAAGGAAACACTTTTTTCATTCCGGCCCCTTTTTTTATGCCGAATATTCCATCCGCCTTTTTTTCTTTTTATGCCGACATGCTTCCGGCCTGATCTGGGCCAATGATTTGGATACATTGCCCGCTTCCGCACTTGTTCGAACCTTAAAAAAAAATATAACTCTTATTTATGATGCGCATGAGTATTTTACCGAAGTGCCCGAATTGCAAAGAAACCCCTTTGCCAAAAAAGTGTGGACGCTATTCGAAAAAATATGCTTGCCAAAAGCAGATTATTTTTTCACCGTAAACCAAAGTATAGCTGATGTATATACAAAAAAATACAAGAAACCCTTTCATGTATTGAGAAATATGCCATATAGACTGGTGAAAACGGACTTGCCCGGATTGGAAAAGTTGGGACTTCCGGCCGACAAAAAGCGTATTATTTTACAAGGCAGCGGAATAAACGTAGATAGGGGAGCCGAAGAAGCCGTTGAAGCCATGGCATTGCTTTCTGATGCATATACGTTAATAATTGCCGGCTCAGGAGATGTATTGCCTCTTTTAAAGAGGAAGGTAAAAACCCTGGGTATGGAACAGAAAGTGCTATTTTTTGATCGCATGCCCTATCTGCAACTTATGGAATATACACGTTCCTGTGATTTGGGATTAAGTCTGGATAAAGACACGAATTTAAATTATCGCCTCGCCCTGCCCAATAAGATTTTCGATTATATTCAGGCCGAAATTCCCGTTTTGGTTTCTGATTTGCCCGAATTAAGTCGCATCGTTGACGGGTTTGAAGTAGGGGTGAAGATAAAAGACCTAAATCCCAATGCCCTGGCCGAAGCAATTGAATTTGTTTTTGAAAATGAAGAACGCTATAAGCAATGGAAAAAGAATACGGCATATGCCGCCGAAATCCTTTGCCGCGAAAATGAAGAAAAAGTATTAGATATATTACCTTTGTAAGTATGAATGGAATTGTGTTGTTTGAAGAAGAAGCTTTATGGCAGGATATGTTGCCCCTTAGCTTTACACGGCCGGTCGCTGCGTTTAGAACGGGGATTTTTACCCAGGCCGAAAGATGGCAGAAAATATTGAATATGCCGGTGTACTTCGATTCTATGCCTTATTTGAGGGAGAAATTTCCCGCCGCAATCCCGGGAATACATTGTTTTATTCATGCTTCTGTGATCGCTACTAAAGAATTGGGCGAACGGATTTTGAATCTGAAGGATGGACAAGCACTGGAACATGAAGGCGAAATAATTGCCCGAATCGGGGAGTCTGTTTCTGAGAAAATAGTATACACATCATCCTTACTGAAAATTAAAAAACCTTGGGATATCTTTCGCTTTGCTGATGAGGTTTTACGTATGGATTTCGAACTTATGACCAAGGGTAGAATTTCGCAGGTTTTGTCGGATTCGAATCGCCTGATCGGGGATAAAAATGCTTTGTTTATCGAAGAAGGAGCTGTAGTCGAAGCCTCGGTGCTAAATACCCGCAGCGGTCCAATTTATATTGCTGAAAATGCCGAAATTATGGAGTCCTGTTCTGTTCGGGGACCTTTTTATTTAGGCCCGAATAGTCAGCTCAAAATGGGAGCAAAAATATATGGAGCATCCATCTTTGGTCCACATGTGAAAGTAGGTGGAGAGGTAAATAATTCCGTGATTTTTGGCTATAGCTCCAAAGCACATGACGGCTTTTTAGGCAATAGCGTTCTGGGTGAATGGTGCAATTTGGGCGCCGATACCAATAATAGTAACCTCAAGAATAATTATGCCCCGGTGAAATTGTGGAATTACAGGAAAGAAGGTTTTGCGCAGAGCGGACTTCAATTCTGTGGGCTGATTATGGGAGACCATAGTAAAAGCGCTATCAATACTATGTTCAATACGGGCACAGTAGTGGGTGTCAGTGCCAATATTTTCGGAGCCGGATTCCCGCGGAACTTTATTCCTTCCTTCAGCTGGGGCGGACCTCAGGCCATGCAGGAATATTCCCTTTCTCAGGCCGTGGAAACAGCAAAACGGGTATTTGAAAGAAGAGGCATGGAATTTGATGAAGTAGAACAGAATATCTTTAAAACGATTTTCGATTATAGTCAGAAATATAGAATAGGTTTATGAAAAATTGGATATATATCATAGCATTATTCTCAACGGCTTCCTATCTGAATGCTCAGCAAATCCGTTCCATTCCTTATTTGGAAATGGAGAAAACGATTAAAGAAAGTAAAGGTCTCTATGTATTGAATATATGGGCAACATGGTGTAAACCTTGTGTGAGCGAATTGCCCTATTTTCAAAAGGCAAGCGAGGAATTTCCCGAAGTTCATTTCCTTTTGGCAAGTGTAGATTTTTCTGCCCGAAAAGATATGGTATTGCCTTTTTTAGAAACAAGAAATATTAGCATACCTTCTATACATTTATCCGATTCAGGTGATTCGGAGTGGATTGGTTTGTTGGATAAAGATTTTTCCGGAGCCATTCCGGCTACTGCTGTATTTAAAGACGGACAAAAGGTCTATTTTCATGAAGGAGAGTTGACTTATGAGCAATTAAACACAATAATTATTAAATATTTAAAGGAGAAAAAATGAAGAAAATTATTCTTGCAAGTGTAGGCTTAATGCTGTGTGCACAAGTTGTTGCCCAGGGCTATAAAATCGGAGCAAAAGTATCTGATTTCAATCTGAGAAATGTAGATGAAAACATCATTTCTTTAAGCAGTCTTGAAGGCAATAAGGGTGCTATTATAATATTCACCTGCAATCATTGTCCTTTTAGTCAGGTATACGAACAAAGGATTATTGATTTAGATAATAAATACAGGGAACTGGGTTATCCGGTTATTGCCATTAATCCCAATGATCCTGCCATACAACCGGAAGACAGTTTCGAGGAAATGCAACGTATCGCTAAGGATAAATCCTATCCATTTCCTTATACCATAGACGAAACGCAGGAAGTTGCCAAAGCCTATGGTGCTACGCGCACACCGCATGTATTTGTGGTTGAAAAAGTAGGAAAAAAAGGAAAATACCATTTGCGTTATATAGGAGCTATCGACGACAATGCCGAGTCTGGAGAGAAAGCGCAGGAGCATTATGTGCAAATGGCTGTGGACGCATTACTGGCCGGGAAAACAGTTGAAAAACAAGAAGTAAAAGCCGTAGGATGTACCATAAAATGGCGCAAAAAATAGTCGCCACTAAGTGTTAACAATCTTTCGTTGAAATAAAAGTAGACAGAGCCTCGTTTAAAAGCGGGGCTTTTCTCATTTTTACACTGATGAAATTGATGTTGGGAAAAAGATTTGGACGATTGTTATTGATAGCTATAGCGGCTATACTTTGGAATGGTATAGGTTTTATTTCCCTTGCCCAGAAGGGGACTACTTCTCTCAAAAAGGAGAAGTCGAAACTGGAAAGTAAAAAGAAGTATTTGGCACGCGAAATAAGTAATGCCAGCAAAGAGTTGAGTTCTACCACTACCAAACAGAAAAAAACCTTACAATATATAGATCAATTATCTACCAAAATTCAGTTTAGGGAAGAATTGGTCGAGACTTTTCGTGAGGAAGTGCGTAGCATTGAGCAGGAAATGGAAATTCAAAAGCGGCAAAAAGCGGAATTGGAAAAGCTCGAGAAAGAGCTGAAAGAAGCTTATGGTCGCATGGTATATTTTGCATATAAAAATCGGAATTCAGACGATCAGGTTTTGTATATTTTAGCCTCCGAAAACATGAATCAGGCTTTTGCCAGAGCTCGTTTTTTCAATCAGTTGGCCGGTTTCAGACGGGTGCAATTATCTCAGCTGAACGAAACCCGAAATTATTTGAATCAGGTAATCAACAAACTTGATTCCAATCGGGTAAGTAAATCGGCTGTATTGAAAGCAGAGGAAGCCGAAAAGCAAGTTCTGGAAATCGAGAAGCAGGATCAGACTAAATTAGCCCAACAATTGCGGGGTAAAGAGGCTGAGCTGCGGAAGAAAATCAAGAAAAGTGAGTTAGAACGCCAGCAACTGGAGAAGAAAATCCAGGATATAGTGCGTAAATTGATCGAAGAAGAGCGTAAAAAAGCCGAAGCCGCAGCGAAGAAAAAAGCCGAAGAAGAGGCGCGCAAAGCTGCCGCTGCTGCAAAGAGTGGGGGTACTGCCGCTCCGGCGCCAAAACCCATTGCTAAAACCGATATGGTAACCCCGGCCACAAAATTGAAAAGCGCATCTTTTGAGGGCAATAAGGGCAATATGTCTTGGCCGGTAGAAAGAGGTGCAATCACCGGCAAATATGGGGTGCAGCCGCATCCTTATTTAAAAGGGGTGACCATTAAAAATGACGGCGTGGATATTACCGCACCGGCAGGTTCCTCTGCTCGAGCTATATTCGAAGGCGAAGTGA
>JAEZEQ010000047.1 GCA_023432985.1 Bacteroidota bacterium | reverse complement strand
TCAAATCGGAAAATTCAAGAAAATTTATAAGCGATTCAAGTTTCAAATTATGCGAATGGAAACAGGGGGGGCTGAGTTTTAAAAATTGATTAGCTTTGCCACAAATCTCTATTCGTTGAAAAAAATATTGGTTACCGGGGTCGCCGGATTTATTGGATTTCATTTTATGAAGCGTGCCCTTGAAGGGGGCTTAGAGGTTGTTGGCCTGGATAATATCAACGACTACTATGATATAGAAATTAAATATGCCCGGTTGAATGAATTGGGCTTTGACAGAAAGGGTGCCGGATCCGGAAAAAAAGTAAGCTCTGCCACCAATGCGGATGCTCATTTTATTCGAATGGATTTACAGAACCGGGAGGGATTAATGGAATTGTGTCGGGAAGAGCAATTCGACGCTATTGTTAACCTGGCTGCACAGGCCGGTGTACGTTATTCGTTAACGCATCCGCATGTATATACCGAAAGTAATATCACAGGATTTTTAAATATACTTGAAGCGGCGCGTCATACACAAATCAAGCATTTGGTCTTTGCATCATCTTCTTCGGTGTATGGGCTCAACGATCATATTCCTTTCGACACCAAGCACAATACCGACCATCCCATAAGTTTATATGCTGCCAGTAAGAAAGCAAACGAATTAATGGCACATAGTTATGCCCATTTATATGGCATCCCATGCACGGGACTTCGTTTTTTCAGCGCTTATGGCCCTTGGGGCAGACCCGATATGGCCTTGTTTATATTCACAAAAAATATCCTGGAAGGAAAAGCCATTGATGTCTATAATCATGGCAAGATGAAACGGGATTTTACCTATATAGACGATTTGGTAGAGGGAGTTTTCAGGGTATTGATGAAGGCGCCTGTTGCCAATCCGGAATGGACAAAATCCAACGGAGCACCCGATCGTTCTTCAGCGCCTTACCGTATTTATAATATTGGGAATAATGATCCGATAGAATTGGGTGAATTTATAGTGGCTTTGGAAGAAAAGTTAGGTAAAAAAGCCATTAAGAATATGTGTCCTATGCAAGCGGGTGATGTTTCGCAAAGTTGGGCCGATTCGGGGGAATTAGTACGCGATTTCGGCTATAATCCCCGCACGGGAGTAAAGGAAGGGATAACCCGTTTTGTCGACTGGTACAGGGACTTTTATAAGGTCTAAACAAACACTTAGCAATCACTTAACATTGAGGTAACCCCCTTGGGGATAAAGGGCAATACCTTTGCGCTCTGCAAAGTAGAGCTAAGTAATGAAACAAATTTTAGAAAAAAGTCTCCTAATATTTTTTATTCTATTGGGAGCCGGTGCATACGCACAAACAGGAAAAATCATTGGTAAAGTAATCGATGAAAACGGGCAGCCGTTAATAGGTGCCAATATTATCGTGAAAGGAGCCGGAAAGGGTTCTATGACCGATATAGACGGGAAATACAGCATTTCAATTGCACCCGGAAAATACAATATCAGCGTTTCCTTTTTGGGATATCAGACCATGGAAATTTCGGATATTGACGTAAAAGAGAATGCTTTAAGTACGCATGATGCACATATGAAGCCATCGGCCGGTGAAGGGTTGAATACGGTGGTGGTTACGGCCAAGGCCAATCAGCAGTCGAATGTAGCCATAGTGTTGGAACAAAAAAATTCGGCTGTTTTATTTGATGGAATCAGTGGAGATCAGATTAAAAAAACACCCGATCGCACAACGGCAGACGTATTGAAAAGGGTTTCCGGAGCCACCATACAGGATGGCCAATTTGTGGTTATACGTGGTTTACCGGAGCGTTATAATGCCGCTTACCTTAATGGCGCCCCGCTTCCAAGCACAGAACCCGACCGCAAAGCATTTGCTTTCGATATTTTTCCATCCGGATTATTGAACGACCTGAAAATTGTAAAAACGGCCATGCCTTCTTTGCCCGGCGAGTTTGCGGGGGGATTGATCCTGGTTCGTACCAAAGAGGTGCCTGAAGAAAACTTTTATCAAATCAGTGCAGGTGCTAACTTTAATACCATTACATCCTTTAAGCCATTTACATCTACATTGGGCGGGAAAACCGACTTTTTGGGAATTGATGACGGAACACGTAAGTTGAATCCGAACTTTCCTACAAATAAGGAATTTATTGCGGCTCAAAATGATTTCGATAAAGATAAATTGGTCGAATTCAGCAAGCAGATGAATAATAATTATAAGACCAAAACCAAAAAGGGATTACCCGGATTCAATTTCCAATATTCCATGGGCCATGTGGCACAATTGAACAAGAAAAATTCCGATAAATCCGGACATAAAACCAGCCTGGGTTCGGTATTGGCGCTTACCTATTATAATGCTCCAAAAACCGAAGAGGTCGAAAGAGCAGATTTCGATGATCAAAAGACTACCACGCGCATGTTCGACCGCCAATATACCGAGAACGTAACCATGGGCGGTATATGGAATATAGCCTTAAGTATATCACGTAAAAACGGATCCAATTCTCGCATTTCATTAAAGAACTTATTCAACATGAATACCTACGATCGTTATATAGAGCGTAGTGGGGTTGATTATGATAATGGGTTCGATTTTTTGGCATATAATAATCTATATACGCAAAACCGTATTATTTCGTCTCAGTTGAACGGAGAGCATGTGGTGAGTAAGCAAAAAATCAGGTTGGATTGGTCTTTGGGATACAGCAATCTAAATCGTATTATTCCCGATTATCAAACCACGCAATATCAACGCGGAGACAGTACTATGCCCTATAGGGTGGCAACTTCCAATACCGTTCAATCGAATAAAGCCGGACGTTTTTTTTCTGAGCAAAACGACAATTCCTTTTCCGGAACTCTTGATTTGACCATTCCTGTTAAGATTGGAGCAAGTCGCCACGAAATTAAAGCCGGTTCCATGCTTTCTTTCAAAGCAAGAGAATTTCAAGGTCGTCAGTTTGGCTATACCCGTTATAAAACAAGCGGAAAAGAGGTTTCGAGCATAGAGCAAATGTCTATTGATTCCATTTTCGATGAAAGAAATTTTGGGGTAGATGGACTGATGATGCGTGAGGTTACGAAAATGTCTGATACATACAGTTCGGAACAAAATACCATAGCCGGATTCCTGCAATTGGAAAGTGCATTTTTCGAGAATAAATTGCGTTTTATTTATGGAGTAAGAATGGAAAATTATCGCCAAATTCTTAATACATATGCCGTTGCTGATGAGTCGCCCATAAATATAGATACTACGGTTACCGACTTTTTGCCCAGTATAAATATTGTATATGGATTTCATCCAAAAATGAATTTGCGTATCGCCGGTTCGCAAACCGTTACACGCCCCGAATCGCGCGAATTGGCTCCGTTTTCATTTTATGATTTTGGATTATTTGCTTTGGTAGGTGGAAATCCGGATTTAAAACGAACCAAAATCACCAATGCCGATATACGTTATGAATACTATCCCTCTGCAGGTCAATTATTATCGGTGACCGGTTTTTATAAATATTTTCAAAACCCGATTGAGAAAATTTTATTGCCTTTATCGGCCGGAGGAAGACAGTTCAGCTATATCAATGCACCTAGCGCACAATCCATAGGGTTGGAATTGGAAATGAGAATGTCCTTGTCCAGCTTTACAAAAAACAATAAAAGCCGCTTCATGGAAGACTTTTTCATAGTAGGTAATTTTGCATATATACATTCAGAAGTGAAATTGGATAGTCTTTTAGGTGTGGGCACAAAAAGACCGCTTCAGGGACAATCGAAATATATATTTAATGGAGGCTTACAGTATTTAGACAGTAAATATAATTTTGGAGTTTCGTTTATGACCAATTATGTTGGAAAACGAATCTTTACTGTGGGTACTTTAATGGATCCGCCAATTTGGGAAAATCCGCGTTGGTTGTTGGATTTAGTGGTGAGTAAATCTTTCCTTGAAAACAAATTGGAATTGAAATTCAGCATTAAAGATATGCTTGCTCAACGATCTTATTTTTATGAAGACAGCAATAGCAATGGACGCTTTGATAAAAACAGCGATAATGTGAATTTCAATTATCGTTTTGGTCAACAGTTTTCATTCAGCATGGGATATAAATTCTAATAAGAAAGAGATTTCTCCAACTCACACAGATTCATTCGCAAGTTAATCGTTTCATAATATTTACATATTCATAGAGTAATGCGAGGCGGCTACATTTGCGACAAATAAAAAATGAAAAAATGAAAAAACTTTTATTCTTCGTGATGAGTGGTGTTTTTGCCTCTTCGGCAATGGGCCAGTTTTTTGATGTGGTAAGTTATAAGGGAGCTTTTGCTCCATATCCGGCAGCTGCGTGGACAGACGGATGGGCTAATTTTGACCCTCAAAATGAGAATTATCCTGCCGCAACAGTAACCGTGAATAGTAATATTACAAGCAATACAACCTGGACAAGCAATAATGTGTATCTATTGGATGACGCATTTATTTATGTTACCAATAATGCAACACTTACTATTCAGCCCGGTACAGTGATCCGCGGAACGGGAAAAGGAACCCTTATTATTGAGCGTGGTTCGAAAATAATCGCTCAAGGTACTGCGGCTAATCCAATCGTATTTACGTCTAATGCGCCTGCAGGAAGTCGTGATTATGGAGATTGGGGAGGAGTGGTTATTTGTGGTCATGCACAACATAATTCGCCCGCAGGAACCAACGCCCTTACCGAAGGTGGTATCGGAGATTTGGCAACCGGCCGTGGTCTTCATGGAGGGAATAACGACGCCGACAGTTCCGGAGTTATGACATATGTGCGTATCGAATTCCCCGGAATCTCTTTAACAGCACAGTCTAACTCTGAAATTAATGGTTTATCAATGTATTCTGTAGGTTCTAAAACCGTAATGCATCATATTCAGGTTTCTTATTCCGGTGACGACTCTTTTGAGTGGTTCGGAGGAACAGTAAACGGAAAATATTTATATGCATTCCGTGGATGGGACGATGATTTTGATACAGATTTAGGATACCGCGGAAATGTACAATTTGCCGTTGCAAACCGTGACCCGGAAGTGGCTGACCAATCAGGATCGAATGGTTTTGAATCGGATAATGACGGAAGCGGTACAACCAACACGCCTAAAACAGCTCCAGTTTTCCATAATGTTACCATTATAGGCCCGGTTTACGCCGGTGCTCCAACTATGCATCCTGACTATAAAAGAGCATTGCATATTCGCAGAAATAGCGCAACATCTGTATTCAATTCAATTTTTGCAGGTTATCCAGACGCAGGTTTATTACTTGATTCAAGAAGAACAGTTGCCAACTATTGTGGTTCTGATTTGAAATTTGAAGGAAATATCCTTGCAGGAAATAAAAACCAATTCAAATTGGCGTCGAATTCAGACACCTTGTGTATTGCGAATGTAGCGGCGATGAACGGACTTTTAATTGTCGACAATGATACCTTAGCTACGGCAAACGAAGTTGAATTGATCGATGCGTTTAATAACAACTTAGCTCTTCGCGACCTTCGTCCACTTGGAACCTGGTCTAACCAAGAAGTAGCCGTAAACAATACGCTTTCAGTTTTCCCAAATCCTGCCAGCTCTTCTATTTCTGTTGAGTTGAATGAAAACAGTAAGATTGAAATTATTGATATCGCCGGAAAAGTTGTTTATAGCTCAAATAATGCGCAAGCCGGCATGCACTCTATCGATGTAAATGCTTTTGCAAAAGGTACTTATGCCATCCGTATCAGCAATCAAGCCAGCGTGCAAACAGCCAAGTTTATTAAGAACTAAACATTTTATAACGCGTTCATACTTAGCGTGCGACAGGTCATCCTTAGGGATGGCCTGTCGTTTTTTTGTCCTATGCTTTCCATAAGGCTATAGAGATTTTCCCAACCTTGCTTTTCGTTTAAATATTGAATACCTTGCTATACAAATTACATTTTTTCTAAAAGCAAGCTAATTATGAAAGCGGGTTTAAGCATACTATTTTTACTTTTATTTTCTTCGGCATCCTTTGCTCAGAAATCTAAAATCAGTGTAAAGAAGGATATCGTATATGCAGATGGAAAACCTCAGTTTAAGTTAGTCGCCAGCGCAATTCCCGATGCGATTACTTTATACAATCTGGAGGATGAAAAATTGGCCGTTTTTAATGCGCATTATTACAACGATTCCAAACAAATCACGCCCGGAAATCCACAAGGCAGAATCGGATATTATGAAATAACTTTTCTAAATGGCAATATGGATCAATGCGAAATCCGCATGGTGGGTTATAAAAAAGTCCTGGCAGAAATACTTATAGGAGAAGGACTGATTGAGGAGGGCAAACTGGTCGATAAGTCGATTAAACAGTTTTGTACGATTCAAGGAAAAAAATTTTCGGAAGACAGAAAACATTCCGGTCAAACAATAATTATTCAAAAATAACGTGTTAACCCCTAATTACATTATACCTCATGGAAAACAAAACGAAATCAAATTTTCTTTTTTTAAGCTTGTCTATACTGGCCGGCTTTTTCTTACTTGGCTTTTATGTATACAAAGGATTAAAAACCTTTAGCGATAAAGACCGGGTCGTTACGGTAAAAGGACTTGCCGAAATGTATATGAAAGCAGAATCGGCATCCGTGTCGATTTATTACAGTTTTTCGGGCGATAACCTGGATGCTATTTTAGCACAATCCGAAGAAAAGAAAAAGGCTGTTTTGGCCTATCTTACCACAACCGCCGGCTATGATGCCGATGCCATAAGCATACATACCGTCGACGTAAATGATCGCGAAAGATATTATGAAACACAATGGCGTTCGGGGAAAGAGGTTGAAGTGAAAATAGACAGATATACGGTTAGTCAAGGTCTTTCCATTAAAACCACGGATGTAGAAAACACCGAAAAGCGTATTGCTGCCATGAAATTCGATTTAATCAGCAAGCAACTTACATCCGATATTTCTGTGGAGTATTTCTTCCCCGATTTAAATACCATTAAGCCGCAATTGATTGCCGAAAGTACCAAGAATGCCCGTATAGCGGGCGAACAATTTGCCAATGATTCACAAGCCGAATTGGGAAAAATTAAGACTGCTTCACAAGGACAAATTACCATAGCCGGAAGGTATTATTATGATGAGGAAAGTGATGCTTCTTCTCAGGCGCCTTATATGCAAAAAGCAAGGGTAGTAAGTACTATCGTTTTCTTTTTGGAATAAAAATCGTGTATATTTACACTAAAATATATTAGAATGAGTGTTACAGCAGAACAGCTTAAAGAGCTTAAAAGCCGCCTGGATGCGGTGAGGGGGTCTCTTTGACGTCGATAACTTACATATACTGATCAAAGAAGAAGAGCTGATTACGCTCGATCCTAGTTTTTGGAATGATCCCAAAAAAGCAGAAATTATATCCAAAAGTTTGAACCGGAAAAAGAATACGGTTCAGGAATACAATAAGGTACAAAGTTTGCTCGATGACGCCTTTGTATTATTCGATTTCTATAAAGAAGGCGCAGCCGAAGAAAGCGAATTAAACGATAGTTTCCAATTGGCCAAACAGGGAGTGGATAATATGGAATTGAAAATCATGTTATCTAAGCCTGAAGATGCATTGGATGCGGTGGTGCAGATTACTTCCGGAGCCGGAGGAACAGAGAGCTGCGACTGGGCTTCCATGTTGCTGCGCATGTATATTATGTATGCCGAAAAGCAAGGATATAAAGTCATAGAACAAGATTATCAAGAGGGTGATGTGGCCGGAATTAAATCGGCGACGATTCAAATAAGCGGAGAAAATGCCTACGGTTACCTGAAGGGCGAAAATGGTGTACACCGGCTTGTGCGGATTTCACCATTCGATTCAAACGCCAAAAGACATACTTCATTTGCGTCTGTATATGTATATCCATTGATTGACGATAGCATTGAAATTGAGGTTAAGGATGCCGATATAGAATGGGAAACCTTTCGTTCGGGTGGGGCTGGCGGACAGAATGTGAATAAGGTGGAAACGGCCGTGCGTCTATACCACAAACCATCGGGTATTGTCATCAAGAATCAGGAAAGTCGCTCCCAACTTCAAAATAAAGAAAATGCCGTCCGACTACTTAAATCTATGCTTTACGAGGAAGAAATGCGCAAGCGAAATGAAGCGCGAGATGCCATAGAAGGAAGTAAGCGTAAAATTGAATGGGGTTCCCAAATACGATCTTATGTATTGCACCCGTATCAATTGGTGAAGGATGTGCGTACAGAACATGAAACAAGCGATACACAAGGGGTTTTGAATGGAGATATAGATGATTTTCTGAAAGCTTTTTTGTTGGAATTTGCCATGTAATTTTGATATGTATTCCGAAATGCATATTTTGGCAGAAAGCCTTAACCAATGCAATCAGTCGGAAATATTTATGCACTGCTTACTCCTATTGCCCTTGTATTTGTATGCATAGAAGTAGGAATCAATTATTATTATAAAAAGGGACTAATCCGTTTTCAGGAACTTATAGCCAATTTTGGAACCGCCATTGCCAATCAAACCGTCAACGTGCTCGTAGCTGCGGGCGTATATGTGGTTTATGGTTATTTATGGGAAAATTTCCGACTCATTGAGCATATCCCGCTTACCTGGTACAATTTTTTGTTCCTTTTGCTTGGGGTCGATTTTATTTTTTATTGGGTACATCGTTGGGGGCACCACGTAAATATTATGTGGGCAGCACATTCCCCGCATCATTCGGCAGAAGAAATGAATTTCGCCGTTGCTCTCCGAGCCAGTGTTACCCAACGCCTTTTTTCCTTTTTCTTTTTCTGGCCTTTAACTATTATCGGATTCGAACCGATTGATATTTATGCAATGACCGGAATACATTTGTTTATTGCCTTTTTGCATCATACCGAACTCATTCCCAAATTGTGGAGATGGGTGGAGTTGGTTTTCACTACACCTTCGCACCACCGCGTACACCATGGGGTGAATTATGCCTATCTGGATAAAAATTTCGGAGAATTTCTCATAATATGGGATAGATTATTCGGAACCTTCGAAGAAGAAAAAGAAAAGGTGGTTTATGGAATGTATAATCACCCCAAAACATGGAATCCGATTAAAATTAATTTTCATTACTATATAGTTCTGTGGAATCAGGCCAAAGAAGCACCCTATTTTTGGGATAAAATCCGCCTTTGGTTTATGCCTTTAGGGTGGACTCCCAGAGGGATGGAACCCAAGGGAATGCCGGAAGAAATCACCGTGCATAATCAGGTAAAATACAGCAGCCAACCCTTTAAAAATGCTACTCTTTTTTTGGTGGTGCAGCTCGCCTTTGCCTTATGGTTAATGTTGCTGGTTATTCAGGATAATCCGAATATGCCGACGCCTATGAGGTGGTTTGGAGCCTTTATTTTATGGCATATGATTGTCAACTGGAGCGAAATCCTTGAAGCGCGTGTAAGAGGTGTATATTCGGAATGGATAAGATTGATACTAACGGGTGTTTTTGTATACTTTTTGCCCATACAATATGCCTGGTATGTCTATTTTATAATTGCAGTATATGCTGTATTTACTTTTATGTATAGCCTATATTTTCTAAAAGTTAAATCTGAGTCCATCCCGAGCTTGGCTTAATTTGTTTGATGTAAGATTTTAGGCTTTCGACCAATTTAAGTCGGGACGAACGGCCGTTCGT
>JAEZEQ010000032.1 GCA_023432985.1 Bacteroidota bacterium | reverse complement strand
GGGCGATTTTTATGAAACCTTTGGAGAGGATGCCGTGCGTGCACATAAGGTATTGGGTATTACCCTCACCCGCCGCGCCAATGGTTCGGCCTCCGAAATAGAATTGGCCGGATTCCCTTATCATTCGTTGGAGACTTATTTACCCAAGTTGGTTCGAGCCGGATTCAGAGTTGCTATTTGCGAGCAGATGGAGGATCCCAAAACCACAAAAACAATAGTAAAACGTGACGTAACCGAGCTCGTTACCCCGGGTGTAGCATTTAGCGATAATGTGCTCGATCATCAGTCGAACAACTGGTTATGTGCCTTGCATCACGACGGAAAATCGGCATATGGAATCGCGTTTTTAGATGTATCTACGGGCGAGTTTTTAAGCGGAGAAGGCGATAAAGCCTATGCACAAAAGCTGCTTCTGAATTTTCAGCCTTCGGAAGTAATCTATTGCAAAGGGTCGAGCATCAAAAAAGAATTCGAACTGGAAGAACGCTTCTATACATTTGCACTTGAGCCCTGGATATTTGAATATGAATTCAATTACGACGCATTAATTGCCCAATTTCAAACCGCAAAGCTAAAAGGATTCGGATTGGAAGGCATGGAAAATGCCATTATTTCGGCCGGAGTTATCTTGCATTATCTAAAAGAAACCCGACACGAAAAACCGGCGCATATACGTGCTATAAGTCGCATAGATCGGGAGGAATATGTATGGATGGATCCATTTACCATTCGCAATTTAGAATTGGTACAGCATGCCCACGACAATCAGGCCACCTTATTTTCGGTGCTCAATCAGACCCTCACACCGCCCGGTGCTCGTTTATTAAGGCGGCGCATCGTGATGCCCTATAGGGATAAAGAACGCATACAGCAGAAATTAGATGCGGTAGAATTTCTGATTCAGGAAGTTGATTTACGGGATACATTAAGCGAATTATTGCCTTTAATCGGAGACCCGGAGCGACTTTCGGCCAAGATTGCCACAGAGCGAATTTCTCCGCGCGAATTGGTGCAAATGAAACGTTCATTGGAATCCATAGCAAAAATAAAACAGCTTACCTCACAAATAAAAAATGTAGGCTTACATCGCCTTTCGGATCGCATAAATCCATGTGTCGCTGCATTGCAGGAGCTGGAGCGCACTATAGATCCCAATGCTCCGGCACTTGTGTCCAAAGGTGGCATAATAAAAGAGGGCGTGCATGCAGATTTGGATGCATTAAGAGAAATTTCGGGTGCAGGAAAGGGATATTTGTTGCAAATGCAGCAAAGAGAAATAGAAAAAACAGGAATTACTTCGCTCAAAATCGCATTTAATAATGTTTTTGGATACTATATAGAAGTGACCCATGCGCATAAAGATAAAGTGCCTGAGAACTGGATTCGGAAACAGACCTTGGTAAATGCCGAGCGATATATTACGCCCGAACTCAAAGAATATGAAGAGAAGATTTTAGGAGCAGAAGAAAAAATTCAGGCCCTGGAAGTGCAGTTATTTCAGCAATTGGTGCGCGCCATGCAAGAATATATACCGGCTTTTCAGCTCAATGCCGCACAAATAGGTGAAATCGACTGTCTGCTTTCATTTGCGAAAACAGCTATAGATAAAGATTATAGTAAGCCCTTGGTACATGACGGACTGGAGATTCAGATTACAGAGGGACGTCATCCGATTATAGAAAGCAGATTGGGAGAAGGAGAAAATTATATTCCCAATTCCATTTACCTCGACGATAAAAAGCAGCAGATTATCATGATTACCGGTCCGAATATGAGCGGTAAATCGGCCATATTACGCCAGACCGCCCTCATTGTAATCATGGCACAAATGGGCTCTTACGTTCCGGCAGAAGCGGCAGAAATCGGATGGGTAGATAAGATTTTTACCCGTGTGGGAGCCAATGATAATATGGCAGCCGGAGAAAGTACCTTTATGGTAGAAATGAATGAAACAGCAGGAATATTAAACAATATCAGTGAGCGCAGCTTAATCTTGCTCGACGAAATCGGGCGCGGAACCAGCACCTATGACGGCATTTCAATAGCTTGGGCCATAGCCGAGTATTTGCACGAGCATCCGCAGTACAAACCCAAAACCTTATTTGCAACCCATTATCACGAACTGAATGAAATGGCACAAAGTTTCGAGCGGATAAAAAATTTCCATGTATCGATTCAGGAAACAGCAAATAAGATTATTTTTCTTCGAAAGCTGGAAGCCGGTGGCAGCGAGCACAGCTTTGGGATACATGTAGCCGAAATGGCCGGTATGCCTGCGATTGTATTGAAACGTGCCCGTTTGATGTTGAGCGAACTGGAAAAGAAAAGGGCACATGGAGAGTCTATTTCTGTGTTGCCACAGGGCAAAGAAGACGGACTCCAATTATCCTTTTTTCAGTTGAACGATCCTGTACTGGAAAATATAAGAGAACAGTTGACCTATATAGACATCAACACGCTGACTCCGGTTGAGGCTTTAATGAAATTAAACGAAATCAAAAAAGCGGCCGGACTCGATTAAAAAAAGCGGATTTACCGAGACCCTAAGCTATTCGATAAAGCCCAGATGTCCGGTATATTGACCCAGACGCAAGGTGTCTCGAGTGGGCGATTTAGTAAGATCTAAGTTATTTCTTTCGAAAGAAGCCCTTGCACTAAAAATACCCAATCCATTCTCCACATTGGTATACAAAGGTTTTTCCTGAATAATTCCGGTACTGGGTTTATTGATTTGAATATATTGATTCAATTCCTCCGTTCCGGCATAGATTTTAAAAGAAATCTTTCCGATTTTACGCTGTACATTCGGCTTGGCTTCCAGGTTATCTCTCAAGAAAATAAAGAATTCGTTATGAGGCAGATTATACGTAATATCGGCCGTAGTTTTTCTTTCAATGGGTGAGAAAGTCCACAATATAGAATCGGGTTTAGAAGTGCTTTGCACCACATCGATTTCAGTCCACGTAAACTTCACCTCCACCTGATACAGAACTCCATTTAGAGCCGGTTTCCATTTCAGGTCGAATCCGTTTTTACTTATCGGATTCAGGTTTACCGTCACCGTCGTAAATGCATTGGGATTTTTAATTTGCAAACCGGAAACCAAACGGGTAGAAGCCGTTGTTACCTTCCCCGATTTAAGATTGGTAATTTTAAGGCGGTATAATTTACTGGAATCTAGTGCTGCATTCGTTTTATAAATAATCAAATTTCCCGATGCAAACATTCCGCTATCTTTAGGCATAAGCGTGTGACTCATATTTATGGTCTGCTCTATGGTATTCGAAGCCGGGTTCAGTTTTTCGAGAACGACAGATAAATCTTCCGGTTTATAATAAATAGAATCGGGGACTTTGGTATAATCGAGCACATTATCATTCACCAAGAAAGCTTTTTGAATACGCACATATTGTACGGTATCATATTGATTCAGCAAACCGTAGATTACTGTAGTTTCCTTATAATTACCGGCCACATCCACATCGGTGCTGCAAGAAGGCAAAAAAGCCGTGAAAGCCAAAAGGCCCAGGCTAAGGTTCAAAAGTCTCTTAATCATTTTACAAATATAGAATACATTTTACAAATGTAAATAAACATATTCATACCTTTGTGGAAAAATAAGAAAGCATGTCAGCCATTTCAGGAGAAATAAAGCGGGTTACTACCCATAAATTGCAGGAGATGAAAAGAGCGGGTGAGAAAATTGCCATGCTAACAGCCTATGATTTCACTATGGCTCGAATATTGGATCGGGCGGGTATAGATATTTTGTTGGTGGGAGATTCGGCATCGAATGTAATGGCCGGTCATGAAACCACTTTGCCTATTACCTTAGATCAGATGATATATCATGCATCGAGTGTAATACGCGGTGCAGAACGTTCGCTTGTGGTGGTAGATTTGCCATTTGGATCTTATCAGGGAAACTCGAAAGAGGCCTTAAATTCGGCCATACGTATAATGAAAGAAACGGGTGCGCATGGTGTAAAGCTGGAAGGTGGCGAAGATGTTGCCGAAAGCGTAAGCCGAATTGTCGGGGCGGGAATTCCAGTTATGGGTCATTTGGGCTTAATGCCTCAAAGCATCTATAAATACGGCACATATACAGTCAGAGCCAAAGAAGAAAAAGAAGCCGAACAATTGATAAAAGATGCCAAACTCTTGCAAGAAGTGGGTTGTTTTGCATTGGTTCTTGAAAAAATTCCGGCCAAATTGGCCCAAAAAGTAGCCGAAGAGCTGGACATACCGGTTATAGGTATAGGCGCAGGAGGAGAAGTTGACGGTCAGGTATTGGTAGTACACGATATGCTGGGCATGACCTACGAGTTTAATCCGCGTTTTTTGCGCCGTTATTTGAATTTATACGATGAGATTTTAAACGCAGTTGGCTCCTATGTCAGCGATGTAAAAAGCTCTTCATTTCCAAACGAGAAAGAGCAGTATTAAATGCAGGAGCGGGTATTATATGAGGACAATCACCTCATTTTTATTTCCAAAAAAACGGGAGAGATTGTACAGGGTGATAAAACCGGAGATAAGCCTCTTTCCGAGGATGTAAAATCTTTTTTAAAAACGAAATACAAAAAGACAGGCAATGTTTTTTGTGGCGTAATACACCGTATTGACCGCCCGGTAACGGGTTTGGTGATGTTTGCCAAAACCTCGAAGGGACTGGAACGCATGAATGCGCTGTTTCAGAAAAAAGAAATACAGAAAACCTATGTTTGCATAGTGCGCAATGCACCACCGGAAAAGAGCGGAAAAATTTCGGCATGGCTCCGAAAAAATGAAAAACAAAACAAGAGTTATGCTTTTAATAAAGAAGAAAAGCATGCCTTATTTTCGGAATTAGAATATAAGCTTATTGGTTCCAGCGATCGGTTTTATTTATTGGAAATAAATCCGCTTACAGGCCGTCATCATCAGATACGTTGCTTATTGGCACATATAGGCTGCCCTATTTTAGGTGATGTAAAATACGGCGATAAAAGGCCTCTTCCCGACAAATCCATAGCATTGCATGCTTATAAAATTGCATTTACACATCCCATTAGCGGCGAAGCGATAGAAGTTTTTGCCCCAATGCCGGATTATGCCCCGTGGGTCTATTTTAGCGACACAAAAAAAGCAGACTAAGATAGCCTGCTTTATATAGTGTTCTATTAAATCTATTTATTGAAGTCTGAACTGAATGGGAAGCTGATAGCTTACTGCAGTCGGCATATTACGTTGCTTTGCAGGTTGCATTTTGGGCAGGCCATTGATTACACGCATAGCTTCTTCTTCGAGTCCGTATCCGATTTTACGATCGGGTATCGCTAGCCCCACGTCCTTCACTACTCCATCTTTTCCAATAGTAAACTTCACGTAAACCACACCTTCTTTACCCATATCCTTGGCACGAGCGGGGTATTTTACATTTTTCTGTAAAAACTTACTCACTTGTTGGTTAAAACAAGTCAACAGATCCTCATTATTTTTAATGCCTTCGCAACCGGGGTAAACAGGATAGTCTTCCACGGCAAGGAAATCTACAACTTCGTCGAGTACGGGCACTTCACCTGTACCACCTATAACTCCACCTTCGACACCTTCATCTTCCATATTCGACACGTCGATATTCAATTCCGTATCAATTTCCACGTCATTCTCTGCGATTTCGATAACCTCGGGTACTGATGGCGGTGGCGGTGGGGGTGGCGGAGTAGTAG
>JAEZEQ010000019.1 GCA_023432985.1 Bacteroidota bacterium | reverse complement strand
GTTTAGTTTTACGGGAATTGATTATAGCCGCGAGCACTGTATGCCCCGCAGTTGGATGCCTAATGGAGGTTCGACTTCCAGTGAGCCGGGGGCAGATTACCACAATTTATTATTGGTGAAAAATACGGGGGTAAATTCCCGTCGTTCCAATTATGCATACGGAGATGTGGTGAATATGACCTCGGGTTATTTAGATTGTAAACTTGGGCATGATAGCAATGGTGTATTGGTCTTCGAGCCCAAACAAAGCATTAAAGGAGATGCTGCAAGAGCAATGTTTTACCAAATGGTGGCATACGACGGCTATTTAGGTGCAAGCTGGGCATTGGGCGATTTGGCACATACCTATTCTGCACAACAGGATATCAATACCCTATTGGCTTGGCATGTGCAAGATCCGGTAAGTCCCGAAGAGATTGCCCGTCATGAGTATATAGCCTATTTGCAAAACAACAGAAATCCCTTTATAGATTATCCGGAATGGGTCGATTGTATCGATTTTACTACACTTACAAAAAAGAGTGGGTGTACATTTAGTTTTGATTTAGATGGTACAAGTCAGGGTCGCTTTAAGGTCTATCCGAATCCGACCAAAGACAATTTGCATATAGAATGGGAAGAGATGCAGGTGGCACAACTACGTTTATACAGTATAGACGGGAAAATGCTGTTTGAACAAAAAATGCAGGAAGCGACAACGCATTTTACAATGCCGTTGAATTCCTTTTCTAAGGGTGTTTATATTCTATCGCTACAAGGGGAAACAAAGGTCTTAAATAAGAAAATCATAATAGAGTAGAAACGTTTAAAACAACAAAAAAATGAAAAAAGTAATTTACCTTATTGTAAGTGGGATCTTTGCGACAAGTGCCTTTGCGCAGGTCTCCCTGACAACGTCGAACCCTGTATATAATCAGAATTTCGACTTGTTGGAATCAGACC
This sequence comes from Bacteroidota bacterium, assembly GCA_023432985.1. Classification (GTDB taxonomy): domain Bacteria; phylum Bacteroidota; class Bacteroidia; order CAIKAF01; family CAIKAF01; genus JACVCJ01. Next base: position 53,435 of record JAEZEQ010000019.1, on the reverse strand, counting down.
ATACCAATATAACGGGGTGGTCTTTGAGTGGAATCAGTTGGTTTTTAGATGAAACTGGCGGAGGTAGTCAAGATGATGAATTGTACAAAGCCAATGACGGAAGCTCCAATACCGGGAATACCTATTCTTATGGGACAAATTCCAGTACGGACAGAGCATTAGGATCAATACGTTCCGGTTCATTGATTTCGGTTTATGGGACTTCATTTGCGAACAATACGGGTGAGCAAATTACCGGTTTTACATTAAATTATGTAGGCGAACAATGGAGAAAAGGGACTGCGGGAAATGTAGATTCTTTGTTTTTTGAATACTCTTCAGATGCGAGTTCGCTTACCACAGGAACCTGGACTAAAGTGAATGCATTGTCATTCTTTACTCCGAATACTGCTGCTGCAGCGGGTGCTTTAGATGGGAATTTAACCGCAAATAAAACCGCATTAAGTAGTTCGATTTCGGGTTTGACGGTTAACCCAGGAGCCGGCTTATGGATTCGTTTTGTAGATTTTAACGGCCCCGGTTCTGACGACGGATTGGCTGTGGACGATTTGAGCATCTCCTTCACAACACAACCGGCTGTTGGTCCTGTTGATACATTGGCTCGCTTTACGAACACTACACAAAGTGTTGCAGAAAATGCGGGAACGGCTGCAATCAGCGTTTCACATGGTCCCATTAGTCCCTCCACTGCCTTTAGTGTAGATGTGGTGTTGAAAACGGGAAATGCGGCAGATATAGGAAATTATACAACGCAAACAGTGAACTTTACACCCGGTGTTGCCAATGCAAGTGTTACGGTTAACATAACCGATAATGCATTATTAGATGGGAATAAAGTATTCGAATTTGCTTTGAGAAATCCGAGTGCGCCTATGATTTTGCATAGCGATTCTATACTTACCTTTACAGTTGTAGATGACGAAGTTGCTGCTTTACCTGTTTATCCTATTGCCATAGTGCGTGGTGCAAACGGCGATGGTGAGCCCGATTCATTAGGCGTAAAATGTGAAGTACGCGGTACTGTATATGGAGTGAATTTGAGAACAAGCGGATTGCAGTTTTATATCAACGATAAAACAGCCGGTATGGGCGTATTTGCTCCGGCTGAGAACTTTGGTTATGCCGTTTCGGAAGGCGATTCAGTAATCGTTCGTGGTGAAGTTGGCGTGTTTAGAGGTTTAGCACAAATGACTTTTGTAGATACCGTGATTTTAGCCGGTTCTTCTAACGTTCCCGCTCCCGAAGTAATAGTTGCTGCATTGGGCGAGCAAACAGAGAGCGAACTTATTCGTGTGAATGGGTTGAATTTGACCAATATCAATGACTGGACTACAGGTGGAGGAAGCTTTAATGTTACCGCTACAAACGGAAATGGTAGCTATTCCATACGTATTGAAGCCAATACTACCGCAATCAGTTTGGCAGCACCAAATACCTTCTTCGATGTAATCGGAATTGGATCTCAGTTTGCCACTTCCACTACTGCACCATTTACAAATGGATATCAAATTATTCCTCGTAAGTCAGAGGATATTATCATCAATACATCTACAGAAGAAAGTCTGAAAGATGCATTGCGTGTATTCCCGAATCCGACGGAAGGAGCATTTAATATGATTGCCTTTGTTCAAAATGCGGGTGCATACAATATGTCGGTAATTGATATGAGTGGAAAGCGTGTATTTGTAAAAAATATACAATTGCATGCAGGAAATAATTTAATCACCGAAGATTTTGCTTCATTCAAACCAGGAATTTATCATATTCGTGTAGAAGGAAATCAAGGATCATTCCATACACAGTTTGTGGTGAAATAATAGAAAATACTTTTATATTTGAAAGGCAGTCTCTAAACAGGCTGCCTTTTTTTATGGGATTAAGTTGAGTTTTGATTGAATCTTGAGTTTTTTTAATTATAAATGGCTGGTGAAAATATTAATAGAGAATGATGATTTGTGTTTTTTTATACCTTTGCCCGAAATTTAAAACTAAAACTAATTAACACTATGAAAAAACTAGCAATATCAGCTTTCGGGATGTTGGCGCTTTTGACATCCTGTACTATTATGTTTATACCCGCTAGCCAGAGGAACATTACAATTCATTCAGAAGATCCTGAAGCAAAAGTTTATGTAGCAAACGAGCTGGTTGGCGAAGGAGAAACTGTGAAAGTGAAGAAAGTTCGTAAACAAGGATTTGCGCCGGTTACCATAGTTTCACCCAACAAAAAAACGGCAAATTATGTAATGGCCCCTGCAAAGCGAACCACTGCATGGTATATTTTAATGCCTTTAGATGTAGCCGCAATTTATCCAATGATGTTTGCACTTGGAAGAAACTCCAGATTTTGGAGTTATAATAAAGAATACACTTTCAATAATGCTAAATTAAATCCCACTCGAAATCAAAACGAAAAAGAGATTTATTATTTGGGAACAAAAGTAAAGTCTTCAGATTTTACTAAGCACTTTCGAACCATAAAAGTGAAGTACCATCAGCATATATTCGAAGAAATGGCAAAAGCCGAAGAAAAAGAATATGCATTTGATGAAAAATTGGATAAGAGAAGAAATTCTCCTTCCACACTTACCGAATCGAAGGTAATTGACATGGAGGATTCCAAATTTAGTGAAGGAATTATAGAGACATTGAAAAAAGCAAAATATCTCGATACGACGGGAACAGTATTAAGAAATAAGCATAATATATTAGGATTAGAATCAACAATAGTTGGTGGTGCTTTGTTCAATATTTATTCCAAAGCCGGATCAAGTGTAATGTATACAATCCGTTTTGATATTGATTGGAAATTCAAAAATTTATTTGGACAAACGTTGGACTCCCTGCGTATCAGTGAATATTCCGATTTTTTTGTAATTCCTGCCTATTCAAGCGCTTACGTTAAAAAAGAAGATAATTTTGCAACAGCCCTACAAGACGCAGTGAACAATTCATTTTATGCACTTTATGAAACGAAAGAGTTCAAAAAGCACATAGCCATTACCGAGCACGAGACTGTTAAAGAGGATACATTGGAGTTGACTCGTCCGGTTTCGGTTGTACAGTCGGCAAAAGATGCGCTAAAGGCTACCGTTACCATAAAATTAAGTGATAATAAAGGGCATGGATCAGGATTTGCCATCACAGAAGATGGATATATACTGACGAATTATCATGTGATTGCCGGACAAAAATCCGGGTTTTTTGATCAATTCACAGTTGTTATGCCTGATGGTGCCGAATTGAAAGGTCAAGTTGTAAGATCGGAACCATATAATGATATTGCATTAGTGAAAGTAGATACAACTTTTGAAAAAGCTTTCCTTCTCAACGACAAAAAGGAATACGAATTACTTGATGAAATTTATGCAGTAGGTACGCCTGTTTCAGCCCAATTAGGAAGCTCGCTCTCCATGGGTGTTTTATCCAATGAAAGGAATTATGATGGGATTGAGTTATTGCAGTTAAATATTGCCATTTCTCCGGGTAATAGCGGTGGCCCAATGTTTAGTAAGCAAGATGGTCGTTTATTTGGAATTATTTCTTCAAAAATTTCCGGCTCACGTATAGAGGGAATTGGATTTGCTATCCCTTCGCACCTGGTAAAAGATTACCTAAAGGTTTACTATAAATAATAGAAAATACTTTTATATTTGAAAGGCAGTCTCTAAACAGGCTGCCTTTTTTTTATGCGTTTTATAATAAATGAATATTTTATTCCCATTTGGTCTTACCGAAAAGACAAATTGTTTCATACAGTTTTAATAGCCGCTATTTCTCTAATTGGTATAGAATTTTATGCCGACTTGATTCCCTTCAAAAAAATCGGATTTTGGCTTTTGGAAAAACAAAAGAAAGAACTGGCTTTACTTCTTTTTGCAGAGTCTACCCAACTCTATATTTGGGCCATAATCAGCAATATAGCCTATATACTTATTCCGGCTGTATATATAGCTTTTTCGCCGGGAATGCAGCTTAAGGAAATGGGATTAAAGCGGCCCGACAAAGGAAGTTACGCCCTATATGTCCTTATGTTGATGTTTATGCTGATTCCTGTTTTTATTATTTCGTTTCAGGAGGAATTCCAGGCATCTTATCCCTTTTATCGCTACAGCGATGGCGGTGCTTTTTGGTGGCAGGGGCTGAGTTGGGAAGTCTTGTATGCATTGCAGTTTGTAGGCGTAGAGTTTTTTTTTAGAGGATTTTTAATTCACTCCACAAAGCATAAATTGGGAATAAATTCGGTCTATTTCTCCTTATTGCCTTATGTAATGATACATTTTTCGAAACCTTTACCGGAATGTATAGGGAGTATATTGGCCGGATTTGTATTGGGGCATTTAAGTTATAAAACCAATAGCATTTGGGGTGGGGTATTTTTACATATCATGGTGGCCATGAGTATGGATTTTCTTTCCATGTGGCATAGAGGCTTACTATAAAAAAAAGCCTCCGAAGAGACTTTTAAAAAATTAGCTATGCATTAAAGATTCGATTTCGTCGGCTTGAATGGGAATGTTTTCCATAAGGTCTATATTCCCGTTTTTTGTGAGCAAGATATTATTTTCGAGACGTATACCTATATTTTCTTCAGGGATATAAATGCCCGGTTCGCACGAAAAGAGATTTCCGGCTTGCATAGGTTTATCTCTATTTCCCACATCATGCACATCGAGTCCGATAAAATGCGAAGTGCCATGCATAAAATACTTTTTATAGGCGGGCCAGTTCGGATTTTGATTGGCCACATCCTGTTTAGAAATCAGTTTTAAATCGATCAATTTTGAAGTCATAAATTGTCCGATTTCCTTTTCATATTCGGCATAAATAGTACCGGGAACCAAGAGCGCTTTAGCAAAATAAAAAGTGTCGAGAACGGCATTATATACCTCTTTTTGACGCGGGGTAAAAGTGCCGTTTACCGGAATGGTGCGACTCATATCGGCTACATAATGGGCATATTCTGCACCCCAGTCGAACAAGATAATATCGCCATCCTTACAGATTTGATTATTGGCATTATAGTGTAGAATACAGGAATTTTTTCCCGATGCTATAATGGGTTGATAGGCGTGTCCGCCCGATCTTTGACGAATAAACTCATGTGTAATTTCGGCTTCAATTTCATATTCATAAACCCCGGGTTTAGTAAATGCCAATACACGGCGGAAAGCGTCTTCGGTAATTTTGCATGCATGTTGCAGCAATTCTACCTCTATACTGTGTTTCACCGACCTTAAGGCATCGAATAGGGGAGCCAGTCTTTCGTATTTATGCAAGGGGAATTTTCCCTTTAAACTTTTGTAAGCTCTTGCATCTCTTGTTTCCGTTTCGGCTCCTGCGCGTATATTCTCGTTCGAATTGATATAAATATATTCGTTACGGATAAGCAATTCCTGCATAACGCGGTCGAACTCATGCGTCCAGTATACCGTATCAATACCGCTGATTTTACGGGCATCCTCTTTCGTATATTTATATCCTTCCCAAACCGCAATTTCGTCATTGGTTTCGAGTACGAATAAAATTTCGCGATGCCCTTCCTTGTATGCATCAGGGGCTATGACCACTATAGATTTTTCCTGATCTATACCACTAAGCCAAAATAAATCGGAATTTTGATAAAAATTATGCGTGCCATCTCCATTTTTGGGATATACATCATTGGAGTGAATAATGGCTACTGCATTTTTTTTCAATTGGGCGGCCAATCTTTTTCGGTTATCGATAAATAGATTTCTATCTATAGGATTATAACGTATATTCATGGGAAATAATTTAAATATAAAGGTAGTAAATAGAATGAAAATGCATAAATAATTGCCCAAAATTGTGGCAACTGAGGCTAAAAAAATACCTTTGTAAAGGATGAGTAAAATGAGAGAAATACGGCATGTACAAATTGTGCGCTATATAACTCCGCTTCGCGAGGGAGGTTCGCTTCCGGCCATAGCCGAAGCCGATGACGGCTTTTTATATGTGATTAAATTCAGAGGAGCGGGACATGGCGTAAAAGCTTTGGTGGCCGAGTATATAGGGTCAGAACTGGCCCGTTTGTTGGGGTTTAAAGTGCCCGAATTGGTCTGGGGTACCCTCGATGAAGCCTTTGGTAGAAGCGAAGGAGACGAAGAAATACAAGATTTATTGAAAAATAGTCAGGGCTTGAATATAGGCTTGCACTATCTTTCGGGCGCAGTCAATTTTGATCCGATCGTCTTTGTGCCCGATAAAGCCCTGGCCTCCTCCGTCATTTGGCTCGATGCTATGTTGAACAATATAGACCGCAGTTTCAGAAATACAAATATGCTGGTTTGGAATAAAGAAGTATGGCTCATAGATCATGGTGCATCCCTTTATTTTCACCACAGTTGGAGCGATTGGAAAAAGGCTGCCGAATCCACATTCCCCTACGTAAAAGATCATGTCCTTTTGCCATTACTCGATGCTGAAGAAATCAGGAAATTCGACCAATTTGCCAAAAGCATATTGAGCGAAGAAGTACTTAGAGACCTTGTATATGCCATGCCGGATACACTATTACAATATACAGATATCGATTTAAACGAAAATGAAATCAGAGAAGTATATATTTCCTATTTCCTTCACAGGTTAAACCGGACAGACTTGTTCATAAATGAAGCTATCTATGCAAAAGAGTGTTTATGAATATGCGGTAATTCGAATAGTTCCCCGTGTAGAGCGTGAGGAATTTATGAATATAGGGGTGATTGTATTTTGTAAATCGCCGGTATTTATCGGCATGAAATATGAAATTAATGCAGAGCGACTTAAACAATTAGATCCGGATTTAGATATAGAATGTTTAAGAGATAATATGGCGGCTTTTGAAAAGATTGCGCATGGATTATCCGGGGCCGGACCTTTAGGCAAAGAGGATGCCGCTTCTCGTTTTCGTTGGCTTACAGCCCAGCGTTCATCGATTATACAGACATCTCGTCCGCATGTTGGCATGAGCAGTAATCCCGCTGAAAGTCTGGAGAAAATATTTCAGAAAATGGTAAGCCTACCCGAATCATGAAAAAACGTATATGCATCATATTCATTTTCGTATATGCATGTACAGATGTTTATGCACAATTGCGCAAGTCGGATTTATGGCGCAATCAATATGCACGTCAGGAACATTATATTCCCAATGAAGAGACGCCGGTTTTGACCTTGCATATAAATCTGAATTTCTGGCAAAAGAAAGACGGGACCGGGAATTGGCAGGACAATGCCGAGCATAGGAATCGTTTGGAGCAAATTGTGAAATGGACCAATAATTTGTATGAATTTGTTTGTGCGCCCAGCGATTCCATAGAAGGCGTACCGAGTCTGCGCGACAGTAAGGTCCGTATTAAGTTAGAGGGAATTTATTTTTATAGAGATTCGGCATTGCATTTGGCCAATACAGAGCATGGCGATAAGTTAAACAAGCATTTGGCGCAATATTATCCCGAGCGATTGCATGCGATGAACATACATGTAACGGGAGGAGGGAGCTTTAATAATCGTGCCTTTGGTCAGGCCAGCGGCACCACCTTTCGGGATGCGGACCATTGGATTGTAACCTTAAACAACGAAGCCGAGGAAACGGGTGATTATGCCTGGGCGGCACATTTGGCGCACGAACTGGGGCATAATTTCATGCTGGCACATCCCTATAATTCCGAGTATCTGCGCAAATCGCATCCTGATTTTTTATACGATGTTTTTGTGCCTTCCACTCAGGTAAATTGCGTGCCGAGCGGGGGCAATGATGTATGTTACCATTATACCCACTGGGCATGTGATACGCGTGACCCCAACAATAGTTGCACCAATAATATAATGGGTGGCACACGGGATGCATGTTATATTTCGCCTTTGCAAATGGGGCGTATGCACAGGGCTATACAGGTGTATAATTTCGGAAAATATTTCACTGGTTATAGTCCCTACGTACACAGAATTTCGCAAAATGAAATATGGGATTTTGATTATCGTTCATTTAGAGACATACAAATAGCTCCGAATTGCACATTGCGTATAGACGGCAAACTATATATGATGGAGGGCACGGCCATATACGTACAAAAAAATGCCGTCTTGGAAGTGCGTGGCGAAATTTTGGCCGGAGGACGTGAATTCCCGGGGCATAACGGGAAATGGCGAGGCATAATCCGCACCGGGAAAAAGAAAAACAGGGGGCAGGTAATCTATACAGGTTTGGATACAAAATGAGGGCAAAATCCCTTCAAAAGCTTTATTTATACTAAGCTGCATGAGTCATTTAGATTCAGTCTAAATAAGGAAGTGTATAAAAGCTCAATTGTAATTGATTTTATAATTAGTTACTTTTGCTCATTCAAAAAAACAAATAGCATATACCAGAAAATTAAAAATTATGTCGAAGTTTTCCGCGTTTTTAAGTTCGAGTATTGGTAAGAAATTGCTAATGGCTCTAACCGGATTGTTTTTAGTTAGCTTCATGATTGCTCATCTCACGGGCAATTTGCAGTTATTTAAGAATGACGGTGGTTTGGCGTTCAATCAGTACGCCGTATTTATGACGAGCAATCCGCTCATTAAGACTATATCCTATGGTCTTTACGCTATTATTTTATTTCATGCTGTGCATGGGATTTATTTAGCGTATCAGAACAAGTTGGCACGTCCGGTTTCATACAAGAAAGTCGGCACTAAAAACGCAACTTGGTATAGTAGGAATATGGCCATGTTGGGTATGGTGATTTTAATTTTTATAGTGGTTCACATGTCCGGATTTTGGTATAAATACAAATTTGGCGAAGTTCCCTATACGCAGTATACGGTTCAGTTAATGAATCCGGATAATGTACAATATGAGTCGTATGCAGGTGCTGCGATGCAGACTAAGATGGTAGAGATACATAATCCGGCTAACGGAGAGACTGTAATCATCGTGAAAGATTTATACAAGGAGGTTGCTACAGCCTTTCAACAATGGTGGATTGTATTGATTTACGTATTAAGTATGGCTGCTTTGTCTTTTCACTTAATGCATGGATTCAAGAGTGCATTTCAAACATTGGGATTAAATCATCCGAAATATAACGGGTTAATACATTTTATAGGATTTTGGATAATAGGTTTAGGATTTCCTTTGGCCTTTGCGTCCATGCCTCTTTACTTTTTCTTTATTCATTAATTTAAAGAGTTAGAGAATTATGTCAATACATTCAAATATTCCGGAAGGGTCTATTTCGGAGAAATGGTCAAAATATAAAAGTTCGGTTCCTTTAGTGAATCCGGCCAACAAGCGTCAATTAGAGATCGTTATTGTAGGGACTGGATTAGCGGGTGCTTCTGCTGCGGCGAGTTTGGCCGAGTTGGGATATAAAGTGAAAGTATTTTGTTTTCAAGATTCTCCGCGTCGTGCGCATTCTATTGCGGCGCAAGGGGGTATAAATGCGGCAAAAAATTATCAAAACGACGGGGATTCTGTTTACCGTTTGTTTTACGATACCATTAAAGGGGGCGATTACCGTGCTCGCGAGGCCAATGTGCACCGTTTGGCAGAAGTATCGGCCAATATTATCGATCAATGTGTGGCGCAGGGTGTGCCTTTTGCACGTGAGTATGGCGGATTATTGAGCAATCGTTCTTTTGGAGGTACACAGGTACAGCGTACATTTTATGCAGCGGGTCAGACCGGACAGCAGTTATTATTAGGTGCTTATAGTGCTTTGCAACGTCAGGTTGGCTTGGGAAATGTGCGTTTATACAGCCGTCACGAAATGTTGGAGGTTGTGACCATTGAAGGAAAAGCGCGTGGTATTATTGCCCGCAATTTGATAACGGGCGAATTGGAAAGACATTTCGGACATGCGGTTATATTGGCATCCGGAGGATATGGAAACGTATTTTATTTGTCGACCAATGCCATGGGTTCCAATGCTACAGCTGCATGGAAAGCCCATAAGAAAGGAGCCTATTTCGGGAATCCTTGTTTTACGCAAATTCACCCTACTTGTATTCCGGTTTCGGGAACACATCAAAGTAAGCTTACCTTGATGTCTGAATCGCTTCGGAATGATGGAAGAATTTGGGTTCCTAAATCGAAAGAGGATGCAATAGCTATACGTGAAGGCAAGAAAAAAGCCAGTGATATTAAAGAGGAAGATCGCGATTATTATTTAGAGCGTCGTTATCCTGCATTTGGAAACCTGGTACCACGCGACGTTGCTTCTCGCGCTGCGAAAGAGCGTTGTGATGCCGGCTTTGGGGTGAATAAAACCGGAGAAGCCGTATTCCTTGATTTTGCTTTTAATATGAAAGAAAAATACGGAAGACAGGAAGCTACCAAATTGGGTATTCAGAATCCGTCCGATGAACAATTGAAAGCCTTGGGTAAAGAAGTGGTGAAAGAGAAATATGGTAACTTGTTCGACATGTACAAGCAAATTACCGGAGTGGATCCATACGAGCAACCCATGCAGATTTATCCGGCCGTACATTATACCATGGGCGGACTTTGGGTAGATTATGAATTGATGACCAATATCCCCGGTTTATATGCCCTGGGCGAGGCCAATTTCAGCGACCACGGAGCCAACCGTTTGGGTGCATCTGCTTTGATGCAGGGTTTAGCCGACGGTTATTTTGTGATCCCTTATACCATAGGATCTTATCTTAGTAAAGAAATTCGCACCAAATCCATACCTACCGATCATCCTGCATTCGAGGAGGCCGAACAAAAAGTGCGTGCACAAATCGAAAAATTACTCAGCATTAAGGGTAGTAAATCGGTCGATTATTTCCATAAAAAATTGGGTCGTATCATGTGGGATAAATGTGGTATGGCGCGAAATGCCAAAGGATTGCAAGAAGCTATTGATGAAATCAGAGTGGTTCGAAGCGAGTTTTGGTCCGATTTGCGCGTGACCGGTGAAGCTAATGAATTCAATCCCGAATTGGAAAAAGCAGGCCGTGTTGCCGACTTCCTGGAATTGGCCGAACTGATGTGTTTGGATGCCTTGAATCGAAACGAATCATGTGGAGGACATTTCCGTGAAGAATTTCAAACCGAAGAAGGCGAAGCATTGCGTGATGATGAAAATTTCGCATTCGTTTCTTGCTGGGAAATGAAAGAAGTAGGAGAGTGGACTCTGCATAAGGAGGAATTGAAATATGAGAATATTAAAATTGCTCAACGTTCATACAAATAATGCCATTAAAAATTAAAACTATTCTATTATGAACCTTACATTAAAAGTTTGGCGTCAGAAAAATTCTAACGATACAGGTCGATTTGTAGATTATCCGCTGAAAGAGATTTCAGAAGATATGTCTTTTTTGGAAATGATAGATCAATTGAACGAAGAATTGATTTCTAAAGGTGAAGAGCCGGTTGCATTCGACCACGATTGCCGTGAAGGTATTTGCGGAATGTGCAGTATGTACATCAATGGTCAGCCGCATGGTCCTCTTCAGGGAGTTACTACCTGTCAGCTCCATATGCGTTCTTTCAGCAATGGCGATACCATTACTGTTGAGCCATGGAGAGCGAAGGCTTTTCCGGTAATTAAAGATTTAACGGTAGACAGAACGGCGTTTGACCGCATTATTTCTGCCGGGGGCTATATTTCTGTGAATACCGGTAATGCGCAAGATGCAAATGCCCTGCCTGTTTCTAAAGAAGATGCCGATGCTGCCTTTGCAGCTGCTTCCTGTATAGGTTGTGGGGCCTGTGTGGCGGCTTGTGTAAACTCTTCGGCTATGCTCTTTGTATCGGCTAAAGTAAGTCAGCTCGCTCTTTTGCCTCAAGGTCAGCCCGAGCGCCAAGAACGTGTGCTGAATATGGTAAATGCCATGGATGCCGAAGGTTTTGGGAATTGTACCAATACCGGAGCTTGTTCTTACGAATGTCCTAAAGAAATATCGCTCGAAAATATCGCCAAAATGAATAGAGAATTCCTCAGTTCGTCCATAGGCGGAAAAAAATAATACGTTTCTTATTCTATATTTTAATTGAAAGCCTTGCATAATTGAAAGCAAGGCTTTTTCTTTGATACTTATTCCTATCTGCTATGAAAAAACGAATCTGTTTAATTTTTGCATCTTCGCTCTTTATACTCCTATGTATTTTTATTCCCGAAGCTAAGTCGAATAAGGCGGGTTCAGCTTCCAATTATTCCGGAGCATTGGCAATAGGCACATGTGCAAAATCAGGTTGCCATACGGGTTCAGTACCCAATTCGGGACCGGGTTCTATTATACTGGAAACTTCGGATATTCCTGCAGAAGGCTATTATGGGGGACAGACTTATAATTTGGAAATCAAACTAGAATCGGGAGGAACCACAACACATAATTACGGATTTGCCCTATCTGCCGTGAAAAGTGGAAGCAGTACGACAACAGGATTATTTGAAGCTCTTGATGCCGAAACACAAGCCAAAGCCTCTGCTTCTTATATTACCCATACCTTGGCCGGAACGAATGGCAATGGAAATGCCCTGAAAAGCTTTTTTGTGCGCTGGACAGCTCCCGCGGCCGGTAGCGGAGATGTGAAGTTCTTTTATGCCGGAAATGTAGCCAATAATAACGGAGAAAATTCGGGCGATATGATTTATAGCGGATCGCTTTTGATGCCCGAAGCACCGAATTCTTCCCTGCAATCGGAATCAGAAAATATATTCCGTATTTTTCCGAATCCAACTTCCCATTTGCTCTATATACATCCCGTGCATCAGGCCGTGTATAGTTTTATATTGGTCGATATTCAGGGCCGTGTAGTAGCATCACGCCGTGTGGAGTCAGGACCCACTGCCATTGCTACCGAATCTTTTGCAAAAGGAATCTATACATTGCAGGTAGAACAAGGCGTGCATGTATATACGAAAAAAATATTGTTGCAGTAATTCCTTATTTTGGAAATTGTTTTGCTTGTCCTTCTTCCCAGGTTTTGAGGTAATTGGGCTTGAATAAATCGAGGCTTTCGAAGTCTTTATTTTCCCATTTTTCATATGCAATACGCACCTGATCTTTGGCGTGTGGCAGGGCAATATCCGTGTATTGGAGCTGACTTGTTTGGAGGAGATCCAGAATTTTATCGCCCGTATTTCCAAAAATGGGGAAGGGGCCGTATTCCTTTTTCAGCTCATCGAAAAAGGAGTTATTCAGCGTGGTATTTTTCTCGAATATTTTTTCGCCCTTATGATAGAAAGCGGCATAGGCATCCAATCTGCGTGCATCAATTAAGATCAATGCTTGTTGATCGGGCAAAGAATGGAATAAAATATCGAGCGTAGAAATGGCGATAAGTGGGATTTGGAGGGCATAGCAGAGACCTTTGGCCGTACTGCTTCCGATTCGAAGTCCGGTATAACTACCCGGGCCGCTGCTCACAGAAACGGCATTCAGTTCCGACATGTTTAAGCTGTTATTTTTGAGTAAGCGCTCGATGAGGATCGTAATGATTTGTCCGTGCATATTCGCTTCTTCATGCATTAGCGCGTCCAAATAAATCCCGTTTTGACTAAGTGCTACAGAGCAAATGGGACCACTACTTTCCAGATGAAGAATAGTTGCCATTATTTTTTCGCCGTAAACAATTTATCCTTGGTGGTTACTTCAATTTTTGATCCGTTTTTAAGGGTTTTGCTAATGGCATCATAAGGTGCTTCTACCACCGTTTCGCCCAATTCCAAACCCTCTTTAATCAGAATATATTTATTATCCTGAATTTCGGTTTTCACTTGTTTCATCAATACCGAATCCCCTTGAATCACGAATACATATTCGAGGTATTTTTCGGGTTCATAACTTAAGGTTTGCACGGTATCCAATTTTGCCGTTACTGATTGTATGGGCACGGTTATTCCTTTTTGTTTGTCGGTTTGAATATCGACGGTTGCACTCATCCCGGGCCTGAAGGGAGAATGCGTCATTTTCTTTTTCTGCATTAGGTCGGCATAACTTTCGGCTATGATTTTGACCTTAACCTCGAAATTTGTAACCTCATCCGTACTGAGTGCTGCGGCGCCGGTGCTGAGTTTAGGCGAATTGGCAATTTCACTTACCACTCCTTTGAATAACATATTGGGATAGGCATCCACATTAATGATGGCCGTATCACCAAGATGAAGGCGTACTATATCATTTTCGTTTACTTCCACTTCCACCTGCATTTTAGACAGGTCGGCAATGCGCAGCAATTCCGTTCCCGACATGGTAGCCGTACCAACTACACGTTCGCCTTTTTCCACCGATAGTTTACTCACCACACCACTCATAGGTGCGTATAATCTTGTACGGGCGAGATTACTTTCGGCTAATTTGCTGTTCGATTTAGCGCTTTTCGCTGAAAATTCGGCGGCTTTTACATTTTCTTCGGCTGCTTTCAAGTCGGCCTGTGCGCTCAGATAAGTAGCCCTGGCTGCATCATATTCGGCTTGAGAGATTACCGATTTTTCGAAGAGTCCCTTTTGTCTTTTATAATCCGCCTCGGCTTTTACATAGGCGGCACGCGATTGTTCTTTACGGGCAACGGCACTTGAATAAGAGGCCATAGCATTGTTGTACATAGCCTGTGAACCTTCGAACTGACTTTGAAGTAAATCGGGATTAATCTCTGCCAATAACTGCCCTTTTTGCACACTATCGCCTTCTTTCACATAAAGTCCGGTTATCTCCCCCGAAACTTCAGAGCTGATTTTAACCTCGATTTCAGGTTCGATTTTCCCACTGGCCGAGACGGTTTCAATAACCATTCTTTCGGCTGCATTTTCGACACTGACCTTTGTTTTTGACTGTTTCCCGCAAGAATACAGATAGACAGACAAAACAAGAAACAGACTATATTTAATGCGATTCATTCTTTACAACTTTAAATTTTTTCCTAGATAATATTCCAATATTTTGATGCGGTATAAATACTCATATTTCGAAATCAGGCTTTGTATTTCGGAATTATTCATATTGTTTTTGGCCTGATTGAAATCGAAGGCATTCATTTGTCCGGCATTGAATTTTTCTTGTGCATAGTTAAATGATTCTTTCAAAGCTTCCTCATTTTTCTTATTGGCTTTATAGGTTGTATAGCCCGCCAATGCGTCGTTATATGCAGTTTGAATGGTGTTTTTCAGGTTTTGCTTTTGGGCCTCCAGTTCCAATCGTGCATTTTGATAAGAAATCTTAGCACGGGATAAATTGGTATAATTATTCAATCTGTTTAAAATAGGGAGATTGATGGATATACCTATTTGCGTATTTCTGTTGCGCGGCAATTGCTGAAAGAATGGAATGGTTCTTCGTTGAAAATCGTATGAAATGGTTGGTTGCATGGGAATAGCCACCGAATCACCGCCGTATGTAGGTAAAACAATGGGATTATTGGGTGTGACCGTGATATTGGTATCGGTGATTTCTTGCGAAAGTGAAGAATAACCCGAGCCTATACTACCAACCAGAGAGATGGATGGAGACCAAGCCCCTTTGGCTACCTGTATATTGGTTTTATTGCTTTTGACAATATATTCCTGGGACTGAATTCCTGCATGCATTTGCAGGGCTTTTTCGTAAATAGTCTGCGCCGATTCCGATAAAAGAGGGTCGGGACGGTTGTCTATATCCGTACTTGGGATTACAACATCCAAAGAATCATTATCCAGATTCAGCAATACACTCATAGAAAGACGTGCGGCATTCCATTCATTTTGTGCAGCCACCAGGTTTATTTCTTCTTGGGTAAGCTGACTTTCTACATTTAATAACTCGCCTTTATTCGTTGCTCCGGCTTCGTAAATTTCGCGTGTTCGGTCCAGTTGCAAACGAGTGGTTTGAATCTGAGTTTCTGCAATTCGCAAGCGGTCTTTTGCCAAAGTAAGTCGCAAATAAGCATTGGCAATATTGAGCGATAAATCGTTCATGGCTTGCTCATACGAAAGTCTGTTCCCCTCTAAGGCATATTTATTTTGTTTGATGCGGTAGATATTTTGCAATCCGGAAAATAGGAGTAAACTTCCCGAAACACTGACATTGATAGAGGTTGTACGTTGATTTACGAAAGCCAGGTTATACTGGTCGAGTCTTTGTCCCCAGCTATATCCGCCAAAACCACTTCCCGACAAATTGGGCAAAAGGGCATAGTAGCCGTCCCTTTGTGTCAGTTCGGCACTTTGAACGTTTAACTGCGCTTGTTGAATTTGAATATTGTTTTCCTTCGCATAATCAATACACTGCTCCAATGTCCACACGCGCGTTTGGGCGAAGAGCGTACCGGAAAAGCAAAAAAGTAAAAAATAAATATATTTCATGCCGAAATTTTGTTCGAAGGTAGCAATGATTAGAAACTATAGCACCCAAATTTAGACAATATTTTATTTTTTTGGGATAAAGGAGGCGATTATACCCATGAAAAAAGGGCAGTGGATTAACCCCAACTGCCCTACTTAAACGAAAAAAACAATTACCTGAATAAATGCACAAATCCTTCTCCTTTGATCAGCTCATCATCAAATCCGGTTATTTCATATACAAAATAGTAGACTCCTTCTACGGCTTCTTCCTTGAATAAATTTGTGCCATCCCATTCCGCTTGCACATCTGTAAGCTTATTTACCAATTGTCCCCATCTGTTATAAATAAAAACGCGTACTTCTTTTACATTTTTCAGACTGAGGTGGAAGGTTTCATTTGGTCCGCTTTGATTGGGTGTAAACACGTTGGGGATATTGTATTCCGGTTTCACAAAATTCAAAACCTCAACAAATTTAGTAGCACTATCCTTACATAATCCGTCATCCACAATAAGCACTATACTGTAGGTACCCGGATTGAGATATTCTTCCTGAAAGGTTGGATTATTATCGAATGAATTCGACCCATTTCCAAAATCCCAATAATAAGTCAGATTATTTCCGGAAGAATTATCAGTAATAGTCACCGGAAGAGGTGCATTTCCACTTTGTGGGTTTACGGAGAAATCGGCATTGGGGCCGTCGTACATATATACACTTACGGTATCGGTATTGCTACAGCCGTTGGCATCCGTTCCTAGGAGAACATAGGTCATTTCATTAGCATTTTGTTCGAATGCTATTCCGTTTTGAATGCCGTTTGACCAGGAATAATGCACAGCACCGTTGCCAAAAAGGCTTACCCATTCCGGCCTGCAAAGATGTTGGTCTTCGCCTGCATCTACATTGGGTAGAGGGTAAATATCGACCCATACTGTATCATAAGTCCGGCATCCGTTGGCCGATTCGGCCCATGCGATAAAAGATTGTGTGGATTGGGGTACTATATTATTCCCATTTTGATAGGCACCTATCCAGTTTAGAGGAGCAGTATTGCTTGTCCCGTTGAAGGTATAACTATTCCCTATACAAAAAGCAGTATCTGCGCCGGCATTCACAATAGGTGAGGCTTCCACGGTAACCGTCACCATATCCGTTCCCGAACATCCGTTTGCATCTGTGCCGACTAAAGTATAAGTGACCGTACCTACATTTTGGTAAAAAGGAATCCCATTTTGTATTCCATTATTCCAGCTATACTGATTGGCACCATTTCCCGATAAAGTAAGGGCTTGATTTTGGCAAAGCGTGGTATCGTTTCCGGCATTTACTATAGGGTTAGGGTTTACCACAACCACAATACTATCCGAAGCGGAGCAACCTTGTGGGGAAGTATAAGTAACAATATAAGTTTGCGTAGCAGAAGGATTAAAAGGCGTATTGTCGATAACCCCATTATTCCATGTATAACTTGGGGCATTGCCATTTGCCTGGAGTGTAATATTTTCTCCCGAGCAAATTGCGGTATCCGGTCCGGCCTGTACAATGGGATTCGCTATAATTTGAATTTGGAGTGAGTCGCTATCCGAGCAGCCTGCGGCATTGGTTCCCGTCACCACATAGGTATAAGTCCCCACTGGTAAAGTAAAGGGCACACCATTTTGTGCATTGGGCGACCATACGTAATTATTTGCTCCATTTGCCTGAAGTAAGATGGGATTATTTTCGCAGCTGACTATGTCAGTACCCGCATTAACATTGGGCGGGGCGAGGAGACTCACCAGGGTAGAATCGGAAGCGCTGCATCCGTTTGCTGCCGTATAAGATACATGATAGAGCGTGGTTGATCCGGGTAAAAATGGGATCGAATTACTGATGCCACCTGTCCAATTAAATCCTAAGGCATTTCCGGTAGCGGTCAGACTAAGTGAATCGCCGCTGCAAATGGCGGTATCTGCCGGGGCAATAACGATAGGTGCGGGCAAAACATTCACCTGTATGCTATCTGTATCCGTACATCCATTCGTTGCCGTTCCGGTTACAATCCACGTATAGGTTCCGGCAGGGGAGAGGAATGGCTGGCCATTATTTGCTCCGTTGGACCATACATAAGAATTGGCTCCACTTGCAAGCAGGCTGATAGAGTCATTTTCGCAGACATTAAAATCAGCACCTGCGTTTACAACAGGTGGGGCAGAAATAAGAATAGGTTTATTAACGCTGCTGGTACATCCTTCTGTGCTGACCACCGTCAGGTTTACATTATAGGTTCCGTTAATGGGATAAATATGCGTAGGATTATTATAAGTTCCCGTCGTATTAAAAGTTCCGCTTATATTTCCTAATCCATATGGGGATTGAATGCCATCTCCAAAATTCCATTGCATGGCCGAGATAGTTCCCGAACCGGAAACGGTGCTGGTATTATTAAAAGCAACCGTACTGCTACAGGGTGCAGATTGCAGGGTGAAATCGGCTGTTGGTGTAGGCAGGGCCGGCACCGTGATACCCAGTGTTAGTCCGCATGCCCCTCCGTTGAGTGGGGTTAAATTCACCTCATAATAACCGGGAGCGCTGACTTGAATACTTTGGGTAGATTCGCCTGTATTCCAGAAATAATTGGCTGCCGTAGCCGGTGCTGAAATCGTGAGCGCTTGTCCGGTGCAGATTCCGGGGCCGGAGCTTTGTAAACTTACGGGTGAACAGGCGGCTTCGACGTATGCATAACCATAGTGTCCGGTTTGAGAGCAGTCGCCAACCGAAAATTCGATGGTAATATTTTGACCAATATAAGCGTTCAGGTTTACAAAAGAGGTAGTCCAGTTTCTGTACCAATAGGAGCCCATATCTATCCACCCGGGCTGATTATCTCCGGCATAAGATTGATAGTTTCCGCAATTGATTTCATTTCCGGCCTGGTCGGTAAGTTTTACTTTAAAAAAAGGTTGATTAGATGCTTGATGGTTGGGATCTTCGAGTACGGCTGCGTAGCTGTATGAGAAAACGGAGCTATTGGCATCCACCAGAAAAGTTTGTTTGAGCACAGAGCCATAAGCTTGAATGGCCGTACCGTCGCCAATGCGCACCGATGCGATACCTCCGTTGGGATTCACCATGGGAATGGAGGGAACGATGGGGTCCGATCCGCCGTTAAAAATCACATGCTGGTCGCCCCAACTGCCGCCGAGACAGCTGGCTCCAATACCGGGTGTATAGGCTGTTTGGTTGACCACCGTATAAGCTGTGCCGTTGGTTTTGCCGCAATAGGTTTCCCATCCGGCATAGGTATTTAATTCGAAATCGGCATTTTGGCAAGGTTGACCCACCGCTTTGTTGACAATGGCCGGGTCATTTGTTACACGGGCATATTTACCCGGTTTAAGGGTATAATTTTCGTTTGGATCGAACGAGAATTCCAAATCGTTTTTATAGAGTTCAATAAAATCGAAAACGAATTTCTCTATGGCAAATTGAGGGTTTTTACATAAACTGTCGGCCGTTCTTGTTTCGAGAGCCGCATAGTAAATTTGGTTTACAATCTTAAACTCGGCAAATGAAATCGGAAATTTTCCTTTAAAATTATCCTCGAAGGCTGTATTCCGGGTATAAGATTGAAAAAAGGCAATATTTTCAGTTCGACACGGATTGTCGTGATGATGGCCTGTATGATCTTGTGCCTGCAAGAGAGGAATCTGACAGAGCAAAAAAACAGACCCGAATAGAATTTTTTCACATGTCTTATTCATAGCTTTAAAAATAAAAAAGCCGGGAGCATAAAACTCCCGACTTTATACTGTTTATTGTTTAATTAAGACCGTATTAAATACTTGGTTATTTGTAGAAATTTCCAGGTTATAGAAACCGGGTAGCAGGTTGTTGGCTTGGATTTGAATCGATTGTTCGCCCGTATTCAAGTTTGCTCTTTTTTCCGCAAGAATTAACCTTCCGGTCATATCATATAATTTCACTTGTACATTCGAATCCTCGTTAGATCCAATAGTAATGTTGAAATTATCGATGAATGGATTCGGGAAAACCTGAACAGATTGTGCGAAAGGATTCTCGTTATTTCCGGTCGTGTTCACTGCTGTGATTTCTTGGCATTCGGTGTTGCTACAACCGTTTTTCTCAACAGTGAGACAAACCGTATAGTTTCCTCCATTGGCATAAATATGCTGCGGATTGATGAGATTAGATAAACCACCATCACCAAAAGACCATAAATAATCGGCACCGGTAGTTGGATTCATAGGTGCAAACTGAAGGGTTAAATTCCCATTTGCAGAAGCATTCCATAAAGCATCCGGAGCGGCATGTACTTGGAATACTTTCGACAAGCTGTTTGTACAACCTAAATCGCTGGTAACTTGAAGCGAAACCGTATAATTTCCGGTCTGATTATAAGTATGCAATGGGTTTTGTAAAGTTGAAGATTGTCCGTCTCCAAAATTCCATTGCCAGCTTTGAATACTTCCGTTAGATATACTGCTTAGATCGGTGAAGCTAGCATTTTCATTTTCACATAAGCCTACTATATCAAAATTAGATTGAGGAATAGCACCAACATGAATACTTACTGTGTCGGAATTATAACATCCACCGCCATATACAGTATACACAACCTGGTGTGTACCCGGGTTTGCCATTTGGGGACTAAAGCTTCCGCTTGCAGAATTCGTAATTCCATTTCCTGACCAAACGCCACCAAAAGGAATTCCCGACAAAGTAAAGGATGAGCTATTCAAACATACTTCGGTATTACCGGAATTGATTTGTACGCTTGGTGCTGCACTCACAGTAATACTTTGCGTATAGGTATCTATACAACCGTTATTGTCGATGGTATAGGTAATAACATGTATGCCTATACCGGCAATAGACGGATTAAAGATGGGATCATTGGGGTTCGAAATCCCGTTTCCGGACCATACACCTCCGTATTGAACGGGGTTTAGAGCCACATTCCCTACCGATTCGCAATAGCTTAAAGAAGTAGGTTGGAATTGGGCATCGGGGCGTTGGTTAACTGTAATGATAATGGTGTCCGATGCGCTACAAGCACCATTATTAATGGTATAAATAGTATTATAAATGCCATTTACCAGAGTGCTTGGGTTGAATAATCCATTGCTGTTTACTCCGTTACCCGACCATATTCCATTTGCAGGAGTTGCATTCAATTGAACCGCACCGGCATCCGAACACATGGTCATATTTGCGTTGGAAATAGTGGGTACAATCAGATCATCTACCTGTATACTTATGGTGGAGCTGGAGCTACATCCATTGGCAGTAATACTATAAGTTATGGTATGCGTTCCCTGATTGGCAACAGCCGGGTCGAAAGTACCCAATACAGCGTCTGTAATTCCGGTTCCTGACCAGGTTCCATTTGGATCTGCAGCCGTGAGTTGAATCGGAGAAGCAGATACACATAAAGGTGTAGGCGCATTGCTAATAGAGCTGTTTGGCGTTTGGTTTACCGTAACAATTACACTATCGTATGCGGAACAGCTGGCATTTGTCAGCGTATAGTACACCGTATGCGCACCCGTGCCTGCTGAGGAAGGATCGAATAGACCAAGAGCATCTACGCCCGGGCCCGACCATACTCCGTTTGCCGGAGAAGCCGATAATTGAATAGGTGTTGCATCGCTACAGATCGATTGTGCAGCTGTTGAAACAGATGGAGTAATATTCGCATCTACTGCAATTACAGCCGAGCTTGTAGAGTTACAACCGTTAATAGAAATAGTATAAGTAACCGTATTATTTCCAATATTTGCTAATGCAGGGTCGAACGTACCTAAAACAGGATCTGAAATACCGCTTCCTGACCAGGTTCCATTCGGGTCAACGGCTTGTAATTGGAATGCAGATGCTGATTCACAAATTTGAGCCGGTGCATTTGTAATTGTTGTAACCGGAGTATTTGTAACCGTAGCTGTGATGCTGTCTTTACTAATACAAGATCCATTTGTAATGGTGTAGCTAAGTACAAAGTTCCCACTGCCCGAAATAGACGGGTCAAATAAGCCATTTGCGTCAATTCCCGTACCTGTCCAGCTTCCTAAGGCAGGTGTAGCCGATACGGAAACAGGAGCGTCGGAAGAGCATAAGGTGAGATTTGCCGTAGAAATTGTGGGCACTATATTCGTGTCTACATGTATAGATGTGGTACTGGAAGAAGTACACCCGTTTATTGTAAGAGTATGCGTGATAGTGTGGGTGCCCGGGTTAACAGAAGAAGGATCGAATTCTCCCGTTGCAGCATTAGTAATTCCATTTCCGGACCATACTCCGTTTGGTGTAATTGCTGTGAAATTAAACAGAGCCGCACTTTCACAAATATTGCTTGGTGCATTGCTTATGGCCGAATTTGGAGTTGGGTTGACATCGATGCTGATGCTGTCTTTGTCGCTACAAACACCATTTGCCAAAGTATAGTAGACCATATGCGTACCCGGTCCGGCTATAGCCGGATCGAAATCGCCGTTTATCGGATCAATGCCGATACCGGACCAAGTTCCACCCGGATTGGTAGGGAGGAGATTGAGTACGGTTCCATTTTCGCATAAGGTCTGATTAGAGCTTGCGATAGAGGCATCGGGTGTTGCAATTACCATGAATGTGGCAGTATCGGTTGCAGAACAAGTAGTGATTGGATCAGATACAGTATAATATACCGTTTGAAGACCCGGAGTGGCATTTGCCACATCGAAGATTCCGTTAATCGGATCACTTATTCCTGTTCCTGACCAGGTACCTCCACTATTTAAAGCTTGTAAAACTATGCTGTTTGCATCGCTGCATAAGCTGCCCGGATCAATAATACCTGTTGCCGGAGCGGGTATTACAGTGGCCGTAACAGTGGCAGTCTGACTGATACAATTATTGAGCATATATCCTACTTGGAAGCTGCTTGTATTAGAAAGCGGGTTTGTGGTAAAAGTTGTACCATTCCCGATTGAGCTATTCGGATTAGAAGTATTAGCCCAAGAGAAAGTTGCATTGGCGATGGGTTGTACGCCAAATGTAGCATTTCCATTTTCGCATAAAGTAGTATCGCCGGTCACAATAGTAGGAGCTGCGAGCGAGTCGACATATACTACAAATGGAACACGAGCAGAAACACAAGGTTGGGCAACAGAATAATTGATTTTCACATATCCGTTTCCGGTATTCGAAGCATCCACATATTGAGGCATGAAAGTATAAGCAGGGTCTATATAGCTGCTACCGCCGCCACCGCCGCCGTAGTAGTATCCACCGCCGCCACCGTAGTAGCCGCCACCGCCGCCACCGCCGTAGTTACCGGTATAGGCATTTCCGCCTAAGCCTATAGAGCCTTGGTAAGGTGTGCCATATCCATTTCCTGAATTTCCTCCTGCGAATTGACTTGCGCCAAAACCGCAGTAAGTAGTGTTTGTAGAGCTGTTATTATAATATCCATTTTCGGCTATGCCATTTAAACCGGCATTACCTCCACGGCAATAATTTGTACTAGAGCTGTTATAGCTGGCGCCACCACCGGCACCGGCTACGATTACCCGATCCGAAAGAGTAGTTCCATTGATGCGAATATCGGAAGAACCTCCTCCGCCACGAGAGTAATTTGAGTTATTGTATCCGGCTCCACCATTAGGCCATCCGGCTGCAATACCGCTAGGTTGTTCGCCTACATAAATTTGTAAAACTTGTCCGGGTGTTACATTCATTTTAGATTTCACCACGGCGCCAAAACCACCGCGGCTCCAGTTATTACTTCCACCTTGTGCACCGGCCAATTCCACTTCAATTTCAGTAACACCTGCGGGGACCGTAAAGGTTTGTACAGAGCCTGTATAATTGAAAGTGACATTGCCGTTTGGTACAGGAATCCATGATTTAGATTCCACCCAGAACGTATCCGTCGTATACAAAGGAGGTAGAGAAATATGCGTTCCGCTGGCGAAAGGAGTAGTAGCATTCGGACTTGCAAACCAATCTACATAAGGCGTAGAAGAAGTCACGTTTACCACGGCAGTAGCGCCACAAGCTATACTTGGAATGGGGTTTACAACCGGAGCCGGAACCGGATTCACGGTTACGTCAACAGCTACTAAATTACTCTTACAATAGCCTCCGGCGTAAGTAATTTTAATATATCCCGGGCCTGAGTTTACGCCTTGTGTATTAACGACATCCGTAGCGAGATTATAGGTATAACTACTTCCGCCGCCTCCACCTGAGCCGTAGTAGCAACAAGTGGAATATCCACCGCCGCCGCCGTAGTATCCACCACCGCCGCCGCCGCCGGAATAGTTTGAGGTATAATAATTTCCATTTCCGCCTTGTCCTAAGCTGCCTGATTGGTTCGAAGATCCGCCACCGGCACTTTGAGTACCCCCGTAACCTAAATAGCTACCGGAAGTCCCACCGGTACCACCGACAAGTCCGCCTCCTGCACCTCCATAAATAGAGGTATTGGAACTGTAGTAACCGGCACCGCCTCCGCCACCGGCAACGAGGATTCTGTCGTTCAATGCAGTTCCGCCAAGGCGAATATCAGAGGCACCACCGCCACCTTTAGTGTATGGGTCGGCATTGGAAGAGTTTTGTCCGCCTCCGTTCCAGCCACCCAGATAATTTGTTGTTGTTCCACCTACATTTAAGTTAAGAACCTGACCGGGCGTAACGGGAATTTTGGCTTTTACCAATCCGCCTAAACCGCCCGAAGAATAAGTTGTAGATCCACCTTGTGCACCGGCAATTTCCACTTCAATTTCTGTAACGCCCGCAGGTACTGTCCACGTTTCGGTATTTCCTGTGAAGTTAAACAGCGCAGTTACCAAATTTGCGGTATCCGATACAGCCGCTACATAGAGGGTTGTATCATGTTGAAGTCGGCTTATAGAATAGCTGTTGCCTTTACCGATCAGATTTGTTCCCAATGAATCCGAGAACCAGAAATATTTCCCATTTGATCCGGATACATTCAGAGTTACATCTTCACCACAAATAATTGTTTCATCAGTAGCTGTGGGGACAGGAATTTCTGCCGAAACTATGGTAATTTTTTTACGGGGACTTGGGCATGCTTCATCTGCGTAGTGAATGGTTATTTTACCATTGCCCACATTATGTCCTTGAATATGGCTTACGTTCGTAGCAGAGTTGTGCGTAAAGCTGCTGCCTCCGCCGCCACCTGATGCGTTATAACAACACCAGGAATATCCACCGCCGCCGCCGTAGTATCCACCACCGCCGCCACCACCGACGTATGATGATCCGTATTGATATCCTCTTCCTCCATTTCCGAGGGATCCGGACTCATATGAGGACGTTCCACCTGAAGATTGAGTCGCGCCATAACCAATATTATTTCCACTTGGCGAATCGCCATTGGCGGCTGTAAGTCCGCCACCGGCACCACCATTATAGATATTTGAGCTATAATATCCTGCACCACCGCCGCCACCGGCTACTAAGATGCGGTCGTTTAAAGAAGTGCCCCCGATGCGTATATCCGTTGCGCCACCGCCACCTCTTGAATGAGTTCCGGAAGATGTAACATTTGCTCCACCATTCCATCCGCCTAAATAATTGGAAGTGGTTCCTCCTACATATAAATTTAAAACTTGTCCGGGCGTTACGGGAATTTTGGCTTTAACATATCCGCCTAATCCGCCTTGAGAATAGGTGTTCGAACCACCTTGTGCTCCTTCTAACTCTACCGTAATTTCAGTAATTCCGGCGGGAACTGTCCATGTTTGAGCAGAACCGGTATAGTCGAACACGATAGGAGTGGCAGGAATGGTATCATACGCTTCTGCGTAAAAATATGCCGTATCGGCGAAAATAGGACCTGTATTATATTGTGCGCCGTATCCAAGTACGCTTCCACCTTGAGCTTGGTCGTACCATTTATACAATCCGGTAGAGCCCGAGGCTTGAAGTGCTAAAGTATCGCCACAGGCTATAAAAATAGAGTCTACCGTATTGGGTGCATTCGGAGAAATTAATTTCACATAAACACTATCTAATCCGGTAAAACATTGTGGATTCGTATAATCATTTACTCCTCTTACATAGTACATTTTTTCAAGTCCTAATGGCGGAGTTTGTATAGATGTTCCTGTATCATATACAGAAGTCATTGCAGGAGATTCGAACCATTGAAAATTACCTGAAGGTCCGGAAACGTTTAATGTTGCTGCATCCGCACAATTAATGGTTACGGTATCCGCTAAAACCGGCATTGGTAAAGGTATTACATCCACCATAACACCAATTTTCGGACTCATACATAAGGGGTTGCTGTAATTATCGACAGCTCTTACATAAAAGATGGTGTCATTTAATAAAACCGGAATAGAGATAGAGCTTCCTGTATCAAAAGGAACCATATCATATGGCGATTTAAACCATTCGTACATTCCCGTAGATCCTGAAGCGTTAAGCGTTGCTGTTCCACAGAAAGATTGTATACCTGTTGCAGTGGGAACGAGTACATTTTGATCTACGTTTACGACAACCGGTACGCGCACACTTTGGCAGGTTCCGCTGGAATAACTAATGATTACTTTCCCATTTCCGGAATGAATAGCTTGTTGATGCGTAATATTACTGAATTGCGTGGGGTCGGCATAGCTGCTTCCTCCACCGCCGCCGCCATAATAATAGCCGCCGCTTCCTCCGTACCATCCGCCGCCGCCGCCGCCGCTGCTATAGGTCGTGTTAACGTTATTTGAAGTTCCACCGGAAAAAGAATTTCCCTGATATCTGTTAGATCCGGATCCACCCACAGTTTGAGTTCCGGCCATTCCGCTGTAAGTAGCATTATAACTCCCGTTGTATAATCCGTCTAAAGCGGTTAATCCGCCCCCGCCGCCACCGGCACAGTTATTCGTAGCATTATACCCGGCTCCGCCGCCGCCACCTGCAACAATAATTCGGTTTGTCAGCAAAAAGCCGCCTTTACGAATGTCGGTTCCACCGCCACCGCCTTTATTAATAGAGGTATTACAATAGTTGTAGCATCCGCCACCGCCATTATATCCGCCATTACCGGTCAGGGGTTGTTCGCCGACATATACATATAATGTTTCGCCGGGAGTCACCGCCATACTTGCTTTCACAACACCGCCTAAACCGCCGTTGCTGTATTGGGTAGAACCACCTTGGGCACCGTAGACTTCCACGTCTATACTGGTAACACCGGCAGGAACCATCCATACCTGTTGCGAACCTGTATAATCGAATTGCACCGAACCTGAGTTGTGGTCATTCGTTTCTACATAATAGGTTTTAGAGTTTACCAATACGGGCGTAGTAAATACAGGTCCGTTAAAAATGGGATTTCCGCCAAGGGCCTGATCATACCAGGATATGTTCGGACCGGAGCCGGTAGCTGTAAGCGTGGCTGTCTGACCACAATTGATGTTGGCATCCTGGGATACAGGTGCAGGATAGCTGCATTGTGCGTAGATTTCCTTTCCGGAAAAAGCAAACAATACAAGCATGAGCAGGAGGTGGAATGTACGTTTCATAGATGTGAGTAAAGTATATTCAAATAAAAAATTACCAGGTTTTAAAACTTTGCCCAAAGGACGTTGCTTAATATGAATTAAGGCGCAATTTAAGTTTACCATTATGTAATCCCTTTTCCAAAAAGCGGCACTTTCTTACATGAGATTCGATTTATTTTGTTAATAAATCATAATGCATACCTTTGTCCCGCTTGATTTATAAAAATTTAAAACATTACTTCATGAGGCTACTTTTTTCGATTGCATTTTTATGTTTGACGAATCTGATCTATGCGGTAGAGGGTATGTGGTTGCCCTATGCATTAAATATTCAGGATATGAAAGCGAAGGGACTTCAGCTTTCGGCAGAAGAGATTTATTCGGCCAATCAGGCCAGTCTGAAAGATGCCATTTTCATTTTCGGCGGAGGTTGTACCAGTGAAATGGTAAGTGCGCAAGGTTTATTATTTACCAATCACCATTGTGGTTTTGGGGCCATTGCCAATTTATCGAGCGTACAAAAAGATTATTTGAAATATGGATTTGTTGCAAAGAGCAGACAAGAAGAATTGCCGGCAGCGGGGGTAACCGCTACGCGTATCGTATATCTGAAAGATGTGACCAAAGAAATTCTCGACGGCATTGCAGATAATGATCCGGATCGCGAAAATCGCATTGCAAAACGAATAGAAAAGCTGGAGCAAGATGCTGTTTCCGGAACGCATTATGCTGCAGAAGTAACCGCTTTGTATTATGGAAATCAATATATATTAGAAGTATCCGAAACCTTTAAAGATGTTCGTTTGGTTCTAGCTCCTCCGGGATCTATAGGTAAATTTGGAGGGGATACCGACAATTGGATGTGGCCCAGACATACCGGCGATTTTGCTGTATTCCGCGTTTATGCAGATGCACAGAATAAACCCGCCGCTTATGATCCGGCCAATAAACCCTATAAGCCATTAAAACACTTGTCCATAAGCTTGAAAGGTGTAAAAGAAAATGATTTCACCATGGTATACGGTTTCCCGGGAAGTACGCGTCAATACCTCAGTTCGCACGCTGTACGCTTTATTCTCGAAGATCAAAATCCGATGCGTATAGCCATGCGCGAAGCATCCTTGAAAGCAATCGATGCGTCCATGCGTTCCAGCGATGCTTTACGAATTCAATATGCATCCAAACAGGCGCGCATAAGTAATGCCTATAAAAAGTGGATTGGAGAAAGTAAAGGATTGGCCCGTCTACAGGCCATAGCCAAAAAAGAGGCATGGGAAGCCTTATATTTGAGTAAGGTGCCGGCCGGATCTGTATATGCAGAGGCATTAGATAAATTGAAGGACTTAAACGAGAAATACAAAGAGGCCAATGCGGCTGCAGATTTATATACCGAACTTATAGTCAGTGGTCCCGAAATGATCCGTTATGTATATGCCTATAAGCAGTTAATGGAAAATGAAGCGATTTTAAAAGAACAGGGTAAATGGGATGCAGAGGTCGAGAAATTGAGAAAAAATGCATTTTTTGCAAATATGGATCTGGCAACGGATAAGAAAATATTTGCCCAAATTATGCCGGTATTTGTAAAATATGCAGGAACCCGTATTCCGAATTCCGTTAAAGCAATGCAAGCGAAACATGGGGATAATTGGATGGCTGCAGCGGATGAATTATATGGAAAATCGGCATTTAGTTCGAAAGAAAAAACAGAAAAGTTTTTTGCCAAGCTGCCCAAAAATGCCTGGAAGAAATATTCCAAAGATCCTTTTATCGTATTTGCCGGAGAGGTATATGACGAGTTGTTTTTGAAGATAAGACCGGCGATTGCGGATTATCCTGAACAAAATGAGAAATGGATGCGCATATTTGTGGGCGCTATGATGAAATATTTGCCCGAGTCACGCACTTACTGGCCGGATGCCAATTTCACCTTAAGGTTGACCTATGGAAAAGTGGAAGGTTTTGAGCCAAGGGACGGCGTTTGGTATAGTCCGTTCAGCAACCAGGAGGGAATACTGGAGAAATATGTGCCGGGAGATGAAGAATTTGATGTATTGCCGGAATTGATGAAATTATACAAAGAGAAAAATTTCGGGCCATATGCATCCGAAGATGGAAATTTGCCGGTTTCATTTTTGGGAAGCAATCATACCACGGGTGGAAATTCGGGTAGTCCGGTTTTGAATGCAAAAGGCGAATTGGTTGGAATAAATTTTGATCGGGCATGGGAGAGTACCATGAGCGATGTAATGTTTGATCCGGAGAAATGCAGAAATATTATGGTCGACATACGATATGTATTGTGGACTATAGATTCGTGGGGGAAGGCAGACTGGTTGCTGGAAGAAATGGAAATAGTGAAATAAGAAACAGCATGAAAAGGGGCAAAAAGAAAAAAAAATGCAAAGGAGATTAACATTTCTGTGTTAAAAGTTTTGGATATAATTTTTTTTCATATCTTTGCAGCCCCTTATTGGGAACTTAGCAATAAACAAAAAAAAGTAATTCGACGTGAATACACTGAGTTATAAGACAATTTCGGCGACCAAAGAATCTGTTAAAAAAGAATGGATTTTGATTGATGCCGAGAATCAAGTAGTAGGACGCCTTGCATCAGAGGTAGCGAAGATCCTTCGTGGGAAGAACAAGCCCACATTTACACCACACGCCGATACCGGCGACAAGGTGATAATCATCAATGCCGAGAAGGTTCGTTTTACCGGCAATAAGGTGAGTGAAAAACAATACGTGCGTCATACGGGTTATCCGGGAGGTCAGCGTTTTGCTTCTCCTGAGCAATTGTTGGTACGTAAGCCTGAGGCGATTTTGGAAAGTGCCATTCGTGGTATGTTGCCAAAGAATCGTTTGGGTGATGCAATTTATTCCAACAATTTGTTTATCTATAAGGGAGCAGAGCATCCACATGCTGCGCAAACTCCGAAACAAATAAATATTAAAGACATTAAGTAATAGTTCAGCATGGAAAGATATTCTCAATCCGGAAGAAGAAAAACCTCAGTTGCCCGTGTTTATTTAGCAAAGGGTAAAGGTGATGTTTTGGTAAACGGACGTCCTTACGTTTCGTATTTTCCTACCCACATCCTACAGTATAAAATTCAGCAGCCCTTTATCTTAACAGGTGAGGATCGCAATCAATACGATATTCGTGTGAATGTATTTGGAGGTGGAATTAACGGACAGGCAGAAGCTACCCGTTTGGCTATTTCTAAAATATTGGTTGAAATGAATGCGGAATATAAACCTTCTCTTCGCGAGCAAGGACTGGTTACACGTGATCCCCGTATGGTGGAGCGTAAGAAATTCGGTCGCAAGAAAGCAAGAAAGAGATTCCAATTCAGCAAACGTTAATCTTTTTATTCGATTTACTATATTATGGCAAAAGTTACTGTAGAAGAATTGCTCGATGCAGGTGTACATTTCGGACACCTTAAGAGAAAGTGGAATCCCGCTATGGCTCCTTATATTTTTATGGAGAAGAATGGCATTCACATTATAGATCTGAACAAGACTGTAGTGAAACTGGATGAGGCATGCGAGCAATTGAACCGTATCGCTAAAAGCGGTAAAAAGATTTTGTTTGTAGGAACAAAAAAACAAGCGCAAGATATCATCGCTGAGAAAGTGGGTAAAATCAATATGCCTTATGTTACCGAGCGTTGGCCCGGTGGTATGTTGACCAATTTTATCACAATTCGTAAAGCCGTTAAAAAAATGGCTCAAATCGA
Organism: Bacteroidota bacterium; assembly: GCA_023432985.1. GTDB lineage: Bacteria > Bacteroidota > Bacteroidia > CAIKAF01 > CAIKAF01 > JACVCJ01. The sequence goes on along the minus strand of JAEZEQ010000019.1, from coordinate 21,914 downwards.
TGAGATGATTTCAAGCGGAACGATCAATACCTTGTCTAAAAAAGAAAGATTAATGGTTAGTCGTACCCGTGCTAAATTGGAAAAAGATTTCGGAAGTATTGCCGATATGGTTCGTACCCCTGCAGCTGTGTTTGTAGTGGATATTAAGAAAGAACATATCGCTATTGCTGAAGCACATCGTTTGAATATTCCTATTTTCGGAATTGTAGATACGAATTCTAATCCCAATGAAGTGGATTATGCAATTCCTGCTAATGATGATGCTGCAAAATCTATTTCTCTAATTCTTGATGTGGTTTGTCAGTCTATAGTGGACGGACTTAATGATCGCAAAATGGATAAAGAAGCAGCGAAAGATGAAGTAGAAGCTACTACGGATGCTAAGGAATCTGCTTCGAACGAGGAAGAAAAAGCCTAATTGTTTTTAACTTTTAAAATTTAAAATATTATGTCTACTGTTGCCATTTCTGCTTCAGAAGTAAATAAACTTCGTCAACAAACCGGTGCGGGTATGATGGACTGTAAAGCAGCCCTTACTGAAGCCGGAGGTGATTTCGAAAAAGCGGTTGAAATCCTTCGTAAAAAAGGTCAAAAAGTAGCCGATAAACGTAGCGATCGCGAAACAACCGAAGGTTATGCTGTTGGTAAAACCAATGCAGCAGCTACTAAAGGTATCGTTGTTTCATTGAATTGTGAAACCGATTTCGTAGGTAAAAATGCCGATTTCGTTGCATTCGCCGAAAAAGTTGCCGATATAGCTATCAACGATTTCCCGGCTTCTAAAGAAGAATTGCTTGCCAAACAAATAGACGGACTTTCTATTGCTGATCATATTACATCTATGGTTGGTAAAATCGGAGAGAAAATTGAAGTAGCTTGTTTCGAGAAAATTGAAGCAGCTTATGTTATGGCTTATAATCACCCGGGTAATCGCGTAGTTTCTTTGGTGGGTTTCAATAAATCGACCGACGGAATCGAAACAATCGCTAAAGATGTGGCAATGCAAGCTGCTGCTATGGCTCCTGTAGCTTTAGATAAAGCAGATGTGCCTTCTGATGTGGTTGAGAAAGAAATCGAAATTGCTAAGGAAATTCTTCGTAAAGAAGGAAAACCGGAAGATAAAATCGAAATGATTGCAAAAGGTAAATTGGAGAAATTCTACAAAGAAAATACTTTGTTGAATCAAGAATTTATCAAAGATTCTAAGAAAAGTGTTGCTCAATATGTACAGTCTGCCGATAAAGACCTTACGGTGACTGCATTTAAAAGATATGCATTGTCTTAATGGCAATCTAAATTTTATTTAAGAGAGAAGAAATTCTCTCTTTTTTTTTGTTTTACTTATTTTTGTCCTATGAAATTTAAAAGGATTTTACTGAAACTTAGCGGAGAGGCCTTGATGGGAGATCAACATTATGGAATTGACTCCAAAATTCTCACCCATTATGCCGAGGAAATCAAGAAAGTGGTAGATCGCGGTGTAGAAGTAGCTATTGTTATAGGTGGCGGAAATATTTATCGAGGCATTCAGGCTGAGGAAGGTGGAATCGATCGCGTGCAAGGCGATTATATGGGTATGCTGGCCACAGTTATTAATTCTATGGCTTTGCAATCTGCACTCGAAAATCATGGTGTGCCATCGCGATTATTATCGGCTATTGAAATGAAAGAAGTAGCTGAACCTTTTATTCGCCGTAGAGCTATACGCCATTTAGAAAAAGGTCGCGTGGTTATCTTCGGTGCAGGTACAGGAAATCCATATTTCACAACCGATACGGCCGGAGCATTACGAGCCATAGAAATTCAAGCTGATGTGATTTTGAAAGGCACTAAGGTGGATGGGATTTATTCCGCCGATCCTCGCAAAAACGCTGATGCTGTGCGCTATAACCGCATTAGTTTTGCCGAAGTGTATGAGAAAAATCTCAATGTTATGGATATGACGGCATTCACCCTTTGCAAAGAGAATAATTTACCCATCATTGTATTTGATATCAACCAAAGCGGAACTTTGCTCTCAATTGTGCAAGGCGATGATATAGGTACCCTTGTGAATGCTTAATTTTTTGTGTTTTTATTATAAAAACTAGGTTTATATTTGTGAAAATAATTTTAGACTATGAGCGATTTACAATCCATATATCAAGAAACAACCGAACAAATGGAGAAATCTATTTCTCATTTGGAATATGAATTACTGCGTGTGCGTACCGGTAAAGCCAATACGGCCTTACTCGATTCGGTTATGGTTGAAGCCTATGGCAGTATGATGGGTCTGAGTAGTGTAGCCAATATTTCTACCCCGGATGCCCGTACCCTGGTGGTGCAACCCTGGGATAAATCTACCCTCAAGGCTATTGAAACAGCTATTATTAATTCAAATCTCGGACTTAATCCGGGTAATGATGGCGAAATAATACGAATTAATTTGCCACCGCTTACGGAAGAGCGTCGGAGAGATCTTTTGAAATTGGCCAAAAGTATGGGCGAAGATGCCAAAGTGGCTATTCGTAACGGACGCCGTGATGCGAACGAGAAGATAAAAAAATTGCAGAAGGACGGATTGGCGGAAGATGAAGCCAAAAATGCTGAAAGCAAAATTCAACAAATCACAGATAAAATGTCTGCACGCGTAGAAGAGATATTGACGAATAAAGAAAAGGAAATTATGACTGTATAATTTTTTTATACTCAGGTTATTTTAGCCGTTCCAGTTTTGGAGCGGCTTTTTTGTTTTATTAGAATTTATTTAGTCAACGCTGATACAAACCAGTTTCAGGTTGCTTTATATCCTCCGCCTATTTATTACCAAAATCCATATACGGTAAAACTATTTGAACAAGGAGAAGAGATTAATAAAACGGAAAATTATGGGAATAAAAGTGAAATTCCTGTATTAGCTAAAATTGTAAACAATACCCCTCATCCTACAAACTATGTTTATGTAAAATGGGAATCTCGAACAGCTTATGTGGGAATAAAGTCATTACATAAAGGAAAGGAAAAGTATGGCTGGATTAAATTGGCCGTACCTTCGGCTACAGAAGCGTATTTTTTGGGTTCTGCTCTTTTAAGATAGAGATTCAAACGGCGATTTTAAAACGATTTTATAAGTAGGAGAGGGCAAAATATTTGTCCTCTCTTCTTTTTGTGCACTTATAAAAAGCTTTAATTGAAAATGGTTCGTTCAATTTGCGTGCGGGATTGTAGCAAGCAACCTTGTTGCGCGAAAAGCCCGGAAGCCGGTGGCATTGGAAATAGCCTTTTGCCCACGCCCAAACAAAAAAAGCCCAACCAAAGTTGAGCTTACATAAATTATGTATGTGACCGCTTATTAGCGAAGAATTAATTTTTGTGTACTAATGGTAGTTCCACCACTAACCATAGAGATTAAATAGATGCCTGCAGGTTGATTGCTTAAATCGATGCTGCTTGTACCTTGAGTTCCGTTTAATGGTTGAGAAATGATAGTACGACCCGTTAAATCGCGCACTACAACTTTAGAGTTTTTGCTTAAACCCGTGCTGTAAAGAATATTCACTAAACCGTTGGATGGGTTCGGCGAGAAGGATAGTTTTGATTCTGCAGCTTTTACCGCTTCTACGGATGCCGTTTGCGCATCTCCGTACATTCTTACCGTAGCCAATGTGTCGCCTGTGGCAAAATTGGTAACGCCTACTATATATTCAAATGCTTCGGCTGTACTGTTGCCGGCTGTAATATTCATAATCAAATCATCGCTGGCTGTATCACCGGAAAAAATATTATAGGAGAAATTTACAGGTGGATTATCGGGCCAACACTGAATGAGACACAAAGACTTAGCCCAACCTTGAGGCAATGTGAGCGATGTGATTTTTAAAGAAATATCCGTATCGAATGCGCTTGTATTTACAATTTGAAAATGCGTGCCCACTTCTTGATTCGGATAGAGTTGCCAAGGTCTGAAATTGCCGTCGGTAACGTCATTGCCATTCATGTCAATTATAGCGATGCCTTGCGCATAGCCTGCAATTCCGCTCAGAAGGAGTATGAAAAGAAGTATTTGTTTTTTCATTATACAAACGATTTTAAAGGTTAAATATACACATATTTTTTCATTCGCCATTTGTTTTACTTTTTTTTTCGCTCATATTTTTCGCAAATCATGGGCAATTACTTGCTTTTTTATACCTTTATTTTTTCAGCTTTATAACCATGAAATATACTATGCGCTTCTATATCGTTTTAACGGGTCTTTTGTGCTGTTTAGGCAGTTCGACTTATGCTCAGCAAATCATCAAAAGTATTCCACTCCAAATGGAAAAAATTGAAACATGGGAAGAACCTTTTTATGAGGATGAATATGCGTTTTACGATGCTTATAGCTACGATTATAAAACCTATCATGGTTCTGCAAAACGAGTAAATGATATTTTGCATGTAGATCTACATTTGTCTTTCGATTTCGATAAAGCCTATATTTATGGCAAAGAAAGCTTATTGGTTCGCCCCTATAACCAGCCTGTAGATTCGCTGATTTTGGATGCGAAAGGCATGCAAATTAATAGTGTAAGGTCCACTTCGGGTAAGAACTTAGCCTTTCTTTATGATGGCTATAAATTGCGTATAGCCTTGGGTCGGACATATACAAGAGAGGAAAAATACAGCCTGATTATCGAATATGTGGCAAGACCCAATGAGCTGAGCTTGCATGCTCCATTGCTGAACCCCTACGAAAGAGGGGCATATTTTGTGAGACCGGGAGTTTATTTTCCCGAAAAACCTTTGCAAGTGTGGACTCAGGGCGAAACGGAGGATAATTCACTCTGGTTTCCACTTATAGATAGTCCCAACGAAAGATTTACGCATACCATTAGTCTGCGTGTTCCGGATAGTTTGCAAACCTTATCGAATGGAACAAGGATTTCTTCGCTGAAAAATGCCGATAAAACGCGCACGGATATTTGGAAAATGAGTCAGGACAATGCTGCCTACTTGGTTATGTTTGCCATTGGAAAATATGCCCTGGTCAAAGATGCTCAAAAAGGCATTCCCATGCAGTATTATGTAGAGCCGTCTTTTGCTCCCTATGCGCTTGATATTTTTGCACATACGCGAGAAATGATGTCTTTTTTCAGCAAGAAATTGGGTGTTTCCTATCCCTATAAAGAATACAATCAGATTGTGGTTCGCGACTATGTTTCCGGAGCTATGGAGAATACGGGCGCGGTGGTATTCGGCGAATTTGTACAAAGGCCTCCTGCCGACCTGCGCTTTGCTTCGAATGAAGGGATAGTGGCCCATGAAATGTTTCACCATTGGTTCGGAAATTTGGTTACATGCGAGTCCTGGGCCAATCTTCCGCTCAACGAAGCCTTTGCCAACTACAGCGAATATTTGTGGTTCGAACATAAGTACGGCCGTTTCTATGCCGATGAAAAAGCCTGGGAAGAAGCCGATTCTTATTTCTCGGAAGCAGAAGATAAAATGGTAGATCTGATCCGTTTCAACTATAAAGATCGCCGCGAAATGTTCGACAGTCATTCCTATGCCAAGGGCGGAAGAATACTGCATATGCTGCGCTATTATTTAGGCGATGATACCTTCTTCAGGAGCCTTCAGCATTATCTGACCCAAAATGCCAATAAGCCCGTTGAAGTGCACCACCTGCGTCTGGCTTTTGAAGAGGTTTCGGGAGAAGATTTAAACTGGTTTTTTAATCAGTGGTTTTTGGATGCCGGACATCCCGTTTTGGAATGCAGACATAGTGTAAACAGGCGCGATTCTGTTTTTCAGGCCGAACTTGAATTGAGCCAATTTACAACCCTGCGCAATCAGCAATATTATCGTTTGCCTATAGATGTAGATTTTTATTTCGAAGACGGAAGCGTGCAGCGCGAGCACATTCTTTTGTATTCTGCCGACTCGGTTTATACTTTCCATTTTCGGAAAAAACCGGTGAATATTAACCTCGATGCCGAAAAGATTTTATTGGCCGAAATCGAAGAAGATAAACCCATGTCTTACTGGGAACATCAATGGAAAAATGCCCCATTATTTGCCGATAAAATGATTGCATTGCGCTATTTGCAAAATCATTCCAATGTCCATGCCTTTTTGTTGGAAGCATTGAAATCGCCTTCGGATAAAATTAAATCTACAGCCTTGTATTTTTTCGGTTCCCTTGTTGAAGATACGGAAGATGCCCAGGTCTTTTATCCCCATTTTCAGCAGATGCTTTACGACGAAAATGTGCATCCGGAAGTACGCCAATTTGTATTACAGATTTTTATGCGCTATTGGAATGAGAATGAAAAATTGGAAAATACGGTTAAACTGTGTCGCACCGCCCAACCCAAGGTTGCAAGCATGGCATTGCGCTATTTGTTTGAGGTGAATTATCGTGTGGCACTCGAGATCAGCGCGGAGTGGGAAAATAATATGCATAATGATTATATACGTGTATTGGCAGAATTATATCATCAACATAATGTGCCGGATAAGTTCGACTTCTATAAACGCTATGCGGGACGCAGTGTAGATTTGATCGATGAGTATATCGCACTGCTTTATTATGGGTATTATGTACAAGATTTTGCAAAATGGGAAGAACTGGAATATGCAGGTGGTTTTTTTGAAGAGGTATTGAAAAATGAATGCTCGAATTATGTCAGACTTGGAGCCTATAATGGACTCGTAGGTGTGGCTGAGGGAATGCGTTATATTGGAAAAGCGGATGAAGCGGATGAGCTGGATCGTATGCGCTCTTCGTATATGGATACAGAAAAAGACAGTTTTATTCGTGAATATTTAGGAATAGAATAGCTTATGTCGCTTTGGAAAAATTTAAAATATCTCGCTGCTTATTCGGTTCCTTTGGGTGCTTTTTTGGGCATTTATTTGAAAGGAGGCTGGACTTGGACGGTGGTATTGGTGGCCTTTGTGGGTTTGCCATTGATGGAATTGATTCTGCCTTTCAGCAAGAATAATCCCAATCCCCAAGATGAAGAAAAGCTGAGTAGCATGGTTTGGTTCGACTATCTGCTGTATCTGCATGTTCCCCTAATTTATATCTTACTTTTCTATTTTTTAGAACAACGTCATGAGTTCACCCGGGTCGAATTGATAGGAATGCTTTTGTCTATGGGAGTTTTACTGGGCACTATGGGAATTAATATTGCGCACGAATTGGGACATAGAAATACGGAATTGGAAAAATGGTTAGCGCGATTCTTGTTGTTACCGGCCAATTATCTGCATTTTACGATCGAGCATAATCGAGGGCATCACAAATACGTTTGTACGCCCGAGGATCCCGCTACGGCGCGCCTCAACGAATCTTTATATGCCTTTTGGGTCAGGTCTGTTTTCTATCAATATTTGGCCGCATGGAAATGGGAGAGGGAGGACTTAGAACGGCGGGGCAAGAAATTTTGGTCTCTACACAACCATATGCTGACTTTTTTATTCAGCCAAATCGCCTTCGCCCTTGTTATTTTTTTGTTATTTGATAGTAAAGCTATCATTTTGTATTTAACTACTTCTTTTTTAGCGGTTTTATTGCTGGAGACAGTGAATTATATAGAGCATTACGGACTGCGGAGAAAGGAGTTGGAATCGGGGTATTTTGAAGTCGTAAAACCCTCACACTCATGGAATAGTAGCCATGAATTGGGTCGCATTTTTCTGTTTGAATTGACCCGACATAGCGATCATCATTATAAGGCAAGTCGCAAGTATCAGATATTGAGGCATTTCGATGAAAGTCCCCAATTGCCCACCGGATACCCCGGCAGCATGATTCTCGCTACAGTTCCGCCTTTGTGGTATATGGTTATGAATAAACGAGTAAATGCTATTCAACCTTCATTTTCGGATGACCCAAAAGAGCAACTGTAGTTTACTTATTGCTTTTTTGTAGTTTTGTGAAAAATATTTCTATTTGAAATTTGCAGCTATTGATATAGGGTCGAATGCCATACGTTTATTGTTTTATAACGTACTGGTCGACGGAGAGCATACCACTTTCCGAAAAGTTTCCCTTATACGTATGCCTGTGCGCCTGGGTGCAGATGTTTTTGCAACCAAAATTATATCGGAAGCAAAATTGAATCGGCTTACAAAAACCATGATTGCCTTTAAGCATTTGATGGATGTGCACGAGGTCGTTGCCTATAAAGCTTATGCCACTTCTGCTATGCGTGAAGCCGATAATAAGGAGGATGTAATCCGCAGGGTATATAACGATTCGGGCATACAAATCAATATTATCGACGGCGAAAAGGAAGCAAAGGTGATTCACTCCAATCGCTTGGTCGAAAAAACGGGATTGAAAAATGGATATATTTTCATGGATGTTGGCGGAGGAAGTACGGAAGTCAGCTTTTTTGCCCCGGATAAAGATTCTATTTCTCATTCCTATAAATTGGGAACGGTGCGCATGCTGGCCAATGCCGTTAATGCTAAGGAATTCGACCGATTGAAAAATGATCTGAAAAATATTAAAAAGAATTTCAAAGGCGAAATTATTGCTATAGGCTCGGGAGGGAATATCAACCGGCTGTTTAAATTGTCGGGCATTAAGGAAGGAAAACCTTTGCCGGTTAAGAAATTGAAAGAAATGTACGAGGAAATTCAAAGTCTGACCTACGAAGAACGTATGGCCAAACTGGGCTTGAATATGGACCGCGCCGATGTAATCGAACCCGCCGCTTATCTCTACCTTTTTGTTTGCAAACAGCTTGATATCAAAACCATGCTCGTGCCCAAAATCGGATTATCTGACGGTATTATTACCGAATTGTATAACGAATATTTAGAAAAGAATAAACATTTATGAAAAGAGTGAATGCAAACTCCTTGATGACCAAGGATTTTCCCGCTTCTATTGTGGTTTTTTTGGTGGCTTTGCCCCTCTGTATGGGCGTGGCGCTCGCCTCTGATGCCAATGTGATATCAGGACTGATTGCCGGAATGGTCGGTGGTATTGTGGTCGGATTAATTAGTAATTCCCACACCAGTGTGAGTGGACCTGCGGCCGGACTTACCGTAATCGTTGCCGGTGCCATTGCTACTTTAGGATCATTCGAATTATTCCTCGCCGCTGTGGTCATAGCCGGACTTTTTCAATTGGCCCTCGGAGCCTTTAAATTAGGCATACTCGCCCAATATGTTCCCAATTCGGTGATTAAAGGTATGCTCGCCGCAATCGGACTTATTCTAATTCTGAAGCAAATTCCCCACGCCTTCGGATATGACGTCAATGCTTCCGGAGATTTTGCTTTTATCCAAAAGGATAATCAAAATACCTTTTCCGAACTTTTTCATATGCTCCAGTTCATCAGCCCCGGAGCCGTTATTATCTCCCTGCTCTCTCTTGCTATCCTCTTTCTTTGGGATAAACCCTTTTTTAAGAAAACTCCCATACTGAAAACTGTACCCGGTGCCCTCGTGGTAGTATTGCTGGGGGTGGGACTCAATTTTTTGTTTTCTCGTTTTTTACCCTCTTTTTATCTCTCTAAAGAACATCTGGTAAACATTCCCGATTTCGGTTCCTCTACCGGATTCTTTACCTCGTTGACACATCCCGATTTTTCGGGCCTGTTTTCGAATATGAATGTGTGGATCGTGGCCGTTCAATTGGCCGTGGTGGCTAGTTTGGAATCTCTCCTCAGTATCGAAGCTACGGATAAATTGGACCCGCATAACCGCATCACTTCACCCAACCGCGAATTGATCGCTCAAGGGTCGGGTAATGTATTGGCCGGATTGATCGGAGGTATCCCCGTTACGGCCGTTATCGTCCGCTCCTCGGCTAATATCAACTCCGGAAGTGTATCTAAATTTTCGGCAATTATGCACGGTGCATGGCTTTTACTTGCCGTACTTTTCCTCGGAAAATATCTGAATTTTGTACCCTTCGCTTCCCTGGCAGCCATACTCATTACCGTGGGTTATAAACTCACTAAACCTTCTTTGTTTAAAGAACAAAAGGAAAAAGGAATGAATTCGCTTATCCCTTTTGTGGTTACTATCGTAGCTATTTTGTTTAGTGACCTGCTCGTGGGCGTACTTATAGGTATTATTACAGGTGTAGTCTTTGTAATGAAATCGAATCAGAAAAATGCCTATACCCTCATCAGAGAATCGAATAAGTGGACTTTCCTCTTTAATAAGGATATTGTGTTTACAAATAAAGCCGCACTGAAAAGTGATCTGCTGAAAGTGCAACCCGGTACTTCTATTGTTTTTGATACCAGTAAAATCGATTTTATGGACGAAGATGTGAAGGAACTGCTCGTTGAATATATCGAAAGTACACCCGATCAAGATGTTCAGGTTAAAATTATTGGAGATAAACTTAAACTCGATTGATGAAAAATATTGAACGCATCCTCAGCGGTAATAAAAAATTTGCAGAACGTATTGTAAAGGAAGACCCTACTTTCTTCGATAGACTTTGTAATGAACAAAAACCCGGCTATTTGTGGATCGGGTGCAGCGATAGCCGCGTACCCGCAAATGAAGTTACGGATACCGACCCGGGCGAAATGTTTGTACACAGAAATATAGCTAACCTGGTAGTAAACAGCGACCTGAACGTGATGAGCGTATTGCAATATGCCGTCGAACACCTGGAAGTGGATCATATTATTGTTTGCGGTCATACCGGATGCGGCGGAATTAAAGCTGCTATGTCGAATACCGATTATGGCGTATTGAACCGATGGCTCGGACAAATAAAGGAAATTTATGTGCGCAATGAAGCCGAATTAAACACCATAGCCGATCCCAACCAGAAGGCCGACCGACTAACCGAACTGGTGACGGTGGAACAAATTTATAATATTGCCAAAACTATCGTGATTCAAAAATCATGGCAAAAAAATAAGAGACCCTATATACACGCCTGTATGTATAATATGAAAAATGGCGAGATGACCATTCTCGAAACCTTAAGCAGCGAAAATACCCGATTGCCCGAAGTCTTTACAGTGTATAAATGGGATTAAAATGCGATTTTGATGAGCCGGAAATTGTTGCTCTGCATCGAAAAGGCCGGTATTATCAAATCTCCCTTGCTGTCGTAATGATAGAATCGGGGACGAATTATATTGTTCCCGGTCTTACTGCTTACTAATGCTGTTTTTTCAATCTTCCCGTCGGGACTTAGTTTACTCATGGCCAACTTGGCCTTGCCGGGACGTATCATAGACCTGTATTTTTCCGGATCATCCTGGTCGAAGTTTTTGGCATGCTCGTTATACAGAAAATATAAAGTATCGCCCTTTTGCGCCACAGCGTAGGAACTAAACCAACCATTATCGTTTACACTGCTCTGATACTTCGGAATGATCGCATTCCACTCAAATTTTCCCTCTTCCGAAATGGCATTCACTACTATGCTGTTGTAATAGTAATAATAGTTGCAAGTCAGTATGCCACGCGCATCCCGATTGCATATTTCTTGTATTAAAAATTGCTCCGAAATTACGTACACTCCCCCTTTTTCTCGTAGAAATATACGATCTATGGAAAATCCGCTCAAGCCATCTCCACGCATTATACTGCGCTCTTTCAGAAATTGCTCTAAAATTTCTTGGGTGAAATTGGAATAGCGCAATTCCATTTCTACACTGCCATCAAAAGCATAACAGCCGTAAAAAGCCCCCGTGATACCCGAATTGCCCTCCGGACACAGAAATCCGCTCACTATTATCTTGTCTTTGTGGTTGAGTAATATCTGTATATCTGTGATTTTTTTGTTCGGTATGCTTATGGAATGTGCCACCACATCCTCACTCCCGGAAAGATAGCTGATTAAATGATAGGTATAGGGATTGCCTCCGAATTTTACTTCTTTACGGGGCTTAGATACTCTTATCAACATGGCTATATTTCCGCTTGCATCGGATAAGACGTTTATTATTTCTGTATCATTGCGCTTATATGGCAATAAAAAGCCCTTCTGCCACTCTTTTTCCCAATTCGAATTGAATACTTTTATGCCGTATAATGCCATCTCTTTTTTGGGTGAAGGCGTCATCTGAAATACAAATAATTTATTGCCCGATGCACCGGGCCAAAAAAGAAATCTGCCCGGATCATAACCCGTGGAATTCTTAACCTGATCTAATAAAATCAAGGAAATCTGCCTGTCGTTTTTGTCGAATATGGCTGCATATGCCAATAGTTCTCTCTGCTTGCGATCATAGGCACTCAGGCATAATATAATCCGGTTTTGATAGAAGAAAACGTCTTCGAACTGAGGCTCTAAACGCCGACCTCTATGCTCTATATATGCATTGTTGAGCAATAAGGGTATACTGCCCAAACTCTCTAAACTGCGACTGTCGAAACGCTCTAAATATTCTCCGTCTGATTTGAATACGGAAGTTTGTGATTTTTGAATGTAAATAATGCTGTCTTTTTCTCCGATAATCTGCGTTAATACTTCCGAATTCTTTATGCTGTTGTCGGGACCAATGGTGATTTCCTGAGCCCAACTCAATCCGCATACTAAACCTAATAATCCCAAAAATAACCCTCTTTTCATTCCCATAAATGTAGGTTTTTTTTTCTTTTCTCTGGTTTCTTCTCCATGGCTTTCTTATATTTGTCTTATGAAGCGTTTTGCCATTTTAGCTCTTGCTCTAGCTTTTCTTCCGTTTTTTTCATGCAAAAAAACTGCCGAAGAAGTGTATATGGGCAGTTGGTACCTTAAAAGTGAAAAGCTTTTATTCCTTACCAACGACAGTAGCTCCGAAGTTGAATACGACCAAAGTAGGATTTATATTTTCAAAAGAGATGGTAAATATACTTTTATTAATCACGAGGATTCCGTTTCTAACGGCACTTGGTATATTCCCATGTCAAATGAAAACAGCATGAACCTCGATGGAGATTTATACGATATTCTGAATAAGGAAAAATTCTCATTTAGTCTAAGCTCCACTACAATAGGCCTCGATAGCATTATGAAGGAAATGCGTTTCGAAAGAGACTAATATCAGGCACTCAGTTCGACCAAATATCCACTGTGATTACGTATATTAATTACTCTATTGTCTTCAAAGAGTAAGTATTGCCCTTTTATTCCCGTTAATATACCCTCCAGGGTCGGGTTTTTATCTAAATTCTGACTGATTACTTTTTCGGGATAACGGATTACCGGATAATGCAATTCTACTATTTCTTTATCGGGCACTACAAAGCTTTTCCACATATCGGGCAGGAGGTTATACATGGCGCCTTTTGCCTCGAGTAATGATTTGTCTGAAACCTGATTTTTTAGCATGCGCTGCCAATTGGTTTTGTCTTGTATATGAGCCTTTAGGGCTACTTCTATCATCCCCGCTTGGTAACGATTGCTTGTCTTTGCAAATATTAAGGCTTGGGATGCACCCTGATCTATCCAGCGCGTAGGTATCTGCGTGTCGCGCGTAACCCCTACTTTTATATCGCTGCTTAAGGCCAAATAGACCGTATGGGGCTGCACATGGTGGGCCTTTTCCCATTCCGGATCCCGACCCTCACCCAAATGACCCCGGCATAATTCGGGCCTGATGATGCAATCTGAATTTTCCGGCGAATCCCGAAAACAAGGATAACACAGTCCCTGCGCAAAACTCTTAGGCGTGCGCCTTCCACACACAATACAATGTATCTCATGAGCATAATCCAACTTTATTTTTTGACCCAGTAATTCGTTTATTTCAACGCGCTCTGTACCCAAAGTCAGACTATATTGTATCGGATCTCCCGCAACTGTTTTCATTTTTATCAAATTTCCGCTTACTTTCATGGCATTAATTTTGTGTAACTTTACAAAGGTAATTATTCATTTATGAGACAGTTTATTTTTTCCATGTTTTTGTTGTTCATGGCAACAAGTCCAAGTTTGCTTGCCCAAAAAACTTTTCAGTATGCAGTCGACTACAACGATTTTATAATTCAAGAACAAAATAAAATCGGAATGGCTATTCAGGATTTTATGCAAGCCTGCGGAAAAGGAAAAAAGAAAAGTATGACCGAAAAACATGCTCTGGTATTGCAACAGGTCGACTTATCTACCCAAGAACTGAAATCTTTATCCCCCTACAAAGGAAATACACAATTCAAAGAAGCTGCCCTGCGCCTCTTTGCTATGTATAAATCTGTAGCCCAGAATGAATATATGGATATTATCGCCATTGTGGACGAAGGAATGGACATAAGCAATAATGCCCAACGTTTTCAAAATGTATTGATGCGCATCGAAGAAAGAAGTAAGCAGGTAAACGACGATTTTCTGGCCGCACAAGCCGTGTTTGCAACTCAATTTAAGGTGAATTTAGGAGAGAATAATTTGGAGAAAGATTTAAAAGATAAACCCTGATTCGACCGCCATACTTGTGTATTGGTGGCCCATTATGCTCAATTCGCCCTTATTTTTTTGCGTAATATTTCTATGCATACTACTTTTATTCAAAATTTAGTAAAATGAAACAGAATCACGAAATCGATTATCAGATTCACGGACACGAAATGCAATGCGTGGAAATCCAACTCGATCCCAATGAAACGGTGATCGCCGAATCAGGCTCTTTTATGTATATGGATAATGGAATCGAAATGGCTACTATTTTTGGGGATGGAAGCCAAAGTTCGGGAGGTATTATGGGCAAATTGCTCAGTGCCGGAAAAAGATTGATTACCGGTGAAAGTTTGTTTATGACTACCTATACCAACCAAACGGGAGCTGTGAAACAGGTGTCTTTTGCATCTCCCTATCCGGGACGCATTATCGCCGCAGACCTGAGTCAGATGGGCGGTAAAATTATTTGTCAGAAGGATGCATTTTTATGCGCTGCAAAAGGGGTTTCGGTGGGTATTGAATTTCAACGTAAATTGGGAACCGGACTCTTTGGCGGAGAAGGTTTTATTATGCAAAAACTGGAAGGAGACGGAATGGCCTTCTTACATGCAGGTGGTCATATTATAGAACGGGAATTGCAACCCGGCGAAAAATTGAAAATCGATACGGGTTGTATAGTAGGGTTTACACAAGGTGTCGATTATCAAATCGAATTGGTGAAAGGTATACGCAATAAAATATTTGGCGGAGAGGGCTTTTTCTATGCCAGCCTCAGCGGTCCCGGAAAAGTATGGTTGCAAACCCTGCCCATAAGCCGACTCGCAGGTAGAATTCTTACTTATGCCAGTCCCGGCGGTAAAAAGGAAGAAGGTAGCCTGCTCGGGGGATTAGGAAATCTGCTCGATGGAGATGGAATATAAAACTGAACTTTTTTGATGGAAAGGAATCCCTAATGCGGATTTTTATATAGGCATTGCCGCAATGTTATTTACGTTGCGGCATTTTTTTATATCTGATAATGAATGGTTTATTGTTTTTGTTGAAATAAATTGTAACTTTTCGGCCGGCTTAATCGCCTTACTATGTCGCGCGCGTCGCGTCATTAACTTAAACTATTATATAACGAATAAAAACAACTATGATTAAATCTTTACTTAACCGAGTAATTTTCATTTTAGCCATTGTGTTGGGAACAGGCGTAACGCTGCATGCACAGAGTTATCCCCAATTGGTAAATGGAGGTTTTGAATTATGGGATAATCCAGGTGCAGCAAACCAAGAACCACAAAATTGGAACTCTTTCAAAACTGCAAATTGTGATGTGGGTTTTTTATCTGGTATAGCATGTCCTACTGCTACAGAGCAAAGACTATCACAATCCAATCATACACGACCAGGTTCAACCGGAAGTTCTAGTGCTAAAATTTGGTCTACAAGTGCATTAGGAATCGTTGCGAATGGAAATATGACTTCAGGTCAGATTCGTATTGGAAGTACTACAGCAAATGATAGTTCGAAGAATCACAATATGACCATTTCAACGGATGCTAATTTTAGAATGCCATTAACAGAAGTACCAGATTCAGTAGTGTTCTGGGCTAAATTCATTCCTAAAAATGGATCTACTACGGACCAAGCACGTATGAATGCTGTTATTCATGATAATTCAAATTATAAAGATCCTACTGGTGCTTTAGCAAATAGAGTAGCTAAAGCAACACTTAATTATAACAGGACATATAACGGAACCAATTATGTATGGCAACGTTTTTCTGTTCCATTTTACACAGCAGTGGGTGGATCTACAAATCCAGCCTATATCTTAATAACATTTACTACTAATAAAGATGCAGGTGGTGGTACTGCTGGTGATACTGTTTATGTTGACGATGTTGAATTGATTTACAATCCAAAACTTAATATTGGTACCATCAATCCTCTTTCATACTTTGTATCAGCATCAGCAGGTGCAAACGTGTCGGTACCATTTACTATTAGTGGTCCTCCTGCTAAAGTACCTGTTGGTACAGTTATTACAGCACAATTATCAGATGCTTCAGGTTCTTTTGCAAACCCTGTTAATATAGGCACATACAATACTACTACTGCGGGTTCCGATGCAGGAACAATAAATGCTGTAATTCCTGCTGGTACGGCAAGTGGCACGAATTATAAAATTAGAGTGTGGGCAAGTTCTATAGGTGCTATCTATAGTACTTTTGCTTCAAATATTTCAATCACTTATATTGGAAATTCTGTATCTCCATCTGCTCCTCAAAACTTAATTTTATCAACCAATGGTACTACGTTAACGGTGAACGAATCGGTAACAGCTACTTCACGCGAGTGGAAATTTGCTACTACTTCAGGCGGGCCTTATTCTTCATTTGCTCCAGCTGAAACAGGAACTACTTATACTCCAAACTTCTCTACAATTGGTACGTATTATGTAGTTTGTGAAAGTCAAATTATGGGTCAGACTTATATTTCGAATGAAGTTGAAGTTACTGTAAGTAACGTGAATATAGTTACTGGTACTATTGCTGGGTCTCCATTCGAATTTAGTGCATCGGCACCAAATGCAAGTGTAACGGTTCCATTTACTGTAAATGGTGGTACGCTGAATGCGGCTAATGTATTTACTGCTGAATTATCAGATGCAAATGGTTCATTTGCTGCTCCGGTTGCAATTGGAACTGCAAATGGTTCAATTTCTGGTACAATCAATGCTAGTATTCCATCAAATACACCAACAGGTGCTGGTTATAGAATTCGTGTAGTTTCATCTGATTTCCCTTTAATAGGAAGTGATAATGGTGTTGATTTAGTGGTAGATCAATTCTCTAATTCAATTGCTCCAACAGCAACTCAAACTATTGAATATAATATGAATGGTTCAACTATTTCAGTTACTGAATCTCAATCTGCTTCTCGTGTTTGGAAATTTGCAACTGTTTCAGGTGGTCCATATATAGATTTTAGTCCATCTGAAACTGGTGCATCTTACACTCCTAACTTCCCAACTATAGGTACATTCTACGTTGTAGCTAGATCTGTAAATGCACATGGCGACTCAATTACAAGTAATGAAGTCGAAATAATTGTTACAAATGGTACTACTATTAAAACAGTTTCACTTTCTGATTCTGTATTCTACCTTTCTCCAAATGCAAATGTTCAAACTACTTTAGACTTCACCTCAAATGTACTTTTCAATGCTGGAAATACATTCACAGTTGAAATGTCTGACGAAACAGGTGATTTCATAAATAGTACTGTAGTTGGTACTTTGGCGAGTGATGTGGTAGCTCCAATTACTTTAAATATCCCTAATAACCACGTTAATGGTGGTAACTATCAATTCCGTGTATTATCTGATGATCCTGTTGTGACAGGTGTTTCTGGTAATGTTACTGGTGAAGTAGTTCAATTTGAAGCTTTAATTACTAGTACTTCTCCGCAATTTATCTTCGTTGGATCTACTGGTTTCCCTGTAACTGCCATTTCTACTCATCCAAATAGTACTTTCTCTTGGGGTACTTTAAATGGCTCAACTTTTACTCCATTTAATCCCGCTGTTACTTCTGCTACTCACTCTGCTGGTTTCGATACTCCTGGCGTTTATAATGTTGCTTGTGTAGTGAAAAATCAATGGGATGATACAGATACCACCGCCTCTTACGAAGTAACTGTAGAAAGTGTTGGTTTAGTTGAAGCTGAAGGTCAACAAATTTTAGTGATTAACCAATTAGATTATTGGGCTATCAACTTTACTGAGTCGAACTTCGTTCAACCTACTCTTCAATTAATTGATATGAGTGGACGTACTATATACACTACCAATAATACAACTCAAGGATGGAACACTATTCCAGCTCCTGCTCAAGCTGGCGTTTATGTGCTACGTTTGATTGAAAATGGTAATGTTTTCCACGCTAAACTCGTTCGTTCGAACTAATCTATATATTGGTTTTTTTAGAAAATCCTCGACTTTTTTGAGTCGGGGATTTTTTATGAAATTAAATCTTCTGTAAAGCTTGATTTTGTTATGCATGCAGAAGGTTTTAATATATTATAAAATTAGGTTGTAAAGTCAATTTTTTTTGTACGTTTACAACCAAAATAGAAAAGATAAATGAGTTTCATTTCGAAAAAAGTAAGCAAATTAGGGGAGAGCGAGACATTAGCTATGGCTCGTTTGAGTCGCGAACTGAAAGAACAGGGCCATGATGTGATCAATTTGTCTTTAGGGGAACCCGATTTTGACACCCCCGATTTTATTAAAAAGGCCGCTCACGAAGCCATAGATAATAATTTCTCGCATTATACACCTGTACCCGGATATAAAGAGGTGCTTGAAGCCATTCAGCTTAAGTTTAAAAGAGATAATGGACTCGATTATAAATTGACCGAAATTCTCAGTTCTACCGGTGCCAAGCAAAGTATAGCCAATGTGGTTTTTGCTTTATTGGACGAAGGCGATGAGGTGATTTTGCCTGTGCCCTATTGGGTGAGTTATTTCGATATGGTTAATTATGCCGGCGGAGTACCGGTTTTGGTTAAATCGAGCATAGAAACAGATTTTAAAATTTCGGCTCAACAATTGGAAGCAGCCATTACTCCAAAGACTAAATTGCTGATTTTTAGTTCGCCTTGCAACCCGAGTGGTTCGGTTATGAGTAAAGAAGAAATGGCAGCTTGGGTCGAAGTTTTTGAGCGTCATCCACAGGTTTTTATAATCTCTGACGAGATATATGAAATCATGAATTACGAGGGAAATAATCAGAGTTTAGCAGCTTTCCCAAGCATACGCGACCGTGTAATAACGGTGAATGGACTGAGTAAAGGCTTTGCTATGACCGGCTGGAGATTTGGATATATAGGTGCAAATGAAGAAATCGTAAAGGCTTGTAATAAAATTCAAGGGCAATATACTTCCGCTACCTGTTCTATTACCCAGCGTGCCGCCATAGCAGCGTTGCAAGCAGATCCGAAGGAAGTGGATTATATGAAACAAGAATTTCTTCGTCGTAGAGGCATTGTTTTAGAGGCATTGAAAGAAATACCCGGACTAGTCTGTAATGTGCCCCAAGGGGCATTCTATGTATTTGCCGATGCTAGTGCATATTTAGGTAAAACCTTTAACGGGAAAATCATGAATGATGCGAAAGATCTTTGTATGTATTTAGCCTACGAAGCACATGTGGTTATAACTCCGGGAAGTGCATTTGGAATGCCGGAATTTATTCGCATAAGTTATGCCGCATCCGAAAAAGAAATCAGAGAAAGTATAGGTAGAATTAAAATTGCTTTAGAGAAATTATAAATCTCTATTCTCTGTATTCATACATTTTCCAGAAAATAGTAAACCCGGCTGTTGCTGTGGCCTCAATTCTATAGGGAGAACGACTTCCTGTTTTATAGGCAAAGCAATCGTCTTGCCAATTTTCGGTGCGCACAAATACCTCGGCCGGAAAATCATATTCCCGACGCGAATAACGAACAACTTGCTCATTGTATCGAAGCACATGGTTGTATAAATATGCCTGATAAATATCTTCAGGAATTTCTATGCAATGGTATTCCTCGAATTTATTTTGAGGTGTGCCATTCGGCGATTGTAAACCCCAGGCCAAAAAGTCGGTTCCATCCCAAAAGGTGGCCCCGTGAGTCGGATCCGGATTTCCTAATAATACATCCAATACGGCCGCTCGTGCATTGCGGGCTCCATAAGAGGTGTCTTGGGGACTTAATTCTGTTTTATGGTAACTTTTAACCGAAGAAAATCCGGTCATTAATAAAGCATACATCGTTGTACCCAATTGTTTGGCTCTATTGTTTACGGTGTGCGCAATATATAACACCTCGTCTGCATCGCCCCTTAAACTTTCTAAACGCACTATTTTTGCAACGATATGAAATTCCCGAGCCGAAATTGGAAATTCAATAATGGTGTCTTTCCCACTGGCGAAATCGTGGTCTATTAGGGCAATATTCGGATTAAAATGGTCGTATGCGCCGGCGAATTCACCGCTTCGCGTATAATAATGTGTGGCATTCAAAAAACCAACGAATCCGAAGAGTAAGAATGAAAAAACAAAACGCATACCCAATTATACGAAAAAAGTTGCCTATCGGATAAAATTTAAACAAAAAATAAGGATTATAGACTCCAGGTTTATTTTTTTATGAGATTTGTTTTTATGTTTTTTTTATTGTGAAATATCCGGAATATAGATTTCATTAGTGCTTAATTGCTTGTTTGTTTATTAATATTTTTTTTATATATTTGAAAATTAGAAAGATAATGTAATGAAAAAAATAACGATTTATTTTGTTCTGTTTTCGGTTGTTTTATCGTTTTCATGTCGAAAAGAGTTTGTTGAGTCCGCTAAAAGTGATAATGCTGATTTGGTAAACAGACTAAAAGCCTTTAATGAATTCTATTACCAAGTCAATATACCTAAAGGCGGCTCGTGGGGTGATTTGGGCATAGATTCTGCATTGTATTTATCAGAAGCTGCATTAAATTACAGTTTCAGGTTTGAAAAGGATACGAATTTCAATTATACTGCTTTATTCACGAAAGATGGGTTTAGTATGCCTAAAACAGTTTTAAGTTCTGGAGATACGGTCATTAAAGGAAGTGTTATCAGTGACTTTTTTACAGAAATAACAGATTTATTACAGGAGTTTGAGTCATCAAGTGATGGTAAAATGTATGTAATTGATGTAATACTTAACGAGAACAATCCTACCCAACAAGTGTGGAGTGTAAAAGCATCTGCTTTTGTAAACCGCGATTTGCCTATAGATACCTGCATAGATTATACCTATGTGTTGGAAACAAGATTAAATAAAACATTCCTGAACAATAATTTTGATGACACCTATCTATATGGTTTTTTTACAGATATAACTAACACAGTTGAGATTTCCGGAAATACGGGCACAGTATCTGTGCCTCCTTATTATTTTGTTAGCCATACTGTCTATCATGAAGAGCAATGGGACGGTTGTCCTAGAATAGGGTATTATCAGGCTTCTGTCACCTATCTTCCAGCATATATTTATATATGCAACTATTTTAAGCCGGTAGGTAAATTGCCTGCTGAAGTTGTAATTGAACCTCATGAAAAGACACAATACAGTCCACCCCCATTTTCATATCATGCGGTATTTCCATCTTATGGATATTTAAACCATACCATGCAATGAAGAAATATTTTATTTTATATCAGTGTATTTTTTTGGTGGGACAAATTGTTCATGCTCAAAATTATGTGGATTCGAAAGAAGAATTGGGCTACAGCACTCTTTGGAAAGATACCGTTCGGGTTTATACTGATATGTATATAAACGACCTGTGCATTAGGCCCGGAACAGTTGTACTCTTAATGGATACAGTGGGCATATACGTAAGCGGTAGTTTGAGGGCAGAAGGTACTTTGGAGAAACCCATTCGTTTTTTGGTGGCCGACACTTCGGGATACACCGATTTTAGTTCGAATGCCGGTGGTTGGAAAGGTATAGACATATCGGGTGACAGAAATACCGACAGGGTATCGCTGCGTTA
>JAEZEQ010000006.1 GCA_023432985.1 Bacteroidota bacterium | reverse complement strand
CATCGTTATAAGAAAAAATACCCGGTACGGTTACTTGCTGAGAAGCACCCGGAGCTAGAGATCCTGTCCATGGAATATTTTGTGTAAGTCCGCCTGTATACACAGAAATCATGGCCGAACTTAGTGTATCCAATCCATTATTGGCAAGAGTAATTTGAAGTGAATTCGAAAAACTACAATTGGAAACCGCCGGATAATCGATTGAAACCAATTCCACCTCATCATTTGGCATAGGTACACAAGAAATAGAGGCATCCCATCCTGAATAATTTACCGAACCATCGGAGGTAAATACAAAGGTCAGACTTCCTGAAGAAGATGTTGCCAAAATAGTACCCGGATTAGTAGTAAAGGTACCAATCAAAGGCGCTGAAGTATTGGGACCATCGTAAATATATAAACGGTCGCAACAAGTTTCTACATTAAATGAATTAAAGGTTACTTGAAGATAATTGCCCGGAAGCGGATGTATGGTATATTGAAGATTTTCAGAATTGCCATAAGCACCGGCAGATCCCCCACTATCGAAAAATGTTCCGACACACATGGTCGTAGATCCATTGCTCATGTTAACACATGGATCCACGTTTACAAAAAATGCCGTAGAATAAGTCGTGTCATTCGAATTGGTACATACATCTCTTCTACGAATATTCGTAGAAGCAGGAATTATTCCTGTATACATTGAATTTGTAGCTCCTACTATATTATTCCATGTACCCGGCAATCCACTCGAAGATGTTTGCCATTGATACGCCAAACCCGATGCAATGGTTGCTCCGGATACAGAGTAAGAACCTGCATCTGAGGAACAAATACTGGGCGGCCCATTTGTAATTCCTTGCAAAGGCGTTCCAGCACAAGGCGTATTGGGAACTATGTCCAACTGAATATTGCTGTGATAACTCAAAAGATAACCCGAAGGCGGAGATGAAGGATTCGGATTATTGGAATCACTGTAATAATGCAGTGACCTGTTGGATGCCGAAGTCCCAACCCACATCGTACTATTATAAGTATAGTCTGGGGAGTTTTCATCCACAGCTATAACCAAATTTCCATTTGCCATATTATACGGAAATGGATTTTGCAATGGTATGTTCACCGTAAACCCATTTCCCGATGGAGTCGGAATGGTTCCGGCAAATACCTGAGTCAGGTTTGCCAAAGGCACCCAATCAGAGGTTCCGGAAAAAGAATTGGTACTTTTATAACCCAAATAAACCACCCATTGGTCATTTAACGACATGGTTCCTCCATTGTACTGGAATCGAATATTGGTAATCAATCCATCCATGCCGATTTCAGTTGATAAGATGATTTGTTGGGTATAGCTATAATACCAAAGGTTGTTAATGGGCACTTGATAAGATGTGCTTGTGCCTGTCCCTACTGTCACCACTGCCTGGGCTGATACCCTATTGGCAGACAGAGAGAACAACACTAAAAATGCACAAATCCATGCAGGAAAGCGAAATTTGGTAGAGTTCATCATAAATGATTTTTATTATTAGGTTAACGATTGGTAAACATAATAATAAATTTTGCAATTGAGCAAAAAAGCAATACAATATGTACTAACAAAAGCTCGCTATAGAATAAACTTTCTTGCTTATTTCATGAAATCTTCAGCCTAAAAAACTCCGGTATAATTTCCCGGTGTTATGGCCAACATTTCTTTCTTCACTGAATCTGAAACTTCTAAACTTTCTATAAAACGACGCATTAATTCGGCATTCATTTCCTGACCACGGGTAAACTCTTTCAGCTTTTCATAGGGTTGAGGATAGGCCTCTCGTCTTAATATAGTCTGAATTGCCTCGGCAACAACGGCATAATTTTGTTCTAAATCCTGCTCCATTTTGCCTTGATTCAACAATAATTTACCCCATCCTTTTAATGTGCTTTCTACGGCTATATATATGTGCGCAAAAGGCACTCCAATATTCCGTAAAACCGTACTGTCTGTCAGATCTCTCTGCAAACGTGATACCGGTAATTTTGTCGCAAAATGCTCTAGTAAAGCCGTTGCTATGCCTAAATTTCCTTCCGAATTTTCGAAATCGATGGGATTCACTTTATGCGGCATGGCCGAACTCCCCACCTCGCCTGCTTTGGTTTTTTGCTTAAAATAATCCATGGATATATAGGTCCACATATCCCTATTCAAATCAAGCAAAATGCTATTCATTCTCTTAGCGCCATCGCAATAAGCTGCAAGCATATCGTAATGCTCAATCTGTGTGGTATATTGCGAACGAGATAAACCTAAATCGGAACAAAAACTGTTGGCAAATTGAACCCAATCTATTTCTTTAAATGCCACATGATGTGCATTGAAATTTCCCGTTGCCCCACCAAATTTACAGGCAAATGGAATCTGATTCAACATCTGCAATTGCTTCTCCAAACGCTCTACAAAAACCAAAATCTCTTTTCCTAATTTGGTCGGAGACGCTGCCTGACCATGCGTTCTGGCCAACATCGGAATGTCTTTCCACTCCTCCGCCGAAGCACGCAAGTCATCTATGCATTTTTGCCATAAAGGCATGAATTCCTCTTCATGAAATTGCTTCATGCTCAATGGAATCGCCGTATTATTTATATCCTGAGAGGTAAGCCCAAAATGTATATACTCTTTATATATATGCAATTCGGTCGGCTCTATTTTCTCTTTCAAAAAATATTCAACCGCTTTTACATCATGGTTGGTTGTGCGCTCTATCTCTTTTATACGAGCCGCATCTTCTTCACTAAAACCCAAATAAAGTGATCGTAAAAATCCCAATTGTTCGGGCGTCATTTCCGGAAAATCCGCAATGCCAAGTCCGCTTAATGCCACTAAATATTCTACTTCTACCCATACTCTATAACGCATTAAAGCCCATTCCGAAAAATATTTGCTTAAAGTAGATGCTTTGGAGTAATATCTGCCGTCAACCGGCGAAATAGCAGTTAATTCTGTCAGTTTCATATGCCATTCAAAATGCAAAAGTAATACTTCCACACGAATTAATACCCCTTTTCTTTTTTATTTCTGCCTTTGCCACTTCTTGCTCCACCTATATCCCAATACCGACATAGCAAACAGGGTCGCACTCAATAGAAAAACGGGACTATACCACAGCCACCAGGCCGAAGGAAAATTACGCCCCTCCGCTATCATTTTACCCAAACTTATGTCCTCCGGCCCTAAACCTAATCCCACAAAACTAAGCGAACTCTCCGATACTACCGCAGCAATGAAAATAAACGGAAATATGCTGGCAACATAAGGCCATAATTCAGGAAGTATATAGTAAAACAATTGCCTCCAAAGCGGAATTCCCTGCAAACGTGCCACCTCAATATAGGGTAGCGATTTAATCCGAATTACCTGCATGCGCAATTGCCTGTATACATAAGGCCAACTCAATACACCCATTATAAGGGTCAACGTAATGGCATTCCATTTAAAATATGCCACAAATACAAATAAGACGATCAACTTCGGCATCCATTCATACGCATCTGCCAAACGCAAGGTCCACATATCCGGATCATAGTGTATGGACATGCCGGGTATAACTTTTCGAAGGCTAACCCAACGCATGAATAATAAAAGGCACAGATATAAAAAGCCAACCCCTGCCACCATTCTAGCGCTGCCTATCACCGTACCGTAATACACAAACCATAAAGCCGCAATAGCTAACAAAAATTTTAATAAAAGTAAAAGTCCATTACTCTCCCTTTTTTCGGAATAATAATACCCCGACCATAATGCCGGAATTATCCCCAATATCAACGCAAGCAGGGCCGCTCCCAATCCAATTTTAAAGGATGCTGAAAATCCGTGTATCAACGCTGCCAAGGTATCTCTGCCCAACTCATCGCTGCCCAGATAATGATCGGAAATGCGATTTGCCCCTATTTGCGGAGCTTGAAAACCGGAGTTTTTTAAATCTATAGTTCCCGGATCATAAGGAAAAAGGGGGCGAATATATACCTGCTCGTATTGCATTTTTTTTTCGGAAAAAACAGGGAATACCCAACGCCCTTCCGACTTTGCCCATATCGGTCGCGAGCCACTGATGCACCCCGGGAACATTACCCAAATACCCAGTATGAGTATAGCCATTGTATATAGTATTCTCTTTAGGCCCATTTCACTCTTTTATCGCTTATGGAAATCAATATATCGGAAAGACTATTGCCCGCAAAATGTATTATTCCAAACAACCAAACCAATATCAATAACATAGGTAAATCGCGGTAATATATGGATTGAAGGAATAATTGACCCAATCCGTTCCGAGCAAATATATACTCAATTATAATCGAACCTATAATGAAATCCGGAATTATTTGTCCCATTAGTCCCCAATAATAAGGTCGTATATTGGCTTTTATATGCCGATTCAATATATCACGCTCCGAAACGCCCCTGCTTTTTGCCGCACGCACATATTCCATTTGTCCCTGCTCTTCTATTCTATCTTTAATTATTTTTGCCAAATACACACTCATAGGCAAAGCCATACAAAAGGCCGGCAAAGTAACATAGCGAAAAAACTCGCCAATATCCGACAGGTCGCCACTCAATTGCTCTTCGCCATAGGTCTCGAATATGCCTGCTAAGGGTGCACTGCTCCATATATTGGTCCACACCGCAGCCAACACAAAAAGCGGAATAGAATAGACAAAAAGTAAGACAAAATCGGGCCATCGCTTTCTTGTTTTTGCCATCTGAAATCCCATTATACTTCCCATTATCAGGCTCAGTATGAACGCAAATATGCCCAATCTTATAGATGGCCAGATATGATCCGACAAATGCTCCGTACGCTTTCGGTTATCGATTATACTGTTCCCGAAGTCACCACGAATCCATCCACCCTCACCCTTTTCGCCAAACCAAATTTTACTCAACACATTTTGCCCTCTATAACGAATGCGCGGCCACATACTTCCGTCTCTTGCCTGTGCATATTCGCTTAAAAAATAATGGGCAAATCTGCGCCAACTTTCCGATATTTCTCCACCTTCCAAACTCTTCTCCAGCTCATTTTTAAAGTCCTCCACCCCTATTCTATGCTGCAACCAGGCATAAGACAATTCCCTTTCCCGAGGCAGAAGATCGCTTTCCGGATTAAAGACAAATGCCTCTATTTGTTTTATGCTGTATAATGCCAATTGCTTATTGCGACCGGCGGCACTGAGTTCTTTAGCCGCATTTCGCAAGGGAAATGGATAAATTTGCTGAAGACTGTCGGAATAAAAAGCCGGCTCTATTCCCAAAAAAAATACCGGCAAATCCATATAATACTTCGCAGCCTCACGCCTGTATTGCGCTTTATATTTTTCATACCCCTCTCGGTCGGTTTCGTTATAGTATATATCGAGCGAACCTGTTTTTTCGCCTAACATATCTCCGGGCATATAGCGCATGGCCCACACTATACCCAAACTAAGTATGAGCAGGGTAAGCACAAAACCGGGAATACGTCTTACTATATATTTTCCCATTTATTCTGCCGGCAATACACTACCTAACCAAAAACCGGGACGTTGCTTGGATAAGGTAAGATTCTTAAATTTTTTCGAAAACACGATGCGTTCATGCATATTATTCAGAAACAAAACCGAATGATATGCATGTATCTCTGCCTGAATCTGTTTACTGATTTCTATGCGTTTATGCGGACTCATCTCATTCCGAAATGCCATTATTAAGGAGTCGCTATATGTATTCCCAAATCCCGTAAAATTCCCGCCTTTGGAGGCGCTATGCCACAACTGAAAAGGATCTGTTTCTATGGCACTCGACACGATTCCGGTCAGCACCAAATCAAAATCATTGCGCATTAAAGCATCTACATAGGCATTCATTTCCAGGGTTTTTACAGACACATCTATACCTGCCTCACGCAGGTTCGACTGCAACATCAATGCCGTTTTCTCTCGCCTTTCGTTGTCGGAATTTATCAAAAGCTGAAGACGAAGCGCTGTCTCTTTATTTCCTGTTTTCTTTTCTCTTATTCCATCCCCATTTCGGTCTACCCAGCCCGCAGAGTCTAATATTTGTGCGGCATAAGCTATATCAAATTTCGGATTATGCAATGCCGTATTCAATTCTTCCGGACGGGCCGAACTGACATAACTATGCACCCGGCTGCCCAATCCATACATTAAGGTAGCTATGATGTCTTCCACAGAAACCGCATGCAATATGGCACGGCGCACTGCCAGATCCTGCAATATAGGCCTGCGACTGTTTAATCCCATATATTCAAAAGCCAACATTTCGGGACTGTAGAAATGATAATGCGCGGTTAATGCCGAATCCTTCGCTAAGGTCAACGCAAAGGTTTTGAAATCCACAGAAGCCATTCCGTCTATTTTTTTCTGCTTCAATGCCTGTATGGCTGTAGATTCTTCTTTTATAATTTCGAATATTATACGTGCCGGATATGCCTCGAAAAAGACCGAGCTTCCCTCCAGTTCATCGCCCCACCAGTTTTTTTTTCTTTCCAGAATAATGCGTTTCCCGCTTTGCCATTCTTTCAGTCTATAGGGACCACAACCCGCCACAATCTGATGCGTAAAAAGGGCCGAATTAAATGCCTCTGAAAATTGCACTAAAGCCGAATCGCTTTGAAGCAGCGGATCCCCGGAAATTACCTGTTCTATACTAAACTTTTTTAATATGGACAAAGTATCGTAGATATAAGCCGGATAAATGGCAAAATCGCCGGCCAATACAGGTGCTAAAAAATAGGGTTTGGAAAAAACGAGACTGTATTTTTGAGGCGCATCGGGATAGGTAATAAAGGATTTCAGATGTTGGAAACCGGGTTTTATGGCCGCATTCTGAATATCGGGCAATAAGCACAATTTAAGCGAAAAAGCCACATCTTCAGCGGTAATCAGACTCCCATTATCCCATCTGGCTTCGGGACGAAGCTCTAAGGTGATTTTAACCGAACTGTCGGCCATTGTTTCAACCTCAGGTAAAGAATGTGCCAATAGAGGAAAAAGCTTCAACTGTTCAAAATCTATACTCAAGGGCTGATACATGATATAAGGCAATATAATGCTCTTCATCGCATCCCGGTTCACTATAGAATTTAATCCCGTTGGCTCTGCCGGAATACGCATAACCACCTCGAAGTCACCCAGCTCTTTCTTAGGCTTTTCTGAGCCGCAAGAAATATACAGTAATTGAAATAAAGGCAGGATAATCCATATGAAGCGATGACTATAGATCATGTGTTATAATTTAAAGTAAAAATATAAAAAAAGAAATGAAAAAGAAGACTACTGATAATCAACACAGAATAGAATCTACTCGGAAAAAAAGCAAAATAAAATTGTTTGAATAAAAATAATGGTTAATTTTGCGCTCTCGAAAAAAGTTCTTTAAACGATTTTCAGTCAGCTAGGTGAGGTGGGTGAGTGGCTGAAACCAGCAGTTTGCTAAACTGCCGTACGGGAAACCGTACCGGGGGTTCGAATCCCCCCCTCACCGCACCGGAAATCGGGATGTAGCGTAGTCCGGTCATCGCGCCTGGTTTGGGACCAGGAGGTCGCAGGTTCGAATCCTGCCATCCCGACCTTAAAGCTTGCTCCGGCAGGCTTTTCTTTTTTCAATGGTTCCGTAGCTCAGCTGGATAGAGCAACAGCCTTCTAAGCTGTGGGTCACAGGTTCGAATCCTGTCGGAATCACTCCTTCAATAAAGGCAATTGATCTCTTTCAATTGCCTTTTATTATGCCTATCCATTTCTTTTCTTACCCTATTTTCTTATATTTGATAATAATCAAATACCATTTCTATGAAAAAATATTACTTAGCCTTTTTTGGCCTACTTATGCCTCTTTTCCTTTTTGCAGGATGGGAAAATAGAAATATTACTTCAGGTGGACATGCACGAACTTTCCGACTTTATATACCTGTGAATTATTCTGCGTCCGAATCTTATTCCCTGATTATCGGTATTCACGGCCTCGGCGATAATATGACCGACTTCTCGAATTATATGTCCGATTTCCAATCTATAGCCGATACCGCACGCATTATTATTGCTTACCCGCAAGGAATGAGTAATGCCATTATCGGTAACGGATGGAACGCCGGTGCCGGTGCCCTGGGTATTTATCCCAGCGAACAATATGACGACAAACTTTTTATCGATGATATTGTCGATTCCCTCCAAGCTCAATATCCCATTATTCCCCAACAAACTTATTTATTCGGGTTCTCGAATGGAGGCTTTATGACCCAACGCATTGCTTGCGAAAATAATGGGAAATTTTACGGTTTCGCATCTTATGCAGGTACCATCGGAAATAAAATCCTCGCCTGCAACCCGGCCCGTAAAGTGCCTCTTATTCACTTCCACGGAACGCAAGATGTCAATGTAGGATATACCAGTAATCTCTTCGGAATTGGGGTGGATTCTACCATGAAAATATGGGAAAATAATAATGGATGCAATGGCTACGATATCTTTCAAGTAGCAGATTCTAAACCCGACGGCTTCACGGTGGAGCATTATGTGTATAAAGATTGTAATCAGCCTGTTGAACTTTTTAAAGTAAATGATGCAGCCCATATTATCTTGCAATACAATCAACACGATATCAGTTATGCCCTCGAAACCTGGCTTTTCTTTTTGAGAGCAAGAAACTTTCCGGGTCTAAATCAGCCCTCTTATGCGCAAGCCAAATTGCATTTGTATCCTATTCCGGCTTCTGATTTTATAAAGGTCGAACTACCCGAGACTTTTGATAAATCCACAACATTTCGAACGGAAATATGGGATTATAGCGGTAAAAAAATGCCGATAAACCCCTCCGAATTACAGGGTGATGGCGTGCATACCATAAATACCAAAGACTTTGCTCCGGGCTTATATATTCTGAAATTGAATGATGGAAAACAAAGCTATACGGCTAAATTTACCGTGATGCACTAATACCCTATTTATCTCTTTTTTTTATTTTTTCTGTGGCCCATTTTTTCAATTTGGGCCTTTCTATTTTGGAATTATGCCTGGGATCTACCGGCAATTTTTCAATAAATAATATATGTTTCACGGGGCGACTTGCCTCAAAATTCTCAGCTCTTTGTTGCAATTTTTCTCTTATTTGTTCGCACTCTTCTGCACTATATTTTTGGCTCAATTCCACACAAATAACCGGCAACTCATATCCGTCTATTTCTACACCTACCAAGCCTGACCTTTTTACAGCTGGATCAGCGTCGAATACCGGCTCTACCATTAATGGAAATAAAAAGCCCTCCCTGGTCCGAACGCGCTGACTTACCCTTCCGCAGGTCCATAATCTGCCCTCTGTATCTATATAACCGGCGTCACCCAACCTATGCCACCGTCCGCCCTCATCCTCGATTTTATTTTTTTGCGTATTCAATGGGTCTTTGTAGTAGGCGGGACTAATATGCATACTCCTGACTAATATTTCTCCAATTTCTCCCACCGGCATATCTTTAATAAATTCTGAATTCGCAGAATTCTCAATGGCAATAATCCTCAACTCGACCCCATCCAAAGCCCTTCCCACACATAAGCCCCGACCTTGTGCAGTAAGCGAAAAACAAGACTCTATCGCTTCTTTGGCACTCATCTCTGTGCTTGGCATGGCTTCGGTTGCACCATAATTGGCAAATACTTCACCCCGACCATCCATCATTTCGAGTAAACGCCGACTTACCCTTTCGTATATGGGCGCTCCTCCCCCAATAATACGCCGCAAACTCTTTGTTTTTATTCCATTTTCAACGGCATAAGAAGCCATGTTTTCGAGTATAACGGGTGAAGCAAAACAGGTTTTTACACCGCAATCATTGATCACGTCCAATAAAGCTTTAGGGTCTGTTTTGGCAGGCGATTCGGGGAATTTTATAGGCGGCACCACCACCGTACCTCCACCCGATAGGGCGATAAGAAAAAATGCAGGAAAAATAGCTAAATCCACCGGCGACTCTGAATCCTCGCTAAATCTCCAACTCTGCGCAACTCTTTTATATAATTGAGCATAGTTTTTATGTAAATACAGACTGGGCTTTGCAGGCCCCGTACTTCCTGTAGTATACAAAACTATGGCTTCATCGTTGGGACTTAATTCAGGAAATTCGCTTTGCTCCCGAGCCATTTTTCTTATTTGTTCTATACTTTTTGCAGCAGGAAATTTCCCGTTTACAACAATAGACTTCTTTGGGAAACGAGGCCCCCAGCCAAATACCACACGTGCTAAATGGGCAATCGGAATCCCCACAAAGGCCTCGGGTTCAATTTTCCCCAAACGTTCCGATACATTCTTATAACCTACCGACGGGTCTATCATCATAATCAATGCACCCACTTTATGCAAGGCAAGTGTTATTACACAAGATTCGTATGAAGGTGGGGTCATGGCAACAATGCGAGTTCCCTTTCCAATGCCCATCGCCATTAATCCTCTTGCTACCTGCAAACTATCGGAAGCCAATGTTGAATAAGTGTATTTTTTATAGGTTCTTTTTCCCGATTTATCCACTTTGTCCGGCTCAATTACAGCAATTCTATCGGGAAATCTTTCTGCCGTACGAGCCACCTGGTCGGCTATATCGAATAGTAATTCTGAATCCATCCTTATTTGTGTTGTTCTAAAAATATATCGATTTCTTTAATGAGTTTTTCCGGCTTTTCCATCATGGGTAAATGTCCGCACCCCTGCATCCAGACTTCTTTGTTCGGCTTCAATTGCTCGTTTAGTTTGCGCCCTGCCCTCACCGATAAAATTTTGTTTTCTAAACCCCATACGCTGCATATAGGCGGAAACAACTCCGGCCTTTCTATTTGATCTATGGATTTATATTGGGATAAATCCTCCAAAGTTCCTATCAATGCCTGCATTTGTCCCTCACGCGTAAAACAATGGTTTAGATGGGGATTTTGGTCTATTTTATTTTCCTTCCCTTGCTTACCCAATTGAAGCCGTATAGCTATAGGCGAAAGAAAATGAGGAATGCGAAAGCGGGCTACAAGTTTATAAAGCGGATTGGTCAGCCTAGGAAATTTGTTGCGCAAGGTTAAAAACAGTCCCAATTTTCCTTTTTCAAAGCTATGAAAACTCAACAAATTTATCAAAATAAGAGCCTTCACTTTTTGGGGATATTTTTGTGCATACAATAATGATATAGCACTCCCCATGCAATTTCCCACCAATATCAATTTGTCTATTTTTTCTTTTTCAATAAAATTTTCGAGTACAGACAGATGACGTTGAATATCGTCCTCACTTCCGAAGGAAGAGGAAGCACCGTATCCCAATAGGTCGAAACTGTAGACGGAATAGTCTTGCGCATAGTGCTGAGCGAGCGCATTCCATATAGCATGCGAAGTGCCCCCATTGTGCAAGAATAATATGGGCATGCCTTCCCCTTGTCTGGTATAGGCTATTTGAAATTGTTGATGTTGGAAATATTGCATAGTATGAAAAAAAAATCCCTATTTCGTTTCCGAAAATAGGGATAAAAAATGGGATAATTTTTTCATTGTGCAATCCAAGCTTCAGAATATGTATCCAAAGTGGTTGAATTCAATGCAAATTTGCGAAGCGATTAGGATAATTTTCCTATCATATTTCCAAAAAGCAAGGTCATTTTTTCACCGGCTTCATTTGCGGCTTTCACCACATCATCGTGCGATATTTCCACTATTTTTCCTTCTACACCCAGGTCAGTAATTACGCTCATGGCAAAGCATTTCACCCCCAAATGTCGGGCGGCAATAACTTCCGGAACCGTACTCATGCCAACGGCATCTCCACCTAAAATACGAAACATTTTATATTCGGCCGGAGTTTCGAAGGTAGGACCTTGTACACTCACGTATACGCCTTCGCGCAGGGTTAGTCCCATCGACTCTGCCTCGGTGCGACACAAATGCAATAAATAGGGATCGTACACTTCGCTCATATCCGGGAAACGAGGGCCAAATGCATCATTATTTTTACCGCGTAAAGGATGCTCGGGTTGCATATGTATATGATCGGTTATCATCATTAAATCGCCCACAGCCTGGTTGGGATTAAGCCCCCCCGCTGCATTGCTTACAAATAGCATTTCTATACCTAAAAACTTCATGACGCGCACCGGAAAAACCACATCTTGAATGCTATAGCCTTCATAATAATGAAAACGGCCTTGCATCACCACTATGGCCTTACCCTGCCAGTGTCCGAAAATCAAATTTCCACCATGCCCCTTGACCGTACTTTGCGGAAATCCGGGTATTTCGCTGTAAGGCAAACTAAGCTTCACTTCTATTTTAGAAGCCAAATCGCCCAGACCGGATCCTAAGATGATGCCTATTTGTGGAGTAAACCCGGTTTTATTCCGAATAAAATCAGCCGTTTGCTGAATCGCTTCATATTGCGCATTTTCCATATACTATTCTTTTTTACAACAATCAGGCAAAGCCTTATATGCTTCCGGATTTGCTTTTACCTCGTCGGCATCATAGCCCAAGCCTGCAATTTTTTGTTTAATTTCGTCCAAAGATATTTTATCGGGAGCATATTTCACAATTACATTCGACTGCGCTAAATCAACACGCACCAATCGTATTCCTTTCATTGCGCCTATAGCACCTTCTATTTTGGCTACACACATGTCGCACTGCGGATTGGAGGCTATCACATAGGACTTCATTGCAGCCTTCTCTTTCTTTCCTTTTTTAGCTTTCTTTTCCTTTTTTACTTTTTCTGTTTTTACATTTTCTGTTTTAGCGGGAGTCTGACTCCACACTTTTGCAGTTGACGAAAATCCGCTTAGAAATAAGCAAATTAAACCGATTGTGATTGTATTTTTCATGTTGTTTTTATTATTTTTTACTTAATTATATATCTAAATCCGCCATATACCATGGCTCCATAAACGGGTGCCCATACCTGTGAGGCATCGAAATGTGCACTATTGGGATTGGGCGCATCAATAATAGGATTTTTTTGTCTATAATCGGTCAGATTTTCTCCGCCTATATAGAGTTCCCATTTCTTGATTTTTTTGGTCACCTGAGCAAATAAAAGTGGATAAATGGCACTTCTTTCGGCGCTGAATAATCCCGTCGACGGATCATAGGTCTTCGGCAAACGAGCCGGACCATTGACTTGGAGTGTAATGTCGAATGCCCAATAATTGACACCTTTGGTCTTATATGCGGCATTAATTAATCCCCTCCACTGTGGTATAAAGGGCAAATCCTTTTGCACTCCGTTGTAGCGACCTACCACTTTATTGTATTTGGCATTCAGGTGAAATTGTAAGCGACGCAATGGCTCTATCATAAAATCCATTTGAACGGCATGGGAATAGGACGCATTTGCCAGATTCCGAAAATAAACCAATCCCTGGCTTTCCATATCGGGAATTAATTGGTTTTCGAAATAGGTATAAAAATAATCCAGGGTCAAACTTCCGTTCACTCTGTTTTTATCGAAACTATAGGTCATTCCTCCCCCACCATTCCAGCTCACTTCAGGCTTCAAAGCCTCGATTTGTACCATACGGTTGGAAACCAAAACGGCTGCGTTATCGCTAAAAACGGCCGGACTCCTATAGCCTCTTCCGGCGCTGAATTTCATGGTAAATTCTTTTACCGGATCATAACGCAAATGAAAACGTGGAGTAATCTGATTTCCGAATAAGCTATTGTAATCATATCTCAATCCGACTATTACAGATAATTTCTCGGGATAACTGTATTTATACTCTGCATAAACACCGGGTATATATTCTTCGCGATAAAAGGATGTATTCCCGAAACGCTCTCCTACCCGATCGTATAGAAAACTAAACCCAGCTTTATAACTGTGATTTGTATTCGAAATAATATCCTGATAAATCGTATTTACATATGCCGTAGCCTGATTGCCGACATACATTCGGGCTCCATATTTTCCTTTCTGATTATGGTAAGCAGCCGTCCCCATCCATGCAAATGAACGATAGGGTTTACGGTCGAATAAATAGCCGTTTTTGAACCAAGCTTCGGCTCTTTGTGTTTGCAATTGGAATGCATATGCACCGGCAGCACTGCTGTCTGCTTTTCTAAAATATGCTCTTTGTCCGCCCTCTTTAGAATCGTATAAATACTTAGCCCCAAATTGCCATTCGGTATTTCCTTTTTCATAATACCATCTGTTTTGCACATTCACCTGATGTGCTAATGGCATATCTAAAAACCCGTCTTTGTTTCGATCGATTAATGTACGCATTATATTGCCATGTACAAAGAGTGCTGTAGACCAGGCCGGATTGATCTTATGGGCGCTTATAAGATTCAGTTCGCCTCGACCCAACATATTCACAAATCCGTTGAGATGCAAGCGTTCCATTTCACGTGGTTTTTTAAATTCCACATTCATATGTCCGGTCATACTTTCATTTCCCAGGGTCACCGAGCCCGGGCCTTTGGATACTTGAATGGCGGCGATAAAGGGTCCAGGAATATAGCTAAGTCCGTATAGCGAACTTATGCCCCTCAAGTGCGGCAATCCTTCAAAATTAACGGGAACATATTTGCCGTCGAGTCCCAACAATTTCACCTGCTTCACCCCCGAAATGGCATCCGAGAAGCTGATATCAACGGCACCGTTGGTTTCAAAAGCCTCGGCCAGATTACAACAGGCTGATTTTTTTAATCCGGCTTCCGTAATTACCGACTGCATGCCGACCCCGTCATTCACCACCATAGTAGAGCGACTGTCACTCACCACCACTCCGGTCAGTCCCGCCGGACTTAAATGAACCATAATATGTCCGGACGGATTCGGAAAATATTGCGTTTGAAAGCCCACCATAGAAATGATAAGTGTATCCTCTGTATAGCTTGATGCACCTATGCTGAAATGACCGGAGGTATCGGATACACTTCCACTCTGAGCCATTTTCCAGCGTATATTAGCAAAGGGAATTGCCGCCTTGCTTTCGGCATGCATAATATGACCTTGAACCTGAGCTATAATAGGTAAAGAACATATATATATAATCAAAAAGAAAAATTTCTTAGCCATTTTTTAATCATTAAAATTATCGAATAGAACCTTTTGGTATTCAATAAATTTTAAATTCTAAAAATGGCATTTTTGATATAAATAGGAACGCCTGAATAGGCAAAATGATGGGAATAATAGGTTGGAAGTACAGGTTGAATTTGAAGGGGGACTATTCTGAAAATATGGTTTTGA
>JAEZEQ010000039.1 GCA_023432985.1 Bacteroidota bacterium | reverse complement strand
TTTACGAGGCGACTATAAGGCATTTCTTTGCCCTCACGCGTGGTAAATACACGGGTGGTCTGACTGAAATCGGCAACGACAAAACCTTCGGGATTGATAATGCGTACATAGGCAATTTTATCTCCGGTTGCCGAAAGCTTATTCGGAATTATGGTGAATGCTATATGTATACGATCGGCTTTGGAAGCCTTGTCTACCTCTACTTGCTTGCCACTGGAGCGCACTTTATAGGGTGTCAGACGTATGTTTTGAACCTTCAATGCTGATGCAATCTCTACTTGCTGATTTAATTCCGTATTTTTCTCGTTTAATTTGTCGACCTTAACCGATAATTCGGTATTCTGATATCTTAATTCTTTGTTTTCGGCCAATAGCTGATCAATCTGACGCAAATACTCATCTTTTAGTCTGCGCAAATCTTCATATCGAGCCTGTAATATCTGATGATCTTGCTTGGAATCTATTAAACCCGCTATCTGACGCTTTTGCTGATCTATTTTTTCATTCGCTTCTGCCAATAGACTGTCTAACTGCTCATTCCTCCCCTGAAACTGATTCAATTCATCGGTGATTTTCATGACCTCAACCTCCAATTCAGTCTTGCGCTGACTCATAGTGTCGGCCACGGTTTGTATGTTTTCTTTTTCTACTATTATCTCTTTGGTGTTCAAGTATTGATATATATTCCCACCTACAGAACCTAAAAGGAGAAGTGCCAATAAGATTATTCCTGTTTTATTCGATTTTTTTCTTTCTGGTTTTACTCCCGGAACGGTTTGATTCTCCATGTTTCTTTTTTTTTACAAAAGTATAATTAATATATTATTCACAAAGGTATTTGCGCTTAATGCTGTACTATAAAAATTGTGCCAAAATGAGATTGTCCCTCTTTTGTATACCAATGGAATATATATATGCCGTTCCGTAAATATTCGGTTTTTATTTGGGTTTTTTGTCCCCCCTCACTTTTTCCTTCCAGGCATATACGCCCGGTCATATCACTGATGCGATACAAACCGCCCTGCATCCCCGGATGCTCTACGGTCAGCATGGATGAAACGGGATTGGGATAAAGTATGTTTTCTTGTTTTTTGTCGTACTCGGCCATAGATGTATTGAAACTTTGACCCAGATAGGCTGCCAAACCACCCGAATAATTCCCGATAATTATATCCCATTTTGCATCTCCATCTATATCTCCGGCCGCTACAGCGCTACGCATTCCCTCTCGGGGTATTCCGCCCAAATTTGTGGTTACACGGGTAAAATTTCCCCAAAGGTTTTGCTTGAGGTGACTGTAATGCGCTATTTTCCCACTATAAGATCCAACCAGTAAATGAAAATCATTCCCATCGGCAATTACCGTTGGTACGCTGAATCCGTTCAGACTTATGCTGCTGTCGACCACGTTTACACCCCCTATTTTTGTAAGGGTCGGACTCGACGAAAATTGGGCTTGCTGCACCGTGCCCAGGTTCTCATAATAATCGACCCAGCCCCGTATATGACCCACCAATAAATCAAGTTTCCCGTCCTCGTTCAGGTCGAATAAAAAAGGTGCAGCAAATTGCTGACTTTGTATGCCCATATAATTCGGACTGTCTAACACAAAATTAGCCGGCTGTCCCCCCGTTGCCTGGTTTTTATAATAATGCAATTTACCATTTTTTTCCCCGATTATCATGTCTGTTTTCCCATCTCCATCTAAATCGCCAAATGCCGGTCTTATGCTCTGCAAGCCGCTATTGCTCAGTCCCCCGAAGTCGGAATCTATTAATGTGAACGCTGCTTGGGTGCTGTTGCCTGTGTTTTTGAATAAAGCCAATTGCCCGCTGTATTGGGTGGGACTAATATAATAGCCATGGTTTCCTACAACTAAATCTTTTAGTCCGTCCCCATCATAATCGATGAATGCCGGATATGCACCTTCGCCCAAATCTACCATGCTTTCCTGTAGGAAATCCTCTTGCAGAAAATCGAAATCGGGTAGTACTTGCGTGCCCTGATTGATGTAGGCAAGTACGCTTTTTTTATTCTCGGATCGATTGCTGCCTTGAGGGGTGACTAACAAATCGCTTATTCCGTCGTTGTTGATATCGACATAAAAAGCGGCAGGGAATATGGACAAATGAACGGGCTGACTTTGTTGGGTGAACTCGGGAAATTGTCCGTCCTGCGCATACATATGCGCCTGCGTTGGAGTTCCGTCGTTATGTAATAAAATGAGATTGGGATAATTTTGGTCGCCTAAGACACACTCAACCAATCCGTCGTTGTTTAAATCCTGAACAAAAAAGGAAGAAGCTCCATCCATCTTGTTTTGTTTGCTGCTGCAATCATCGTCGAGGACTATAGTATTGCCCGTGGCTCCCTCGGAAAATTGACCCCAATTATCCGTTTCTAAAATGAATTGCAGACTATCGGAATGACCAAAATTTTCCTGACTCATATTGCGGTGAAATTGCACGCATTGGCCTAGATTATTAAAGGTAAGTATGTCTATATCCCCGTCCATATCTACATCTGCAATGCCGGGTACATCGTCCGAGGTAATAAAAATACTTTGCGTAATGATGCCGGTAAAACTCATGAGTGGCGACTTTTTAAGTTGAAAAGCGAGTCCCGTCACTGCATTACCCACATTTTCATATACGGCACAAGAGCCGGAGGCATAGGCGAAAATATCGGTCTTGCCATCGAGGTTATAATCGCGTAAAACAATCCAGTCGCGCAATGCTGCGGGGAATGCTGACTTATATTGAGGTGCATAAGAAAAACGGGAGAGGGGAGCGGCATGCATTTGCAAAAAAGGCATGATTTTATATCCCGAACGATCGAAGAAAACCAGATCCTGTATGCCGTCGTAATTGAGGTCTATATTATAAACCTGCGAAAAATTAATACCACCCGCCCAGGCGTTTTTTAGAGTCTGAACTCCCTGGGAAACAGGAATGCTGTCAGTACGCATAAACTGATAAAAACCTGAGCTTTGTGTCCGTGAAATGGAAGGATAAAAAGAGGCTCCCGCAAGGAAAAGCCAACTTAGTACAAAAGAATTTTTATAAGAAAGATATTTCATAGGAAACAAAGTTGGGAAATAAAAAACAAAAAGATATATTTGCCCCCTTAATTTTAGGAACATTATATAAAAGTTTATGCAGAATAAAGGATTTGTCCAATTTCTGGTAGTTTTGATGACCCTGGCCAGTATCTGGTCATTGTCTCACACCTTTGTGACCCGTAAGGTGGAAAAGGATGCCAAAGCTTATGCCGGCGGAGATATGGCAAGAGAACGTGCATATCTCGACTCAATCGGAGATAAAAATGTCTTTGGTGAGTATACCTATTTTACCTATAACGACTCAAAACGCCAACAGTTGAACTTAGGTCTCGACCTAAAAGGGGGAATGAACGTTACCCTTGAAGTTTCCGTGCCTAAATTATTAAAGGCATTGGCCAATAATACCCAGGATGCGCAATTCAATCTGGCCCTGGAAAATGCCAAAGCAAAACAAAAAGAAAGCGGTGGAAACTTTATTGATTTATTCTATGAAGAATTTAAGAAATTAGACCCCAATGTGACTCTGGCTTCGCCGAAATTGTTCGGACATAAAGATCAAACCAGTATTACAACCAAGTCGACAAATGAGGAAGTAATTGCCATATTGAAAAAGGAATCGGAAGAATCTATTGAGCGTTCCTTCGAGGTATTGAATTCTCGTATTGACCAATTTGGGGTTACACAACCTAATATTCAACGTCTGCAAGGTAAAGACCGTATTTTGGTCGAGTTGCCCGGGGTGACTGACCCAGAGCGTGTACGCGGATTATTGGGGTCTACAGCCAAACTGGAGTTTTTCGAAACCTATAATATGACCACGCTGGTGGATGAATTCATGAGCGCCGATCAAGAATTGGCACGATTGAAAAAAGGATTGGCACCAAGCGCAGCAGACAGCAATGCCACCGAAACAGATTCTACACAACAAACTGAGCCGGCTTCACTAAGTTTAGATTCGGCCGACAGACAAATGGAAGAGTTTAAAGAAAGCAATCCATTGTTGAGCTTGTTTATGTTCAATTCCTGGGAAAATCCGGAAACACAACAACGCGAATATGTGCCCGGCCCAATTCTCGGTTATATTGCTACCAGCGATACAGCCGAATTTAACGGATATATGCGCGATCCTCGTATACGCTCTTTCTTCCCGAGTGATTTGATAATTGGATTTGCTCCAAAACCTGAATTAGGCGGTAATGTGGTTTTGATGACTGCATTGAAAGAAACCCGTAAAGGAAAATCATTGATGGATGGTGACGTGGTTACCGATGCCAGCTTCGAGAAAAATCCAAGCGGAGCCGGATTTATGGTGAATATGCGCATGAATAAGGAAGGCGCAGAAAGATGGGCCCGAATTACGGAAGAAAAAGCATCAAAATCGCCTCAGGAAGCTGTTGCTATCGTACTCGACGGAAAAGTGTACAGCGCACCTACCATTAATTCAAAAATTCCAAACGGTTCTTCATCGATTACAGGTAATTTTACCTTCGAAGATGCAAAAACCTTGGCCACTGTATTGAAAGCAGGTAAATTGCCCGCTCCAACCGAAATTATTGAAGAGGCTGTTGTAGGTCCTTCTTTGGGACAACAAGCCATTGATTCGGGTATTACTTCCATGGCCATTGCCCTGGTAATCGTATTGATCTATATTTTGGTTTATTATGGAAAAGCCGGTTTGGTGGCCAATGTAGCTTTGTTGAGCAATGTACTTTTCTTATTGGGTACACTGGCTTCTTTCAAATCTACACTTACACTTCCCGGTATGGCCGGTATTGTACTTACCTTCGGTATGGCCGTCGATGCAAACGTACTTATATTCGAACGTGTGCGCGAAGAATTGCGTTTGGGT
Source organism: Bacteroidota bacterium (assembly GCA_023432985.1). Lineage (GTDB taxonomy): Bacteria > Bacteroidota > Bacteroidia > CAIKAF01 > CAIKAF01 > JACVCJ01. The sequence goes on along the minus strand of JAEZEQ010000039.1, from coordinate 15,979 downwards.
AAAGGTTTACGTTTGGCGATTACAGATGGTTATAAAAATGCCTATAGCTCTATTATCGATGGTAACGTAACCACTATTCTTACCGCCATAATTTTGATGGTGTTCGGTGCAGGCCCCGTGAAAGGTTTTGCCGTTACCTTGTTCTTTGGTATTCTTACTTCATTGTTTACTGCCATTTTTGTATCTCGTTTGATTTTTGAATGGTTGCTCGATACGAAGAAAGAGATTACTTTCTCTTCTAAGTTTACCGAAAATGCATTTAGCAATTTTTCATTAGATTTCTACGGAAAAAGAAAATTATTTTATGCCATTTCGGGTGTATTGATTCTTATCAGCGTGGCCTCTTTCTTTGTACGCGGTTTCAACATGGGCGTGGATTTACAAGGTGGACGTACCTATACGGTGACTTTCGATAATACCAATTTCGAAACAGCTAAAATTGCCCAAGATCTTACGGTTGCTTTCGGCGATATGGAGCCTCAAGTCAAATTGTTTGGAGGTAATGACCGTGTTAAAATTGTTACCAAATATAAATTTGATGTAACGGATATTCAGGAAGAATCAGCAATTGCAAAACAAATGTATGATGTATTAGTGCCTTATTATAATGAAGATCCGGGTTTCGAGAAATTTAAAGACGAAGGCTCAGGAGTGGGTATTACAGGTGCCGAAAAAGTAGGTCCGAGCATTGCCGGCGACACAAGAGAACAATCTATGTTTGCCGTTTTGGCTTCTCTTATCATCATGTTTATTTATATCATGATCCGATTCAAAGGCGCGAATTATGGGGTGGGAGCTACTGCCGCACTTATTCACGACGTGGTTATATTATTAGGTGTTTTCTCTCTGATGAACGGTATTTTACCTTTCTCGCTCGAACTCGATCAGGCCATTATTGCGGCCGTACTTACCGTTATTGGTTATTCCATCAACGATACGGTGGTTGTATTCGACCGTATTCGCGAGAATTTCAATAACCATAGAAGTATGCCTTTGCCCGAATTACTGAATACCTCTATTAATAGTACGCTTTCCCGTACCATCAATACTTCATTCACTACCTTAGTGGTATTGTTTGTGATTTTCTTATTCGGTGGTCCGGCTATTAAGAGCATGAGCTTCGCACTATTGATCGGTATCGGGGTAGGTACCTATTCTTCTATATTCATTTCTTCTCCTATCGCAGCCGATTTGTTGAGAAGAAAAAAAATAAAAGAATAAAGATTAATTACAGAACTTATTTAACTTTGAGGTCTCACATTGCGTGAGGCCTTTTTTTTTAAATATGATGAATACAGCTTTTTTTCTGAATATAGGTGGTGGGGAATTTATGGTAATCTTAATGTTTATTCTCATTTTTTTTGGGAGTAAACGTATACCCGAACTGGCTCGCAGCCTCGGAAAAGGTATGCGCGAAGTGAAAGATGCAACAGATTCCATAAAACAGGAAATCAGCGGAAGTGTGCGCGATGTGGAAAGAGAAATCTATGAAAATCGGAAAAATTTTAGCGAAGAAATGGATCAGGTTCGCAAGAAAATTGAAGAAGATCCTAAGGATTAATCCGCTTTTTTTATCAAATTATTTTCAGAATTAAGATTTATTAGTAACTTCGTTCTAAACGTTTTTAAATCTTAGAATATACCTAACTATGATGTCTCTAAAAAACAGTGCATTAGCGATAATTGTTTTGATTGCAAGCAGCCTTGGCGCAAATGCTCAATGTGATTCTAAACTTGCCCTGGAGGCCAATAAGCAATTTAATCAAGGTTTTTATTTCAGAGCACTTGAGTTTTATGAAAAGGCTCTTTCCAAAACCAAAGCAAAAGACGAAAAAGGTTGCATCTACTATATGATGGGTCTGTGTTATACCTATATGGAAGACCATAAAAAGGCCATTTCAAATTTCGATCGTTCCGAGAGAATGGGCTATGATGAAGCAAAATTGTTTATGTATAGAGCCATCTCTAAAAAAGAAATGGGACTTTATGAAGATTCTAAAGTCGATTTCGAAAACTTTTTGAAAGAGAATCCCGAAAATGCCGAAGCTAAAGCAGGCTTAGAGTCTATAGAAACGGCATTGATGTATAAAAATAATCCCACTTGTTATACCGTAGAAAATTTAAAAGCCCTCAATACCAAAGAGAATGACTTCTCTCCGATTTATGCCAGTAAGAAAGGCGATATGGTTATTTTTACCAGTAAACGTGAAGATGGTTTAGGTAAAATTGATGTTATTACCGGTCAAACTCCGGAAGATCTTTATACGGTTAGCTTCGATAAGAAAAGAAATAAATGGGGTAAACCCGTTCCTGTCGGAGACCCGATTAATACAAAAAGTAGTGAAGGAGCATCAGCTATAAATAAACGTTTTAATACCATTTATTTTACCCGTTGTGGAGCTGAAAAGAAAACGAAAGTGGGCTGTCAGATTTTTCAAGCACGTAAACAAGGTAAAGGATGGTCTGCACCCGAATTGATTCCACTTGCCGATGATTCTTTTGCAACCGCACACCCCGCTATTTCTGCCGATGGTAATTATCTGGTTTTTGCCAGCGATATGCCGGGCGGACAAGGAGCTATGGACCTTTGGGTTGCTAAGTACGAGCGCCGTCAGCGTAATTTCACAAATCCGGTGAACCTCGGTCCCGAAATTAATACGCCCGATAATGAAATGTACCCCTATCTGCGTGCAGATGACCGTTTGTATTTCTCGAGCGACCGCTTGTCGGGTATGGGCGGATTGGATATATATAAAGCCAATCTCGTTGCACCGGGTAAATGGAATAATGCCGAAAATATGCGCTATCCCATCAACTCTGAAGGTGACGATTTTGCCATCGTTTTCGACGGTATTAATGAAAAAGGATTGTTGACTTCTAACCGTTCAGGCGGAAGAGGTAAGGATGATATCTATACTTTCGAAATTGCAAAAAGTAATATCTCTCTCGTTACTACTGTTGTTGACGAGTCTACCAAAGCACCCATTGCCGGAGCTGTTATCAGTTATAAAAATTCAGCCGGCGAAACCGTAGAGTTTACTACCGATGGTTCGGGTAAAGCTACTTTACCGCAAGGGGCCTTTAACGAATCCTACGATATCGTAGCTCGTAAAGACAAGTATTTCGGAAATAATGGTGTACTTTCTACTAAAGAAATAGATCCTATGACCACCTGTAAGGATACTACGCTTTACCTGGAATTAACCATGAAATCAAGCGATGTTCCCCTCTCTTTTGATATCTTATTCGTATTCGCACAAGCTGAATATTATACCGAATATCAAGATACAGTAGATAAAATTTATAGCATTTTGAAGGATAATCCGACTATGACTGCCGAATTGATCGCGCATACGGATAACCGCGGTTCAGTTGAAGCCAACCAGTCTCTATCCGAAAGACGTGCTAAATATGTATTCGATAACCTTATTTCTAAAGGTATTGACCCTAAACGTCTGAAAGCACTCGGTAAAGGTGAATCTGTACCGCGTACTTTGTATGAAGATATTGGAAATTTCAAAAAAGGAACGGTGTTGACCGAGGACTTTATTAAATCCTTGACCGATAAAGACGAAATTGAATTGGCACATAAGTTAAACCGTCGTGTGGAATTGCGTAAAGTGGACGATAGCTTCGTTCCTCCTGCACCTCCTGCACCAAAAGAAGAAGAGGATAGCGAAGAATAATTTGTCGCTTTATACTATAATTTTTTCACAGAGCATTCCTATTTATTGGGAATGCTCTGTACTTTTTTGTTCCTTTGCAGTCGAATAGTACTATCATGAATCCGGAAGCGTCTAAATATGAAAAACGGGGTGTATCTGCCGATAAAACAGATGTACATCACGCAATTAAAAACCTGGATAAAGGTTTATTCCCCAATGCCTTTTGTAAAATTATGCCCGACCTAGTAGCCGGTGACCCCGACTATGTCAACGTTATGCATGCCGATACCGCAGGAACCAAAACCTCATTAGCTTATATGTATTGGAAAGAAACCGGAGACAACTCGGTTTGGAAAGGGGTCGTACAAGATTCTATCGTGATGAATCTCGACGATATGGCCTGTGTGGGTATTACCGATGATATTATTTTATCGAGTACCATAGGCCGGAATAAAAATTATATCAACGGCGAAGCATTGGCTGCCCTCATCTCGGCTTCTACGGAATTTATCGATGAGATGAAAGAACAAGGTGTTCAGCTGCATTTATCGGGTGGTGAAACGGCTGATGTTGGGGATATAGTGCGCACACTCGATGTCGGCTATACCGCTTTTGCACGTGTGCCAAAAAAGGATATTATTGATATCAATATTCAAGGCGGAGATCTTATTGTTGCTTTTGCATCGTATGGGCAGGCTGCATGGGAGAAGGAATATAATGGCGGAATGGGGTCTAACGGACTCACTTCTGCGCGGCATGATGTGTTTGCTCCAGTTTATGCCCAAAAATATCCCGAGAGTTTTGACGCCTATAATATGCCGTCTGATCTGGCTTATTCGGGAAGTTTATTGCTTACGGATATTGAACCGGAAAGCGGAATTCCGGCCGGCAAACTCGTGCTTTCTCCAACACGCACCTACCTGCCTCTCATTAAGAAAATTATTGCTAAGCATCGCAGAGCTATTCATGGAATTATCCATTGCAGCGGAGGCGCACAAACGAAAGTACTGAAATTCGTGGAGCAGAAAAAGATAGTAAAAAATAATATGTTGCCCATCCCTCCACTTTTCAAAATGATCCAAAAAGAAAGTGGAACCGACCCCAAAGAAATGTATAAGGTTTTTAATATGGGACACAGACTCGAAATCTATACCAAACCTGAAGCCGCTGAAGGAATGATCGCTTTGGCACGCGAACTCGGTATAGAGGCACAAATAATCGGATTTGTAGAAGAGTCGGATAAGAATGAATTGATCATAGAATCGGAATTAGGCCGCTTTACCTACGCCTAATGCGTATATTTTTTTAAGAAAAAATGCTCGATAAATTAGAATTTGTAAAAGAACGTTTTGAAGAAATTGGAAAAAAGTTGACCGATCCGGCAAATATTTCCGATAATAAAATTTTTATGCGCCTCAATAAGGAGTATAAAGATTTGGAACCATTGGTTGAAGCCTATGGAAAATATAAAAGATGCATTGAGAATATTGAGGGTGCCAAAGACATTTTGCGTACGGAGAAAGATAGCGGGTTGATTGAACTGGCGAAAGAGGAATTGGCAACGAATGAACCACTGAAAGAGCAACTCGAAGAGGAAATTCGCATTATGATGATTCCCAAAGATCCGGAGGATTCTAAAAATGCGGTTGTGGAATTGAGAGCCGGAACAGGCGGAGATGAAGCCTCTATTTTTACCGGAGATTTGTTTCGTATGTATACCCGTTTTTGCGAACGCAGAGGTTGGAAAATAAATGTGGTTACTACCAACGAAGGGACTACCGGAGGCTATAAAGAGGTAATCTTTGAAGTGGAAGGAAATGATGTTTACGGAACCTTGAAATATGAAAGTGGCGTGCATAGGGTACAAAGGGTTCCGGAAACGGAATCTCAAGGCCGTGTGCATACATCTGCCGCCAGTGTAGCAGTTCTTCCCGAAGCCGAGGAATGGGATATAGATCTCAAAGAATCGGATGTGAAAATGGAAACCTCGCGAAGCGGTGGTGCGGGCGGACAAAATGTAAATAAGGTGGAAACGAAGGTACAGCTTACCCATGGGCCAAGCGGTATTGTTGTGGTATGTCAGACCGAACGTACGCAGCTCGGAAACCGCGAAAGAGCCATGCAAATGTTGCGTACCAAATTATATGACCTCGAGTATAATAAACGCCAAGAAGAGGTTTCTAAAAAACGAAAAACAATGGTTAGTACGGGCGATAGAAGTGCGAAAATACGTACATATAACTATCCTCAGGGCCGTGTAACCGATCACCGTATAAATTACAGCAGTTATAATTTAGACGCAGTAATGAATGGGGAAATCGACGATTTTATTAAGGAATTACAAAATGCCGAAAATGCCGAAAAATTAAAGGAAGGCGCACTTATTTAATTATGACGCAAAAGGAACTCATACAGGAAATACGAAAAAAGAAAAGTTTTCTTTGTGTCGGTTTAGACACAGATTCAACGAAATTGCCCGCTGCACTGGCCGAGTACGACGATGCGGTTTTTGAATTTAATAAACGCATAATCGACGCTACTCGCGATTATTGTGTCAGCTATAAATTGAATACGGCTTTTTATGAATGTCTCGGCGCAAAAGGCTGGGAAATTATGGAGAAAACCATAGCCTATATTGGTTCCAATCACTTTATTATTGCCGATGCCAAAAGAGGCGATATAGGCAATACAAGCGATATGTATGCCCGCGCTTTTTTTCACGGACTTAAAGCGGATGCCGTTACGGTTGCCCCTTATATGGGCTCGGATAGTATTGCCCCTTTTCTGAAATATGAAGATAAAACCACGATTCTGCTCGCTCTAACCAGTAATGCCGGAGCTGCCGATTTTCAATTTTCGAATACGGGACAACAAGAACTCTACCTGGATGTGATTCAGAAATCGACACTATGGCCCAATGGCGATAAACTGATGTTTGTGGTGGGCGCTACTAAAGCCGATTTTTTGGGTAAAATACGCACATTGGCCCCTAAGGCATTTTTACTTGTGCCCGGCGTTGGTGCGCAGGGTGGAAGCTTGTCGGAAGTTATTGCACACGGTAAAACCGAAGATATAGGCCTGCTTATTAATGCCAGCCGCTCCATTATTTACGCCTCCTCAGGAGAAGATTTCGCCGAAGCTGCTGCTAAGGAAGCTCGCAGCCTGGCTCAGGAAATGGCCGCATTGGCTTTCTAGTTTACCCATCTGCTAATACAGCCAAAATTATACTTATCAATCGCAAATTCCAGATGGCCGTGATGACCAATTGATCGCGTATCATTTTTTTGTGCGCATCTATTTGTCCCGTCTCATCAAATGCTTTACTGCTTTTTTGATACTGCATAAATATATAGGCCAGCCCAAACAATTGCAACATCAAGGCAAAGGCAAAATAATAATATGCCGCACTTTGTGTGGTCAGGAAAAATAAAAATATACTGCTCAATAACTCAAAAGATAAAAGAGGAAAAAAGATCATAATCAAATTCCTTTGTCTGTCTTTTGCCGAATTACGTAAGCTTACCAAATCTATATGTTTCAATAAAGGCAGATAACTTACCTGCATAAACCATAATATGCCGCAAAGAGCAATGGTAAGAAGTAGATTGAAATAAAATAATGCCATTTCTTTTTTCTGCAAAATAAGGATTTATAGCCTTATCATTCCGATTTGTCTTACCGTTTATTTCTTTTATTTTTGCCTCCTATCTTTTTATATGATATACGGAATCCCCATCTTGCAATTGATAAAATTTGGAGTGGTAGGTCTAAGCGGATTTATTATTGATTTTGGTATTACATACCTGCTCAAAGAAGTCTGTAAGATTCACAAGTATCTTGCCAACAGTATCGCTTTTGTCCTCGCTGCTACCAGTAATTATTTTTTGAACCGAAGCTGGACTTTCGAGAATTCTGATCCGGATATGGCCGCTCAATATATGGCTTTTATGGTGGTAAGTACGGGCGGACTTATTGTGAATAATCTCACTATTTATATTTTGAACGATAGATATAAAATGAATTTTTGGCTGGCTAAATTTTTGGCGGTTTTCGTTTCTATGATATGGAATTTTTTAGGCTATAAATTTTTTACTTTTACTTAATTATGACAATTTCCATACGCATAGGTAACTGGCTTTTTAAACATGCTTTTCCCATTTATAATCGCATTTATCCCTTGTTTAAAAAGAAACAGGATCAATACGAATTGAAGCTGATCGATGCCTGTGTTAAGGAATCGGATATTGTGATTGATATTGGTGCAAATATTGGCTTTTATACAGCCTTCCTCGCCCAAAAAGTGGGTAAGACCGGTAAGGTATATGCCTTTGAACCCGATTCCGAAAACTTTAGAAGATTGAAACAAAATACCCGCCATCTGCCTCAGGTGATTGCCGTACAAGCAGCTGTAAGCAACCAAAATGGCGTACTAAAGGTGTATAAAAGTAAAATGCTGAATGTGGACCACCGAACTTACCCGGTAGAAAATGCCGATACGGTGGAAGAAATCAAATGCATTGCACTCGACTCTTTTATCCCGGAAAATGAAAAACCCGGATTTATTAAAATCGATATTCAAGGCTTTGAATTTTTTGCCTTTCAAGGTATGTCCAAGCTTATTCAACGCAGCGAAAGCTTACATGTGATTTCGGAATTTTGGCCCGAAGGATTGGCTAAATCCGGAGCCTCCGCCGATGCTTTGCTCGCCTTTTTTCAGGAACATCAACTCCATGTCGATATTATTGACCAAAACCAACGCATTCCTTTTGATCCCCAAAAAATGCATGCCCTGAAAGGAATGGATTTCTTAAATTTGTTTTTATATAAAACCTAATCAAACCTATTATGGCATTATCTCAAACTAAGGAAAAAAACACACCTGAAGTGAGCGGCTTGTTTCAAAAAACAGACGCATTTTTTGATCGCCATATGCACTTATTTCAATGGATACTCCCCCTGCTGGGATGTATTATGGCTTTGATGATGTATCAAGGTAAAATTTCTATAGGGAATGATGATGCCTTGTATATAGTTTCGGCCTATAAAATGGGATTAAATCCCTTCGACAACCCTTATACAGCCTCTGCTCCCCTCTATATTATTATCCTTTCCTTTGTGACAAAAATTTTCGGGATGCAATTATTGCCCATGAAAATTCTTAATATGCTCTTTTATATAGGGTCTGTTTTCTTCTTTTTTAAAGCCCTGAAAAATAAAATCCCTTCTACCATTTTGGTGTTTAGTCTCCTGATGTATGTGTTCAATTGGGTTTTACTCGAATATGCATCTTTTACTTATACCGAAGCGCTTTATTTGTTTTTGATTTCTTTACTTTTTCTTACTTTTTCGCGTTTGTTGGATCTGGATAATGCAGAATCGGTAGCACCCAAGAAAAAATTGATATATGTGGGATGCCTGGGCCTATTGTCCGTACTCATATTTACCACCCGAAATATAGCGGCTGTAGTTCCTCTTTGTATGTTTGTTTTGTTTGTCTTGGCAAAGAAATATAAAGACGGATTGTTTTACCTGGCTTTTTTTGCTGCTTTTTATTTACTGCGTCAGGGTATATTCGAAATTATTTGGCCCGGACTCAATCAGTTTAATGCCCAAGGAAGTGCTATGCTGCTTAAGGATAGTTATAACCCGGCCATGGGTAAGGAAGATCTGGGCGGAATGATAGATCGTTTTTTGATTAATGCCCGATTTTATACCGTTCGTTATCTGGAATCATTGGGACTTATGAAGGCTTATACTAACCTGAAGCCCGAGAATTATGGCTTTATCGCCTTGCTTTTTAGTTCGCTTCAAGTATTCGCTTTTTTTATGGCCATACGCAATAAAGATCGTATGATGCAATTGCTTTCGGGGATTATGTTGGTTCTACTTGGAGCAACCTATTTTGCCTTGCAGATTAATTGGGCTCAACATCGCTTTATTGCCGTGTATACGATTATGATTTCGGCATCTTCCTTTTATGTTTTATATAAACTTAGTGCCGACAAAAAAAGAAATTTTCTTCAGATTTTTGTATTGCTTTTTATGGCTGCTTTTCTTTTTTCGGGCATAATCAGTACCACCAAACGTGCCAATGAAAATATACCCATAGCCATTGCCAACCTGAAGGGCGATAAATATAAAGGCTATAGTATGGATTGGGTCAATTTTTTAAAAGCAAGTGAATGGTGTGCCGATAATCTGCCTAAAGATGCCTATGTGGTAAGCCGCAAAGAACCCATGTCTTATATTTATGGAAAAGGATTTAATTTTTATCCGATTTATAAAATCCCCCTCGATAGTGTGAGCGGAGAACCAATGCGCGATGCCGACGCCTTAATTGCCTATTTTAGAAATGCACCCTATCGGGTGAATATGAATGAATTGATTAAGGTAAAAGTGGAGTATTTTATTCTGGCACAATTGCGCGTAGATGTGAAACGTAAGATAAGCGGACAGTTTATTAATACCATACACAATTGTTTGTATCCCATTGAAGAGAAATATCCCGGCTGTCTCGAACTGGTTCATACCGAAGGTACGGACGAAATTACCCAAGTGGTACGTATCGATTACGATTTTATAGACCGCATGCGGGCCGAAAGAGAGGGCGGAATATAGTCTATGCCGGCAAGGCAATTAAATCGATCGTGCCGTAACGAGGTATATGATCTTCGAAATTTGTACGGCTTACAGATTGATTTTTTACGGTATATAAACGGTATCCCAAGTCTGTAAAAAAGTCCTCATAATCCGAAAAGCTTATCCCTTTTTCCTGCATTACATAAATGCCGATTTCGAATATTACCTGGGGCTTATATTTTTTCAGCATTTCTTTACTGCCGCGTAATACATCCCATTCATAGCCGTCTGTGTCTATTTTCACGAAATCAACCCGCTCTAATTGAGCATTTGTACAATAATCATCTAAACGTATTGAGGGAATATTATCGCCGCTTTTCAATACGCCCTGGTGTATGGCATGCTTGTCTTCGGATCCGACAACGGGCCAACTGCTGAATACTTTTATGTTTACACTATCTTTGGATTCATAGCTTACAAAGGATTGATTCAGAATAATGCGTGAAGCCAAATCAGGATTCAATGCCATATTGGTACGAAATTTCTGAATGGCATAGTCGGTAGGCTCGAAACTATGCACCTTGCCTTGGGGCACTTTTTGGGCAAAAACCAGCGACATCATGCCTATATTCCCTCCAATATCCAGGATTACTCCGTCCGAAGGAATTTGTATCAGCTCGTTTTCATATACATGTTTCTGAAATAATCCAAACCAAAATACATGCAAATCTATACCCTCGCGTAAGTCTAACTCCAACTTTAATCCGCCCCTTTCTACTTTTTGAATGGGATTTGAATAAATAATACGTGTAAACCTATATAATAGGCGCGCAATGAATAATTTAATGCGTGTGATTTTGATATGACGTAATATGAGTTTTTTCATAGAGCCCAAAGTTATAATTTTTGAATTGGTATTGCCTTATGAAAGGCCTATAAATTTTATCGAATTAAGGAATCTAATGTAGATAAAGTTTACAAAAAAATAATTTTTTATGTAGGTTTGTTTCCAGTTAAATGGAATAAACAGATAATCCGGTGAAAAACGAATCATTACAGCAAAGCAGGGTACAATATTTTGATCGCATTGCAGCGGGATTAAGATCCTATCGTGCAGCAAGAAATTACTATTGGAACGATATCATTAAATATTGCAATTTTTATATACATGAAGAGGATTCGGTATTGGAGGTAGGCTGTGCCAATGGAGATACTTTGTCGAAAATTAATGGTAAGCGTAAAGTGGGCATCGATTTTAGTGAGGCCATGATAGCCGAGGCCAAAACAGCGTATGGAAATATAGATTTTCATGTCATGGATGCGCACAATATAGAGTTGACCGAGAAGTTCGACGTGATAATCGTTTCTAATTCGATCGGATTTTTCGATGATGTACAAAAGGTTTTCGAGGAAATTAAAAAGGTTTCGCACGAACATACACGTGTAATCATCACTTATTACAATCATTTCTGGGAACCTATGTTGAAGTTTGCCGAGTTTTTGGGATTAAAACAGAAGACTCCGCAACAAAGTTGGCTTTCGGCACGCGATTTATCGACCATGCTCGAATTGGCAGGATGGGAGAGCTTCAGAAGTACGCGTCGTTTATTGATTCCCTATAATATTCCGATATTGAGTTGGTTGTTTAATAAATATCTGGGCAAATTGCCGCTAATCAATGCTTTTTGCATCAATTATTATCAGAATGCCCGGCTGGTTCAGGATGTAAACCAGGATGTTTCGGAGAAATATAGCACCAGTGTTGTAATACCTGCACGAAATGAAAGCGGGAATATAGAAAATGCCATATTACGCTTACCCAAATTCGGAAAACATGTAGAGATAATTTTTGTAGAAGGGAACAGTACGGACGATACATGGGATAAAATTCAGGAAATTCAGGCCAAATACAAGGATAGTCACGATATTAAAATTGCACGTCAGTCCGGAAAAGGGAAAGGTGATGCAGTGCGTAAAGGCTATAGCATAGCTACGGGAGATATTCTCATGATTTTAGATGCCGATTTAACCGTTCCACCGGAAGATATTCCCAAATTTTACAATGCCATTGCTTCGGGGAAAGCGGAGTTTATAAATGGAACGCGCCTGGTATATCCTATGGAGAAAAAAGCCATGCGTTTTTTGAATATGTTGGGAAATAAATTTTTCAGTTTGGTTTTTTCCTGGTTATTAGAGCAGCCTATTAAAGACACTTTATGTGGCACTAAGGTCATGTTCCGTAAAGATTATGAGCGACTGGCCTTAAACCGTAAATTCTTCGGTGAGTTTGATCCTTTCGGCGATTATGATTTATTATTCGGAGCCTATAAATTGAATCTGAAAATTCTGGATTTACCCGTTCGCTATCGCGAGAGAACATATGGAGATACGAATATCAGCCGCTTTAAGCATGGTCTATTGCTTTTGAAAATGTGTTGGTTTGCCGCAGGGCGGATTAAGTTTATTTGATTTTTCTTTTACTTATTTTCTCATAAATTCTCCATAGAAACCTATTCGGTTTGTTTAACCATTAAAAGGGTTAGAATAACATTACTAAGAAAATGTAATAAGCAACCCTGCCTACGGCTAGCCCTCCTTGAAGAGTAGGGGTGCTTTATGCTGCACATAGTTTGTTGCCCTTCACCTTACTTTGAGTACACATATCCTGCACAAAAAATGGGATAATTTTCCTGTTTTAAAAAGAAAAATTCCAACCCAAACTCTGTAAAAATCAATTATGCAAAGCAGTTCGAGGCCGAGTGCAGTCGAAATGAAAGAGCGTACGTACGGTACGTGGCTGAGTTGAGACAAGCTCTAACGCAGCGCGGTGCATTGGCCATAGCTCGGGGTGTGTTTTTTGTGGTTTGAATTTAATCCAATTTCTGGTCAATTCATTTTGGATTATAGATTTAAACCCCTCCGGTCTTCGACCACCTCCCCTTGGTTGGGGAGGAGCTGTATAGTGCACACAGTTTGGCTTCACTCTCCTTACTTTGAGTATATAAATCCTACATATAAAATGGGATAATTTTCCCATTTTGTGCAAAAATCCCAGGAAAAAGATGATAAAATTATTTATGCAAAGCAGTTCGAGGCGGAGCGCAGGCGAAACGAAGGAGCGTACTTATGGTACGTGACTGAGTTGAGACAAGCTCCAACGAAGAAATGCGAAGCAGAAATCATTTTATCTCTCTACCTAACCAAAGTGATATTGCCCTTAAACTCCTTTTTTTCAAAATCTGTTCGAACTCTTATTACATAGTAATAAACCCCACCCACATGCTCGCCTCCATCCCAAAGGGGAATGAAACCCGGACTTAAAACTTCTTCTTTTCTATTAACTATGATTTCTCCCCAACGATTAAAAATCTGCACATCTGCCTCTGCCGGCACATTGATTTTAATGCCCCATTGGTCGTTATTCTGATCGCTATTGGGCGTGAATATATTCGGAATCTCTACCTCTATGGGTAAATACACATAAATGGTATCGTAAGCCGTATCTGCACACAAAATGCTATAGCCATAGGCTATGAGCATAACAGGATATATGCCGTCTTGCTGGAAGATATGGCTTATATTTTCTTGGGTCGAACTCTGATTTTCATAAATCCATTGATAGGAATTTGCATGACTCGACGTATTTGTAAATGCAACGGGAAGCGGACTAATTCCTGCGTTCGGACTCGCAATAAAACCCGCATGTACAGATAAGGTCTCCGGAACAAATACAACCGTATCGAAAGAGCAGGCAGAATTATTTACAATAGAAATGGGATAAAATCCCGATTCCAATCCGCTAAAAATGCCTGTAGTATTGGTATCTTGAGTGGTCTGATTTATATACGAAAATCCGCTTAAGACTGGAGTGATTGTGATAGAACCCGTACTATCTCCACATTCGCTTGGGGTAATGGTAAAATTAAAATCGGGCAAAGGTTCTTTAACGCGTATGCGTAAAGGAAAAACTTTAGAACAAGAGTCGTTATTCCATACTCTTACAGAATAGAGAATACTAGAATCAGAGGTGAAAACGGGGTTTGGACAATCGTAGCAACTAAGTCCCACCTGCGGTGTCCATTCCCAAGCTTGACCACCATTTATTTGTAATTGTAATGGAATACCATGACAGATTGTAGTATCTGGTGTGTGCGTAACGGAGAACGTATCGCAGGGGGAGGTGTAGGCGAGGAAGAAGGCGATTTCTATTCCAGTATTTATAGTGGTATTATTAGGAAATTGATTGTGGATTAAATCAAAAGAAAAGTTATTGGAATTGTTTAAAATATAACTTGAAATATCAGCCAAACCATCTGAATGATGCACTACTGCATCCGGAGTATCGTCATCAAGTCCAAATAAATTATTATTTTGATAATAATAGTGTCCTTTAACTCCTGCTGCATTCCAAATACTATTAATATTATCAGGTTGAAAACCTATGTTTCCGATATTGTTTGAATTTAAGTTTAATTCATAATAAAAAGGAGCTAAATAATAAGAAAATCTATCCGTATTTATTGCAAATCCAATAGGGAAGCTTGTATTTATGGGATTTAAATTAGTTATATTGTATGTTTCAAATCCCAGATTGTCTATAGTGTTAATGATTATATTACTTGTAATTTTCGGTAATAATATATTTTCATATTCGACATGTAAATATACGGTATTATATCCCCAATTTATAGGAAGTCCAAGCTTACTTGGCAATGAGACATTATAAGTTAGATTCGTAGGAGTTATGTCCGTTGTAATGTCTTTAGCATAAATAGTAATTGGTGAGGCATACGTGTTGAGATGAGAAAAAACACTAACTATTTCACTTGTATTAAATACATAATTATAACCATTTAAAGCAATGGTGTCAACTGGGGGATGACCTATTTTATAGGTAAATAAATATGCTTTTCTGATAGTACTGCCTGGCTCTATGAAAACATTAAAACTTCCTGTTCCGAAACCTAGCCCCGCTGAAAACCCTGCTCCTGTTACACCTCCATGATATGTGTCTTGATGGAAGATCAATTGTGCGTTTATATTGGTTGATACAGCAATGAACCAGTAGGTAAACATAATCCACTTCATACTAGAACGAAATTTTAAACTATTCATAATATCTATTTCATTAGATTCAATAAGCTTCTTAAATAAGTTATTTCATCATTTTGTTTTTTTAATAGCTTATTATATAAGATTCTCTCATTGTTTTCTATAGAATTTGACTTGGTTAGTAACTCTGTTTCCCCTATAAGTTCGGTAATGCTTACATTCAATAAACGGGAAATATCTCTCAAATGGGTTAAGGTAATAGGTGTCTTCCCATTTTCAATTCTTGAATAATGCCGTTGACTTATTCCTAATGCATCTGCCATTTCTTCCTGGGTGAAGTTCTTTTCTTTCCTGTAATAGGAAATAAAGGTAAGGTGTTGTTTCATGGTTAATTCATTTGGTTTTACAAATATGACATAGAATGTCTATTTAGACCAAATACATTTTTTGGTGTTTATCGAAATATGAATATTTGTCTTTTAAATTTTAAAACTATGAAAACAACAATGAAGCAGTTATTCTGCCTAACAATTCTAGGGTTGCATAGTATTTGGACTATGGGTCAAAACCCGATTTGGAGTTTGCCCGCCCAAATAGACGTTTTTGATTATTTGGGTCATTATGCAAAGAATCCGATTGGTTGTATTCAAAATGCCGATTACGATGCCTATACATATACTTCC
>JAEZEQ010000058.1 GCA_023432985.1 Bacteroidota bacterium | reverse complement strand
TTTATCCTCTTACCTTTGTTCCGGCTTCTGAATAGAGGCATATTATTCACATTAAAACGCACGCTTATGATGTCGTTTAAGTTTAAAATAATACTTTTCATACTGCTCATTATCTCATTTCTTGGATACAGCAGCATCCTTTATCTCTCTACTCCCCCACAAAGCAATAAACCCGATCAAAAAGCACAGTTAGGACGTGAACTTTGGCAACAAAAAAACTGCACTTCCTGTCATCAATTGTATGGCTTGGGCGGACATTTAGGGCCGGATTTAACCAATGTATACGGCATGCGCTCCGAAGCATATATTAAAGCTTTTCTAGAATCGGGAACAACCGTAATGCCCAATTACAACCTCAGTCCCGACGAAATGGAATCTTTAATCGCTTTTCTTAAATATACAAATAGCACCGGGACCTCTGATCCCCGCTCTTTTAAACTTCATTTAGATGGAACCATCTCACAACCATAAGTTCAGTCCGTATTTTATAAAAACGGGCTTAATTTTCCTGCTGATTGCACTCCTATTCGGCCTGGCAGGTGCGCTCGAGTATATTATTCCGGGCTTGTGGAGAAATAGCTTCTCTTTCGAAAAAATCAGACCCCTCCACGTATCGGCTGCCTTGTTTTGGATTTTAATCAGCGCCACCGGAAGCCTACTCTATTTTTTAAGAGAATATGCCGACAAACCGCTGCGCTTTCACAAGTTGATAAAATGGAGTTATCTGGCTTTTTCAAGTTTGTTTTTTCTCATTTTAATCTCCTATTTTTTTGGTGTTTTCGGAGGTAGAGAATATTGGGAATTCCACCCCCTTTTCGCCATCCCTTTAGTACTATGTTGGTGCCTTTTTGCCCTTTTGGTTCTTTCGAATCTCAAAACCCTGAAAAACCAACCGGTCTATATCTGGATGTGGCTCACAGGAACCCTCTTTTTCTTGTTTACCTATGTGGAATCGAACCTGTGGCTAATCCCCGAAATAAGAAATCACCTGGTTAAAGACATGACCATTCAATGGAAATCTTATGGCTCTCTCGTTGGCTCTTGGAACATGCTCATTTATGGCAGTTCTATTTATCTGATGGATAAAATTGCAGGGAACCAAAAATATGCTTATTCGAATATGGCGTTCGGACTGTTTTTTTTGGGATTGTTTAATTTAATGTTCAACTGGGGACACCATGTCTATACCCTCCCTACTCAAGCCTACGTAAAACATATAGGCTATCTCGTAAGTATGACCGAACTTTTTATTTTAGGCCGTATTATTTATTTGTGGAAAGCCTCTTTAAGTGATGCCAGGAAAAACTTTCATATACATGCCTACCGATTTATTTTTGCTGCTGATGTATGGGTATTTCTCACCTTAGGTCTGGCTATTGCCATGTCTGTACCTGCTCTGAATGTTTTTATGCACGGAACTCATGTGGTTGTGGCACATACCATGGGCGCAACGATTGGGATTAATAGTATGCTGTTGCTCGCATTCGCCTTTTATATCCTGAAAAAAAATCAGATTAACGACCAAAAAATGAAAAGGGCTTATATGCTTATTCAAGGGTCTTTACTCTTCTTTTGGCTCGCGTTGATTATAGCAGGTTTCTTAAAGTCATACTGGCAATTTAATGAACCGGATATAGCTTATGGCGAAATGATAAAAAGTCTAAGACCTTGGTTTTTTGCCTTTTTTATCTCGGGATTGGGCTTAATTGCCGGACTCTGTATTATTGTTTTCGAATTGCTGAAACGGGAAAATAAGACCGCCGGGGTTTAATTAACTTGATTTTCTGCCAGATCTTTTACTATGATTAAAGCGGTCTGACATATATTTCTCCATTCTATTTCATCCCAATGCAGAAAAGGTTTATCTAATGCTTTCACGGCATCTTTTTCCATGTCTGTTATGCGCTTCAAAATGGGGTTTATTTCAGCATGCTCGGTATAGAGAGAGGTCATAGCCGATTTTAATTCGCGCATTAATTCTCTGTTCGAATTTCCTGTTTTTTTCGAAATATGAAATGGGAGTTTGGGCAAGGGATCTTCGCAATAATCCGCCTGACATTGGGTTGCAATATAGCTTGCGCACTGATGAGCATAAACCAGGGCTTCTAAAAGCGAATTGGAAGCCAACCTGTTTTTTCCATGTAAACCGCTGTGCGAACATTCACCTATGGCATAGAGATTCTCTATTGAAGTCTTCGCATGCATATCTACCTGAATGCCTCCGCATTGATAATGTGCCACGGGTACAATGGGAATAAGGTCTTTAGCCATATGCAATCCGATCGATTTACAATAATCGCTGATGGTAGGAAAATGAGCATAAAAAGCATCTTGATCCAAGTGTCGGGCATCTAAAAAAACCGTCTTTTCGCCCGATTTTTTCAATTCGGCCCCTATGGCGTTTGATACTAAGTCCCGGGTTGCCAATTCGCCCGCCGGATCATGGTCGAACAAAAATCTTTCGCCGCGCGCATTCACAACATAAGCGCCAAAACCCCTCACCGCCTCCGAAATAAGAAAGGAAGGATTTTTATCTGCTTCGTAAAGTGCCGTAGGATGAAACTGAATATACCGCATATCTCTTATTTCTGCCCCCATTCTGTATGCCATTGCTACACCATCTCCCGTGGCTATTTCCGGATTTGTACTATAGGTAAAAACTTGTCCGCATCCCCCCGTACACAAAAGTACGGACTTGGCTACAAAGGCCTTCAGCTCTCCCGTTTCATGGGAATAATAATAAGCCCCTCTGCAACTTTTGGGGTTATGGATATCGGGAATTAAATCAATTACGGAAATATTTTCTCGCAAGGAAATGGAGGGGTTTAAGGCGATTTGTGCCAATAATTTGGTCTGAATTTCGAGTCCAGTTATGTCTTTATAATGCACAATACGATGCGCAGAATGTCCGCCCTCCAAACCTAAATCTAATTCGCCCTCTTTATTTTCATCGAGAGAAATATTGAATTTCAACAGCTCCTCCAGTCGCTCCGGAGCCTGTTTCACCACCATTTCTATTACTTTTCTGTCGCCTATTTTTCCCCCGGCATTGTATGTGTCTTCTATATGCTTTTCGAAACTGTCGGACTCTTGATCCCGGACTACGGCAATACCACCTTGAGCATAACGCGTATTGGTATTACTTGAGGACGATTTCGCCATCACCACTATGGATAAATGTGGATTTTGTTGCGCTGCTTTTAGAGCAAAAAACAACCCGGAAACCCCAGAACCTATTACCAATACATCAGCTTTTTCCATATTGAATAGATTAGGATAATTCCAGCATACGCTGTATAGGCAGAAGCGCCTTTTCTATGATATGTTCATCTAATTCTATTTCCGGACGCTCATCGCGTAAACAAACATACAATTTCATAAGTGTATTCATTTTCATAAATGCACATTCGCTGCACGCACAAGCATTGTCTTCTTCTGCCGGAGCGGGAATAAGGACTTTGCCCGGAGCTTCCTCAGACATTTTATATAAAATACCCGCTTCGGTAGCTACAATAAATACTTCGCCCGGATCATTTTTAATGAAATTCAGCATGGCGGAGGTCGATCCTATGAAATGGGCAAACTTCAATATATGCGCCTCCGATTCGGGATGTGCAACTATTTTTGCACCCGGATTTTTTGCATATAAATCGGATAATTTTTCGAGCGAAAAAGCTTCATGAACTATACAAGAGCCGTTCCAGAGGACTAATGGACGGCCGCTTTCGCGTATTAGATAATTGCCTAAATTCTTGTCCGGCGCAAATATCAAAGGCTGATCTGCCGGAAAAGATTCTATGATTTTTTTTGCATTGGAAGAAGTGCAAATTACATCACTCATGGTTTTCACTTCAGCCGAGCAATTTATATAGGTGATTACTTTATGATCGGGATAGTCTTTAAGGAAAAGCGCAAATTGGTCGGGCGGACACCCATCTGCGAGGGAACAACCCGCTTTTAAATCGGGCAATAAAACTTTTTTGGAGGGATTTAAAATCTTAGCCGTTTCGGCCATAAAATGCACCCCGGCAAACACAATAATTTTAGCATCCGTTGCTGCCGCTTTTTTTGATAATTCTAAACTGTCTCCAACAAAATCAGCAATCTCCTGAATATCGGGCTCTTGATAATAATGTGCCAATATAACCGCATTTTTCTCTTTCCTAAGCCGGTTAATCTCCGAAATGATTTCAGCTTTTTCCATGTGTAATCCTTTAAAAGAAGCTCAAGATTACGGCAAATTATACAAACGCTTTATGATTTTCATCATAAGATAGGTCGGCCTTTGTTCGTATGCCCATTCTAAAGTTGATGCGCACACAAGCTTAAGGCAGAAAATTATTAAAAAACAATCTAATCTTAATTGTCTAATCTTTTAATATGAAGGAATATACAACACCTATTCAAGGCAAAAAACAGAAACAATTGAATATATATTGCCAAGCTAAGCTCTATAAAACCCAAACACAAAGCTTTGAGTTAATTTATATTAACGAGCAGAAGACTGATTAAAACGGTCAGCAATTGAACCTCAATTTTCATTGATTAATAATTGGGTTCTCTCATTATTTGTTCTTTGTAGTAAAGCCCAAACAGCCCATTCCCCAACAATCTAATCGGTCTTATAATCATCCTTGTTAGGGCTACGCCCTGAGCCCTCACGACTTGCCAAAGGTCGAAATGATAAAACCCTATAAAGCTATGGCGGTATAATATTGGAATCATTCTTGTTAGGGCTGCGCCCTGAGCCCTCACGACTAACCAAAGGTCGAAATGATAAAACCCTATAAAGCTATGGTGGTTTAATATGGAAATCATCCTTGTTAGGGCTGCGCCCTGAGCCCTCACGACTAGCCAAAGGTCGAAATGATAAAACCCTATAAAGCTATGGCGGTTTAATATGGAAATCATCCTTGTTAGGGCTACGCCCTGAGCCCTCACGACTAGCCAAAGGTCGAAATGATAAAACCCTATAAAGCTATGGCTTTATAGGGTTTTGCATTCATATGCAAACGCTTGAGCGAGCTCAGCGTTGCCTATGAATGCAAAACAGCCGAACTATCGTTCGGCTGTTTTATCATTCTCTGTGGAGTCGGAGGGGTTCGAACCCTCGTCCAAACACGTGACCAATAAGCTTTCTACACGTTTATCTCTTCATTTAATTTTCGACCGGCAGTATGAGGAAGAGCGCCCTCACTACAAGCTTAGTTGCTGTTTTCTTACTCCTGCACCGCAACACAACAGAAGCCAGCCTTATTTAGTCGAAGCCTCAAATCAAGATCCTAAAGGCCCGGACCCTGTGAGACTGCAAGCGCTCTAATCGTTTGATTAGGCAGCCATTGCGTAGTCGTAGCTATTGCCACTTGAGATTTGAAGGTCGAGATTTAAAGGGTAACCAACAGTCCCTTACGTGCTTACTTACCAACCTAACATGCTGTCAAATCCAGTCGACCCCGATTGGTATTTTTACTTAATTAATACTGACGTTGATACATTTTGTCGGCTAAAGCCTTCTTTACAAAAGGTTTCACTTTTGTATGCTTTTTCACCATTACCAAAAGGTAACGTAAACTTACAAAGATCGATCCTGTTATAAAAAACAGGAATGACCCGCGAGTGCCGGTGAGCAAAGCCACCAAACCTCCCGCCATAATTAACCACCCAAGGGCAGCAACTGCTTTCAAGATTTGTTTTTTCTTTTGCATTTCCTGTTAAACGATATTTAATGAATTATTAGTAAAAAAGATAGCGAAAATAAGAAAACAATGCCAATTTTGCAAACTTATTTCCATGCCTGGTTATGAGTATACGTAAACAAAGTGCAAAAGGTTTCAATTTCTCTGTAAATAAGCTAGAACTGGAAATAAATAAAGGGCTGTAACTCCCCGCTCACGCTTTGGTAAACTATAAAAACTACAAGTACGCTTAATACAACCTGAACTGCCGGTGGAAATGCGGCAAAACGATTGCGGTAAGCTTCCTTAAAATCTGCAGGCAACCAGTGAATAATCATGCCCAATGCGAATATAAAAAACACTTTCCAATAGGCTTCGAGTATTTGAGGTGCTAAATGCAGGTCGAATTCATACCACATCTTATTCAGCATATCCTTGGCTGTATTCATCTCGGGCGTATTGATCAGCCCCTCTGCCTTCTCTCCAATCCGCGACTTTTGGGCATCGGCACTTCTGAAAAAAATACGAGTAAGCGATATAAATAAAAAGGTAACAAATATACCCCATGCGCGCTCGAAAAGACTATTGCCTTTCAGAGGCGTAATTTTCTTCCAGCGTTTATATACCACCAAACCCAATCCGTTTAATCCGCCCCAAATCACAAAATTCCAGCTGGGACCATGCCATAAGCCGCCTACCAACATGGTAATCATACTGTTGATTTCTGTTGTCACCGTTTCTTTTGCATTCTTGGAACCCAGTGCATAAATCAACAAGGCCAAAGGCGCAAACAAGCCGATCATAACCACACAGCTAACCATGACTATATCCGCAAATCTATACCTCTCGAGCTGGAAAAACTCCTGAAAATACTGTATAGACAAAACGCCCACAAAAAATCCGATTATACACAACCAAATAAAGGTTCCTTTTGTAGCAATACGGTTACCTCCAAGCGGAATATAGAGATAATCTCTCAACCAGGTAGACAGAGATATATGCCATCTTCGCCAAAAATCACCCACATTTCTTGCTTTATAAGGCGAATTGAAATTCTGCGTTAAGGTAAAGCCCATTAATCCGGCTATTCCAATGGCTATATCGGTATAACCCGAAAAATCGGTATAGACCTGAAGCGAATAGAGTATTATACTCATAAAACTCTCGAATCCGGTATACATGCTCGGATTTGCGAAGACCCTATCTATAAAATTTACGGCTAAATAATCGCCTATAAACAGCTTTTTGACCAAGCCGTTCAAAATCCAAAACAAACTGATTCCGAATGCTTTTTTACTCAATGAATAAGGCGCATAAAGTTGCGGCAAAAATTCTGTAGCGCGCACAATCGGACCGGCAACCAATTGCGGGAAAAAGGATACATAAAAACCAAAATCGATGAATCTTTTTGCCGGTTCTAATTTACCCTTATACACATCTAAGGTATAAGACAAGGTCTGAAATGTGTAGAAAGAAACACCGACCGGAAGTACGATCTTATCTATATCCCAAAACTCTTGCTGCAGCATATTATTCCCAAAAACCGCAAGATGATTAATCACCTCTAATTGCCCGTCGAATAAGGCATTATAACTTTCAGTGAAAAAATAAGCATATTTAAAAAACCCTAGTATAGAGAGATTGACAATTACCGAAATGGACGCCAAAATCAATCTCAAGTTTTTATGTGTAGAGCGATGAATTATTTTCGAAAAATTATAATCCATAGTAATGCTGAACAGCAACAACAAGAAAAATAATCCGCTCGTTTTATAATAGAAAAACACCGATACCCCAAAAATAAAAGCGGATCGCAGGGGTTTGTTTTTATAAATAAAAAGGTCTACAGCCAAAACCAACAGAAAAAACAGCCAAAACATCAGTCGGGTAAACAAGAAGGGTGTTTCCGGCGAGTAAAGGAAAAAATCGCTTAATAAACCTTTTATTAAATCCGTATTCATTTGATCTGTTATTGTTGTTTTAGATAAGAAGTATAGCGACTTATAATCGATTCAAACATAAGGTCTCCGACCAATTTATATCCGGCTCCGGTAAAATGTATACGATCCGAGGCCGCCAATCCGTTCGCCTGCCAGGTGGCCATACTGCCATAGCCTCCCATAATGCTGAACAAATCGTAAACAGCCATTCCATTTTCTTTTCCGAGTTCGAACATAGCCTCACGAACAGTACCACCGTTATAATTGATATATCTTTTTCTGAAATAGGTATCGTTATTGGTGATAAACAATACCGCGCAACCGGGCGAAGCCTCTTCAATCATTTGCAATAATTTGCGGTAATTCTGCTTAAATTGTTCTTTATTGAAACTGCTGCCATGTGCATCGTTAACCCCAATCGCAAGTATGACCAAGTCGGGTTTAATGGCTTTTAAATGCGGGGTAAACAAACTGCATTTGAGATAATTGGGAACTGCCGCCCCATTCACGCCTATGGAATGATAGCTGAAGCCGGGATCATTGTTTACAAATTGCACACCATATAGGGTGAAAAAATTCTGATTCGGCTTGGTTTTTCTAATTCTAAACCTTGCAATTTTTTCATATCCGGAAAGGCGTATCTCCGTATAACCCAATTCGGGATTCTCCACTATCTCGTAGGGCAAATCGCTTACGGATTCTATGGAAAAGGAATTGCTGTCTATTTTATGAAATATGCGAATGG
>JAEZEQ010000022.1 GCA_023432985.1 Bacteroidota bacterium | reverse complement strand
TGGGTCGAGATGCAGAAATTCAACGCCGATGGAGATGTAATAGCGATCAATTTAAACACCGTAAAAATTCGCAATTTCGACAAGACCATTACCTCAATTCCGACCTATTATTTTATTACCGATAGTTTTAAAAACTGGCGTGGAATGCAAGAAAGCGGGGGCAGACGTATCAAAAGATCGCTTTATATAAATGTAGAATCGGTGAAATTTGTAAGCAATGAAGACAGAGAAAAATACGAGCGTTTTTATTTAATAAAAGATTATGTAAAAGAGCGTCAGGAAGAGATAGATCGTTACAATGCCGAGCATGGTGTAGATACGCGCGAAATGATAAATGGGCGGCGCATGACCAATTTGGGCGTATTTAGGAAATATATAGAAATGTATTTGCGTCAGCATCCGGGAGTAAGTAAGGAAATGACCATAATGGTCAGACAATTGGCTATGGACGACAAGGGGATTCCGCTCGAGGTATATTGTTTTGCAAACACGGTAGAATGGCTTAAATACGAGAGCATACAAGCCGATATTTTCGATCATTTATTGGCCTGCGCATCGCATTTTGATGTAGAGATATTCCAGCAACCCAGCGGCAGCGATATAGTGAAGGCCATAGAAGCCGGAAAACGCGGGTAAAATTGAATATTAGAAAAAAAGTATTAATATTGTTTAGAAATAATATTTTTATAATCATTAAACTAACCGTATAATATGCAAAAAAATTTATTTTTCAGCAGCTTGTTTGTCTTACTGACAAGCAGTGCAATCGGACAAAGTACGGCTTCATTTAAATTGGCTGATGTGAAAGAATTTTCACCCGTTTCGCTGCCAAGCAAGACCTATGAATTGAATAATTTGATCATCGACCACGACAACGATGCTCTGATATTTCCCTTGAGATCGAAAACCGGTTTTGGATTTATTAAAGTCAATTCGAATATGGAAAAAGTATCCGAATCATATTTGGAGAAACCCAAGTCGAAATACCTGCTTTATGAAGATTTCTTTGATTGGAAAGGCAACGTTTACATCTTGGCTTCCGATTATGATAAGAAAAGTAAAGAAGAGATTTTAAATTTTGTTGAGCTCAAATTTGGCGAGAATGATTTTCAAGGAATAAATACTGAAATTCTAAGGCATTCGGGCAAGCTTGCCGGCGAAATGATGCCAACAGGTTTTTATAGTGCATATACCCTTGGCAAATTTCAAGTTTTAAACGAAGATAAATGGCCTTATATGGGTGTATGGAGCAAGCCCGTAAAGAGTGACAATCCGGATGGTACGAAAAGAAAATTGTATCTGTTAGATTCGAAATTAAAAGTAGCTTCCAAGGTTGAACTGAACGTTGAGGGTAAACTTTTATCCCATACCATGCATGGAGACTATTTCTATATCATGACCATAGATAATCCGGAAGAAGATAGAGAAAAAGATAAGAAAACGGCTTTGCATGTTTATCAGGTGCACAGTAAAACTAAAAAGGTAAAATCCGTTTCTTACAATTTTGAAAACAATATTGTATCGAGTGGCTTAATAAATCATCGGGAATCGGGAAAAACGGATATAGTGGGCTATTATTACGACAAAAATTCGCGTGGGTTAATGGGTACATATACCTTACAATTCGATTTGGAAACAATGAAAGCCGGTCCGATGAAGTTTTACCCTTTTGCTAGAGATTTAGTGCGTCAAAATGAAAGTGAGAAGACCATAAACAGGGCCGATAAAATGGAAAGCAAAGGTAAAGAAATGGGTGTTCACAAGTTAATTCCGCGCTCCTTTCTGCAGCGAAGTGATGGCGGGTTTTATTTAGTGGGCGAACAATATAGAATGATTGTATCAATGTCCAGCTCTTCGAATGGAGTGAGTTATAAATATTATTACTCCTATGAGGATGAGTATATTAGTTCTTTCGACTCCTCAGGAAATGAGTTATGGGTACGTAAGTTGCCTAAGAAGCAATACTTTGCAAATTATTCAGAGTATGGTGGAATAAGCTCATTTATTTACAATGATAATGTATATATTTTTAGATTAGATCTGATTGAAAATAAAGACCTTGGAGACCGAGAGCCTGTAAAAATCCAAAGTTTTAAAGGCAGTAGTTTGGTGCTGTCTAAAATCAGTAAGGAAGGAAAAGTGGAAACAGAATATATAATGCACTTTAATGACAGGAAGGCAAATGTGTTGCCTCGCTATATTTGGGAGTTGTCTCCCGGAAAATTGTTTACCAAAGCAAAAGAATCTGCGCAGTATTATTCTACAAAAGATATTAGACCCATTATCATAGATTTAAAATAGAAAATTAAAATACAGAAAAAAGAAGTGCGGGTCACTTCTTTTTTTTTGATATTTCGTGTCCGTTATGCCGCTGTATTTTTAGTATGCCGGCTTAGCCTCACAATAGAAGGGTATAAATAGCAAAAAGCTTGACGGCATATATCATATAGTTTTGTACATTCGAACTCTGTATGAAAAACAAACTTACGACTACACAGCTCCTTGTGCTTCTTATCAGCCTGCTCTGTTTGCTGTTGTCGTTTCGTTTATATGCCTATCCCTATTTCCCATTATTAAACAGCGATCATGCCTTAGCGGTTTTGCATATACATTTTTGGGAGTGGCCACGCGATTTTTATCCCTATGGGCAAGACCGGATGGGCAATTTAATACCCTTGCTGGCCCGTCCCTTGTATTTGTGGGGTGTTCCCTTATTATGGTCAGAAGCATTGATTCACTACAGCATACATATAATGGGATTTGTAGCGTGGATAAGCTTTTTGAAAAAACCATTGGCAAAAATAATCTTTGCAATATGGTGGTTCTTGCCCAATTATCATTTACTGAATCTAATCGATGTTTCCTTCGGAACCATGCTGGCCTTGCTGGGTATGGCATTTTATCTATATACGCTTTATCTGAAAAATGGGAATAAATGGGCATTTGCTCTCTATTTTTTTATCCTATTTCTGGCCGTCTGGGTCAACGATTTTGCTGTATTTTATGCTCTTTCCTTGGGATTAGTAGGCTTTGTTGATTGCTATAGAAAAGACAAAAGAAAATCCTATTCTATATTGGCAGCGCATGTAGCGGGCGGACTGCTTATAGGCGGACTGATCTACTATTTCAAAAAGAAGGCAAAGAGCGAGGTAGTCTATGGAGGCATGGTGAGTCCGACCGAATTTTTACATATGCTTGCTGATTTTTTCCATTCACTCATAAAAATAGCAGGTATTAATTCCGGAAATATATTCGAATCTTTATTCACTTTGGGTGGAGTAATAATTTTCGTATATACATGTATAAAGCTTTCCAGCAAAGAGCATCGTGATTTTTTCGTATATACATTAATACTATCATCAATTTTGATTTTAGCGGCAGTTTTCAGTTCAGAATTCACCTTATGGAATGGATTACCGCGCAGATATTTTGTAGTTCCTTTTTTCAATTTATGCATACTTTTTCTATATATTTGGGGTAGAGATCGCAAGTCGGTACAATGGATCGGTTTTTTTGCGTTGTTTATTGTCCTTATGGGTGCAGTATCAGGCGTTTGGGGTATGCGATATATATATCCGAAGACCTTAAAACCCAAGGCGCAAATCATATCAGAATTAGCTCCTTCGCATCGGATTGCATTAATGGGAAATTACTGGCATGCATATATTTTTGGGGTAGTTTATCCGGATAAGATAGCGGTGACGGTGCATGAGAAGGATTTGATTCGCAGTTGGGACATGGTAGAGGAAGTGAAGCAGTTCGACACACTTTATGTGAATGGCGAATGGTGGTTGGAAGAATTTCCGGACAGCTTGGTTCAATATGGCCAACGCTATTATAAATATGGAGATTCGTTTAATATAAGTGACTCGCAGTTTAACCTATATATTAAAGAACATTGATTTATCTACTAAACAAGGAATTTATTTCTTTCCCGCATCCGTCTATGTCAGATGACGATTCATTATTGGCCATGGGAGGGGAATTATCCACCGAACGCTTGGTATTGGCCTACGACTGGGGCATATTCCCTTGGGATACGATACAGCTCGACGGAGAGAGTTATATAGCTTGGTTTTCGCCTAAGGAGCGTTTTGTAATTTTTCCTAAGGAAATAAAAATCAGCGATTCCATGCGACGTATACGCAAGCAGAACAAATTCGAGATTCGATTAAATACGAATTTCGAAAAAGTAATGCGTGCTTGTGCGGAGACCGAAAGACCCGATCAGGAAGGTGGCACCTGGATCAGTGAAGATGTGATCGAAGCCTATGTGAAATTGCATAAGAAAAAGCGTGCCATGAGCGTAGAAGTATATGAGAATGATGAGTTGGTTGGAGGCTTATATGGGGTGATTTCGGGCAAGGTTTTTTGTGGGGAGAGCATGTTTTCGCTGAAATCGAATGCCAGTAAGTTGGCATTGATATGGCTTGCCGAGGAGGGCGGATTCGAGCTTATTGATTGTCAGTTTCACACGCCTCATCTCGAAAAAATGGGCGGTCGTTTTATAGGCCTGGACGATTATCTGAAAATACTGGGCAGGGAAAAATAAATTCCCATTTACAAAGTCGGATCATTATAGAATCTGTGCGATTTATTTTAGGAAAGCGAAGCTTTTGGAAGTGCTGCGAATAAGGCGTATTTTTGTGGCATGGAAATGAAAAAATTCACCTTTAATCCTTTTTCGGAAAACACTTATGTGCTTTGGGTTTCGACGGGGGAAGGTGTCATAGTAGATCCGGGAAATTTCGACCGCCACGAGAGTGGAGAAATCATACGTTTTGTGGAGGAGAATGGCATACGCATTCAGGAAATTATACTCACCCATGCCCATATAGATCATATTTTTGGATGTGCAGAGTTGTGTGCGCATTTTGGCGTGGGCATACGCATGCATAAAGCCGATTTGTTTTTTTTAGACAGAGCCGAAGAGACGGGAATGATGTATGGATTTCCGGTGAAGAGGCCGCCTGCGCCTACGGCGTGGTTTAGTGATGGCGATATCTATAATCTGGGTGCAGAGCAATTATTGGTGCGTCATACGCCGGGACATTCTCCGGGCAGCGTATCCTTTATAGACGAAAAAGGCTCCCGGATTATTTCGGGAGATGTATTATTTAAGCGCAGTATAGGGCGCACAGATTTGCCTATGGGTGATATGACGGTACTTTTGCGCAGCATAAGGGAAGTGATATTTGCCTATGACGATGCATTTGAGATACATAGCGGACATGGGCCGGTGACCACAATAGGCGAAGAAAAAGCGGAGAATCCCTTTCTAAAGGCATAGGAAAAACTCATTCGTATTCTGTGCTAAGGGCTTGATTGAAAAAAGAAGGCAGGGCATAGCCCGGATTGCAGCAAGGTGCCGTGCACCGCGTAAAGCCGGAGGGGACATAGATGAGAAATCGGCCGGAGGATGCTAATAAAAAAGGATAAAGATTAAGTAATGTATTTGCGTAGCAAAAATTTTACCTTTGTTGTGCCATGGCGAATTCATCCTTAAAATTCGATTTTCAGTTTAGCGGTCTATGCATAGTGATTGCAAGTCAGGAGCCGGAATATCGGCTTGCATGGGCATTGAATCGGGATTTGGGTTTAGCATTGCATCGAAAAGACGATTTATTGCTGAGTGCGGATGGAGGAATTTCTCATGGATTTGCTAATTTTGAGCAATATGAAGAAATTGCGTTTCGATTTTGGCGATTTTTGGCAAATAAAGACCGGGGCATAGTATTGATGAAAGAGTATTTACAATTCGATTATTTCCTGATTTTGGAAGCAGAGGTAAATGCCGATGTGGCAGAGCGGTTATTGGGTAGAATTAGGCAGTGTAGAATGGTACAGGGGGCGTATTTGGTGGATCCCTCAAAAGTGAAAAATCCACTCATATTGATGCAATCATAAAGAGTTATGAAATCGAATTTTACAAAGACAAAAATTGTGGCGACTATTGGTCCCGCCAGTGCTTCGAAGGAAGTGTTGAAAGAAATGATAGAAGCCGGGGTGAACGTATGTAGAATTAATTGTTCGCACGGCACACATGAAGATTTGGGCGAAATCATTCGCAATGTGCGCGAATTGAATGAGGAAATGGATGCCAATATTGGCATTTTGGCCGACCTACAAGGGCCGAAATTGCGTGTGGGTGAGGTGGAGAATAACGGAGTTATGTTGGAAGAAGGCGCCGAATTGATTATAACCACGAAAAAAGTATTGAGTACGGCTTCGCGCATATATATTACCTACGACCAATTCCCAAGAGATGTAAAACCCGGCGAAAATGTATTGTTGGATGATGGAAAGCTGGTAATGCGTGTATTAGAAACAAATGGTACAGATGAGGTGAAAGCCGTTGTGGTAAGTGGTGGCATATTGAGTTCGCGCAAGGGCGTGAATTTGCCCAATACCAAGGTGAGTTTGCCCTGTTTGACGCCTAAAGACATGGCCGATCTGGAATTTGTATTGCAACATAATGTGGAGTGGATCGGACTTTCTTTTGTGCGTTCGGCGCAGGATATAATCGAATTAAAGCATTTAATCCGCAAAGCCCGCAAGCAGAGTGGTATAGTGGCCAAAATAGAAAAGCCTGAAGCCTTGAAAGAGATCGACGATATTATTCGCGAGACCGATGCCTTGATGGTTGCACGAGGAGATTTAGGAGTAGAATTGCCTATGGAACAAGTGCCGGCTGTTCAGAAAATGTTGGTGAAGAAATGTATGACGGCGGGAATTCCGGTTATCATTGCCACCCAAATGATGGAAAGCATGATCACGAATATTAGTCCGACCCGTGCCGAAGTAAACGACGCGGCCAACAGTATACTCGACGGTGCCGATGCCGTAATGTTGAGCGGAGAAACCAGTACGGGCCGCCATCCGGTGAAGGTAATACAAGCCGTAAAACGTATCATCGAACATGTAGAATCGCAAGATAAACTCTATAAATTCGACATAGAATTTCACGAAAACAGTGGACCCAATACCGAGCGTTTTGTGAGCGATCATATTTGTCGCACCGGTTGCCTCGTTAGCAACGAAGCCGGCGCAAAAGCCATAGTGGCCATGACAGGTAGTGGCTATTCCGTAATGAAAGTAGCCGGGTATAGACCTAAAGCAGATATTTATGCATTCACGGCTAATAGGTTCATATTGAATGCAATGTCTTTAGTTTGGGGCGTGAGAGCCATCTATTATGACAAGTTTATTTCTACCGATCATACCATTGCAGATGTGAGTTATATCCTCACCAAAGCCAACTATGTAAAGGA
The DNA here is from genome assembly GCA_023432985.1 of Bacteroidota bacterium. Lineage (GTDB taxonomy): Bacteria > Bacteroidota > Bacteroidia > CAIKAF01 > CAIKAF01 > JACVCJ01. Next base: position 3,094 of record JAEZEQ010000022.1, on the reverse strand, counting down.
CGGAGACCTAATTGTGAACATAGCCAGTATCCCCATGGAGGAGAGAGGTATGTCGAATATGTTGAAGATTTCTATTGTGTAGAACAATAAAGGCACAGAATAGTTATTCACAAAATCAAAATCTTGTTAATAACTTCTTGCATAGCCAATTGAAGTGTTGTACATTTGTGCGTGCAGCAGTAATGAACGTGCGGAAATGAGTATGGAAATGAATGATAAACCGAAAGTAATTGTCAAGGTAAAGCATATGCCTTTGGTGTTGGATTATTGTGTGGAGCATAAATTAAAGTTCACAGCCACACCGCGTCTGACTCCCGATGAATGGGAATTTGAATTGGCCATTAGCGATATAATTGGTGCCGTTTCTTTAGGAATGTTTTTGAGAGAAAACAGATTGGAAGTGGTTGGATTGGCTTCGGCTTCGCCTAAAACCCAAAGTTCTAAAACTTCTAAAGTAGCGAAAGCGACAGCTAAAAAATCAGAAGCTGAGGTAGTATCTGCTCCCTTAGAAAAAGAAGAAGAAACACAGCCTATTCAAGAACCTGAAATGGCATTGGCTCCCGAGGAGCATAGTTTTGCAGAAAAAAACGAATTCGAAAGTGACCATGGAGCTCAAACCAATGATTTATTGTTTGGGTAATACATAAAAGAAGCTATACATAACACACAGATGCAAATACCGGTTTGGATAATTCCTTACCGGTATTTGTTTTTTAGGCAAGTCCTGTTGGGATCTTTACTACGTTCATTTAATCTTTCTTATATGCGCTATAAAATTCGGCAAATTCTTTTTTGCCTGCATAGCCATCGAGGCGTGCTCCATTGAGGAAAAATATGGGCGTAGCTTTCACCTGTCTTTTATTTCCGAGCTCTACCTGCTCTAAGATGCGTTTGTAGAAAGTACTATCCGATAAACGGCTATGGTAAAGCTTTTCATCAATTCCCATTTGTGGTAATACTTGAATAATTTCTAGGGAATCGGGATTTGATTCTAAGCTGTAAAAATATTTTTGCACTTTTTCGTAGAGGCCGAATTCGCGTGCAATTTCGGCTGTTTTAGCCATTAGTAGCTCGTTTTTATCACTAAGGTTTATATTAAATGGGAAAAGAACCTTTAGATTCCCATTTTCTAATTCCGATTTTAGTTCGCCCTCAAAGCTTTCGAGATAAAAGCGTTTACAGAAAGAGCAAGAATAGCGGGTAAAAACAAATAATTCATTTGTAGCATTTTCTTGTCCATATACATATATGTCGACGGGTTGAATAACTTGTTTTCGGGCCGACATTTGTTCGCCGGTCATGGCTTTAGCTTCGCTGTGCACAGACTGTAGCGGTGACTTTTTATATTGAATATAGAGCATGGCCATAAAAAACAAATTGGCCACCAGAAGTACGATAAATAGCTTAATAACCCGGTGTTGCATATTAGACGACATAAGGAATAAAACGATAGGGAACTTTTTTGCAATAGGCTTGGTAATCGGGATCTTTTTTGAGGTGTCTTTCTTCGGTTAAAGCCCGGATTAGGTAGAGTAAATTAATGCCCAATAAAAAGAAAATACTTTGGGGGAATATATAGACAACCGGAATGAGAGAAATCCACCAAAACAGATTTTTGGCAATATAGGCCGGGTGTCGTACTATGCTGTAGACTCCATGAGAAACAATGCCGCGATTGGTTAAATTGGAGCATTTCCAACCCAGGTTTATGGTGGCAAGGGTATAGATAATCAGCAAAAGGAGCATAGAGCAACGTAGGGCGAAAGTAAGATTTTCGTTGAGCCAGAAGGGGTAATCGCTATGGCGTGAGGGCAGGAAATTCTGGGTAATCATAAAAAAAGGCGGATAACAAAGTAAGGCCGACGCCCATCCCAGGAAAGTTGTTTCTACAGATCGTATTGTATTGCCCAATATGGGCGAATAAATAAGATATCCGAAGAGGTAGAAAATGGTATCAATAAAAAAGCAAAGGCTGAGTAAAATGGGATAATAATCGTGATTAAAGGCATAGATCCAGCCTTTTTCAGCGTGTGGATTTTGCAATAGTTGGGGTATACTGCTGCGGAGGCTTTCGAAATTGAGAATAGAAAATTGCAGCATTAGGGGTACAAAAAACAGTTTAATGAGCAGGAGAAAAAAGGGGTAACTTTCTTTGATATCGGAAACCATGGGGCGCCCATTGTATAGGTGTTTCATGGCTCTTGCGGCAAAGCGCAAACCCTCAAAAGAGGTGGAGTTGTAATTTTGTTTCAGAACCAATAAATCGTACAGAAAAATGCTTAAGGCGCATAAGGCTATACAGAATAAGGCCGGAGAGAGAATGCTGTAGAAAGAGGAAGAGAAAATCCCACTCCAAAAAGGCACTTTTTTACATAAGAAATATCCGGCATAGAGGATAAAAAAATCGGAAAAGAGTGCTTTTAAGGAGTGAGAAAATCGAATATACATGTATAGGGTCGTTGTTAATACAATTCGTATTTCAAGCAACCGCCTGAAGTAATGGTAAACGAAGAAGGTCCCCAGGTGTAATTAGAGCAAGATGCTGAATAGGTATAAGTGCCGGCCGGCAGGCTGAAATTGGCACAGCCCGAATTGTTGCAATTGCTGATTCCGCTGCTGTAATAGCTGGAAATAGAGCTACTTCCATAACCCGAAACAGATACAGTGATATAGCCACAGCCAATATCTGATTTAATGTAAAATGAAACCTGTCCGCTTCCTGGTCCTCCTGAAGAAGAAGATGATGATGATGAGGAAGAAGAGGAAGAAGAGGATGAGCCATAACGTGGCCCACAATCGGCGCAATCCGTTCCATATCCGCATAGGCTAGTAATCGATCCGGAGCCTCCGTCGTCGCATTCGCCATCATAGGCATAATCGCAGGTGTTTGTACACAATCCGCCGGAAGAAGAGGAAGAAGAAGAGGAGCCGCCTCCGCCATAGCAACCGTAATTACATGTGCCATCGTCTTTACGGGCATCGCTGTCGTAATTACAAGCTGTTGGGTCGGTACATCCTTTTCTGGCACAGGACGACATAAAACTCATTCCGGCCAATAGCAGAATCATGCTAATGAAAGTCAAGGTGGTTTTTT
>JAEZEQ010000014.1 GCA_023432985.1 Bacteroidota bacterium | reverse complement strand
GGAATATAATGAAGGGAATTGGGAAATGTTCGACTTTTATAAAAGTAATCTGTATGAACACCCTCTTGTGCGTGACGAAACAGAAGAAGAAAAACTCGAAAATATTGCAAAGGATTTCGAACCGGTTGTCTTGATGATGAAATCAGTATACTGATTTTTATGTTTGCCACAAAAAAAAGTCCGCTTATTTCGGACTTTTTTTATTGTTTTTTTTCGCTTTTTTCTTCTGCTTGTTTTTCCCTTTTTTCTTAGCCTTTTTTACCGGGGAAACTATTGTGCTGTCGCTTTGTTTGGCTATTTTTATCTTTTTCGATTTAATGGCTTTTTTCTCTTTCTTGCCCCGTTTGTAATAGGCTTTGAGCTTCGGACTCTCAATCAAATGCGCATTCAGTTCCTCCCGATTTACCCAGGCCAGATTCTCGGCGTTATTGTTTAATTTGTTATGATCTAAATGGATGACAAATTCGGTTTTTTTTCGGCCTTTGGGAACAAAGTATTCGGCAACCAATTTATGGATAAATAAAGTGATATTTTCCCCGTTTGGTTTGGCTTTAAAAACTCTATAGCCTTGAACTAAGGTGCCCTTCAATATTTTCCCGTCACTGAATTCTTCCTTATAACTCAGCAAACGCCCCTTGTTCGAAATGGCATACTGATTTCTGAGTAAGCTCTTTTTGAATGAAAAGTTAATGGGCTTGAATTGCTCCCCGGCAGATAATTTAATGGCCATGCTGGGCGGTTTTATTGGTTAATACTCACAAATATATCATTTTTTTTGAAAAAACGGATATAAATCAAATAGCTATTTCGTATTGAATATTAATTTGTTGTATGCGGTTTTGATGTATATACGTTTTTGGGGAGGAGTAAAGAGAAAATACATTTAAGCTTATAGGGGCGTAAAAATAATGGAAAATTAAAAGTAGCTTTTGTATCTTTATAGAATGAAAATCAAACTAATCATTCTAAGCTTTTTTTTTAGCACAACTGTTTTAATTGGCCAAACGGTCGAACTTGATGTCGTATTTAAAGGTGATAAGGTGGGTCATACCACGGTAAGCCGCAAAAATTACGGTGAGGGCAAAATGTATTATGAGTTGAACAGTGAGACCAATGTAGAAGTGCTTTTTATGAAACGAGCCATTAAGACAAACTTTACGGCCTATTACGAAAACGGTTTTCTTACCCGATGCAGTAGTCGCTACGAGGTGAATGGGGAAGTAGACAGTTATGTGTCGGCTGTTTGGGACGGTGCAAAATATGTTATAGAATCGGAAAGAGGAAAGTCGACCTATGATAAGAAAGTGCAGAATTCAGTGCTGACTTTATTTTTCACAGAGCCTGTAGGTAAGAGTAATCTTTGGTCGGAAAGAATTGGGGGAATTATTCCAATGTCGAGCAAGAAAACGGGAGAATATAGCTTTAAAAATCCGGTCAAAAACGGATCTACGAATATTTATAAATACATAAAAGGAAAATTGTACGAAGTGGAAATGTCTACCCCGGTAGGTCCATCCTTTATGCGATTGAAATAAAAAAAAGCGATTCCTGTGGAATCGCTCTGTATCTTTTTTAAGCTTCTACTTTCAAGGTTTGCATTTGTGCCGCCATCTCGGCTTCTTTCTTTTTCATTAAGCCAATTTTGGAGGGACTGCCAAAAATGTAAAACATCTTTTCGCGAAATGTTTTTGCTTTTTTTACATCCTGAACTATGTCTTTCACTTCATGAAAATTGAGATAAATCGGATTTTTGGAATAAGGAATCGGCGAGGTAAGTCCATATACCGGCCTTTCTTCCAAGGGTTGATAAGTACCGAACCAACGATCCCAAAGGATAAAGGTGGCGCCGTAATTTACATCCAAATATTTTTCTTGTGATCCGTGATGCACTTTATGATTGCTGGGTGTGGCAAATATATATTCAATAATCGGATGCAAGCGAGGCACATATTCACTGTGTACCCAGAACTGAAACAAAACGGCAACCTGATTGGCTACGAAGAAAACAAGAGGATGAAATCCGGCCAAAATCACCGGTAAGAAGAAAATAATTTTTAATTGTTGTATCCAGGATAAACGGAAAGAAACGGCTAAATTATAGTGGTTTCCGCTATGATGCGTAATATGCGTACACCACCAGAAACGCTGTTCGTGCGAAATGCGATGCGCCCAGTAACTGCAGAAGTCGAGCAAGATATAGGCAGGGAAAAACATCCACCATATAAATTCTTGTCTCCATGGAATCAGATTGTATACAAACCATACCATGGCAAATAAAAGAAAACGGGTGATTAAATTGCTGGCCAAATTTCCTAAGCCTACAAAAATGGAACCCAATAATTCGGTATTATTGTAATGATCGTCGTTTTCTTTTCTATTGATATAGTATTCAATACCGGTAAAGAGCAACATAACAGGAACAGCCCAGATAATAAGTTGTGGAGAAGCCCCGTCAATCTCTTTTAAAGTATCCCAGGTGAGCGGTTCCGCCCCGAAAATCTTAAAAGTAGGAATCATATTTTCTTTTTAAAAATCGAAACAAAGGTAAAGGAAAATTGAAGAAATTCAACATAGAATCACATATATAAAATTGTTAATAACCTGTTGGGTTTGGGATAGGAATAGAGTGGGTTTGTCGGGGGATTTTTTGTACTTTTGCATGTTAAATTCAAATTGCATGAGCGAAGAACAAATGAAGAGTGGACAGAATGCGAATTATTCTGCGGACAATATTCAGGTATTAGAAGGTTTAGAGGCGGTTAGAAAGCGCCCGGCCATGTACATTGGAGATATTGGTACGAAAGGTTTGCACCACTTGGTGTATGAAGTTGTAGATAATTCCATCGACGAGGCCTTGGCCGGTCATTGTAATAATATTACGGTAGTTATCCAGGAAGATAACTCGATTCGGGTTGAAGATGATGGTCGGGGTATTCCCACCGATTTGCACCCCAAGGAAAAGAAATCGGCCCTGGAAGTGGTTATGACGGTATTGCATGCCGGAGGTAAATTTGATAAAGATTCCTATAAAGTATCTGGTGGTTTGCACGGTGTGGGGGTTTCTTGTGTGAATGCCTTGTCTATACATTTACAAGCCGATGTATACCGTAATGGTAAGCATTTCCGTCAGGAATATTCTATAGGAAAACCACTCTATGATGTGAAGGAAATTGGGCCTTCCGATAAAAGAGGTACAGTTATTACCTTTAAACCGGATGACACTATTTTCACCACTGTGGTTTATTCTTACGAAACCCTGGCTGCTCGTTTGCGCGAATTGTCTTTCCTCAATAAGGGCATTAAAATTAGCCTCAAAGACGAAAGAGAAGTGGACGAAAATGGTGTGCCCAAATCGGATTCTTTTTATAGTGAAGGCGGATTGATGGAGTTTGTGAAATATCTCGACTCTACGCGCGAACCTCTCATTTCTACACCCATCTATCTCGAAACTGAAAAGGCAGACATTCCGGTAGAAGTAGCGATTACCTATAATACCACTTATGCCGAAAATATTCACAGTTACGTGAATAATATCAATACCCACGAAGGAGGAACCCACCTGGCAGGTTTTAGAAGAGCGATGACGCGTACGCTAAAATCTTATGCCGATAAATCCGGATTGCTCGATAAAATCAAATTCGATATCAGCGGGGATGATTTTAGAGAAGGTCTTACGGCCATTATTTCGGTGAAGGTGAAAGAGCCTCAATTCGAAGGACAGACCAAAACTAAATTGGGAAATAATGAAGTGGCCGGAGCCGTGGATCAAGCCGTTGGCGAAGCTCTTCAATATTATTTGGAAGAAAATCCAAAAGATGCCAAGAAGATAGTAGAAAAGGTTATCCTCGCAGCTACAGCACGCCATGCAGCCCGTAAAGCTCGGGAAATGGTGCAACGTAAAGGTGAAGGTATGGGCATCTCTTTGCCCGGAAAACTAGCCGATTGCTCCGAAAGAGACCCTGCGAAATGCGAAGTATACCTGGTGGAGGGTGACTCGGCCGGTGGAACGGCCAAACAAGGCCGTGACCGTAGCTTCCAAGCTATTTTGCCCCTGCGTGGTAAAATCCTCAATGTCGAAAAAGCATTGATGTATAAAATTCTCGATAATGAGGAGATTAAAACCATCTTTAACGCACTCGGACTTAGTGTAGGAACAGAAGAGGACTCTAAAGCCCTCAATATGCAAAAACTGAGATATCATAAGGTGATTATTATGACGGATGCCGATGTGGATGGAAGCCACATTACGACTTTGTTGCTTACACTCTTCTTCCGTTATATGAAAGAATTGCTCGAGAATGGTTATGTCTATATCGCTACTCCTCCGCTTTACCTCGTGAAAAAGGGGAAAGAACAGGCTTATGCTTGGAATGATGCCCAACGTGATGCCCTTGTGCAACAATATAGCGCTCCCGGTAAAGAGTCGACTGTGAATATTCAACGCTATAAAGGTCTCGGAGAAATGAACGCAGAACAGCTGTGGGACACTACCATGAATCCCCAAACACGTACGCTTCGTAAGGTAACTATTGATAGCGCCGCCGAAGCCGATCGTATTTTCTCTATGCTTATGGGAGACGATGTGCCACCTCGTAGAGAGTTTATCGAAAAGAATGCCAAATATGCCAAAATTGATGCATAAGTTTTTCTGCTTCAATTAAGATTCGAATGTAAAAAATCCTGCTCTCTACCGAGATGCAGGATTTTTTTTGTTTTACTCTTTAAGAGTTCCCCCCTCTATCTTATCTTAATGCTTATTTTTTTATAAAGGCTATATTGCCCGCATTGCTGGTTAATATATAATATCCCGGCTCTAATCCTTGTATTTGTATTCCCGTTTTATCGCCTTGACTAAGTCCGGAATATATTACCTGACCCAAACTGTTTATTAGCCTGAAATCTGAGCCCGTTTCCAATCCCTCTATATATACCTGATCGCCGGCCGGATTCGGATAAAGTCGCAGTTTTTGTGCTATCGATTGCTCTACGGATAAACTGCTGTACATATAGGTGATCTTCAAATCATCGAAATAAAATCCATCACGCCTTACTCCTCCATCGGTAATCAGCGAAAAACGTATTTGTATATCCGAACCTAAATAGGCGCTTAAATCTATCTCCTCTTTTACCCATGAATCTTGTACGCCATCATAGAGTGGCTTGCCTTCGTCCTGATTCACTGTGCCCGGTTTGGTATATTTTCCGCATAGAGGAGTCCAGCTCTGTCCATTGTCATCACTGGCTTCTACCTGCACATAATCATAACCCTTTTCTATATTCCATTTGGCCCAAAAATGTAAACCCGAACCCAATATGGCCGCAGAACCATGTAAGGCTATCGGATTGCTGATGAAGATACGCTTTGTCAGCCCGTTTGCATAGTTGCCGGACGGACTGTCGGTGATGGATGTAGGGGCACTTACATAAGTGGAAGCGGTGGTAGACCAGGTGCCGCCGGTCTGACTATAAGCGTTGAGCTGACTGGCATCATCAGAAAATATCTCATTTCCTATTCCATATATTTTCTGTATGGTATCCCGGAAAATGAAATCGCCATTATCTAATTTTAATACAAATTCTATAGGCGTGCCTTCTAATGTCCCCGCTGCTATATTTAATGCTATACTGTCGCTGTATACTTGCAATTGAGTGGTATTGCTAAATACTTTTGGCGCCCCAACGGATGCAATTGCACTGCTAATGGGTTCCAGACTTAGCGTATAGGTAGCGTTTATTAATCCGAATCGTTTGAAATCAAAAGCAATATGACTTTGCTGCTGGGCAAGGAAAAGGGAACTTTTTTCTTTTACTACTGCAGTTTTGGTAGCAAAACGAACCAAGTCTAAATTCATTTTTAAATTATTCCTACACATTGGAAATATACGATTTTGTGCCGGCCAAAACCCGTCTCCGTTTCCTCCGCTCTCGGGAGTCATCGCGTATACCTTAGGCTTGTCTGCAGTAGCTGTATAAAGCCAGTCGTCCGTATCTCCCGATGCCGGATATAAATTTACACTCTGTGTATTCTCAAATCCATTTACACTCACCATTTCTGCTGTGAAATCCTGGAAAAATGCACTGTCCGGAGTTGGAACATAATCGTATCCAAATGGGAATAAAAGCTGATTGGCATAGGCATGATGGGTTAAGGATGCACTGAAATCGCAATGATCGGCCAGCCATTTATAAGCCTGAGTCTCGGGCTCTGATGCGGCAGAAGGACCGGGATAGGTGTCGTTGTTGGTATTGGCCGATACACCTGTGGTATTCCAATATATATCGAAGTTGCGATTTAAATCTACACCCGGATTCGTACTGCCTACATTTCGCATATTCTTGCGATGCATCCCGCCACCGTTCGGATTATTGGTCTGATTTCTTTTGAATCCGTCCGGATTTAAGACAGGCACAAAATACATCTCACTATTGTCTATTAAATATTTAATTTCCGGATTTAATGCATATTGCTCGAGCATATACCACATATAGTAGAGTAATTGCATGCTGGTAATGGCTTCTCTTGCATGAATATGTGCCGAATACAAAACCCGCGGCTCAACCTCATCGGTATCGGCATTGTCGGATATTTTTACATAGTAAATGGGACGACCCTGATGTGTAACGAAATTGCTGATGCTCGATCTGGCTTTGAATATGGATGGATAGGCAGCCTCCATTTCGTCCAACTCCTGAAGGATTTCTTCATAGGTCAGATAACCACCCATACTGCCTAAATGAAAGTTTTGAGGATCTGATTCAGCCTGACCTATACATTGATTTGCCCGCGATTCTGCACCCCCTTTTTGCTTCAAACGTTCAGCATACCATTGCGCCATATCTTCTATCAATACTTTTACCTCTAACCCGTCATCACGCATTTGCGCAATCTCGCTCTCGGGAAGTTCGACTATGATTTCGGTCTTGTTGCTTTGGTAATGATCTAAATAATATTTCGAAATTATGGCTGCACGATCCGAAGGATCCGACTTGATGCTTATACGGTGATAAATCTCCGTTTCCTGAGCTATAATCGATCCTGCACAGATAAGGTAAAGAAAAAATACGCATAGTTTTTTCATTGTTTCAGTATATGTTAAGTGTAGATTAAAGGTCAATTATTTTTTTTGTTTTTACAAATGCATATGGGATTTTTTTACAGAATTTGATATGATTATTTTGCGCGATTACAGAGCCTTATGACTTTGTTTTTGATTGCGTATATTTGCAGGCAAAATTTTATTTCTATGAGTGACCTTGTACTATGCCCCCAATGTAATTCAGATATGACCTATCCCGATAATAATCTGATGGTTTGTTCGCAATGTTTTTATGAATGGGATCCCGCTGATGCTGCAACTGCTTCTGCCGAAGACGGCTTGACTGTTTTGGATGCAAATGGAAATCCCCTTCAAAACGGTGATTCGGTAATTGTGGTTAAGGATTTGCCCGTCAAAGGTGCCCCAAAACCCGTAAAAGCCGGTACTAAAGTGAAAAATATTAAACTGGTGGAAGGCGATCATAATATTTCCTGCAAAATCGACGGCTTCGGTGCAATGGGACTGAAATCGGAATTTGTGAAAAAAGCCTGATTTATTCTTTTATATAGATACGCTTAACGCGCTGCCCAATTCCTGTGAGTATCTCGTATGGAATGGTATCGCATTTTTCGGCCATGCCCTCTAAAGGATGATCCGGCCCGAATAATATTACTTCGTCGCCTTCATTACATGGAATATGGGTTACGTCTATCATGGTCATGTCCATACATATAGATCCTATGGTAGGGGCAAATTGATCGCCGATTTTTACCTTATACCGCCCTAAGCCCAATTTTCGATCTATCCCGTCGGCATATCCGGCCGATATGGTTGCAATGCGCGCCTTGCCTTTGATTTTCCCGCGGCGATTATAACCCACGGTCTCAGGCTCCTCTATTTCGCGTATGGCGGTGATTACAGTCTTGAAGCGTAATGCCGGTTGTAATTTTTCTATGAAATCTGTAGCCCCCGTATAACCATATATGCCTATTCCCAACCGAGCCATATCGCTCTCGCTTTCCGAAAAACGTGCTATGCCTGCCGAATTCTGAAAATGCAATAAGGGACGATATCCTATGGCTTGGGTAATTTTACTACTCTCGCTCCGAAAACGTCGAATTTGTTCTCTGCTGAATGTGTCCAACTCCGGATCGTCTGCCCCAACTAGATGGGTGAATATGCTGGCAACATGCAAAAGGGGATTTTCTATAAGTAAGTCGATCAAACGATCTGTCTCCTCAGGCATAAAACCCAGTCTGTGCATGCCCGTATCGAGCTTTATGTGTATGCGTACCTGATCCCCTCCACTCGCCATTTCGGCTGCTTTAAGGATAAATTGAAGCGAACGAAAATTGTAGACTTCCGGCTCTAGTTTATAATGCAAAATGGCGTTTAATCCCGGGATTTCCGGACTCATTACCATGATGGGCAAACGAATCCCGGCCTTGCGCAATTGAACACCCTCATCCGCATAGGCTACGCTTAGATAATCGGCCCCCAAATATTCTAAATGCCGCGCCATTTCTACCGAACCGGTGCCATAGGAAAAGGCTTTTACCATCAGCATTAATTTTGTTTTTTCGGGCAATAGCAATTTGTGTTGCTTGAAATTATGACTTATGGCATCTAAGTTGATCTCTAAGGTACATTCGTGATTTTGCTCCTCTAATAAGGCCACCAATTGCTCCAGCCTAAATGATCTGGCACCTTTTATCAAAATCGCTTCCTGAAAAAATGAATCGGGATTGAGCTCTTCCATTGCTTCCCTTGTGCCTTTGAAGGATGTCGAAAATCCATGAAAAAGGTGACTGTAGGCACTGATTTTACTGCCTATCAGTATGACCTTATGAATGGGATATGTATTGCATAAATCCGCCATCTCCACATATAAATCATGCCCCGGATAGGTCTCCGGAAAATCGGAGAGGATTAAGGTGCGCGTAAACATTTCGGGCATATGCTGCAATTCCTCTAATGCGGTTTTTAAGGATTGCATATCGGCACTATAGGAATCGTTGAGAATCTTGCAGGAATGTATGCCGTTTAATAAGCGTAATCTTCCCTCAGGCACTACCAAAAATGGAATTTGTAACCCAATATGTTCTTGCGAAACCCCCAATAATAACGCCCCTTGTATGGCTAAAGCCAAATTTAAAAGCGATGCATGATCCCGCCGGTGAAATGTATAGGAACCCAGTTCTTTTCCTCTTTGAAACCATTGTATTTTCCCATTTTTAAACAGTATACAGGTGTCCGCATCTGTATCTTTAATGCTGACCTTTATATATTCTTTTTCGGGATAGGCCTTTTTTATTATGGATGTGGATTCTGCATTTTTCTCAAGTATAATTTGATCGCAATGGCGAAATAGGAGCATTTTCTCTTGTAATAATTCCTCCTTGGAATGAAATTGCGCTATATGCGCATCGCCCCAAAATGTAAATATACCAATACGCGGGCGTATCAATTGCTCCAGTTTGTCCATCTCGCCTTTTTGCGAAATGCCCGCTTCGAATATAGCCGCATCGGCATCTTCGGATAATAATAATAGGGATAAGGGTACACCCATTTGGGAATTATAACTGCCCGGATTTTTTGCTATATGCAAATCGGAACGGGAAAATTGAGCAATCCATTCTTTTACTATGGTTTTGCCATTGCTGCCTGTTACCCCGATTACATCCCGCGAAAATTGAGCACGTTGATATTGCGCCAATTCTTGCAATGCCTGCAGTGTATTGGGGACATAATAAAGAATAGCATCGGGTAAAGAATCTTTTATGCTGTTTTCTGAAATGAAAAATCTACAGCCTTTTTGATAAGCATCTAAACAAGATTGTGCTCCCTTTTCTCCAAAAGCAAAGAAGAGGTTGTGTGAGCCGTAGGGCATAATGCGACTATCAAAAGCCGGAATAAAATGCCGTTTTTCTTCCGATAATCCGCCCGAGGCTATACCGATTATTTCAGCGATTTGTTTAGGACTTATGTGCATGATTGCGTATAGCTTTTTGGAAACATTCGCGACATAAAGGCAGGTATTTGTCGACCTCACCCAACAATACCAAAGAATCCTCCTCGCTTTTGCGATAGGAATGGTTGGCCTGGAATCCGCATTCCATGCATATGGCGTGTACTTTGGTTACAAATTCGGCTATGGCCATTAATTGAGGAATGGGCCCGAATGGACGCCCTAAATAATCCATATCAAGCCCCGCCACTATTACTCTTTTCCCAAGATTAGCAAGTGTTTGGCATACTTCGGGCAGACCCTTGTCGAAAAATTGAGCCTCGTCTATTCCGATTACTTCGGCATCTGAACCTAAAAGAAGTATATGAGCCGAACTCTCGACCGGTGTAGAAGAAATGGCATTACTGTCGTGCGATACAACCTCTGTTTCGTGGTAACGTATGTCGACCCCGGGTTTAAAAATTTCTACTTTTTGCTTAGCAAATTGCGCTCGCTTAAGACGACGTATTAATTCCTCCGTTTTCCCGGAAAACATACTCCCGCAGACAACTTCTATGCATCCACGCTTCGAGGTAAATTGCGCATTATGTTCGAAAGTCATCTTTTAATAATCTGCTGTTAATAGTTTGACGGGTTTCAGGTACACAAAGTAAATAATTTTCCCTTGCTTTGAACGTTGTAATTACATAAATTAGGATTTTTAAAGAAGTAAAGAATGAAAAAACAAGATGCATGGCTCGAAATAGAATGGTTGCTCAACCGGATTCAGAAAAAAGCAGAAAAAGCTGCCCTTAATCCGGATCAAGTGCCTACTGCTTATGTGGAACAAATGCAGGATGATGTGATGCAGATTTATAAGAAACTTCTCAAGTTGGAATGGAGCGCCGAAAATTCTTTATCCCAACCCGAAATACATGCCGCCAAACCGGATATCATAGAACCTGTGCAAGTCCATACACCAAGCAAAGAACCCGAACCATTGCCCATTGTGGAAAAGGAACTGAAGCCGGAGCTGACTGAAAAGCCGAGCTCTGTGCCGGAACCCGAAATTTCTCCCGCCAACGAAAATGGCGATTCTTTTATTGAAATGGTGAAAAATGCATTGAGCGGAACCGACCAAAAGAAGACAAACCCTTTCCAAACTGCAATACCCGAACAAAAACCTGAGGCGACCGCATTGCCCAAAAATGAAAATACGCCTGCGGCCTCGAAAACCGAAATCAAACCGGATGCAAATACAATAGCTCAACAAAAAGCGACTTTTAACCCGACAGCTGGTGAACCGGAAATGCCGACAACTTTGGCCGATCGACTAAGACAACAAGGTATAGCTGATTTAAAAAAAGCCATTCCCATCGCCGATAAATTCCTTTTTATGAACGATTTATTTAAGGGAGAATTAGAACAGTATAACCAGGCCCTCGATAAACTCAACGCATGTACGAATGCACTCGAGGCTCGTGATGTTTTCGAAAGCATGAAACAGCATTTTGAATGGGACGAAAATTCGAAATCTGTAAAACGTTTTGCCGATATTCTTACTCGTAAATTTTTATAAATGAGAAAACCCTGCTATTTATTGCTCCTGCTCTTATGCAGCCCGATTTCTATTCTAGGTCAGAATGAACAATATGCACGGAATATGATGGAGCTGCTCTGCTCGGATAGTCTGGCCGGTAGAGGATATGCCCGAAATGGAATGGGAAAAGCAGCTATGTTAATACAGGCTGAATTTGAGAAAATGGGATTAAAAAGCCTGCCGGAAAAAAAAGATTATCTGCATGCCTATAGTCACCCCGCCAATATTTTTCAGGGCGAAATGAAATTAATGCTGGATGGAAAAGAGCTGAAGGCCGGTGTCGATTATTTGATTTCCCCGAGTTCAATGGGCGCTAAAGGAAAAGCAACCGCCGTTTTTGCCGATAAGGATAATTTTATGCATTTGTCCCCGGCAAAAGTTAAAAATAAAGCCCTAATCGTAGACCCCCGAAATATCCAATCAACAGATAGTTTGCGTTTGTTTTACACTAAACTCTATTCCTTGCAAACTTCATTTAAGGCTTGGTTTGAAGTTACCAATAAGCTTACATGGAGTGCTTCGCAAAGCGTACAACCTCTTTTTCCGGCTTTTTATATACACGCATCCGGACTGGCGCAAATACGTAAATCGAAAAAAATAAGCTGGCATGTCGAACAGAATCTCGAAAAAGATTTCAAAGCCTATAATGTGGCAGGCATGGTAGAAGGAATTGTGAAAGATACATTTGTATTAGTGACCGCACATTATGATCATTTGGGTATGATGGGAAAAGAAACCTATTTTAAAGGAGCCAATGATAATGCAAGCGGCACGGTATTAATGATGGATCTGGCTGCACATATGGTTCGGGAAAAACCGAAGTATTCAACCGTTTTTGTAGCATTTGGCTCCGAGGAGATCGGCCTGGTGGGATCCGGGAAATTTGTGAAAGATCAATACGTGCCCTTGAATCAGATTAAAGCTGTTTTGAATATAGATTTGATGGGAGGCGGTTCGGAAGGAGTAACGGTGGTGAATGCTGTCGCCAATCCGCATTTATTCGAATGTGTGAAAATGGCAAATATGGAAGCGGGATTATCTCAGGTGAAAGAAAGAGGAGCCGCTGCAAATAGCGACCACCACTGGTTTAGCGAAAATGGCGTGCCCGCAATTTTTATTTATGCCAATGGAGATGTGCAAGCCTATCATGATATAAATGATGTGCCGGAGGGACTCAAATGGGTTCATTATGAGGCTCTATTCAAATTGATGTACGGATTTCTTAATAGATTATAAAAAAAACTTTGACCCTTGGGGGAAGGGTTAAAGAATTTTTTTTGATAGAGGGTAAGAGAGGTTTGATATTTAATACAAAATCTGTGCCAAAATTTCTCCTCCCAAGAAAATAAATAAAGAAAAAGGGAGGTTAATTTCCTCTTAAAAAACGGCTGAAAAAATCGAATTGAGGACGAAATGGGTTAGATTTGTATAATAAAATCTTATGGTATGACTGTAATTCAATTGGAATATATTATAGCGGTTTATAGACATCAGAATTTTACTGAAGCGGCTTCATCCTGTAATGTGACCCAGCCCACACTCAGTATGCAAATACAAAAAGCGGAAGAGGAATTGGGTATTAAAATATTCGATCGTTCCCGGCAACCCGTTAAAACGACCAAAGAAGGTGAGCGAATAATAGAGCAGGCTATAGTGGCATTAGGCGAGATTCGTAAAATAAACGAATTGGCTTTAATGCATCATGATATAGCGGAAGGAGAAATCCATATAGGCATTATTCCTACCCTTGCGCCTTATTTATTGCCCTTGTTTTTGCCGGCTTATATGGAAAATAATCCCAAAGTGAAATTGCATTTGTAT
This sequence comes from Bacteroidota bacterium, assembly GCA_023432985.1. GTDB lineage: Bacteria > Bacteroidota > Bacteroidia > CAIKAF01 > CAIKAF01 > JACVCJ01. The sequence continues at coordinate 19,050 of JAEZEQ010000014.1, read as the reverse complement.
GAATTGGAAACGACTACGCTGATTCAAAAATTGAAGGATGAAAGTCTGGATGCCGCAATTTTGGCTACGCCACTTTCGGATCAGGATTTAGAAGAAAATCCGCTTTTTAATGAACCTTTTGCTTTGTATTTACCATCCGAACATAAATTGCGTAAACGAAAAACCATAAACAGTTCGGATTTGGATGTGGATGAACTATGGCTTTTAAAAGAAGGACATTGTTTTCGCGATCAGGTAATTAATCTGTGTAATTATTCCGGTGAATCCTCTGTTTTCGAAAATTTGAAATTTCAGAGTGGAAGCCTGGAAACCTTGATGCGTTTGGTGGATAAAGGATATGGGTATACAATTATACCCGAATTGGCTACCAAAGATTTTCAGGGAAAGGATATGATGAAATTACGTTATTTCAGAAGCCCTCAACCCAGTCGCGAAATCAGCCTCGTTTGTTTGCCCGGCCATTCCGAAAGAGCTGTATTAGGGGGACTGATGCAGGCGATTAAGTCGGCCGTCCCAAGTCATATGACCAAGATGCAGCATTATCAGACCATGCCTATTTCAGCGGTATTGGACTAAGGGTATAGCCCCTTTTTTGAAGCAAATGTATCAATCCGTCTTCCCCGCCCAAATGGGCCGCACCAACAGCAATAAACAAGGAATGATCTTCTTGCAACCTGCGTTCAATGCCTTCTGCCCACCGCAAATTTCTGTCGTATAGAAAAGGTGTTTCTAATGCGCCGAATTCTTCGCTGGATGAAACAAAATTGTATATTTTTTCCATATCCCCGCTCCGGTAAATGTCGAATAATTCTTTTAATTTCTTCTCTGCATCGCGGGGGTGCATAGCTAAGTTATATAAATCTTTGGCCTGCTTCGAAATGGGAATGGCATTTAAGGTAGATAATTGCAGCGCCGGGTGGTCCAATCCGCCGGTTTCAATCTGATGCTTTTTCGCAAATTGCAAAAAATAGCTTTCATAACCCTTGCTGTCTTTGATCAATACGCTCGACATGATTTGCTGTTGCAATAAAAAAGGCTTAAACTTTTGGAAAAAATCAATTTGAATTCCCATTCTTTTCAATGCCTTACTAAGCTTTTTATAACTTGAAGCTTTGTATAAATCCTTAAGACTAGGCACGGAATCTAATTGCATATATTGCATAGAAATCTGCGCCAATTCGGGATGCGCCAAATCCATTTCGAATAATAAACTGTCCGAATCTAGCAATAGGCTGTCGAGAGTGGGACTAACCCGAAATTCTGCAGCCGGAATCAGATGTATGGTGCCAAATAAATAGGACGCCTTGCTTAAAGACGATCCTTCTATTTTCCATAATAAAGAAGATTGAGAAAAACCTTGAAATGAAAGAAGGAAACAGTAAAGAGTTAACAGTTGTAATTTCATGATATAGACTTGAATTCGTACCTTTGCAAAGGTATATTTTTTCGGAAATGAAAGAGCCGAAAGGGGGGAATATATACATGTTTCCCATTCCGAATCAGAGAATAAATTCAGAAAAAATGCCTAAATTTAAGCAAAGAAAAACCTGTTTATGTCGCAAGAGTTGCTAATTAACGAAGAACTGGAAAGAAGAGAAATTTTAAGAAAATACAAGCAATTGCTCAAGGCTGTGGATCCTAAAATTAAGTCCAAAGAGCAGTTAAAACGTATTCATAAAGCCTATGAGCTGGCCTGCGATAAGCATATAGATATGCGACGCAAATCGGGCGAGCCTTATATTTATCATCCCATTGCCGTGGCGCAAATTTGTGCCGAAGAGCTGGGTTTAGGGGTGACTTCGGTAATATGCGGTTTATTGCACGATACAGTGGAAGATACGGATTTGACCCTGGATGATGTAAACCAGATTTTTGGCGAAGAGGTAGCTAAGATTATAGACGGACTCACTAAAATTTCGGGGGTATTCGACCAAAGTGAATCCATACAAGCCGAAAATTTCCGGAAAATTATTCTGACTCTTTCCGATGATTTAAGGGTGATTTTGGTGAAATTGGCCGATCGCCTGCATAATATGCGTACGCTCGAACATATGCGCCGCGATAAACAATTGAAAATCGCTAATGAAACATTGTATCTCTTTGCACCTCTGGCTCACAGATTGGGACTCTATGCCATAAAAACCGAACTGGAAGATTTGGCATTGAAATATGTGGAGCCGGAAAAGTATGAAGAGATTTTAAATAAGCTCGAAAAAACCAAAGAGGTAAGAGAACGTTTTATTTCCAGTTTTATTCATCCTATTAAAAAAGCATTGGTCGAACAAGGACTGCAATGCGAGATTAAAGGACGCACCAAGTCTATTTATTCCATTTATAATAAGATTGTAAAAAAGGGCGTGCCCTTCGAAGAGATTTACGATATTTTTGCCATTCGTATTATTATAGACTCTCGACCCGAAAATGAAAAAGCCGATTGCTGGAGAGTTTATTCTATTGTGACCGATTTGTATAAACCCAAGCCCGATCGAATGCGGGACTGGATTTCTTTCCCCAGAAGCAATGGCTACGAATCGCTCCATATCACCGTTATGAGTCCCTCCGGTAAATGGGTCGAAGTGCAAATACGCACCGAAAGAATGGACGAAATTTCTGAAAGAGGATACGCCGCACACTGGAAATATAAAGAGCCCGGAAAAGAAAATGTGGTCGACGACTGGATTTTACGTATACGCGAAATTCTCGAAAATAACGAGAGTGCCGTCGATATAGTAGAAAGTTTTAAACTCGACCTCGAAACCAAGGAGATTTTTATTTTTACTCCAAAAGGTGAATTACGAACGCTGAAAAGTGGAACAACTGTGCTCGATTTTGCCTATGATATACATTCCGAAATCGGAGATAAATGTATAGGAGCCAAGGTGAATAATAAATTGGTACCCATTTCTTATGTACTCAATAGCGGAGATCAGGTGGAGGTACTCACCAGCTCTAAACAAAAACCAAAAGAGGATTGGCTGAAACTGGTCATCAGTTCCAAAGCCCGGGAAAGAATTAAATCGGCTCTGAAGGAAGAAAAAAGAAAAGTGGCTGTGGACGGAAAAGAGATTTTCCAGAGAAAATTACGCCAATTGGGTGTTACTTTTTCCGAGAACGATATCAATCATATCCTTAGCTATTTCAAAGTACCCGATGTGCAGGATTTTTATTATAAAGTGGCAACGGGCGGAATTAGTAATTATGAAATTAAACAATTTTATAAGGACGAAAATAACCGCAGTTGGTATCAGTATTTGGCCAATAAAATTCGCGGAAAATCGAAGGATGATAAAAAGGAGAAAACGCTCGAAGAGCTTATTAAAGAAGCAAAACGCGATTCGGATAGCCTTGTTATCGGAGATAGTACCGTGAAACTGGATTATAAATTGTCTTCCTGCTGTAACCCTATCCCAGGCGATGAAGTATTCGGATTTGTTACAGTGAGCGATGGTATTAAAATTCATAAAACAACCTGCCCCAACGCTATGCAATTGATGAGCAATTATGCCTATAGAATTGTAAAGGCGAGGTGGACGAACCGCGAAAGTCTCGCATTCCTTGCGGGAATTAAAGTAGACGGATTCGATGAGGTGGGTATTGTGAACCGCATTACGAAAATTATTTCGAATCAGCTGAAAGTGAACATGCGTTCTATAAGTTTTGAAACAAAAGACGGACTTTTTGAAGGAAATATTATGGTATATGTACAGGATACAAACCATCTCAACGATTTGATGGTGAAACTGAAAGGTATACCCGGTGTGATAAATGTTACACGTATTAATTGATAATAAAAATTGGATATGAACGAATTGAAAGTAGGGGATAAAGCCCCGGAATTAGCAGGAACAGATCAAAATGGAAATCCCGTTTCGCTTAAAGATTATGAAGGTAAAAAACTGATTTTGTATTTCTACCCTAAAGATGATACCCCGGGTTGTACCGCCGAAGCATGCGATTTGAGAGATCATTACGGCGAACTGAAAAAAGCCGGCTACGAAACCCTGGGCGTTAGCGTCGATGATGCCAAAAAACATACACGCTTTATTGAAAAATATAATTTGCCTTTCCCATTATTGGCCGATATAGAAAAACAAACGGTTCAAAATTACGGAGTATGGGTCGAAAAGAGTATGTATGGTCGTAAATATATGGGAATTGCACGCAAAACGTTCCTGATTAATGAAGAGGGAATAATTGAGCGTATAATCGAAAAGGTCAATACAAAAGCACACGCAAAACAAATTTTAGAAGCATAAAAATCACATTTTCTACATTGGCTCAATTTTATCTACTATTCGTCATGTTTTTTTTGGTGATTTGTGGTTTTTGATTAAATTGTTGCCGTAATTAATGACAAAAAAAATGGCAAAAGACGAAAAATCAATGAAGTTAGACGCGTTAAAGTTAACGCTGGAGAAGCTGGATAAGGAGTACGGCAAAGGTACGGTTATGCGCTTGGGGGATAAAAGTGTGGTGAATGTGGAAGCCATTCCATCCGGATCTCTTTCTTTGGATTTGGCTTTGGGTGTTGGCGGATATCCGCGCGGACGTGTGATTGAGATTTTTGGTCCGGAATCATCCGGTAAAACCACGCTGACCATTCATGCAATTGCTGAGGCTCAAAAACAAGGCGGTATTGCCGCATTCATTGATGCCGAGCATGCATTCGATCGTTTTTATGCCGAAAAATTAGGCGTAGATGTGGCGAATTTGTTGATTTCTCAACCCGATAGTGGTGAGCAAGCTCTGGAAATTGCCGATCATTTGATTCGTTCCGGTGCCGTAGATATATTGGTTATCGACTCTGTTGCTGCTCTGGTTCCCAAATCGGAATTGGAAGGTGAAATGGGCGATAGTAAAATGGGATTGCAAGCCCGACTTATGTCCCAAGCCCTGCGTAAGCTTACAGCTACGATTAATAAAACCGGGTGTACTTGTATATTTATTAATCAGCTGCGCGAAAAAATCGGCGTTATGTTCGGAAATCCCGAAACGACCACCGGTGGTAATGCCCTGAAATATTACTCTTCTATACGTCTGGATATTCGCCGCATAGGTCAAATTAAAGATGGAGACGAAATTGTAGGTAATCGTGCCCGGGTTAAAGTTGTGAAAAATAAAGTAGCACCCCCATTCCGTCAGGCCGAATTCGATATTATGTACGGAGAAGGTGTTAGTAAAGTCGGCGAAATTATCGATATGGCAGTTGACCTAAATGTCGTTAAGAAAAGCGGATCCTGGTTCAGTTACGGTGATACTAAACTGGGTCAAGGCCGTGATGCCGTTAAAGCATTGCTGAAGGATAATCCGGAACTTTGTCAGGAATTGGAAAGCAAAATTAAAGAAGCAATTTTTTCCGGTAATGCCGATAAAAAATAATTTGCTGAAAATGTAAAAATGAAAAAAGCGGTATTCTTACCGCTTTTTTTTATGCTCTGATTTAGAATTTTGCCAGTTTATCCCGAAATACATGGGTTAAATATATACCCAGTAAACCCAATAATACAAGCGATAATGATATGATTTCGGCCTGTGTTATGCCACCCAATATGGGATATTCCGAATTGATACGGAATTGCTCTATGGTAAATCTTTCCAGTCCGTTAAATATCAGATAAACACTGAACATCAAACCGGGTCTGGGGATTCGTTTTCGAATACTCCATAATATCAAAAAGATGAATATGCCCATGAAGATTTCGTATATAGGGGTAGGAATAGCCGGAATGGGTAAGTGATGACAAAATGCACCCTGACAATTTTCGATAGGGATACCGTCGTTGTTTACATTATATGGATATACACTGGCAAACATCCAGTCGGGTAAAAAGGAAAGTGCTTGAGGTTTTTCGAAATAGATATAATGCGCATTTTCTATGCCTCCAAAGGCTTGCTGATAATAATCGGCATATTGTTGCATATCTTCTGTGATGGATTCGGGCGGAGCAAGACTGTATTTCTCGCTTTGCGGATCATATCTATAGGCTGAATTTATTACACCCCAGTCTCCATCTCCGGCCAGCTGGCAGCCTAATCGGCCCAATCCGTAGGCCAATATCAAAGCCGGTGCTGCAGCATCGCAAATTTGCACGAAGGAAATGCCCTTCTTTTTTACGTAGTAACCCACCGATAAAAATCCGGCTATAAGTCCCCCATAAAATGTGAGTCCCGAAAATGCGAAAAACTGCCCTGCCGGGTCAGCCATAAATTCATCCCAATATTCGAAATGATGAAAGATTTTTGCACCCAGAATTCCCGTTATGGCAGCAAGCATCACTATATTCATGACCAACTCAGTCGCACTTTCTTTTCGTTCAACTACCTTGGGTTTATCGAGTTGCTTTTTCTTTTTATTGTAATACACATAGGCCACCATGGCTATGGCACCAATAATACCCGTTATGATATTGCCTTCCAAAGACAAAATAGCTTGTTGCGGATTGGAAAGAAAAGCGGATTTATCGCTGAGTAATAAGCCCAGTTTTGCACCCATTACAAAACCAAAAATGGCGTTGTATATCAGTTCGCCCGTCGTTGCCGGAGCCCCAATGGTTTCTTTTACCAGGGTTTCTTTTATAAGTCCGGATTTGCGACGTCTTTCAATTTCCAATTTCAAAACAAAGGCCCCCGCAATAAAAGAAAGAGCCACTATAAAACCGAAAGTGGGAAGTCCCAAATCTATATTCGTCCCAAAAATATAATTGATCAAATAACCTAAAGTAGGAAACATATATCTACGTGTTTTGCTGCAAGTTTACAATAAAATTAGGAATGTAGGCGCAACTAAAATAAAAATGGCCTGCTGAAAGCTCGGTTATTTCTTCAAAAATTGTTAATTTTATGCGCATTAAACTGCATTGGTTATCTTGCATTAAATTTACATTACTTAAAAATATTTTCATTCATGAAATTTGGAACTAAAGCTATTCATGCCGGGGTACATCCAGATCCGGAGACCGGGGCGATTATGACACCTATATATCAAACTTCTACTTATGTGCAGGAGGCTCCCGGGGTAAACAAAGGCTATGAATATGCGCGTACGGCTAATCCAACCCGTACTCAACTTCAAGATGCCTTGGCTGCATTAGAAAATGGGAAACACGGAGTGGTATTCAGCAGCGGAATGGGTGCTATTGATTCTGTGTTGAAACTATTAAATGCAGGCGATCATGTAATTGCCGTAAATGATATTTATGGAGGTTCTTATCGTTTGTTTACTAAAACGTTTTCGCGTTTGGGTATAGAGTTTTCTTTTGTGCCTTTCAGCGATGCTGCTCAGGTAGAAGCGGCCATTAAACCCAATACACGCTTGATGTGGATCGAAACACCAACGAATCCGCTCATGCAAATTGCCGATATAGCTTTGTATTCCGAATTGGCCAAGAAAAATGGGATTATTTCGGTTGTGGATAATACTTTTGCTTCCCCATATTTGCAAAATCCACTCGATTTAGGTGCGGATATTGTTATGCATTCTATGACCAAATATATAGGTGGTCATAGTGATGTGGTAGCGGGCGGATTGGTAACCAATAGCGACAAGCTGGCGGAAGAATTAAAGTTCAATCAAAAGTCCACCGGTGCAACACCCGGCCCTCAGGATTGTTTCTTATTGCTTCGCGGTATGAAAACCCTCCATCTTCGTATGCAACGCCATTGCGAAAATGGGAAAATAATTGCCGATTTTTTGAATACGCATCCGGCTGTTGAGAAGGTTTATTATCCTGGATTAAGCACGCATCCGGGGCATGAAATTGCCAAAAAACAAATGCGCGATTTTGGTGGCATGATGTCTTTTACACTCAAAAATAACAGCAAAGAAGCCGCTATACAATTTTTGAAATCCACTCATTTGTTTTCGCTGGCCGAATCTCTGGGTGGTGTGGAGTCTCTGATCAGTCACCCCGCCACTATGACCCATGCCTCTATTCCTAAGGAAGAAAGAGAGAAGGTGGGCGTAAGCGATTCCTTAATTCGCATTAGCGTCGGTGTAGAAGATATTGAAGATTTGCTTGAAGATTTGAAAATTGCATTGAATGCTTCATAGATGAAACCGGGGAAATTTGCAGTAATCGGATTGGGGGCATTTGGATCATCTATTGCCAGAGCTTTGGCGAATGACGGGGCAGAAGTCTTGGCTATTGATAATGATGATATGCATATCGACGATTTGAAAGACGATGTGGCTGTAGCCATTTGTGGCGATTCAACGGATAAAAAAGTCCTCATAGCCCAAAGTATTCAAGATGTAGATGCAGTAGTGGTGGCAATAGGTAAAGATTTTGAAGCCTTATTGCTGACGACGGTATATTGTTTGGAATTAGGTGTGAAGCGCGTAATCGCCCGGGCCAATAATCCACAACAACATATGATCTTGAAAAAAGTGGGGGTTCATGAGGTACTTTTGCCCGAACAGGAAGTAGGCCGGGTCGTGGCCGAAAGACTTCTGAATCCATCCCTACTGTCTTTTATGCAATTGCCCGATAATTACGAAATTGCCGAAATCAAAACTCCGCCTAAAATTGCCAATCGTACTCTAATCGATGTCAACCTGCGCGATAAATATAAACTTAACCTTATTACCATTAAAAGGGAATTTACCACCAATATAGATGGTGAAATTTCTACCGAAAATCATATCGTCGGCGTTCCCAACAGCGAAACGGTAATATTGAGCAGCGATACACTCCTTGTAATGGGAACAACTAAAGATATTCAACGTTTTATAGAGATCAATCAATAATTAAAAATGAAAAAAGTATTTTCTGTATTTATTCTGACCAACCTGTTTTTAATCCACCATTCTGTTGCACAGGTTGCGCAGGATCATTATTGTGGAACAAGTCATGTACATAATCATCTTTTGCAGGAGAATCCGGCTATGGCCGATAGTTTGGCAAAATGGGAATTGCAATCGGCCCTGAACCCACCTGTTTCCGAAAAGGCAACTAAGGTTTTTCCTATTGTTTTTCATATCGTACATTCTTATGACGGAAACTGGGTAACTGATGCTCAGGTGAGGGATGCCGTGCGTATTATTAATGAGGATTTTAAGGGATTAAATGCCGATTTAAGTTCTGTAATAAGCGGATTTCAATCCATTATTGGTAATCCCGATTTCGAATTCCGTCTCGCAAGAAGAGATCCAAACGGAAATTGTACCAATGGTATAACGCGTACTTTTTCTCGAAAAACTTTTAGCGCAGGCGAAAATGTGAAAACGATTGCACAGCAATGGGATCCTACAAAGTATATTAATGTATGGGTTGTTTCGAATATAGCCAGTGGTGCAGGTGGTTATGCTTATTTGCCCGGAACCGCTGCTTTTATGCCTCAAAGAGATGGTATTGTGATCCGAGCTACTCAATTTGGAGGTATAGGTTTCAGCAATGGAGGAACTTTTTCTAAACGTTCACTCACGCATGAATTGGGCCATTATTTCAATTTATTGCATACATGGGGTAATTCCAATAGTCCGGGTGTTGCAAGCAATTGCTCTGATGATGATAATGTAAACGATACGCCCAATACTATAGGAACCGCTTCGCAAAATTGTAATACTGCACAATCTACCTGTGATGCTACTGTAGATAATATTCAAAATATTATGGACTATGCCAGCTGTCCGCTCATGTTCTCAAATGGTCAGGCTACAAGAATGCTTAATGCAGCCAATTCGACTACCGCATCCAGAAATAATCTTTCATCTACTACAAATAGAAATTTCACCGGTGTAGCAGATGGATTTACGGATACTATTTGTATTCCCGTTGCCGATTTTCATACGTTGAACCGTGTGGTTTGTGAGGGAACTCCGCTTACTATTAATAATTTCACCTATAGAGGAAATCCAACATCCTACAGTTGGGAAGTGAGCGATGGGGCTTCTAATACGCTTACCAGTACGCAAGCAACTCCGACTTTCACTTTTACCAGTCCGGGTATTTATAATGTGAAACTTACAGTTTCGAATTCGGCCGGATCTTCAACACAAACAAAAAATGCCTATCTGAAAGTTACAGCGAATAGTCCCGAAGTTACCACCAACGGTTATTCTGACAATTTCGAAAATTCGCCTTTGGCTTCAGGTACATGGTTTGCCGTAAATGAAAATAACCTGGGTTGGAAAGAAACTACTTCCGCTTTTGTATCGGGAAGTAAATCGCTTAAAATTGATAACAGAACGGCCGATTCATTGTCGACCTACTACCTTTATAGCCCAAGTTTTGATTTTACGCAAATTCCCGACCCTACCATTAAGTTTAAATATGCTTATCTGAAAAGAACCAATAATAGTGCATGTCGTCTTAAAATTTCCATGAGTTCCAATTGCGGTCAATCTTGGAACCTTATAAGCAGTTTGAACGCTACTGCTCTGGCAACCGGAAATAATAGTTCGAGCAATTTTGTGCCTCTTCCTGCTCAATGGGATGAGATGACTGTAGCTGTTCCTTCTACTTTTAAAAATAAACCCAACGTGCGTATACGCTTTGAATTTGTTTCAGGAAATGGGAATAATTTTTATTTCGACGACTTCAATATTCCCGGTATAGCATCTACGCAAGAGGAATGGAATATGGGTAATGCATTGCGTATTTATCCTAATCCTAACAATGGTATGTTTACCGTAGATATGGATTTGCAAGAAGGGGGAGCCGGGCAGTTTAAGTTGATTGATATGACCGGAAAAACAGTTTGGCAAAATGAAGTGCAATTGCAAAATGGAACGAATGCTTATCCTGTAGAGACAAGGGGATTAAAACCCGGCATCTATTGGTTGAATATCCATACGCCCGGAGCTGTTTTAAATGAAAAATTGATTATACAATAATGAGGTATTATCTTGTTTTAACGGCACTTTTTATAAGTGCCGTTGCTTTTTCACAGGAACCCTGTGGCATCGATCGGGCCGAAGAAGCCTTGTTTCAAAAATGGCCTCAGATGCAGGCTCAAAAAGCCGCCTGGCTGCAAACAGTCAATCAGGCCCAATTGGCCGAATATCCCAAGTCGACGTATAAGGTTCCGGTGGTCTTTCATATTATGCACCAATTTGGCTCCGAGAATATTTCCCGGGCTCAAATCGAAGATTGTCTGCGCGTATTGAATGAGGATTTTAATCGAAGTCATACCGATACGTTTATGACGCGATCTCTGTTTAAACCCTATGCCGCATCGCTCGATATAGAATTTGTATTGGCCAATAAAGATCCGAACGGGAATTGCAGCGACGGGATAACGCGCACTTATTGTCCAATTTCCTACAATGCTGATGATGCCGTGAAGTATGCTGCCAATGGAGGTAAAGATGCATGGCCGACCGACAAATATCTGAATATTTGGGTGGTGGGTAGCATAGCCAATGATAATGGACCTCCGGGCGGAATTATACTCGGTTATGCCTATTATCCTTATTCGGTCGGACAAGATTATTTCGGGATTATGATGCATAATAAGTATACGGGTACTATCGGAAGCAGTGTGTCTGACGGCCGTACCATCAGTCATGAAGCCGGGCATGCCTTCGGCTTAGCACATACCTTCAATAATGGCTGTGGCAACGCTTGCCATAATTCGGGCGATAATGTCTGCGATACGCCCCCAAGTACGAATGCAACTTACGGCTGTAACGCTTCGCAAAATACATGTTCGAATGATGCATCGGGAACGAATCCGACTTTTAGTACGGATTTACCCGATCAGGTCGAAAATTTCATGAGTTATGACAATTGCCAGAATATGTTTACGGCAGGACAGCGAAATAGAGTTTATGCTTCTATTGCCAATACAGGGCTGAGTAATATAGTTTCTGCGGCAAATTTATCCCTTACGGGTATAGACGGCAGTCCCCAGTTATGTACACCGATTGCCGACTTCTATGCGGCGCGTACAGTGCTCTGTGTAGGCGATTCTGTGATGATGTATGATTATACGACTCAGGCCGAAGCTACTTCATATACTTATTTGTTTCAAAGTCAGGATACCTCTTTTTCGGTATCGGGATTTAATCCCCATGTACGCTTTCTGAAAGCCGGTGTTTATACGGTCAGCCTTCAAGCATCTAATGCGGCCGGCACGGATACCAAACTCAAAGAAAAATATTTGTTTGTTTTCGAAAGTCCGCAAACGACTCCTCAATATTTGATCGATGAGATGGATTATGGTCCCATTTCTCAGGGCCGATGGGGTAAACGCACTCTGGGAGCCCCCGGTTTTATGGGCTGGGAAGAGAATACACAGGTCGGAGTTTCGGAAGGATCAAGCGTATTTGTGAATAATTTTGATGCCATGTATACGGGATTTAAATCGGAACTGATTTCTGCTCCCATTGGACTTTCTTCTATACCACAAGCCCGCCTGCATTTTAAAAGCGCTTTTGCCCGAAGAAATGCGAATAATGATGATGTGCTGCGCATTATGGCCTCCGGGTCGTGCGGACAAACATGGAGCACAATTGCCGTATTGAAAGCATCGGATCTGGAATCGGCAGGGATAACAAATCAGCCCTTTGTGCCCGGCCCATCGGAATGGAAAGCGCATCAAATTACTATACCTCCCATGTTTCAATACGCCCAAACTTGCCAGTTTAAATTCGAATTTACCGGAAAAGGCGGAAATAATATTTATCTGGAGGATGTACAGATTTTAGCACTGAATGCAACTGAAAATGAAAGCAGTCTACCCGAAATCAGCTTATACCCTAACCCGGGAAACAGCCTCAATATTTCCTCTTCAGAGCAAATTGAAAGTATAGAATGGCTGAGTGTAGATGGGAAATTGGTATATTCGTTGCCGATACAAGCCTTTAGTGCAAGTATAGAACTTCCTGCATCTCTCGATAAAGGAATGTATTTTGTACGCATTAAATGCGGAAATATGTATCAATTGAAAAAGTGGATTTATCATTAATGCATATGGCATTCGGTAAAATAGAACATATTGGTATTGCAGTGAAAAATCTGGATGAAGCGGAAGCTCATTATTCAGCCTTATTGGGCACAGCATCGTATAAAAGGGAAGCCGTAGAAAGTGAAGGGGTACTCACTTCTTTTTTTATGGCCGGCCCAAATAAAATCGAATTATTGCAAGCCACAAACCCCGATTCTCCTATTGCTAAATTTATCGAAAAGAAAGGTGAAGGCATGCATCATGTAGCCTATGAAGTGGAGAATATAGAAGCGGAAATGGAAAGGCTTAGACAAGATGGTTATGTGCTTTTGAACGATAAACCAAAGAAAGGAGCCGATAATAAAATGATTTGTTTTATACACCCTAAAAGTACGCACGGAGTGCTGACCGAATTGTGCATGGAAATAAAATAATGGAAAGAATAGTGTTTTGTTTTTCGAAAAATTTTATTTTTACTAAAACAAATTCTGCTTTTTTGAGTGAAAGAATTAATGTAATTACATTGCAACATGGAAAATAATATAAAAACGGAGGGAGAGTTTACGTATTTGGAAGAAGGCCGCGGACCTGTATTGGTATTGCTGCACGGCTTAATGGGAGCACTCAGCAATTTTCAAGATGTGGTGAATCATTTCAAATCAACACATACGGTTACTATACCTATTATGCCATTATTTGATATACCAATAGCCGATGCAGGAGTAAAACCTTTATATGAATATATTCGCCGTTTTATAGAGTTTAAAGGATATAAGAAAGTCTCTATGCTGGGCAACTCTCTGGGTGGTCATGTGGGTTTGGTTTATGCCGTTAATCACCCCGATAAATTGAATCACCTTATTCTCACCGGTAGCTCAGGTCTATACGAAAATGCCTTCGGTGGTTCTTATCCCAAAAGAGAAGATAAAGAGTTTATCCGCAAAAAAGTGGAGGTGACTTTTTTTGATCCCAAAATGGCAAGCGACGAATTGGTAGACGAAGTATTCGAAATGCTGAATGATAGAATGAAGCTCATCAGTATCATTGCTATTGCAAAAAATGCTATCCGATATAATATGTCGGAAGAACTCTATAAAATCGAAACTCCTACTTGCCTAATCTGGGGAAAAAACGATACCATTACACCCCCGGAAGTAGGAGAGGATTTTAAAAGACTGATTAAAAATTCGGATTTATACTGGATTGATAAATGCGGCCATGCACCCATGATGGAACATCCCGAGGAATTTAATGGCATACTCGAGAATTGGCTGTCTAAATATCCTGTTTCTGAATCATGATTATAGAATCGGCTACTTTTGTAATGAGCAACAGCACGGTGAAGGATTGTCCTAAACCGAATTTGCCCGAATATGCTTTTATCGGACGTAGTAATGTCGGGAAAAGCAGTCTGATTAATATGCTCGCCAATCAGAAAAATATGGCGCATACCAGCGGAAAACCAGGTAAAACACAATTGATAAACCATTTTCTGATTAATGAATCCTGGTATATTGTCGATTTGCCCGGTTATGGATATGCCAAAACCTCTAAAGTGAATCGGGGAAACTGGCAAAGCATGATTGTGGAATATCTGCTCGATAGACCTAATTTGGTAAACTTATTCGTGCTGTTGGATAGCAGACATCCACTCCAGAAAATAGATGAAGATTTTCTATTCTGGGCCGGGGAAAATAATATTCCAATCTGCATTATTCTCACCAAAACTGATAAACTCAAAAAAAGTCAGATCGAAAAACATGCCGGCGCCATTCGCAAAGGCTTGAAACATACCTGGCAGTTTTTGCCGCGAATGATTGTAACCAGCTCCGAAACGCAATTGGGTAAGGACGAAATTCTCGATTTTATCGAAGAATGTAATGCCGAATTTAAAATGCCTCATCTGCCCTAAAAAGCTAAGGCAATAAACCCTGCATTTTATCTAAAAAGGTTTGCTCACTATCGGCTATGCTGGCATCATGATGCTCGGCATAATATTTCCATATGGCCGTTTGTGCATTGATCTTAGGGCCTTTTTGAGGAACGAATTTGTTCTTATGTAATGGGTCTATGATGCGGGCCTTGGTATTGTCGTTCAGATAAAATGTGGCTATGGTCATCAATCGCTGTTTTAAATCGGGACTCTCGATTGGATAACCAACCTCGATACGGCGACTCAAATTGCGATTCATGAAATCGGCCGATGATAAATACAATTTATCGTTTCCATTGTTTTTGAACCAATATAAACGATGATGCTCCAAAAAACGATCGACTATAGAAATAACCTCAATATTTTCCGAAAATCCTTTTTTTTGCGGAAGCAAACGGCATATCCCGCGCACAATAAGGCGTACCTTAACGCCATGCTGAGAGGCCCTGTATAAGCGCGATATCATATCTGTATCATCCAGTCCGTTTACCTTAATAATAATCTCCGATTCTTTGCCCTGAAGTGCATGTATGATTTCCTGCTCTATCATAAGATATATCTCATTACGCATCTTGTCGGGCGCAACCAGAAGTTTCGAGAAATCAAAACGCTTACGCATATCTCCCAATATTTCGAATATGCGCGAAGTCTCCTGGGTTAACTTTTTTTCCGAAGTCAATAACCCGAAATCGGTATAACTCTCGGCCGTACTTTCATTGAAATTTCCGGTAGATAAATATGCGAATTTCTTCGTTTCACTCCCTTTTTTACGAGTAACCAAACATAATTTGGAATGTACCTTCAATCCCGGAAAACTATATAAAACTCTTGCCCCTTCTTTTTTCAATTCTTCTGCCCAAAACAGGTTCGATTCCTCATCGAAACGGGCTTTTACTTCGAAAAATGCGGTCACTTTCTTACCCTTGCGCAAGGCGCGTATCAAGGCTTTACAAACCTCACTGTTCTTAGCTACCCTATATAAAGTAATCTTGACTTCTGTAACCGAATTGCTCTCGGCAGCCGCATCCAAAAACTTGATGAAATAATCGAAAGAATGATAGGGATAATGCAGTAATACATCTTTTTTACTTAATACCTTGAAATAATTATGGTGTTCTTCTAATTCTCTAATCGGAATTTTTGGAAGGGGTTTATACAGTAATTCTTCGCGCTGTATTAAATCGGGAAAGTCGTAAAAATCGTTGAAATTATGATACTTGGCTCCGGGCATTAAGTCCTCCTCACTCAGTTTCCACGCATTTTTTAATGCTTTTAAATAGTTCTGAGGAATTTTACCGTCGTATAAAAATCGAGATGGAATGCCGTCTAATCTGTTTTTGAGACTCTTCTCGATTTTCTTAACCAAATTGCCCGAAAATTCATCTTCTATATTCAATTCGGCATCCCGGTTTAGTTTTATGGCAAAGGCTTTATTTTCTATTTCCTTGTCTATATTGGGGAATCCGATACGAATTATATCATCTATAAATCCGACCTGTATTTGTCCTTCCTTGGACGGAAATAAAACAAATCTTTCCGATCCTCGAAAGGGAATTTCGACCACTAAAGAGGATTTAGCCAAATTCTTTTTCGAAGGAAAAAATAAGTAGATTTTTCTATTCTCTAAAAAGGGGGCTTTCCCGTAATAGGTAAGCTTTGCCATTTTTAAAACCGGAAATACCCGCTCTTTAAAATATTGAATGGCAAACTCTTTATGATGTTTTTTTATCTCTTCCTCCGATAAGATAAATATCTTTTGTTTATTTAATTCCGGAATAATTTTTTCGCGGTAAATAATCCCAAATTCCTGTTGTTGTTTGTCGACCATACTTTGTATGGAAACCAATAATTTTTCGGGGTCGAAATCGAGTTTGTTGGCATTATGATCGTCTTTTAAAGAGCGTAATGCAGCTACTTTTACTCTGAAGAATTCATCGAGATTATTCGAAAAAATTGCCAAAAAACGCAGACGTTCCAATATGGGCATATTGGGGTCGGCCGCCTCCTGTAATACGCGATGATTGAATGAAAGCCAGGACAAATTTGTACTGTATAATGGCATTTTTTGCGGCATAACCTGTTCTTTTTTTCCTTGAACGAAGATAAAAGAAATAAGGATATAATTTTATCGTGCATATAAAGCTTAGATTATTATTTCGTTTTTATCTAAGCGTGTTTTTATATGTTAGCTGCTATAGTTTCGGTATATTTGTGCCTCATTTTCGCCTATGTATTCATATAGAACTTTATTTTTGAAGCATGTTGCACAAACCAGTCCCGAACCCCTTGCACTCGAAATTGTGAAGGGTCGGGGGATATGGCTGACCGACGTAAACCGCAAACGTTATATTGATTTTATCAGTGGCATAGGCGTCAGTGCCTTGGGGCATTCGCACCCTGCCGTGGTGAAGGCGGTGCAAAAACAAATCAGAAAATATGCTCATTTAATGGTCTATGGAGAGTATATTCAAGCGCCCCAGGTGCGATTGGCGAATTTATTGGCCGAGCATTTACCCAAACATCTAAATTCGGTTTATTTTGTAAATAGCGGATCTGAAGCTACTGAAGTGGCTATGAAATTGGTGAAAAGGGCCAGTGGCCGCTCTAAGATTTTAGGCATGAAAAATGCCTATCATGGTAGTACGCAAGGCTCTCTGAGCTTGATGGGCGATGAGTTTTTTAAAAGCGCTTTTCGGCCACTTTTGCCCGGCATTCAGTCGATTCGCTTTAATGATATGTCCGATTTGGATGCCGTTGATTCCCAAATCGCCGCCGTTTTTGTGGAAACCGTGCAAGGTGAAGCCGGAGCTATTGAACCCAATATAGCTTGGTTGCAAGAATTGAGAAAGCGATGCGACAAACATGGGGTATTGCTGGTTTTCGACGAAATTCAGGCCGGTGTTGGGCGAACCGGTACGCTATGGGCATTCGAACAGTATGGCGTTGAACCGGATATACTGCTCCTCGCTAAAGGAATTGGGGGCGGACTGCCAATAGGACTGGTTATTGCCGATAAAAAATTGACCGATTTGTTTACCCATAATCCCATTTTGGGTCATATCAATACTTTTGGAGGAAATGCCATTTCTGCCGCCGCAGCTTTGGCGACTTTTTCCTATATCGTTCAGGAAAAACCCTATTTAACAATTCCCGAAAAGGAAGCATTTATACGCAGCACCTTGGCACCCTATCCGGTCGAAATTACCGGGAAAGGATTCTTGCTCGCAGGCCATATGAACACGGAGTCCGAAAATTTTGCATTCATTAAAAAATGTATAGAAAACGGATTGATTACCGATTGGTTCCTTTTTAACAGCAAAGCCTTTAGAATGGCTCCCCCGCTTATCATAGAGCAAAAAGAGCTGAACCTGGCCATGAAGAAAATCAAAAAGGCACTGGATACCGTTAAAAAATAATATTTTTGTATAATTGTATTTTAAATATATCCCCCAATATGAAAAAATTCACTCTGTTTCTCTCGCTCATTCTCATTTCTTCCTTCTCTTTTGCTCAAAATAATATAGACTTTATTAAGAGTAATTTTCCCAACAATAAAGAAGGTTTTGAAAAGGCAATGCAGCAACTCCACAAAGGTGACAAAGCCTATTTCCAAGGCCCGCACCGATACGAAAGAGCTTTGCGCTATTATTTAATGGCCAATAGTTTTAATCCCAACAACAGTCACCTCAATAAACTGATTGGCGATATTTATATCACCCTCAATTTGCCTGGTGAAGCTTTGCCTTATATTCAGAAATCGGTAGAACTGAATCCGGCTCTTAAAGAAAATGCATATAAAGTTCTTGCGCAAACCTACCATCTCGATATGAAATGGGATGATGCCATAGAGAATTATAATTTGTTTATAGAGCAGGCAAGTAAAAAGAAAAATAGTGCCAAAAAACAAGATGAAATTGCACGCCTCGATAAAGAGATTCAATATGCCCGACTGGCTATTCAACAATGTAATAACGGACGCGTGCTGACAAAGGATTCTGTGAAGATTATCGTGTCTAATTTAGGACCGAATATCAATACCAAATATCCGGATTATAGCGCTATTGTTACACCCGATGACAGTACGATTTATTTTACCTCAAGGAGAAGTACGGTAACAGGGGGGCAAATACCCAGTGGTGAACCCTATTATTATGAAGATATCTTCTTTAGCAAAAGAATGAGCGACGGACAATGGGACGGTGCACAAGTCCTTCCCGGAGCTATTAATA
>JAEZEQ010000041.1 GCA_023432985.1 Bacteroidota bacterium | reverse complement strand
GGCATCTGTATAGGTTTGTACGTAAGTCGGATTGCCCATAGGGTTGTAATCTCCGTCGAAGCGATTGCCTCCAACCAAATAGTAAGTATGATTGATCTTTTTTAAATGTCCGCCTGCTACCGCAAATTCCGGGTCGCTGATTTGACGCACATGAGGTGCAAGGGTGCTGCCGTTTATAACAGCTTGAATGGCGGCCGGCACATCAATGGCACTCAAGTTTTCGAATGTGATTTTGCTATTGCTCGAAGCATTGTATCCATAGCCTCCAACCAAGTACAAGTATGGACCGGTCTGATAGAATGACATATTGGTCGAACTCAATTGTTCTTGCATGGCTACAGGTAAAGACGTAATAGGAGCAGACCATTTTTGTAAGCTCTGCGGATCGACTACGATAAACTGATTATTATTTCCCGCCACATCGAAGGCTGCCCAAGGCTGTCTGCGGTGCAGACCGTCGGTTCGACCCCCCACCAGCAACCATTTCCCATCATGCTGTCCGAAAGCATAACTTTGCAAGCCCCCCAGGCCGGGTACTTGAATTGGTTCAATATAAATGTCGAAGGGGTTAGTTTGTGCAATGAGTAAAGTGCTCAACAAACCGAAACCAAGAGTCCATATTTTTTTCATGATAGAGATTTAATCCACAAGTTTAGGGTTTTTAGAAAACTTGTTTTGTAACCTATGTTACATTAGTCCGTTTTTTTCCTATCCATCCCAAATGAGTATGCCTGAAATCATCGGCATATTTGAGTCCGTAGCCCAATATACGATCCATGGACGAATGACCGAAGAATATGATTCCGAATAAGGTCCATATGGGCCATTGCAAATAGGAACCTACGGCGAAAAGCAAGATGGCCGGCAATTTATGATGAAAAAGATTGTAGACAATAGCACCTATACGGCGAGAAATAAGATAAGCCAGGATGGAAATATCCGGAAGAAAAAGCAGCGCAGGATAAATCCACCAGGAAAAATCGAGTCGGCTAAATAAGAAAATAGATAGAATAAAATGTCCGAATTCTTCCCATTTCAACGTGTTTTGCATGGATTGTGTCATGATTTTTTTATTAAAATTATGGCACAAAGGTCAGGCTGATTTTTGGGAATGGGGTTGATTTACATCAAGAAATCATTGCACTTTATTTCGAATGCGACTCAAGGTTTCGGGTGACATGCCCAGTAAAGAGGCGATATATTGAAGGGGAACTTGATTGAAAAGGTTTTTGTTTTTTTCATAATAGAGTTGGTATCTCTCTTCTGCGCTTAGGGATAAATGCGAAAAAATGCGCTGTTCCATTGTGGCTATACAAGAAGCGATAAGTTCCTTTTCGAAGCTGTTCCATTGCGGAAAATCCATGCAGACTTTATGATAATCCTTTTTATGCAAAGTCAGCAATTCCACCTCCGTAAATGCTTGGATATGGAAGCGGTTAGGTCGGTCAAAAAAGAAGCCCATTACTTCGGTTATGATATGATTTTCTCCGGCTATCCATTGGGTTATTTCTTTTCCATCGTGCAGTGCATAAATGCGCAAAATGCCCGATTTAATGATGCTGAAGCGATTGCAAACCCGGTCGGCCTGTGTAAAGAATTCATTCTTCTGAAGGGTCTCTGTTTTGAAATAGGATTGTAGGGTCAGTCGCTCGTTCGGACTGAGCATAGCAAAATTTTGGTCGAAAAGGCTATTCGAATTTTCCATTTCAATTCGATACCATTTTTAACCCGACTATGGATCCAATGAGCGTAGCTATAAAAAAAAGTCGAAGAAAAGTTGCCGGTTCCTTGAAGAAAAAAATGCCGACCAATACCGTACCCACTGCACCTATACCAGTCCACACCCCATAAGCGGTTCCTATGGGTAAAGTTTGAGTAGCTTTGACAAGGAGAAACATACTGACAGCCAAAGCAAGCAAAAAGCCTGCATACCAAAGATACATTTCAGTACCGCTGCTTTCCTTTGCTTTACCAAGGCAAAACGCAAATGCCACTTCGAATAGTCCGGCTATAATTAAAATAATCCAATTCACGCTATCCTAAAATTTCGCACAAAGGTCGGAAAAAATGGGGATATAGATTAGGATAAAAATTCAGCTTGAAAACCTGCTTTTTTTACCAGATTTTCTATTTCTTGCGGAGTCATATTTTCCGATTCTACGCTTAGGATTTTATCGGCATTACTCGTGTCTACAGACCATTGCGAAATGCCGTCCGCCGCATCGAGATGGGGTTTTACGCCCGATACACAACCCTGGCAGTTGATATTGGTTTTGAATTTCATTGTTTTACTTTCCATATTGTATTCTATATTTAATTTTTCCATTTCAAACGCAGGCTATTGCCGACCACACTCACGCTACTTAGAGCCATGGCAGCACCGGCAATCATCGGGTTCAGTAGGAATCCGTTTATGGGATATAAGAGTCCTGCCGCAATTGGGATTCCGATTATATTATAAATAAATGCCCAGAAAAGATTTTGATTTATGGTTTGCGTTGTATGTTTAGACAGGCGTATGGCTTGAGGTATTTTCAATAAATCAGAAGAGATTATGGTCATTTTGGCCACTTCCATGGCTATATCACTGCCTTTTCCCATGGCTATACTTACATCGGCTAAAGCGAGGGCCGTACTGTCGTTGATGCCGTCTCCCACCATGGCAACCGTCTTTCCTTCTTTTTGCAGAGCTTGTAGAAAATCGGCTTTATCCTGAGGTAAGAATTCGGCTTTAAAGTGTGTAATGCCTATTTCTTTTGCAATGCTTTTTGCACTGGCTTCATTATCGCCGGTGAGCATATATACTTCCAGTCCCAATTGTTGCATTTCTTGTATAGCTGCATGCGCCGTATCTTTTATTTTATCGGCAATTGCCATTCCACATAGCATTGAATTGGAGTCCGCAAACCAGATAATAGTGCGCCCTTTATCAGCCCACTCTTCAGCTTTTAATTCCCATTCGGGTGGAATAGAAATCCCGTTTTCGCGCATCAATTTTGCGTTTCCGGCCAGGTATTTTTTATCTGCATAGACGGCAATAATTCCTTTTCCTGTAATGCTTTCGAAGTGAGAAAAGTTCATATTTTCGGCCTTGGGTAAGTGTTGCACGATGGCTTCGGCCAATGGGTGTTCGGATTTTTTTTCCATATTGCACAGAATGTTTTTCGTATATTCATCATCTGCGTTCCATATTTCATCCAGCACCTGAGGTTTTCCTTCGGTAATAGTTCCTGTTTTATCGAGAATAATCGCATCAATTTTCTTAGCTGTTTCGAGGCTTTCGGCATCTTTAATGAGTATACCCATTTCAGCCCCTTTGCCTATGCCCACCATTATGGCTGTGGGTGTTGCCAATCCCAATGCGCAAGGACATGCGATGACCAGCACAGTTACGGCCGCTATTAAGCCTTGTATCCAGCCATTATCTCCGCCAAAAATAAACCAAGCTATAAAAGTGAGTATGGCTGTAAGGATTACCAATGGCACGAAAATTCCGGCAATTTTGTCGACCAGCTTTTGCGCCGGAGCTTTACTTCCCTGGGCATCCTGAACGGTTTTAATGATTTGAGCAAGGAGGGTGTCGGAGCCTAATTTTTCGGCCTTAAATTGAAAACTTCCTTTTTGATTTAAAGTTCCGGCATATACTTTATCGGAAATTGTTTTTAGTATAGGCATGGATTCGCCGGTGAGCATACTTTCATCTATATACGAAGATCCGGAAATCAGTTCACCGTCCACTGCGATGCGCTCCCCGGGTCTGACCAGGACTATATCGCCGGGCATTAAGGTTTCTATAGATTTTAATATTTCATTACCGGATTCATCGATTACCCATACCTCTTTGGGTTGTAAACCCATTAGTTTTTTAATGGCTGCGGATGTATTTGCTTTTGCCTTTTCTTCGAGTAATTTGCCCAAAAGTATGAAAGCAATTATGACTGCTGCTGCTTCGAAATAGACATGTGCTTCGAGTCCCAACGCTAGTAATTGTTTTTCGAATGCCATATTAAAAACACTGAAAAAATAGGCTATACCCGTACTGAGGGCTACAAGGGTGTCCATATTTGAGCTTCGGTGTTTGGCTTGTTTCCAGGCATTTATAAAGAAGTTTTTGCCTAAAACCCATACAACGGGTGTACTTAATAGCCACATAATTTCATTTGCATAAGGCATATGCATAAAAAACATGCCTATAATCGCCACGGGGGTTGATAGGATTATGGCCCAAATGGTTTTTCTTTTTAGTGCGCCATATTTTTTCTCTTCTCTTTTTTGCAGCGCATCGTCTTCCTTATCTTCCTTTTCGATTAAAATATCATAACCGGCATTTTGAATTCTTTTTTGAATAAGTGAAGGTTTTGTAATCTGCGGGAAATAGGTAATATACAGATTACCATTGGCAAAGTTTACAGAGGCTTCTACCACCCCTTCAATGTCTTGTGCTGTATGCTCTACACTTCCTGCACAGGAGGCGCAGGACATACCCGTAACGGGAAAATAGGTTTTTATACGAGGCACAGTATAGCCCAAATCTTCAATGCGTTTTATGGCTTGGGTCAATATGCTTTTGTCGCTTATATGCAGAACGGCACGCTGATTATTCAGCTCCACTTTATGTTGTTCGATGCCGGCGATATTTTCCAGGGCTTTGTCGACAATCAATGCACAATGCTCGCTGTCGACACCTTCTAGGGGAAGAAATACTTCTGTATAGCTTTGCTCATTTGCCATGGTGTATTAACTTTTGATTTCTACAAAGGTCGCCATAAAAGCGCAAATGAGACTTATGAAATTATGGATTTGTTTTATGGGTTTTATAGCCGGTCTATTGCTTTCCTTTTGTTTTCTTTTATTTTCTTGAAATGAGCCGGACTAAACCCGGTTATTTTTTTGAATTGGCTACTGAGGTAGGCGGGACTGGAATAATGCATGATATCGGCAATTTCGCTGATGCTCTTTTCGTCGTAGACAAGGAGTTCTTTTACTTTTTCAATTTTCTGGGCAATATAATATTTCTCAATTGTGCTATTTTCCACTTCCGAAAATAAGTTCGACAATGCCGAATAATCCTGATGCATTTTATCGCTCAAATAAGTGGATAGATTGCTGTCTAATGCGCCGTATTTATTGTGAACCAGGTCAATAATCAGAGATTTTATTTTTTCAATGGTGCGGCTTTTTTTATCATTTATTAATTCGAAGCCCAATTGGTTTAATTTTTCCTGCAATGCGTTTTTAGTGTCATCCTGAAGTTCTTCCTTTAATTCCACTTCACCCAAGGCCACCGATAAAGCGGGAATATTCATGTCTTCCAAGGTTTGTTGCAGCACCAAAACACATCGGTCGCAGACCATATTTTTAATAAATAGCTTCATTTTTCCTTGGTATAATTTACATTTTTTATGGGTGAAAAGGGCTAACGAATTTAGGAAAAAAGGGGGACTCATTTCAAAAGAGTTCCTGTTATTTTTAATGTTGAATGGGTTTTAAACGGGGGAGTTGTATATGGTATTTAACGGCGATAAGGCGAATGAAAATGACAGAAAGAGCGGCGATAATTTCCGATATTTCTGTAAGCAAGTCGAAATAGCGCAATGCAAAAAATACAAGTCCGCCCACCACACTTGCTAAAGCATAAATATCTTTACGCAGCAGAAGGGGTACCTCATTGAGCAGTATATCGCGTATCACACCGCCGGCAGATCCGGTGATTGTGCCCATCAGAATACAGACCCAAAACGGGAATCCGGCATCCAAACTTTTGGTGATGCCAACAATAGTAAACAATCCAAGACCAATGCTATCGAAGAGGAAGAGGGTATAATTTTTGCGTAAGATTTTTTCCTTAAAAAGAATAGTGGCCAATAGTGCAAAGGCGGTTGTAAGAAAATATTTAGAATCCAACATCCAAAAAGGGGTATGGTCAAGCAATAAATCTCGTATGGTTCCTCCACCTATGGCTGTTGCCAAACCGATAATATAGGCACCAAACCAGTCGATTTGTTTTCCTGCGGCAATTCGGATACCACTAATGGCGAAAGCAAAAGTGCCGAGTAAATCCAATATAAAAGTAAAATCCGGAGACATATTTGTTGTCTAATTTAGTCCGAATATAATCATTTTGGAGGGAGTGGGGAATCGATTTTTCTTAGGCTGCGTTTTAGGGAAATCAATTTTAATTTGATCGTGTCGTATATGAGTGCGGCAAGCAGTATAAATGCTGCAATGAGTAGAATATGCAATTGGAGGTATGTGTAGAAAATTCCCCCGATAATGCCTCCTAAAAAAAAGAAATTGATGATGGTTAATCTTAAGCGAATGGAGGATTTTAATTGTTTGCGTTGTTGTTCTTTTTTATAAAAGAACCATTGCGACATTTCTATGCCGAGGTCAGTGAAGAGTCCGGTCAAATGCGTTGTGCGTACGATTGAATTAGAGATTGTGGTAACCAGAGAGTTTTGCATACCCATGGCAAAGAGCAATGCATAGGCAAGTAAATTGGCATCATATTCAATCAACATAAGTCCGAACAAGGCCATGCCGATTAGTATACAAATTTCGAGGAAAATGGGAATTATAAAGGGTGAAGATTTATATTTTCGGGAATAGAATTCAATTATAAAATTTGAAGTGAAGGAGCCGAAAAAGAAGAAAAAGATATAGAAGAAAAAGGTCAATGCTTTTTTGAATTCGAGTTGGAATACTTCATCGATTAAAAAGGCGAAATGTCCGGTAACATTGGTTGTGAGTTGCTGTACGGCCATGAAGCCGGCTACGTTTACCAATCCTGCTACAAAAGAGAGCAAGGAGGCTATACTCAAATTATGTTTCAGGGTGCGATTTTTTCCTTTATGACGAAACATGATTGTAATGAAAAGAGCAAGGTATGAAAAATTATGCAGAAGCCGGAAAGAGGAAAGGATTAAAGAGTTTGTTCTACAAAATTTTTACAATATTCTTTTATACTGTTGCGTACATCGGCAAATGCCTGTTTTATTTCGAGTTCATTGCCTGTGGCCTTGGCCGGGTCCGGAAAGTTTTGGTGAAATTTCTGAGCCTGACTGGGGAAGAATGGGCATCTTTCTTTTGCATTATCACAAACGGTAATCACAAAATCGAAGTCTATATCTTTGTAAGCGTCGATATGATCGGAGCTATGTTGGGAGATATCTATTCCATCTTCCCGCATCGTTTCAACAGCTTTTGGGTTAAGTCCATGTGTTTCGACTCCGGCGCTGTAGACATCGGCTTTCGTTCCGGCAAAGTGGCGTAAGTATCCTTCGGCGATTTGGCTTCTGCAGCTGTTTCCGGTACAGAGAACTAATATTTTCTTTTTCATGATATGCTTAATATTTCCATTTATTTGCCAGGTATACGAGGGACAGCATGATGGGCACTTCAATCAGTACGCCCACCACTGTAGCGAGGGCGGCACCCGAATTGAGGCCAAACAATGCGATGGCCACAGCAACGGATAATTCGAAAAAATTACTGGCTCCAATCATAGATGCCGGTGCGCAAATTTGATGGGCTAATTTCAATTTTTTTCCAATGAACCAGCTTACAAAAAAGATAAAATAGGTTTGTATAGAAAGGGGTATGGCTATAAGTAGAATATGAAAAGGATTTTCGATTATTTTTTCGCCCTGAAAGGCAAAAAGGAGAACGAGGGTACTCAGCAAAGCCAAGATAGAAATCGGCTTCAGTGCCGGAAGAAAAATAGATTGAAACCAGGATTTTCCTTTAAATTTTATGAGTAATTTCTGACTGATAATTCCGGCCGTTAGTGGAATTACAACAAAGATGACCACTGATGCGATTAAAACATTATAGGGAATAACCATTTCAGTGACACCGAGCAGAAGTTTTACGATAGGAACAAAGAGGAGGAGTAGAACCAGGTCATTAATAGAAACCTGAATTAGGGTGAATTGGGCATCCCCCTTAACGAGGTAGGACCAGACAAAGACCATGGCGGTACAAGGGGCTGCGCCAAGGAGTATGGCACCTGCAATATATTGCTGAGCCATTTCGGGGTCGAGCCAGGCGGCAAATATTTTATCGAAGAATATCCATGCAAAAAAGGCCATGGTAAAGGGTTTAATTAGCCAGTTTATGACCAAAGTGAGGCCTAATCCTTTTCGGTTTTGTGAAAGATTTCTCACCGAGGAGAAGTCGATTTGCACCATCATAGGATAAATCATTAGCCATATTAAGATAGCAACGGGGATATTAACCGTGGCAATTTCCCATTTACTGACGATTTGTATACTTTCTCCAGCCATATTGCCCAGCATAATGCCGGCTGCAATACAGAGAAGAACCCAAAGACTTAGGTATTTTTCAAATGTTCCCATGGGATTGGAATTTGTTTAGCTGCAACAAGCGCTGCCGGGTTTACAATCAGATGAAGTTTGAACCGGGATGTTTTTCTCCTCTATGCCCGGAATTCCGCATTTATCAAGGGCCAGGCAAGCCGTTGTTTTGTTGAGCAATACAAAATAATTTCCATCAAATGCAAGATCATAAAGTCCAATCGTATCCCCTTGAAATTCCACTTCAATATCAGCGTCTTCAAGATTAAGTTTTACTTCCGACAAATTGATGATTTGCAAAAGTTTTTCGGGTTTCAGTCTATGATCCAGATCATTATCGTGCCAGAGTTGGAAGCTGATACGATTTAATTGGCGTATAGTTCCCCCGCAATCGATAAAATTTTTAGTCGACATGCCAATTTCAGTAATGTGTATATGGGCAGGGAGGACTGTTCCATTTTGCAGTTTAAATACTACATTTTCGAGGGAGGGGAGGAGTAATTTTACTTGAGATAGTTTCATAATATACGTATTAGCAACAATTGTTTTTATTTAATTTCAGCGAAATGGTTTCGAAATATTGTTTGATTTCGTTGAGAGTAATTTCATCAATGCAGTAGCAGATAGCGTTACCTTCGATATTCCCTTTAATGAGTCCGCAATTTTTCAATTCTTTAAGGTGTTGGGAAATGGTGGGTTGGGCGAGAGGTATTTCGTTTACTAGATCGTTGCAGATGCAGGCATTTACTTGGAGGAGATGATCTATAATGGCTATACGTGCCGGGTGTGCAAAAGCTTTAGCGAGCAGGGCGATGCGTTGTTGTTTTTCTGTAAAGAGTTCGGATTTACTGGCTCCCATTTCTTATGTTTTTTAATATTGCAATATTACGATGTAAAATGAAAATGCAAAAATAAAAATGAGAAAATGGAAATGAGAAAAAACAAAAAACCGATTCGGGCTTCGAATCGGTTTCTAGAGAGTAGGTAGGTAAAAATTTGACTGCCCAACAGTTTAAAAGGACATTCGAGCTATTGGGTTTGGCTCGAAATAACATCAGGGGGGGAGATGTTTGCCGGACATTGCTCAGGAGGCTGAGTTACCGAAGGCAGTCATAATGTATTAATTGGTGAATGCGCATTGGCATCCGTCGTTTGTTTCGTAGTTTGTTTTGGCATTTTCCCAATCCTCACAATTGTCGAAACCGCTTACGCAGTATTCTCCATTAATCAAATGTCCGTATGGTCCTTGACAATTGGTGCATTCAAAACAGGAGTATCCGCTATTGCAATCATCTCCAGGTCCGTTTTCGTTACTTTTTGTACAGCCATATGCGCATAAAAGTCCGATAAAAGTAAAGGTCATTAATAGGTTTTTCATATTGTTTTTTTTTTGACAAATATCGTTTCTACATACCTTTTAGGAAATACGCAATTCTTCGTATTCTGATGGAAGTTTAGTTAAAATATCCGATTATCCGAGGCTTTTTTAACGGCTTCGAGCTTGTTATTTACCTGTAGTTTTCTGTATATATTTTCAATGTGTTTTCTGACGGTATGATAGCTGATATGTAGATTTGAAGCTACTTCTTCGTATGTAAGTCCGTTTTTTAGCTGCGTTAATAATTCGATTTCTCTTTCGGTGAGTCCGAATTGTTCTGTTTTTTTTTCAGGCTTAAGCGGATTTCGTAATAGTTTTAAAGCTTTCATGGCCATGGACGGACTCATTGCGGCGCCTCCGGACATGGTATCGTGTATGCATTGGTGAATTTGAGTTGCTGTATCCTCTTTGAGCAAATAACCCGATGCCCCGGCCATTACTGCTTCGAATAGAGTTTCGTCGTCATCGAACATGGTAAGAATAAGCACTTTTATTTGGGGGTGGCGTTTTTTAACTTCGGCTGTGGCTGCCACGCCATTCATAACAGGCATTTCAATGTCCATAAGTATGATATCAATATGGGCATTTTGCTTAAGTTTTTCTAATAATTCTTCCCCGTTTCTGGCAATTAGTTTTATCTCTAACTCGCTATATTTTTCAAGGCGTTTTTGTAGGGCCGACAAAGCAAAACTATTGTCTTCTGCTATGGCAATATGTATGGGCATGTTTTATGCTAATTTTTTTTCAAAAATAAGGAATAAAAAAGGGGATTCTATACGAAATTGTTCGTATTTATTGCACCATTTAAATGGGAAAATATCCCGAAACTATGGTTCCCTCGGAGCTCGATTTAAGCTCTAGATGACCTTTGAGTTCATCTATACGTGTTTGCATATTGCGCAATCCATTTCCTGACTCTGTTTTTTGCGGATCAAAGCCTTTCCCATTATCCCTAATGCTAAAGTGTAATTCGCCGGGATTTTTGCTGTTCAGGATAACAAGTATATTATCTCCTTCGGAATGTTTATAGCTGTTGTTTATGGCTTCCTGAATAATTCGAAACAAGTGTGTTGTTTGTATTTCGCTCAATTGCATGGTTGAATCGCCTTCGGCCTCCACTCTTATTTTTGTGCCGTTTTGGTGCAATGGTTTAAACAAATCGCGTAGGCGTAAAAGGATTTCTTCGATGGGAATATTTTCTTTATTGAGCAACCAGACCGTTTTTCTTAATTCGCGCATACTCATCGACAAATAATCTTTCAGTTGCACAAATTTTTCTTTTTCGGGGGGATTGTCATTATGAATAATTTGTTCTATCGATGCACTGATAAGCGTGAGGTGAGAGCCTATATTATCGTGTAATTCGCGCGAAATGCGCAGGCGTTCCTGTTGTATTCGGGTCAGTTCTTTTTCTTGAGCCAGTTTTAGTTCGAGCGCTGCCCGTTGAGCCAAGGCTTCTTTTCTTTTAAAAAGAATAAAAAGGATAAGAGAAAGGGAAACGATGAGTGCTACGAGACCTATCATCCAGTTTTTTCTTTGCAATAGAAGCAGTTCTTTTTCTTGTATGGTTTGTTGTTGTTCGAGCAGAGATTTATCTTTTTGTGCCGATTCGTATTTTTTTTCCATTTTGGCCAGTGCAATGGCATTGTTTTCGGTGAATAGGCTGTCGAGCACTTTTCGGTAATCGTTCATGCTTTTATTTCCTTGTTCTATATTTCCCAACATGTATTGACTTTCGGCAAATGCGAAATGCAATCCGTCCGAAAAGAGATAATATTGAGGAAATTCTTCCAATATATCAAAGCCTTGTTGAGCATACAATATAGCCGTTTTTGGGTCCTTCATTTTATTATAAATGGAGGCTAAATTGCTACAGGCGCTCAAGGCTCCTTTCGGATTTTTTCCTGCTTCTTCGGGTCTGTCGAGCGATTTTTTATAAGCCGCAATGGCTTCCGTATTTCTTTCTGTGAGATTGTATACATTGCCCAGATTATCATGCAAAGAATAGTACATCCATGCATTACCGGCTTTTTCGGATAATTGTATGGCTTTTAAAAAACTTTGTTCTGCTTTGGAATAATCTTCCAGACTTTGATAACAAACGCCTAGATTGGCATAAGATATGGCTTCTCCGGAAATGAGATTTTCTGCGCTGCGTATCTCGAGGGATTGATTGTGGTAAGTTATGGCTTTTTCGTATTGTTCCAGTTCTTGAAAAATCAATCCTATATTACTGAGATAATTTGCCTTATTTTCTTTTTGTTCTTCGAAATAGGTGTCATTCATTTCCAGGGCTTTAAAGAAGGCTTCCAGCGCCCGATCAAAATCCCCGTTTTTCCAATACATAAGTCCCATACTATTGTGGGTCATTACCTCAATGTTTTTGAAGTTGAATTTCTCACTTAATTCGAGGGACGAATTGAAAGTCATTTCGGCCGAATCGGCTTTGCCCAGGATGTCGAAATAGGTTGCTTTCGTGTTGAGTAATTCTGCTTTTCCGAAATGCAGTTGAAATTGTTCGGCTTCTTTCAATCCTTTTTCCAATAATTCTCTTGCTTTATCCGGTTCCGAGAAAATATAATGAAAGGCCAGTTTATTGTATGCCCGGCCTCGTATGGAATCGTTTTTATTTTCGAGAATAAGCGTGTGTAAGCTATCTAATTCGTCCTGTTCTAGTCTTTGTGCGCATAGCTGAATTGTATGGTGAATGGCGAGTAAAATCAGCGTAAGGAGAAGGGCCTTTTTCATGTAATGCAAATTTGTTTAGGTATGTAAAGAAAATAAATTCCATTTACAATGAAAAAAAAGGGGGGGTAAAAAGATATGTAAGTGCGATTTAATAATCCTGCCAGACCAGTGTGGGTTTTATTTCTCCTTCGAAGGTGGGACATAATCCGTCGCCCATGCCATCCACTCCGCCGTCGGGAGCGCAGACATAATTGCATTTATTGTCGAGGAGCGAACTGTATTTGTCGCAACAATCGGAAGTGAAATAATAGTACACATCGCCATCCACTTCCCATTTCCAAACTTGGGCGGGCGGATTCCATTGTTCTTCCTTTTCTATACTTTTAATTTTCTTTTTTATACAAAAGGGAACATCTTCCGTAAGTCCCTCCGGATTGCAGGAAGCGAAGGAAAAGAAGATCAATCCAACCATAATTGTTTCCCATAATTTTTTCATAGTTAGAATAGTTAGGTTTATAATTCTAAAAGGAAAATTAGGAAATGCAATGCGTTCCCACAAGCTATTGCGGGAATTTTTAGCGAATGGGAATTTTTAGAAATAGCATATCAATTGCACAAAGAAATTGCGTCCCATTCGTGGCAGTCGGTTCCAGTCGGCAAAGCTTGTATAGTAAGTATCGAAGATATTATCCACACCGGCTTTCACGAGGAGAGATTGTTTAGGGAAAAGGAATCTATGCGAGAGGTGGAAGTCAAACAGGGCATAACCGGGCAATGCTTTTTCGCCGAATTGGGCATTTACTCTTTTTTGTTCCAGTGCTCCATGAGCGGTAAATGTTGCTTTAAAGCGTTTGATGGAGTATGAAAGGCTGCTTTGCAAGGTGAGTGGTTGTATCATAGGTAAAGCCCGAGTTTGGAATCCGGTACCGTATCTGTAGCTGAGCATATTATTCCATTCGAGTCCTTTCCATGGTCTGATTTCCACTCCTAAGGATCCGTTGAACAGAGAGGCATTGGGCAATTGTTGGTATATTTTCACTCCGGCGGCTCCTATAGTCATTTCGCTTAGAGACATATCGGGTTTACCAATAATATAATCGAATAAGAAAAAGTGAGAAACCGAGGCATGAAGAGATACGATTTTGGAATGAAAGGTAAGGTTGCTATGCAGGTTCAGGGATTTTTCATTTTTCATTTCGGGGTTACCGATATAATCGAATTGGTCGAAGCTGTTGAACAGATAGAAGCCATATCCTTCAGAGATGCTTGGGGCTCTTTCTCCGTACCCTATTCCCATGTCGAATTCCCATTTATTGTGTCTATAGAGGAAGCTTGCGGAGGCTCTTTTAAGGAAGCGGGATTTTGTTTTTTGCATTTCGGGATAAAAGATGCGTAGGCTTTCGAATCCGAATTCATTATTCATTCGGTTATGGTGCAATGCCAGTCCTATATTCAGTTTTGTTTCCCATTTTTGCGACAATTTGATGCGATCTTCGGCATATATTTCGGCATAATGCGTCAGAAGTCCGGGCCAGGTGAGCATAAACATATCCTTTTCGTTGGGATTATTAGAGAACATGGTCATTTCGGCCAGGGCTCGGTTATGGTGGTAATTGGCTTGTAATTCCCATGCATGTTTTTTGAATCTTCCTTGCAGGCTTGCGTTAACTCCCCCGGTTTTTGTCCAGCCCGGCATATCCATACGTATGGGCACATCGGGTCTTTTGCTATCGTCCATGATATGGGTGATATCGTTATAATAGATTTTTATTTTGAGTAAATCGGCCTTTGGCGAAAGGTGATGTTGGACATAGTCGACCGAGCCTATAATGGCTTTAGCGAGGGAAACATCCATGGGCAGGGCGGGGTAACCTACATCTACGGCATGGTCATAAATAAGCGAAGCTTCAATATGTTGATGTTTTCCGATTTTATAGCCGAGGTTTACAGAGCTATTGTATTTTGTGAATTGAGAAAATGGGATTTCTTGTTTTTTACCGGCTTTATAATTTTCGGCATTTCTATACGTAAAATCGGCATAGGCAAAGAATTTGGGATGAGTATACGAAAAAGAACTTCCCAATACCAATTCGGTATTATTCGATTCAATTCCGCTAAAGGTACTACCGGAAAAATCTTTATCTCCAAAGTATTGTTTTTTACGTTTCAGGTTAATAGCACCTGCGATTCCGGCACCACCTGAATGTGCGGGTCCGTTTTCGATTTGCACTTCGTCGAGATTGGTCATTTCGACATAAGAAGTTGTGGGGTCCATTTTGTCGGTACAAGCGCCGTAGATGCGCATTCCGTCTATGCTGATTACGCTTCTTTCGGAGGCCATGCCGTTCAGGAATGGTTCGAGGGCGTAGGATCCGCGGCGTATCATATTTATTTGTGGCGATTTATCCAGAAAAGCATCTATAGAAGAAAGGGGTTTATTATTTTGTTCCACGGGCGATTTTTGTGCGCTGATAATTACTCTTTCGAGCGATTTAGTCTCGGATGTATCCTTTTTTGGAATATTGTTCTGCCCATAACTAAGGGATGCGAAGCATATAAAGATGCCGTTGAATAGAACAAAACGTATCATAGAAATATGGAATAAAGTGAATGAAAAAAATCCCCTTATTTTTTCAGAATAAGGGGAAATAAGTTAGAATTCTATTTCGAAATAAATCGAACTACTTTCGTTGGTGTCGTCAACTATTTCGCCTTTGAGGACCGTTTGTGATGCGTCTAGGAGGCGCAGGTTAATTTTCCAGTAACCGGTCATGGTCAGACTTAATTTTCCGTTGTAAAACCCGTCGGATACATTGCCGAGATGCACATTATTTGGTGAGCCATGATTTCCCATACCGGGCATACGCGGGTCGATTTCTATGCTGTAATTTGTTACCGGAACAAAGCTCATCATATTTTCCATTTTATAGAGTATGGCTTTCATGTCGTTTATGCCCACTTTAGGTTCGGTTGGTTCGACCAATGCGAGTACATATTTTATGTCATCGGAGCCTTTAAAAGCTTCAGAACGACGTTTTTCGGCCTGTAAAACTTGTATGGGTGCAGTAGCCGTAAAGTCGGCACCATTTGCTGTATAGTCTATGCTGATTTCCCATCCTTCCATTTCATTTCCGGCCATTTGAAACACGATAAATCCTTCATAGGTATGTGTTGCATCGGCTTTTTTCTGAATGGATGAATAGGGGCAAGCGTGACTCATGCTCGTCATATGCATAATGGGTTTCCAGGAAGCTTGTTCAATTTCGATATTGTTACCGTCCAGGTCTTTTGCCTGTATGAAAATGGCATTATAACCTGTTGTGAATTTTCCGTTTTGGGTATATAATTCCAGTTTATGTGTACTATTTGTAAGTGTTGTGGTCAATTGAAGTTCTTTTACTTCATCTTGTGCTTTTGAATTATTGTCTTTGGTGCAAGAGAATAAACCTGTCATCAAGGCTATTGCGAATATATAGGAATACGCTTTCATTATTTTGAATATTATTTAGTTTTAAAACATAGGATAGGTAAATCGGATTAAGATCCGTTTTTGTAAAATGAAATGCAGCATCCGGCTACAGGATCTCTTATTTAATCCTGTTGCGGCATAAAGCCCATGGAAAGCGGCAATTCATGTAAATCGGGAAGACTAAATAAATTCAGGCGGTTTGATACTTTTATGAATATACGAAAAAGCATAAACAGAGGGAAAGAAAGGAGGAGGGGTGACTGTGTTTTGGGTTCCGGGTTGAAAGTTATGTGTAGGAATTACTTCGAAAAAGCCTATAAAAGAGCTTTCCTGTAGAAGTTGTTTGAGCGAATTGAGCGCATTGTTTTTGTCTTGTTCGGCTTGTGTGGCCTTCATTTTGGCCATATAACATTTACCGTTACAGTTTAGTTCGGGTTGCGCTGTATTTTCGCAAAATAAATCTGTAAAAACACGATTGTTGTATTCGTATAGAGAATAAAAAACCGTATTTTTTATTATGCTTTGCAGTATAATAAGAATAAAAAACAGGCTAATTATTTTACACGTCGCTTTCAATATGTATTGCGATTTATACAGTTCAAAGGTACTTGTTAAATTCGGAACTACATATGACTTTAGTCATAATCTAAAGAAATAAACAGGAATTATTTTATATTATTTTTCTGTTTTTTTTCCGCTAATAATGCGTGAAATTATGCCATTTTGAGTTGTGAATTCGGCATATAAAACTCCGCTTATATGTAATATCATAAAGCCTACAAGATAATAAATGCCTAATTCGTGAATTTCTTCCATTGATTTTTTCATCGATTTGGGGCCTAGTTCTATGATTAATCCGGTTATTAGTGAAACAATACTGCATGCATAAAAGATGAGATAAGTCCACATTTGAAATTTGGATTTAAAGTTCAATTGTTTTCGGAGTGGATTTTGGAATTTCATTTCGCCGAAGAGGGGTAATAGTAGGCGCAGGCTGAATAGTCCCACCAGTACATAGCCTAAATATACATGCCAAATCCACATGGGTTGTCTTATTTTTTTGGCGAGTACTATAGCTTGATCTTGGGTCAGGCTTTGGTCAGTAGTGGCGAGAAAGTCTTGAATAATAACCGCTACATTATCTCTGTTCATCCAGGTGAGGCGTAGAAAAATGGTGAGTAAGAGTAGAGAAAACGAAATGGCTATTGCCCAATGCATTATTCTGTAAATTTTTGAATAGGCTTGATTTTCCATGCCGGTTTAGTTTAAATATAAATTGGGTTTGAATTATCTTCCGGAGCGGCTTGAATTGCGTTTATTTTTTTGGGGAGATTTGCGTCCGAAATCCTTTTTTTTCTCTTTTTCTTTGGGAGATTTATCTTTAGTACGCCCTTGTTTTTGGGCAAATTTAGGAGCATTTCCGACTCCTTTTTTTTCCGTTTTATTTTTTGGTTTTGGGGAAGCCGATTTTTTTTGGTCGAGGTCGGAAGAATCTTTAATGAGATCGTACATGGTCTGCATTTCCTTTTCTGTAAGGTCTCTCCAATCGCCGAGTGGAAGTCCTTTCAATGATATATGCATAATGCGTACTCTTTCGAGTTTGGTGACTTCGTAACCGAAATGGGAACACATACGGCGAATTTGTCGGTTTAAGCCTTGTACAAGTACAATGCGGAATGTATAGGTACTTTCTTGCACCACTTTACATTTTTTGGTTTGCACCCCAAGAATAGGCACCCCTTTTCCCATTTGCTCTATCATTTCGGCCGTTAGGGGCTTATTCACCGTAACCACATATTCTTTTTCATGGTTATTTCCGGCGCGCAGAATTTTGTTTACCAGGTCTCCGTTATTCGTCAGAAATATTAAACCTTGCGAGTCTTTATCGAGTCTTCCTATAGGGAAAATGCGACTGCTATGGTTTACGAAGGAGACTATATTATTGCGCACATTTTTTTCGGTGGTTGAAGTAACGCCTACGGGTTTATTCAATGCAATAAAAACGACATTTTCGCTTTCCCGGGGTTCCAATTCATTCCCATTTACACGGACGCTGTCGCCCACTTTCACAAGATCTCCCATTTGGGCTTTACGACCGTTAATAAACACAACTCCTTTTTCAATAAAGCGATCTGCTTCGCGTCTGGAGCAGAGTCCACTTTCGCTTATGAATTTATTGAGTCGTATAGAATCGGAATGCATAGAATGGAAATTTATTTTCGCGTTGAGTACTCATATAATTTTACCGTAAAACAAAGATAGAGATTCTATAGCAGAGAAAAATGGGAAATGGCGGATAATTTTCATCTCCTATTCAACATAAATATAGACTTAGGACTTAGGTCTAAAGAATAAAGTTATTTGTTTAGAAAATGTTTAGGTAAAAGTTTGAATTGCATCAGTTTGTCCCCATTTTTAAGCGTGTAGGTGGAGTTAGAATTTAGGAGGCATTCGGAATTGGATAATCAGAGCGGAGACAATGGTGATAGCGCCTATTAGAAAAACGGCATAAGAGAGTCCGAACTTATCGGCGATTATGCCCGATATTATAGCTCCGAAGGCATATCCAAGATCTCTCCAGAGGCGGAAAACGCCTATACTTTCTGCGCGTTGTTTGGCTGAAGTAACCTGTGCTATAGTGGCAAGGAAAGTGGGGTAAACCAGAGCTGTTCCCAATCCTAATGCTGCCGAGAGTCCTGCCAAAATGTAGAAATTGCTGCTCATAGGTATAATTAGAATAGCGAGGCCTTGTAGAAGCATACCCCAGAACAGCATTGCTTTTTTAGAGAAATGGTCGGACATTTTGCCGGTAAACAATTGTCCTATACCCCAAACGGCCGGATAAATGGCGGTAATAATTCCAATATTTTCCGAATTAAAATGGTAAGAAAAGAGAAGTATGGGGAGTAGGCCCCAAATCATGCCGTCGTTTAAGTTGTTTATTAGTCCGGCCTGCGTCACCGAGCTCAGCGTTTTATTTTTGAAAGTAGTTTCCCGAAAAACACTTTTGAGTGATATTTTATTATCCGTTTCGTGTTCCTTTTGCACAAAGGCGCGTGTATCTTTTGCCCAGATGAGACTAAGGAATAGGCCTATTATTGAAATAAGCATACCGAGGTAAAAAGGATAAGGTTTTATGCCATAATGGTGTGCGAGGTATCCGGTTAGGAATGCGGTGATGCCAACGGCGAAGTATCCGGCGAATTCGTTTAATCCCATGGCGAGTCCTCGGTTTTTTTCGCCAACCAGGTCAATTTTCATAACGACCGTACTACTCCATGCGAGGCCCTGGCTTATACCGAGGAGTATATTGGCAAAAATGACCCAGTTCCAATTGGGTGCATAGAGGAGTAGAAGAGGGACGGGAATAGCAAAGAGCCAGCCTATAACCAACAAGTTTTTTCGGCCTATTTTGTTCGCGAGGCGGCCGGTATAATAGTTGGCCATTGCTTTAGAAAGGCCGAATGCGGTAATAAAAGAGAGCATGGCACTTTTAGAGGCCATTCCAAATTCCAGTTCGGCAAATTGAGGAAAAATAGTGCGCTCTAATCCGACCATAGCGCCCACAAAGGCGTTAATAATAATCAACAGGACAAATTGTTTCCCATTTTTTCTAAGTCCGAGCTCAATTTTTTCCGACATAAAACAAAAGTATACAGATTATTCGAAATGCTTTGTATCCATAGTTACACTATAAAACTTGGGCAGGACTGAATAGGCATTTTATAAAGTGGGAATATTTAGGTCAAGATTTGCTTTGGTAGACCTTAAATATATTTTCGTATATACATGAAAAAAAGTCGGGTTTTTATTTACTTTCATTCCAATAATAGGAGTCGGGCAGGGCTCTTTTGCCAAAAACTGCGGTACCCACGCGTATCATGGTTGATCCTTCTTCTATTGCTGTTTCGAGGTCGTTGCTCATACCCATTGATAAATCGTGGACGGGTATATCCAGGTCCAGAAGTTCGCATTGAATATGTTTTAACAGTTTGAAGCAAGGCCTGGTCAATTCGGGGTTTGGTGAAAAGAGGCCTATAGTCATCAAGCCTTTAATGCGTATTCGGTTCAGGCTTTTCATTTGCATGGCGAGTTCGACCGCTTTTTCGGGTTCAATTCCGAATTTACTTGCTTCATTAGAGGTATTGACCTGAATAAAAACGTCAATGCTTTTGTCTTCGTATTCGAGACGATTTTGTAATTTTTGAGCCAGGCTCCATCGGTCAATAGATTGAATACATTGGGCGTATTGGATGACCTCTTTAATTTTGTTGGATTGTAAATGGCCGATAAAGTGCGATTCGTGTGGGATGTCTTTAAGGGCTTCGAATTTACTTTTCAGTTCCTGCACTTTATTTTCGCCTATGCGCGTAATCCCATTTTGAAGGGCGATTTTAATATTTTCGGGGGTTACTGTTTTGGTGGCGAGGAGGATTTTGACGTCCGACTTATTTCGGTTGGATTTCAGGCATGCCGCTTCAATTCTGTCTTGAATATCCGAGATGTTTTTTTCAATTTGATTCATAATTAAGCAAGGTGTTCCGGGCAATCGATGCGTAATTCACTTGTGGCTAATTTTTTATTGAGCAGATTACAGTAATGTACATTTTTATGCAAAGAATAATGTGCGCAGCTAAAGCACATTCTTTGGAGGGTAATTATGCCGGCTTTATTTAAATCGGCGATAAGAGTAAGCAGACCATTGAGCATGATTTCTTTTTGTGCATCCGAAAGTGTATGGATTGGTTTTTCGAAAGCAAAGGCAAAGTTGGCAGATGCATCGGCAATTTTTTCTCCTTCAGGAGTCAATGCAATTCGAAAACTTCGTGCATCTGTTGGTGTTTCCGTTTTGGAAGCATAGCCTTTTTGCATAAGTGTTTTCATACTATCGCTCACCGTAGCTTTACTTAGATTAAATTCTTTTGCCAGGTAGCCTATCGTAGCATTTTCGGTTGAATGAAAACGGAGGAAAACCAGCATTTGAATTTGGATGGGACTTAATCCATTTCCCTTACTATTATTCCACAGCAGCACACGAAAGGCTTCCGAGACGCGTTCGAGGGCGACTACAATTTTAAATTCAATTTTTTTATTCTGATAATTCAGGTTGAAAGGCGTTTTCATTTAGTCGCAATTTTCCATTTCGAGAATAAAATAGCCCTGATTTTCAAGAGCATTTTTCCAGTGCTTTTGTAGGGTTTCGATGTGGCAGAAGCGGCATTGATCGGCGCTTAAGCTTTGCCCTTCCTGGCCTTTAGACTTCAGATATTCCCGGCCGAAAGAGTAGATAAGTTCTTCCTTATCCAGGGTGGCGGGCACGATAATATCAAAATGCATGATATTTCCGTCTTTTTTGGTAACATAAGTGTCCCATACTGCAACTTCCATACGAGTAGAATTTAAAGATAAATATAGGTGTAAAAATGTTGGATAAAATTCAAGTTTACATGAGAATTAGAAAAATTATCCCACAAAGCAAAGGCCTTGTGGGATAAGATTAAGCTTTTACTTCGGCCATAGTGGCTCCATGGTTGATATGCAATACATTTCCGTTTTCGGTGAGTAGGGCAGGGACGGATTTTACGCCTGCATTTTCTGCTTCAGCGATTCTTGATTTATCCATTCCCAGATGTACGATCTCGACTTTTTCCGGTCCGATGAGTTGTAGAATTTCTTGTTCGGCACTCATGCAAACGGGACAGCCTGCATGATAAAAAATTGTTTTTCCCATAATGGTATATGAATTTGATAATACGGCAATATTGCCTCAACAAATATAGTTAGGATTCCGAACTAAACAAAGAAAATTCTTATTTTTTTCGAAGCCAGAATTCGTCATCCCATTCGGGCAGGGGTTCGGACATATGGTGAATTTCTAAATTTTGCAATTGAGTTTCGGATATTTGCAGTTGAATTTCGTTGAAAAGGATTCGTTCTTCGAAGCGTATATGTTTTTCCAATTCCTCTTCGATACGTCGTATAGATTTTTCGGGGTCTTGGGAATTTTCGAACAATCTTTTGAGACGTCTATGTTCCGATTTTGCTTGTTTAATCATCGGGTGATCATTTCCGAGAATGGGAAAAAGGTATTTTTCTTCCACCTGAAAATGTTCTTCCAAATGATGTTTCCAGAACCAGTCGCAATAGGATTTTATTCTTTCCGTTTCCACGCTTAGATTAATGCCTTGTCTGATTTTCCAACAAAGAAGTAGTCCGTGGTGATGGTCTCGGCTTAGAGGTTTTAGCGTTTCAGATCTTTTGATAGGATTTGTCATACATAATTTTTTAGAATTCTGAATAATCAAAAATATGCAAATTGTGTATAGGCAGTTTGTTGCGTTTTGATTTCTTTATAGCAGGGGTGAATTGGGGTTATTTCGATAAAAATCTATTTTCGAGTGGAACATATCTGCCATTCTTTTTCCTTGCCATTTAGCTTTATCGGCATTAGGTCCTTCGAAGTGTTCATCCACCGTTTCGTCGAACAGTTTCAACCATCTTTCGAAATGGGGCAAATGCACGGGCAGCTTGGCATGGGGTAGGAATGGACTTCCGGCATAGCTATGTTCGTCGAGCAATACCGTTTGCCAAAATCGGTACATTTTATCGAGATGTTGTGGCCAGCGATCTTGTATGATATTGTTAAAAATATCTTTAAGTAAATCGTCCATTCTTACTTTGGTGTAGAAATGGTCTACCATTATTTTCACATCATCGAGATGTTTTATATCGGGAAGAGTATGCATCAGACAAAAGATTTATAAAATTCGGGGTTCCAATATCGGATAAAATAAAATAGGGCAAAGCCAAGGAAGAGGATGAGCAGAGCCCATACCCAAAATGGGATTGCTTTGGGCGTTTCGGATCCGGTGACCACAAAAACATCCTTTCTTTCGCTTCCGTATGCATTAATGGTAATGGGAATTTGCTCGTTTATAATTTCATTTTCTTTTAGTCCCACCACATCAATTGCTGGACCGTTTCGCACTTCGAAATCAATTTTTCTGACCCCTTCTATTCCGTCGGTTGATTTGGCTACAATTTTCAGGCAATGTGGGCCATCGGGGATTTTAGTAGAGTCGAACACAAACTTCACCGGTGGTGTAAATTCGGCGAAGGGGTTGGGGTCATCATCTAAGTATATTTTCACAATTCTTTTATTTTCCATAGCATAATCAATCGTTGCAAACACTGTTTTTTATATGGTTTGGTTCATTTTCATTGGGTTTTAGCAGGAATTTGACACTCAAGAAAAGAGTAACAAGCACAATAAGAATGGCCGAGGCAATAATCCAGTAATCCCCATAATTTTGCGCTCCGGTTCCGTGCGTTATTCCTTGCAAAGCTTTGGGTTGTCTGTTTTGGCAGACTTCACAGGCCAGGATGGTGAGGGGACTTAAAAAGATGAGGGTTGTACTGATAATTTTTTTCATATGCACTCGGCTTTAGTTTATTTTTTCCAGTAGTTATTTGCTGCGGCAATCGTTTGGAATTCGATGGCGATTACATTTGCAGAAGCGATAAGTTGTGCTGTATCTTTAGCATAGGCATCGCGTAATTGTTTACGTATTTCGGGATCTGTTTGAATGGCGGCTATAGATTTGCGTGCCATTTTTATTGCCAGTTCGCGTCCTTCTTGTGGGCTTTCGGTAATCAAACTTTCGAGCCAAATTTCATTTGTGTTCATAATTTATGGATTTAAAGTGTTCATATAAGTGCGTATTTTTTTTACTTCCTCTGCCGTAACCGCCTTGGCATCATTGCCCCAGTTCGACCTTTCATGCGTTGCAATGGCTGCAATTTCTTCATCCGTAAGTTGTTCTTCGAAGCCGGGCATAACGCTGAATTCGGCGCGTGCATCATAACCTTTGAGGATGATTTGGATTAATAATTCGGGATTTTCGTCCAGTACAATTTTGCTGTTTGCCAATGGGGGGAAGGCTCCTTTCAGACCCTTTCCGTCTGCCTGATGACAAGCTGCGCAATTCTCCATATATAAATTGGCTCCATTGGGCAATAGAGATGCATTTTCTTCGCTTGATTTAAGCTTAGAAGATGGGATAAAATCGGGCTTGTTAACTTGTGGATTCAGTTCGGCTTGTTTAAGAGATTGCAGGTAAGTGACCAGGTCCAAGACCTTTTGCGTTGCCACAATTTTTTTACCTTTCGCATAAGGTTCAGGAACGGGCAAGACAATATCATTTTCCTGTACTTCGTGGCTTTCTTTTTCCACAAAGAGCCATGGATATGCGGGCATTATCGATTCAGCGATTACAATTCGGGGATTATATAAATGCAATAAATGCCATTCCAATCCGGGTTGTCTTTTTCCTATATTGGTTAAATCGGGTCCGGTTCTTTCGCTACCGAGCAGGGATGGTGATTGTCGCCAAATATCCGGGCGCATTTTGCTGTAATAATAATCGGATGGAATAGAGGGTCTTTCGCCCCATGTTTTATCCATTTCGATATTACGTACTTGTTGTGTATGGCAGGACATACAATTTTCGGAAGTATAAACAGCAAGGCCGTTTTTTTCTTGTTCGCTCATGGGTTTCATAGAAGGCAAGGCTTGTGTTTCCTGCATTTGATAGGCGGGAATAATAGCCACGAGCGTACTTAATATAGCGAATACCAGGAAGGCGACTTGCGTTAAATTTTTATGGTTTTTATGAAAGTCGAACATGATTTAAGATTTAATTTGTTTGCGTATGCATTTGAAATTCTTTAGTTGTATTTTGTTTATGAGATTTCATCATAGTCCACACATTTGCGGCAAAAATCAGATGCGAACAGAACATGAGTGAGCCGCCTATAGCTCTCCATAGCCAATAAGGTTGCATGAGAATAACCGATTCGATAAAAGGTTTACCTTCTATCCAGCTGAGTCCTTTCAGGGTACCGCCGGCCATAAGAGAAATCATATAGAGAAATAAGCCGATAAAGGCCAGCCAGAAGTGCACACCAACAAGGAAGGATTTGGGTCCTTTTCCGGTTATTTTGGGTAAAATGGCATAAATACAAGCCCAGAGAATAAAAGTAATAATGCCATACATAGTCATGTGAGAGTGAGCGACATTAAAGTCAGTAAAATGCCAAATAAAATTAGTAAACCGGAAAGCTTGCAAGCTGCCTTGCGTAGACCCTACAAAATAGAAAACGACGCCAACCAGAAAGAAGGGGAGCACATAGCTTTTTGCCAGTTCGTTCCAGCTGCCGCGCATAGTCATCATAAAATTCGTAGATCCGGCCAGGACGGGAATAAACATACCGGCACTAAAAACAATGGCAACAGTTTGCAGCCACCAGGGGAGTGGACTAAAAACGAAGTGATGTGTACCAATAAGCGTATAGAATAACATTTGAGTCCAGAATGCTAATACGCCTAAAGAATAAGAATAAATAGGTTTATTGAGTGAAGAGGGGAGATAATAATAAATCAGTCCCAGTGTAAAGGTCATAAACCACATTCCCACACCTTGGTGCATATAATAACCTTGAATAACTGTTTCGCCTAAACCGTTTTGGAAGCTTGGTATATAGCCTATAGTTACCAATACAATAGTCCAAATTAACCCGCCTAATAAATACCAATTGGAGATATAGATTTCGGAGATTTTTCGTTTAGCTACGGTTTTGTAGAAATTGAAAAAAGTGAGGATAAGTCCGCTTGCAAAGAGCAGCATAACCGGCCAAATATATTCTCTGTATTCTCCACCTCCATTATTAATTCCCGACATAAGTAAGACCGTTCCGAGTACAACCGATAAGTTGAGCAAGATCCAGGCGCGGTTTGCCCAGGCATAGCTATAGATTTTGGTATTTGAGGTGCGTGCTACAA
The DNA here is from genome assembly GCA_023432985.1 of Bacteroidota bacterium. Taxonomy (GTDB): domain Bacteria; phylum Bacteroidota; class Bacteroidia; order CAIKAF01; family CAIKAF01; genus JACVCJ01. Next base: position 32,704 of record JAEZEQ010000041.1, on the reverse strand, counting down.
CAAAATATCCCAATCCGATCATGGCCATAGATGCCCATCCCCAGAAAACCGCATTTGTATGCACGGGCCTGAGTCGCCCAAAAGACAGCCATGCGAGCGAGTCCATTTCCGGCCAAAGAAATTTCATACCCACATATTGACCGATCAGCGTTCCAAAAATCAGCCAGAAAGTGGCAGCAGCAATATAGCGTATAACAATAGATTTTAGTTCGGGTGGGGTTTCCAGAAAAACCTTGCTTTTCTTTTTTTCGTCGACGAGTGGATTATCTGGGTTATGCGTAATATGTGAAACAATGCCCTTTCGGTCAATAATTTCCGTTTCGCTTCCCAATTCATTTCCGCTTAATTTATATTGCAAAGCGGTTTTTCTTTTTTCGAGGATATGGTCAATTTCATTTTCGGAAAGATTGATGAGTTGATCTGTGAATTCCTCTTGTTTTTTTATTTCCTGTCGATTTTTCAGTCGGTCCAAATACGCAATCAGGCGTACGGATAGAATAATAACGGCAATAAGAAAAACAAAAGTAACGAGGAGGAAAGTGCCTATAATGGGGGGACTATTGATCCAGTTTGAGGTGTCGGGGTTGGCCTTGGTTTGGGCCATGCCCTGAAGCATGGGGGTGGTAGATAAGAGTAAGCATAAAATTGATTTTACGACAAGTTTGTCGTAAATAGGATTAAATTTTTTTTTCATCGTATTAATACAGTTTTTCCCGTTTTCAGTCCCACTGCCAGGTCCTGAATACTGGTGCTTTTCAACATATTTTTTATTTCCTTTCTAACATGTACAAATTTTTCGTGCATGGGGCAGGGTTTTTCGTGATTGCATTCATTTTGTCCCAAACCGCAACCGTTGAAAATGGAGTCGCCGTCAATAGCTTCTACGATTTCTATAAGCGTAGTATGTTTCATACTGTCCTTATCGATAAAAAATCCGCCTGCGGGTCCGGTGAGTGATTGTACGATTTTGACCTTAGTTAGAGCTCCCAGCACTTTGGCAGTAAAGGCTTCAGGGGAACCTGTGTTTTCGACTATATCGGCAATTTTCACCCTTTTTCCGTCCATGGATTGGGTGGCGATATAAATAATTGCTTTAATTCCGTGTTCGCATGCTTTCGAAAACATATAGGTATAAATTTCGGTGCTAATGTAGCACATTTATTTTATTTACGACAAATTAGTCTTAAATTATTAATAAAAACATGCGCATTGATTTCAATAAACCGAAACAGGGAAGTGCGTGAGATATGCCAATAGGTTTTGCATTTTCCCGCAATTAGTCGGCATTTTTTAAGGTTAAAATGGATTGGGAAGAAGAGTTGAGAAATTCAGAGATTTCTTATCTTTTTTTCTGCAACCTTTCTTTAAATCCGTCCACCACATCATATACCAAGGGGACCAGGTAAACAGTCAGCGCTAAAGACGAGAGCAGTCCGCCTATGATTACCCATGCCAGTCCGTTTTTCCATTCGGCTGAAGTTCCTTTTGCCAATGCGATGGGCAGCATACCTATGGCCATAGACAGGGTTGTCATAAGAATAGGTCTTAAGCGGGCTTTAGCAGCTTCAAGAATAGCCGATTTATAGGGTTTTCCTTCAGCTTTGAGTTGATTTGTAAAATCCACAATTAGAATAGAATTTTTCGTAACCAGTCCCATCAGCATAATTAAACCAAGGAGTACGAATAAGCTGAGGTTGCTCAGGGACAAATTCAGGGCGAGGAAGGCTCCGATAGCTGCAACAGGAATGGCGAACAAGGCCACAAAGGGGTAGATATAGCTATCATATAAGGCTACCATAATCAGATAAATCAGCAAGAAGGAGATCAATAGAACAGAGCCCAATGCACCGAAGCTATCGTTTTGTCGTTTTATATCGCTGCCCCAGGTCATTTGAATTCCGTCGGGCAGTGGTTTTTGGTTCATATAGGCCACTACTTCATCGGCTACGGTTCCCGATGGGCGTCCTAAGGCGTCGGCGGTGAGAGTAAGGGCAGGTTGCCTGTCTTTCCTTTCCAGAAGAGAGGGCGAATTACTTCTATCTATATGGGCAAATTGAGAAATTTCTATGGGCATACCCAATGGATTTGTGATTACGAGTTCCTTGATATCATCTTCATTTTGTCGGTTAAAATCATCCAACCAAATGCGCACCGGATATTCGGTTCCATTTTCCGTTAGGCGTGCATCATCATTTCCTGTAATAGCGGTTCTCAGATTTAGTCCGACCCAAGCCGTATTCAATCCCAGTCTTTGCATTTTATCTTTATCGGGGATAATTTTGAATTCGGGATTTCCGGCTTCAATAGAGAGGCGTACATTATCTGCGCCGGGAATTTTTTCAATAACAGATTTTAGATTTTCGCCATTTTGCATAAGCAGATTAAAGTTGCTGCCACTCAGCGTAATTTCGATAGGGGCGGTTCGGGGGATCAGTCCCAATGCCATAATAGAGAAATTAATACCGGGATAATTTTGTTGTAAATCTTCCCTTAAGTTTCGCATAAAGCTTTCTGTATCTATATAATCAATTTCCTTTTTAGGTTTCAATTGCACCGTAATTTCCGATTTATTGGCAGCGCCGACGCCGAGACTTCCGATACCGCTGCTTGGTCCTCCCACATTACTGAATACCGTTTCTACCTCAGTTTTTTGCAGAATATAATTTTCAATTTTTTCCGAGATTAAATTATTTTGTTGGAGAGAGACATTTTTGTCGAATTCCAATGTCATTCGAAATTTCCCTTGGTCGCCGGTAGCAATCAATTCTTTTCCTATAATACCTTGTTTCATGATAGCAGCCGTGGCTACAAAAAGGAGTAGAACGAAGCCGACAAACAAGAGTTTATGATTCAAAACCCAATTTAAAGATTTGCCGTACCAAGCAATAAATACATCCAATTGTTTTTCGAACCAAAGTAAGAATCGATTAAAGAAATGTGTAGCTTGTAGATTTTCCTTGGTACCTATACGAGAAGCCAGCCATGGGGTGAGGGTAAACCCGACCAGTAAGCTGGTTAGAACCGTTACGATAATAACCACAGAAAACTGTTTCAACATATCCGATACAAAGACCTGGAGGAATAAAATGGGCAAGAAGACCACAACGTCGACCAAGGTAATAGAGAGGGCCGAGAAGCCGATTTCCATACGCCCGTCCATTGCGGCTTTCCTTTTTTCTTTTCCCATATCCAGGTGTCGTTGAATATTTTCCAAGACCACCGTAGCATCGTCAACCAGAACGCCTATAACCAGAGACATGGCGAGTAGAGTCATTAAGTTTAGCGTATAACCCAAGAGCCACATAGTTCCAAATGCGGTTATCAATGAAGTAGGAATGGCAATGGCCACAATCAGTGCATTTCGGTAACTTCTCAGAAATAGGAGCATCACAAAAGAGACTAGAATTATGGCCAGAATGAGGTCAATCCCTACCGAGTTTACCGCAGCAATCGTATTGTCTGTACTATCGTCAGTAACTACAAATTTCACATTTGCCTCGGCTTCTTGTTTTTCTATAGATTGAAAAGCATTTCGAATCTGTTTCGATACATCAACCGCATTTGCATCGCCTTGTTTTTTAATGAGCAGTCCTATACCTTTTTCTCCATTATATCGGCTATACGAAGAAATCTCTTTAATTCCGTCTGTAACCTCGGCAATATCCTTAATAAAAACCGGACTTCCCGGTATAGGCATGGCGACCTGAACATGTTGAATATCGTGAATGGTATTGAATTTTCCCAGGAGTCGGAGCGAATTATTTTCCGATTCACTTTGCAATTTTCCTGCGGGCACATCAATACCGGAGCGGTTAACAGCTTCCACGAGTTGAAATAAAGAAAGCTTATAGAGTTTTAATTTTTCTTTGTCGACTTTAATTTGAATTTCTCTTTCTTCAGCGCCCAGAATACTAATTTCGGCTACGCCTTTAATTTGTTGAATTTGCGGCAAGTAATCATCTTTCAATTTTTGATAGAATTCGGTCGAACTTAAATTGCTGGTTGCGCTTACCGACATAATGGGTAAATCGTTGGGCGAGACCTTGCTCATGACCGGATTTTGGACATCCTGCGGTAAATCTTTTCGGATATTATCTATGTAGCGCTGTGCATCTTGCATGGTTTTATCCAAATCCGTTCCGTATTTCAGATTGGCGATAATAATGGAGGCATTGGGTAAAGATTTGGTGACCAGATAATCTACGCCTTCCAGGTTCGAAAGTGCATCTTCAATTTTTCGGGAAACCGAAGTTTCGACCTCATTGGGTTCGGCGCCCGGATACAGGGTTTTTATAACCACTACGGGTTGATTGAAATCGGGCATTAATTCATAGCTCAAATTTTTGTAACCGATAATTCCCAATAAGGTAAATACACTGAAAAGCACAATAATCAGCGAGGGGCGTTTGATGGATATTTCTGTAATATTCATACTCAATATTGATTTAGAAATGGCAGATACGGAAGTTTGATTCAGGCTTGCATTTTGCCGTTTTTTATTTAAATTTCTGTATTCATATCGGCTGATTGGTTGAGCGAAACATGTGCGCCGTCGAACAGGTTGATAAAGCCTTTGACGATAAGAATATCCCCCTCTTTCAATCCCTCCGAAACCAGGGTTTTATTTCCAATATTTTGAGAGGTAGAAATGGGTTGCAGTGTTGCTTTTCCGTTTTTTATCAGGTAGACCATACTTTTGCCGTTTTGGTCCACAATAGCAGAAGTGGGAATAAGAATGCCTTGATTTTTTATGGTGTGGCTTAGTTGCACCTTGCCGAACATGCCTGATTTTATGTTTCTGTTTTGGGAATTGGGAACTTGAAACTGAATAGGGAAGCTATTGCCCAAATTGGCCTTAGAGCCTATCATCAAGAGTTTGCCCTCAAGCTTGGAATCGGGATAAACATCTGCATAAATGGGGTATATTTCATTGGGATCGAAATACAAGAGATTCTTTTCGGGGACTTGGATAGTGAAGCGCAAGCTGCTTATATCAGTGAGTTGAAGCAGGGGAATACCCGGAGCTGCAAAAGCGCCTTCTTCGTTGAATTTTGCGGTTATAATTCCGTTGAACGGAGCTTTAATTGTGGTTTTGGCTATTTGTTCCATTAAGGTGGCTTTTTGAACCTTTGCCGCTTTCAGAGCCAGTCTTGCTTTTTCCAATTGTATGCCTTGCACGGCATCTGCTTCAGATAAAATGCTATAGCGTTTCACGTCATCTTCCAATCCTTCCAATTGCACTTCAATGGCTTGGAGTTGATATTTCAGCAAGGCATTATCCAGCTGTACGAGAGTTTGGCCTTTATGAACCTCAGAGCCTAAATCGACCAGAACGGCATTAATTTTTCCCTGTATGTCGGCGCTGATTTTACTTTCCTTATTGGGTTCAAAAGTTCCCGTATAGGAATTGGCAAAATCAATACTTTGCAGACGAATTGTATCGACGGAAACGGCAATGGGTTTTTCTTTATCGTATTGGTATATTTTATTTTCCGTCGTTTTCTTATTGCTGACCAATTTGAAAACCACAAAGGCGATTAGTGCCAATGCTCCCAGAATTCCGATTATTTTTTTCATATTATCTAAAATTAGGCATGCGATATATGCACATGCTCAGGTTTAATTTTTAAGCGTTCTTATATTTCCATTTTGTTTTTTCAGTTCCAGGTCTGCTTTCAGGTAATCAATCAGAGCTGTCAGATAAAGTTGTTGTGCGTCTCGAAGTGCATAGTCTGCCGATAAAATATCGCTGAGCGTAGCCTTACCTTGTTTTTGTTGCAATAGCGTTTGGTCGTAAATAGATTGGGCCAATAAGATTTGATTTTCGGTGTTGGCAATAGTTTGCATTGCAATTAGTCGCTGCCTTTTGGCATTCTCAATCTCCATTTTAGTTTTATCGGCAATCCCTTCCATTTGCCATTTGTTATTCGAGATTTCCAGTTTTTTCTGATTTATTTTTCGTTGGGTAATTGTAGCGTTAAAAATGGGATAAGTCAGTTGCAATCCGGCAAAACCTATGGGATAAAATTTCAGGAAATCATCCGGTTTTTTATCATAGCCAAACCCCGTTGTTCCATAGGATGCAATAGCATGCAAGGAGGGAAGGTATTGTGATTTTTTCAGGGTATTTAATTCGGATTCCAGTAAGCTGTTTTGGGTCTGCATTATTTTCAAATCCACAGAATTTTCGGATTTATTTTCGCCCGAACTTTGTTTTTCGATTTCCGGAACAAGGCTGATTTCCCGTTCCAACGGAATTCCCATATTTAGCTTTAAGGCATTGAGAACAGAGAGGTATTTATGGTGTATAATATCTTTTTGCGTAATTAATTGCTCGGCTTGCAGTTTCACTTTGTTGACATCCGTTCCCGTTGCCAATGCTTGCTCCCTCAGTAGTTCCATGTTTTTCAGGAGTTGTTGGGCATTGTTCAGATTGCTTTGCAAGAAAAGCAATTGATGTTGAAGAATTTGGGCATTATAATAGAGCGTTGTGATATCGTAAAGCACATTTTCCTCATTTTTTTGGTAATTCAATTCGGCCAAATCCTGTGCAATATTCGTATTTGCAACAGCTCCATACAATTGCGGATTATAAATGGGCAAAGAGAGTTGCACATGTGCATTTATGTTATGGGGTACTCCGAATCGCACATCTCGAAATTGGCCTTCGGGTATTTGGGGGTTGAGCGCATTCATGGGCATAAGTTGGGTAGGCAATTCGATAAAATATTTATAGTCGGCCCTGAGTTCCACCTTAGGAATGAGGTTGGCTTTAGCTTCCTTTTCCTTTTGTTCGCTGATGCGGATTAAATTTCGATTGATTTGCAAGGATTTGTTGTGTGCCAGCGCGGAATCAATACATTGTTTCAGGGTCCATACATCCTGTGCTTGAAGGCTATTCCATCCCAAAAGAAGGAGTAAAAATGCCAAAAGTTTGCGAGTGTTCACTAACATAATAGGGTAAATTTTTTTATTTAAAGAGTAGGCATTGCGTTTTTTCAGGTGCGAAAAGCCAATGAATCACCTGGGGTGGAATATGCACATAATCGCCTTGTTTCAAGTGTATTTCAGGTTTATTTTCTTCATGATAGATTACATGGCCCGATATGCACAAAAGCAGGGCAGGAGTTTTAGTAACATGTTCCTTTAAAGTGCCATTTTTTTCCAATTGCATGGACATGGTTAGTTCGCCTTTAAAAAAGGGGACTGCCGAAATTTCTTTTTGCTGTGTATGCAGGTCTGTTATATTCATTGGAAATAGGAATGATATTGTTGATAGGAATGTTTTAATTTCTGTACGATTTGCACTGACTCATCTTCGTTTTTTGCCTGTTCGAGTTCCTCTACCAATTCGAGATGCGGGTGCAGCCATTTATGCAGTTCGTCGTGACTTTTCCCTTCCATGGTGCAGCTTTTAATGAGTAGGCTATTTTGTTCTTTCACTTGTTGGGCCAGACTTTTAAAATCTGTTTTTTCATCTTGTATATAGAGTTGGACCAAGTCTTCTCCCTTGAGAATAAAGGGTTTCATTTCTTCGTTCACGACCCATTTTTCGCCATTATTGAGTTCGATTTTTTCAGCTGCTTCCGCCTCTTGTACTTCGGCTTGCGTATTTGTAGCTCCCGATGTGTGATTGTGGGTATTTCCGCAGCTATATGCGAATAGAAAGCTTAGAATAATGGGGAATATATTTTTCATATTTATTATTTTTCGATCATTTTTAAAATGCCTTCGAGTACAGCTTTTCCATCTTTTAGCAGGTTCGTTTTATGGTTCGAAAGTTTCCATTTCAGTACCGTCATTCTCATTCCGCCTATAATAATGGTTGTTAGCGTAGACGAAGGGATAAGGGTATTATAGCTTCCGTTTTTCTGGCCGGCATCGATATTTTTTTTCACGAGTTTCTGCATCATATCCATAATTTCGGACACTTTATGGCTCAGTTTTTCATCAAAATGGAAGATGCTTTCGGCGAAAATTACGCTGACAATGGCAGGTTTGTTTACGAAGGTTTGGAGTTGAGAATTGAAAATAGCTCTTAACTTATTGCCTTCTGTTTCGGAGGGATTAAAGGGGATGGATTGGATTCGATTTTCCATTTCGGATTTGAAATATTCCAATAAGCTCCATAGAATTTCATTCTTACTTTTAAAATGGCGATACAAGGCTGGTTCGGACAGACCAATATCTTCGGCGAGTGTTTTTATGGTTAGATTTTGAATACCATAGGCAGAAATTCTATGCGTGGCCGCCTCCATGATTTCAATTTGTCTGTCGCTGAACTTTTCCATTGCTAATAAATACAAGAATGTTAGTTAGTATTCACTCGCAAATATACAAATTGTTTATAATGCTGCAATTTTTTTTTACAATTTTTATCTTTTAGGTTTTGTATGTAATTTTTGTGCCGGGATTAACCGATTTTTACGGAGGTCATGGTTAAAGAGCCTGCTACGGCTTTGTCGTTAAAGAGTTCGACCGCTTCATTTTTATCCTGCATGGCTAAGCTATACAGCAGGGGCAAATAATGTTCCGGAGTGGGGATGGCCAGGTCGAAGGCTTTTCCCTGAGAGCGGAAATCGATGAGTTCTTGATGATTTTGATCGAGGATATACTTTTTCATTTTTTCATTTGCTTCCATTGCCCAGTCGTATCCATAATTTTCATTCAGTCTGCGCCATTCCACTTTGCCGAGGTTATGCACCATATTTCCACTTCCAATAATCAGTATTCCTTTTTCGCGCAATGATTTTAATTGCTGCGCAAGTTCGTAATGGTATTGGGGGGTCTGACTATAATCGAGGCTCAATTGTATGACCGGTATGTCTGCATTGGGGTAGAGATGTTTTATCACGCTCCATGCGCCGTGATCCAGTCCCCATTTATGATCGAGTCCGACTTCTGTTTTTGTAATAAGTGCTTTGGTTTCATTTGCCAATTGCGGACTTCCCGGGGCGGGATATTGTACGGCAAAAAGTTCTTTGGGGAAACCGCCGAAATCGTGAATAGTGGGTGGATTTTGCATAGCGGTAACAAAGGTACCTTTGGTTTCCCAGTGTGCCGATACGCATAAAATGGCATTGGGTTTAGGCAAGTTTTTCGCCAATTTTCTGAATCCGCTTACGAATTCATTTTCTTCAATAGCATTCATCGGACTTCCGTGTCCCAGAAATAAAACGGGCATTTTTTTGGTTTTCCCGAAATACTCTGTCATCTTATTTAATTCTTGTATTTTCATTGCTGCTGCGGCTAATGGCAATACTGCCATGGATTTTATAAATGTTTTTCTTTTCATTATGCCGACTCTATATTTTTCATGCGCAGTCATTTGCCATGCATGAAAGACCCTTTGTTTTTTCTTTTTAAGTGAAATAAAGCATACTCATTTATGCTTATTTATTGAAGCTGGGATATGGAATATAATCGTTTTCCTCTCCTTTTATTTTATCAAATTTATGTTCGATCCATTTCTGTTTTGCTTCGGCTATTTTTTCTTTATCTGAAGAAACAAAATTCCAATCTATATAGCGTTCTTCGGGAAAGGCTTCGCCTCCGAATAAATAAATTGTACTGTTGGGATGCATGCTAAAGCTGCATAAGGAGCTGTCTTTAGCCACCAACATTTGTTTGGGTCCATATATATTTCCATCACTTTCTATAGCTCCTTCCAGAATATATAATCCCGATTCGCCGTATAGTTGATTTGCAAAGTTCATTTCTTTTTTGGTTTTATTTTTCAATTCCAGCATATATAATTTGCTATAAACCGGAACGGGAGATTTGCGATGGAATGCTTCCCCGGCGATGAGTTTGAACTGCACTCCGTCTTCTTCCCATGTGGGGATTTCATCTGCGTTGATATGGAAAAACTCGGGATTCATTTGTTCCAGATCTTTGGGAAGTGCGACCCAGATTTGTAAGCCATGCATTATTTTTTCGGAGTGGCGCAGATATTCGGGTGTACGTTCGCTGTGTACGATGCCTTTACCGGCCGTCATCCAATTTACCGCACCGGGTTTAATTTCCACGGCATTGCCCAGTGTATCTCGGTGCATAATGCTTCCTTCAAACAAGAAAGTCAGCGTTGAAAGTCCGATATGCGGATGCGGCAATACGTCGAAATTATTTCTTTCGTTCAGCTTCACCGGCCCCATATGGTCTATATAAATAAAGGGGCCTACCATTCTTTTTTGGCGGAAGGGGAGAAGCCGTCCCACTAAGAATTTGCCTATGTCGGCTGCTCTTTCTTCAATAATTAAGCTGATATTGGACATAATTATGTAGATTAATTTTTTATTTATTTTCTGATTTGGGGCTTACTATTGCAGGAGGGATTTATGATTTTGAGATAAGAAAATTTTGGATTTTACTCATCGCAAGATTTCATTTTCTGAGCAAAAAAATGCCATCCCCATAGATGGCATTTGAAAATTAAAAGCCTTATGAATTCCCGTAAATATTCGATTCTCCACCGTCTATGGCGATGGTTTGACCGCTCACATAGCCATTATCTTCGCTCAAAAGGAATGCGACCAATTTGGCTACTTCATGTGGTAGTCCCAATCTTTTGGTGGGATTACGTTGTGCATATTCCGTTTCAGCAGCTTTGGGGTTGGAGGGATTTACCTGTTTAAAAGCCTCTTCCACCATGGGCGTTAAAATAGCTCCGGGGGCTATAGCATTAGTTAAAATGCCATCTTTGCCATATTCCAGCGCTGCATTCTTGGTCATACCCGATACTGCGTGTTTACTTGCCACATAGGGCATTTGATTCAATACGCCGCGTATTCCGCCAACTGAGGCTACGTTTACAATGCGTCCGAATTTTTGTTTTTGCATAACCGGAATTACATAGCGAAGGCCGTAGTATACGCCCATGAGATTAATATCAATTACCTTTTTAAAAATTTGCACATCATATTCGGTGATACCGGCTTGTTTTCCTTCAATTCCCGCATTATTGTATAGTCCGTCTATTCTGCCAAATGCTTGTACAGCTTGATCTACATAATTTTTCACGGCTTCCTCATTCGATACATCGGCCACCACGGTGATAATTTTGATATCCGGAAAATCTTTAGAAATTTCCGATTTAGCGTCCATTAGACTTTTCTCGTTATAGTCGACCAATACCAAATTTGCGCCTTTAGAGGCCAATTCTTTTGCTGCTGCTAATCCAAGTCCCATTCCGGCACCTGTGATTATAATTACTTTATTTTTCATAATAATCCTGATTTAAGTTGAATAAATTTTAATACTCCAAAGTTATAACCCATTCGTTTGCAGTGGGTAATAGGAAGTGGAAGGAAAGTTGTGAAATTAGGAAAGGAGTTTTCTCATTTCTTCGCGAAAGGCGCTTGGGGTTTGTCCTGTTCGTTTTTTAAACACATTACTGAAATAAGATTTTTCATTATATCCCAATTCGAATCCGATTTCGGATATATTTTTATCGCTGTAAGTCAGCATATTCTTAGCTTCTGTCAGCTTGCGTGTTTCAATAATTTCGGTTACCGTTTGTTGGAATATATTTTTACAAATCAGGTTTAAATTTCGGGTTGACATAAACAGTTTTTCGGCATAAAAATCTACGCCCAGGGGTCTGTGGTAATTTTCTTCCAGTATGCGTAAAAAATTGTGGAGGGTTGTATTTTGGGTATGGGCTAAATCGTTTTCGCCGGGTTGAATTTTATTTCTTTCGGCTTCGATCATTTTAAACAGGGCTTTCAGTAAGCAGCTGACCAGGCTTAGGTCGGCATTTTCCTGTTTCATTTCTTCGTCTATAATTTCACAAATCGTGTTCATGCGTTTGAACGCATTATTATCACGGATTTTCAGCATGGCATGGTTGTGGTAATTGGCATAGAGTTGAAAGCTTATTTCGGGTAAAAACTCGCTTTTAAATCGCAATACCCACATATCACATTTTCCATTTTTCAATTTTGGGATGACCCTGTGTATTTTTCCTTTTGCAACAAAGCTGACGAGGGGTGCATCGAGTGTGGAGTTTTCGAAATCGATAAAATGTTCCAATTGTCCCTCCCGGGCTATAATCAACTCCTCAAAATCGTGTTCGTGTGGTTCGTCGGGAGAAGTGCTTATTTTAGCAGCCTCTGCACCATCCACTTTGAATATTTTAAAAAGTCGATTCATAATTTCAAATGTAGGGTTTAATTGGCATTTTAGAAAGTTAGCGGGGCCCTTCAAAAAATAAGCTTTTTATCAATCTGTTTATGGTAGGCGAATTACATGTATTGGCATGCGATTTTATGCCGCCTCTACGGGGTTGTTTTGCAGTTTTGTTTTTAATTTAAATGTGGTTTATTGTTCAAGATAATGCTTCGTAGGAGCGATATACTAATTGATATCAAATATGTAGAGCATACAGCTCCGTTGGTGCGGCATAATAATTTCATTTGGAGTTTGGGTGTTTTTTTTATTTCCGCTTGTGTTTTGTTGTTTTGTGCGGCCCTATGCCAATTCCACTCGGCTTTTTTCTAAAGAAAGGATATATTCGTTTAGTAATTGGGGGATGTTTTGATGTATGTTTAATGAAGGCAGTTCGTTGTGGAATAGGTTCTTATAGTATTCAAGTCCGCTTTTCATATTTTGTATATATTGGTCGATATAGATTTTGGTTTTTTCGTTTTTGTCGGATTGAAAACTGTTTATTTTGTTGGATAAATAATCGAGATAAAGCTGTACCTCTTTTATGAACATATTGGGACGATCTGTTCGGGTGATTAGATTTTTTTTGCCGTATATATGTTTAATCATATCACTCAAGCTATATGTCCCCTCGAAATAAGCAATATTGGGACCCGGACATACGCTTACCCCTTTGGCCTCAAGTTTTTTATCTAAATTATGTTCTTCTAAAAAGGGCATGGCCAGTCCGCAACATAAGCACTCTTTTTCGAATAGCTTTTCTTTTTCTACAGCAATTTGTTCTTCGCTTAGATTGCTTTGTTGGAGTCTGTCTATGGCTTTGTTAATGTACTGACTGGAGGCTGTGCACAGTGGTTTGTCGCCAAATTCGGTATTGAGTTGCAAGAGTTTTTTTGTGCATGGACTACCCGGTTTTCCGGCCTCAATTTTAATTCTCTGATATTGTTGTCTGGTGCTGTTGCGCAGATTATTAAAAGGAATGCCTAAGGGCGATGCATTGCTTAGATATAGGTCTTTTTCTTTTGCGTCCGAAAGTTGTTTTAAGGTTTCGTTATCAATGCTGACGGCTTCGGGAACAAGCAGGAAGGGGCTACCCCAGCCTATAGAATTCAATCCATAATAATTTCGCAAGAAATCATGTTCCATATGCGTTCCGATTCCGCCCTGGGCCGATATTTTCATTTGTGGGCGGAATGATTCGCCAGTTTTATTTTCATTCTTCAAAGCGTTTTGCCAAATACCTAAAAGTTCATTGTAGAGTTCCTCGCGTTTTTGTTTAAACTCCTCCAAAATGGGGCCTATCAAGAAACCTTGGGTCGGGAAAGTATGTCCCCCGCAATTTAATCCGGATTCAACTCTGAATTCAGAAACCCATAAACCTTTTTTTGCCAGCATTTTTCCCTGTACCAAAGCAGAGCGGTAATCGCTGACTTTAATGATGATTCTCTTTTTAATATGACCATGGGCATCGGGGAAGAAATCGTCGAAGTTTTGCATATAGGCGAATAGGGGGAGGCTCATACCGGCTGATAATACGACCGAGGAATCAAGATTACTTAAGGCATAAGCTTTCAGAATGGCGTGTGCATCGTTGTATTCTATGGGCAATTCCTTACCGTTGAAATAATTTTTTTTATCCAGTTTCGTCATGATATTCACGTCGATACTACCGGGTTTAAATTTCGTTTTGGCCCAGTCGATAAGTTCTGATTCCGAGAGATTATCGGCATTAATTTGCCATTCCTTTTGCCAGAATTCCGTATCCGGAAATTGAGCAAAAAAGCTTTCGCGATAGGGTTTATCCTTAGTCAAACGCTGTATATGTTCTTTCCAGTTTTTATCGACGATTTGCTCGATTAAATTCAGATATGCGATGGTGATTTTAGTCCGTGCATCCTTGTCTTTGGTATTCATTGCCTCGGCAGGAATGGAGAATTTTTTGGCATAAAATAGCCTTGCTTTTTCCGAAAGAAAATGATCGCCAATAGAAAGAACGGAAGAGATACCAAGATGGGCTAATTTGATCGGTGTATCTATAGTGAAAGCCAAGCCCATAACGGGAATATGAAATGAGTGTATCATGTTTATTGCCTGATTTTGAATTAATTATTGTAAATCTTTGGCAAAGTTAGGCTATTGTATACGGCTTTTATATGATTTTGGTCAGGTCTTAATGACGCATATTTCCGGTGGGATTTTCGGGGGAGAATTTAGGATAGGATTTTCACAGTTTTAGAGTTTTCGCTGCTCTTCATTTTTAGGAAATAAATCCCATTTTTTCAATCGGAGAATTTTACGAGTATAGCATTAATTATAATAGATAAAATTCCTCTGTTTGCTGGGTTTTTGGGATTTCGGATTCTTTTAAAAGTTGCAAAATATTTATTTCAATAGTTCTCGAAATAGCAGTCATAGCCGTATCAGTGGGTCGATTTTCGAAGGGGTCTTGCATATGCGTTGCTGATTTTTCCAATAAAAGAAAGGCCGATGAGATCAAAAGCAATAGGGGGATTTCATAAATACCTTCTATATTTTTAAGGGAGATAGAAAGGGTGATTACAAAGAGGTAAATAATGCCATGTAGAAAAAGTCTGTATGTTACGGGGAATACCGTAGTTTTGATTCTTTCGGCTTTACCTTGCGCATCGCAGAGTCGCACCAGGGTATTGTCTAACTGAATTTGCGCAAAGAGATCCAGTTGATTGCTTTCTTTGAGTGCTTTAATGTCCATTCCGTGCAAATGAAGCAATGCCAGGGGTTTATTATTATGATTTTGGATGAATTCGAGTTCACTCGGCGAAATGTATTTATTTATATTTTCAGTGGGGTCGAGACCTCTCAGTGATTGTCCTAAAGAATAGCACCAGGCAATTTGACGCTTGGCAATTTTTTTAATCATTCCTTCATTTCCATTTGCGGTTAGGCTTTGCAATTGGATGACCAGACTGCGGGAATCGTTCACAATGGCTCCCCAGACCTTTCTGGCTTCCCACCATCTGTCGTAGGATTGACTTAATTTAAAGGAGAGTAAAATAGAGATGGCTGTCCCGATAAAGGCGGGAATAGTGAGCGGTATTTCGGGCAATAATTCGCTATAGCGGTTGGTGAGAAACCAGACCGATCCAGAAAGAATGAAGATATAAATAAGGTCATACTTCACCTTATTCAGTATATAATAAGCCGGGATTCTTTTATTGAGTAGCATAGCTGTGTTTATAAAATCGAAAACAAAGATAGTAATAGTTTTTAAAATGATAGTAAAACTACTAAAAATGATGGTAAGATTTTGTTAAAGAATTTTGAAGGAAATTGTGGCTATACTTTTTTATTGTGGTTTTTATTTCTGTTGCGCTTTCGTAAATGCTCATATCATGCTCGTTTTGATTTAAGGCCTGACCTGTATTGAGTCTCCAATGCTTTCTCTGACGATTGCAATTCTTGTTTTATTTATGCTATTCATTTACAAATTCTTTTGGTCCAGCCGTTTTTTTTAGTCCCTGGATAAGTATTTTAAATACTTGTAATTTTTCGGATAAGAGATTTAAAATGGGTTTAAAGCATAGTCAAGTTGCACTTTGACAGGAATGAAAATAATGGGCTATTCCATATTGGATGCTTTTGCATAATTGAGTTTGACATCGGCATTTTTAGTCTAATATATGACATTAAAAGTCAGAGCATTCTTTTGCTAAGCAATATAAATAAGCGCATGTCATTATTTACCAATTCCTTTGTCTGCTCATATAGTCCGAAATGTGGGTTGTAAGCAAATTTGCAATCTTATGCTATATTAACTCCGAAAATATATCCAACCAAGGCAGATAGTCCCATAGCGATAGTTCCCCAGATTACAATTCTAAGAACAGCTTTTGTTATACTTGAGCCACCTGTCTTAGCCGAAACAGCTCCGAGAAAAACAAGAGACAATATGGTAATGCCATAGAGGTAGTATTCCATATTGGTTAGTGGTGCGAGGATGATCACCAGCAAGGGTAAAAGTCCGCCTACAGTAAACGCGGCTCCAGATGCCAGGGCTGCTTGTATGGGATTTGCCTGATTCATTTCGTTAATTCCTAATTCATCCCGAATATGTGCTCCCAGCGCGTCTTTATCTGTTAATTCTCTTGCGACTTGCAGCGCTGTTTCCTTTTTAAGTCCTCTTTTTTCATAAATTTCTGCCAATATTTTAAGTTCAGTTTCCGGCATTTTTGCAAGTTCTTGTTTTTCTCTTTCAATATCGGCTTTTTCGATGTCGGTTTGGGAACTTACCGAGACAAATTCGCCCGCTGCCATCGACAAAGCACCTGCCACAAGTCCGGCTATGCTTGCTAAAAGAATAGGGTCTCTTGTCGTCCCGGCTGATGCAACACCGATTGCCAGACTCGAAATAGAAATAATTCCGTCATTCGCTCCTAAAACGGCTGCTCGAAGCCAGTTGCTTCTATGCATATAATGACTGTCTAAATAGTTGTCGATAGTTATTGTTTTTTTGTTGTCCATCTCTGTTTTTGATAAAGGCAATACGTGTAAAAGTTTGGAAATAATTTGTTTACCTACCAAATGTATTAAAGAAAACATGTCTGAGCAACTTATTTATGCACTTCTCTGACCTGCTTTTCAGGTGATTCTATGTATATTTTTTTGGTTAATGTGCACTGTGTTTATGTTTGAAGGGCTAATGATGTGGAATAGAAAAGAGGGCTGCTTTTACCAAACTAGAATAGAAGCATAAGCCGAAGACCTATGCTTTTTTATTTGGTAATTATCACAATATATGCCATTTATTTGCGAAAGTTGGCGAGAAGATGCTCTGTTGTTTAGTCAGTCATTTTTGCCTTTCCGAGAGCGCCTATGCCTGGTTGGAACGCTATATTCATCTATTGATCTTATTTTTAAATTTCAGTCAATTATCCATTATTCGGTCATAATATTCTACAGAATGGTAATTGCTAAATCCTTGAAGCGTATTTATTTTCCACTTATTATTTTCTTTAATTGCTTTTACTTTATAAAAAGCTTCCGATTCATTATCCCAAGCCCATTTGAACTCAGCGTGTTCATTTTTAATTATTAAACTATCTATGGTCAAAGTTTCCCAGTAATTCTCTATATAATCTTGGCAATTGCACCATTCGTCAGCACCTGTTGCCCAAATTGGAATTCCGTCATTATAGTTTCTAAAATATATATCCGCTTTTTTTATGGAAGAGTCTAAGCTCAATGCTATGTTTTTATGTTGTTGGTAAAAACCACGACTAAAAAAATCAGTCTGTCTGAACAACTCCATATTTCTTTGGTATTTAACCCAGTCAATGCCAATGAAAATGCCGTCTTGTTTTTCGTCATATTTATAAGGGAAGTCTTCCAAATTCATTTTTACATGCCATTTGTAAACGAGTCGGATTAGCTTTGTTAGTTCTTTTTCGTCTGTGTTTTGATAGGTGAAATTTTGTTCTAAACCTGGTTTAAGGCTTGTATTCTTTTTTATATCAATTTTACTGCTATGATTAAATAGTAGGGTGAGAATACTCGAAATTGTGACTACATATATCCCTGTTTTTAGTTGTATCATAAATATTCTGTTATAGCGTGTTTCATTAAATTTACGGCTATGCTCATTTTCGTTTTATGCGGGTTGAATTTTACTTACGAATATAATAATTCTTTTTGTTTCAAAATGTTATAGTTAGCTTGATTTTTTCGATTTGATTATTCCTGCCAATTTTTTTGGCGCAACTTCACAATAGGCACTTGTCAACGCCTCTGCAAACAGCTCCTTTTTCACCTTAGTCAATTCAATAAATGTCCAGCCTTGTTTTCCCCATTTATTATCTACCGGGTAAATGTTTGATTTATCGGCCTTTGAAAAAACATGTTGATCCATTTCGGATAATTTGACACAAGCTCTATTATTTACCGCGTCATAGGTAGCAAAAATTTTCTTTTTCACCCTGAACGAAGTTTTTTCGAAGTGTGCTTCTTCCGTTGTTTCGGGGAAAGATAGGGCCAATTCTCTGAAAGTCTTTATAGATACCATTTTTCAAATTGCTTTATTGCCGGACTTAAATGCATTATTATACAACGTTAATGTGGGTTTTCTTTATTGTAAATATTTGTATCCCATTCGTTAGCCTTCTGTACTTTGGCTACTTCATTTTTCTTGATTTGTTTTATAGACAAAAAGCACTAAAGAATCCATTATCAGTCTGCGCAGATTTGCTTTTTATTTCCTTTTGATTTCTTTCAAAAGATCTTCCAGGTAGTCGATTTGCACTTCTTGAATTTCTAATAATTTATTGTTTTGGTGTACAAGCAAGTGGTCCATTTTCTCACTCAATAATTTGATTTCAAGTTCGGCTTTGAGGTTTATTTTATAATCGTGCTCACTTCTTTGTCTATCTTTTTGTTCCTGTCTATTTTGGCTCATCATAATTATTGGGGCTTGTATGGCTGCGAGGCAAGAAAGAATGAGGTTAAGCAAGATAAATGGGTATGGGTCAAAGGGGGCCGATGCAAAAAAGTAGATATTGACTATCATCCAGAGCAGGATAAAAGCGAAGAAAGAGATAATAAACATCCAGCTTCCGCCGAAGGCGGCTACCTTATCGGCTATTTTTTCGCCATAGGTTATTTCCGTTTCATTTGCTTCCTGAATATTTTCAGAAAGTATAGAATTATTTTTGATGGCATTCATTACATCTCTGTCAATAAGTGCCAACTCTCCTTTTTCTTGTATGATTAGGGAAGTCAGATAGAGTCGTCTATACTGATTAAGTTCGGCTAAAGTGATATAATTATCCTTTTCGAAGTCGGGGTATTCTGATTTGATAAGGTTGAAAACACCTTCTCTGATGTCTTGTCCTTTTATCTCTTCTCCTTTTTGTATGACTTGTTTACTGATATGGCTTTTTTTCATGTTGGGTGCATTTAGAATAAAACCGGCAATAAGATTTTGATTTGCTTGTAAATTTACCTAGCAATATACAAATTTTGTTGCCCTTTGCCATTTTGGGGTAGGGGATTGGGTTAAGCTTGCCTTGCACAAGGGGTTGGGGGTGTGAGATGTAGTGGTTTATTAGTACTCAAGTCCAATAGAATTATTTCCTTTGATTTTAGCACAAATGTCTTAAAGGAGGACTTCTGCCGCCATTTTGGCAACATCGTGTGCTTATTGCACAACACACTCGCTACACAAAATAGACTAAAATAACGGAAAAAGTATTGGCGAAGAACGGGCTACGTTGCAGACATTTTCAAAGGGAACTGAGCAAAATTTTTTTTCCGGATACTGCTAAATGAGTTCTCAAAGACAGTATTCACCCCGTTTTTTGCCAATACAATGTTAGCACAGTAAATTATTTTCGTACTAGAAAATCTAATTGTTAATTTTTTTCTCTTTTGAAAAATAAAATCACTTTTTGCGTAGTACCATAACCTATTGCATAATCTACAGGATGAATCATCTCCCATCCCTCTTCGCCCATTTCATTTAAAATTTTTTCCAATTTTTTGGAATCAATATTAATTGTTCTCATAAAATTTCCACTTGCTTCAAATTCTAATGTTTTGTACTCGAATTTTTTCATAAAACTATTTTTATTATTTTGAATTGTAATATATTAATTTTTTTGCGCATCTTTTATTTTATTGCCGCTAACGTTTTTCGGCTTGGCGCAGGGGCGGATTTTTAGCGCAAAAGTTCAATCGAAGAACTGCGCTTGAACATACCACAAAACTGTCATACGAAGCACGAATTGAAAATCAGCGAAGCTAAACCCCCTTTTTTGCAAAACGCCTGTGCTTGTTGCACAACTCACTTGCTACATAAAATAGACTAAAATAACTTATTCACAAAATAAAAAAAATATAACTAATTGTATGTTAGTGCTGTAAGGGTGTTTTTGTTATATTTGTATCATGCAAGGACGTAAAGTATTCAGCCTATAATGATGTATCAATTCAGTATGGATATGCTTGTGCCTTCCGGCAATTTCTATCGTAAACTGTCTCAAACCCTCGATTTGCTTTTTCTCTATAAATCCACAGCCAAATATTATGGCAGGGAAGGCCAAGCGAGTATGGATCCAGATACCGGAAGAAGCTTATGAAATTTAATCGTCCCAAACATGGAATCATTGCCTAAGCCCTGCAAAATATAAACGTAAAAGCAGGGGAGTTTTTACTTTATTTAAAAGGGCTCTATGAGGCTTATTCTTTTCCATTTTAAGAGAGTTATTTTTTGAAATAAAATTATATATCGATTGAAAAGACTTCGTTAAAAAGGCTCTAATGAGCTCATTTTTTGTTGAAAAAAGTAAGATTTTGGAGTTATGGATGAGTTGTGCAACGGTTACCCGTGTTAGTGGCTGCCTTTCTTGTCGTCCACATTAGTTGTTCAATTTTAGTTTCATCATAATGTCGGTCTGTTCGTCATTGCCTAACTTGAAAATGTGTTTGTCAAATTCTACGAAACCATTTTTTTTATAAAAGTTTATTGCTCTCGGATTTTCTTCCCAAACTCCTAACCAAACATAATTAGCGTTTTTCTGTCTTGCGATATGTATTGCTTTGTCGCAAAGAATCTGTCCAACGCTTTTTCCGTGAAAGTCCTTTAAAACATAAATACGTTCAATTTCAAGTGCTTTGTCGTCCTTTAATTCTGTTTGAGAATGTCCAAAGTTTAATTTTAAATAACCAATTACACTATCGTTAAGTGTTGCAAAATAAAATTCTGCGTTATTGTCGCTAAGTTCAGTCGTCAATTTTTCAGCGGAAAATCCTTCGTCTAAATATTTTGTCATATTCTCTTCGGAATTTCCTGCTGAAAACGTTTCAAAAAAAGTCTGTCTGCCAATTTTTTGCAATTGGTCAATGTCGTTAAGCGTTACTTTTTTTATTACAATGTCAGTCATTTTTTTCTACGGTGTCGTTCTTTAAGGTTGCCACTAACGTTTCTCAGCTATACGCAGGCAGGGATTTTTACCACTGAACTTCCTACGAAGAACTGAACTTTAAATATAGCACTTTTCTGTCTTACGAAGAACGAATTGAAAATCAGCGAAGCTTAACCCCTGCTTGCGTATAGGTGACGTTGTGCGGTCGGTGTTCTTTCTCGGTTGTCTGTCCGTTAGCGTTGGCAAAGACATACTCTTTTGCAATTTTTGGTTGCAGGGTTGGCTGGTGCGGCTTGGCAATGTGCTTGCAAAATGCGTGGGCTATTTGTTAGTATGTCCATTCTCCGTGGCTTACTGGTAAACGATTTAATTCTTCTCTATAAAATTTCCATTGGGGCATATGCTTTTCCATTAGTGAAAGAAATCTGTCGTTGTGATGTCTTTCCAATAGATGAATGAGTTCGTGAACGATGATGTATTCTAGGCAATGGATTGGTTTTTTAGCTAGTTCCAAGTTTATCCATATTCGTCTTTTCTCGATGTTGCAAGTGCCCCATTTGGTTTTCATTTGTTTGACTTGCCAGTCTGTTACAGTTACGCCTATGCGTTGCTCCCATTTGACAATGAGTGGTTGAATCAGTTTTTTTAGCTCTGTCCG
Organism: Bacteroidota bacterium; assembly: GCA_023432985.1. GTDB lineage: Bacteria > Bacteroidota > Bacteroidia > CAIKAF01 > CAIKAF01 > JACVCJ01. The sequence goes on along the minus strand of JAEZEQ010000041.1, from coordinate 10,987 downwards.
ATACCATTCGTTGAGTATGGTTTGTTTTTGTTCTGTTGTAGTGTTGGGTCTAACGAATAAGTCAATGAAGGTTTTTGTCTTTAGCTGTACTTTGGCTGGAGCATCGTGTTCGGTAATTCTCAACAAGTAGCGTTTGCCTAAAAAGTAATGGCTTTCCCGATCTTTGTATTGTCTGGGTGCTTGTCTGTCTTGTGCTTCAAAGTTGCGTTGGTGTTTCCGAATCCAACTGATTTTTGAAATGGCAAAAAGTTTTACGGCTTCGTCATTTACTCGTAAGGGTGCAGCAATGCGAACCCTGCCCGTTGGCGGATAAACAGCCAAGTGCATATTCTTGATGTCTTTGCGAACTACATCAATGCTCAGATTGGAAGTAATATGTAATATCTTTACTTCTTCCATTGCTTATTTGTATTCTCTTTGTTGTTTAATCACATCAAAAATGGGGTCTAACTTTTCAACCTTATCGTATTCTTCTAAAACTGGTTTTACAACCTTATTTTTCAAATGCTTCTCTTTTGAAAGGGTTCCTTCCCAATCATCGTGTTTTCCATAAATCACAGCACTATCCATTGCAATGGTACATTGTTCATCACGGTCAAGGTTGTCATACAATGCTCGTTTGGCTTGGGTATTAATGCTTGAAGGATATTCATTACTGGTCTCAGGCTTTTTGATTTTTACTGCCAGTTTTACAATCTCTTCCAAGTATTTTTCATAGGCTTCGGCTTCTTCATTCCGCAACTTGATTAATTCATCAAGCAGCACACTCATTTTTTCGTAGTAAATCGGGTTGGTCGGACTTTCTTCAATGATTACTTTTCGCAAATTATTTTCAATGGTTTCAGCCATTGCTTCTTTGTTCTTCTTGATGTTTTCGGGGAGTTTTTCTAAAGCTCCTTTTCCATCTTTTACAAGCAATTCAACTAAACTGAAATCATCAAAAGCCGAAACTTTTTTGCTTTCTTCAGCGGCAATGTAACTGTCAATCAAATGCCGCATTGCAGGTTCGTATTGTTTCAAATCCACCCAGTCGCCACTGGCTAACTGGATTTCCTTACGAACATTTTCAAAGTGTTTAATTTCCTCTTTAATTTTTTCAATTTGAGTAGGAGTATAGCCCGCTTCTTCCATTTCATCCGCTATGTTTGCATAAGCCCTGATTAAAGAAATAACAGCTTTGTACAAAGCTACTCGCTTAGGTTCGGTGTCTTTAAGGTCTTCCTTGATTTGCGGATTCCCACAGAAATAAGCAATGTACTGCTGTGTTCCTTTTGGTGGAACTACATCTTCACACAAAGCACGGATGGTTTCCAATGCATCATCCAATCGTTCTTTTCCTTTTGCCAAGCGGTCAGAGAGAAGTCCTTCCACATCTTTTTGGTCATAATCTTCAAAGGCTTTGGAAGTAAAATCTTTGTAGGCATTTTCTAAGCTTCCAAACAAATCTTTGTAGTCAATGATGTAGCCGTAATCCTTATCATCACCGTCCAAACGGTTTACTCGGCAAATTGCCTGAAACAAACCGTGGTCTCGCATACTCTTGTCTATGTATAAATATGTGGCACTTGGTGCGTCAAATCCTGTGAGTAGCTTGTCAACTACTATCAGCAATTTCATTTGAGCAGGTTCGTCAATGAAGCGTTTTTTCACTTCATCTTCAAAGTCTTCCGGTGCTTTGCCGTTGAGCATCTTTTGGTAGATGTCGTATTGCATCAACTTTTCGGTGTAACCTTCGCCTTCTCCTTTTATGTCACTGTGCGATGGGGCAAACGATGTTACAATGGCACAACGGGTAAATCCTGAGTCTTGAAACAACTGATAAAAACGGCAAGCATTGTAAATACTATCCGAAACCAAAATAGCGTTACCTCTACCGTTTTGCAAGCGTTCACGGGTTTCCATATCCAACAGAATATCGGCAACAATTTTTTGTAAACGACCAACGGAACTGAACACCTTTTTCATTGTGCCCCATTTTTGTTTCAGTTCGGTTTTGGCAAAATCGGTCAAACCTTTTGTTTTACTGTCAAACCAGGCGTCAATCTTATCCAGTGAAGTGATTTTCTGTTCTATGTCTCGGGCTTCATAACGCAAATCCAAAACAACACCGTCTTTTACGGCTTCATCAAATTTGTAGGTATGAATGTATTTACCAAAAATCTCAATACTCTTTTGTTTGTCGGCTTTCATTAGTGGCGTTCCCGTGAAACCGATAAACAAGGCATCATCGCCCAAAATTTTCCGCACTGCTTTGTTCAGGTCCCCGCTTTGGCTTCGATGACATTCATCTACAAATACATAAAACTCGCCTTTGGGTTTGAAATCTTTGGGAAGACTGTTTTTCAGTTCTTCCAAATAACTATCGTAATCTTTTGCTTTGTCTGCCCCTTCCTCTTTATTGCCGAATTTGTGAATGAGTGAACACAACAACCAAGGGGTGGTAGCATTGAGTTTTTCAATCAAATCGGCTCCGCTTTTGGTGCGAAGAATCTGCTCATCAACGCCTTTGAAAACTTTTTCTATTTGCTTATCCAGTTCGTCACGGTCGGTAATGATGAGTACACGGGCATTGGGGTTGAACTCCCGAATCCATTTGGTAAGCCAAACCATTGTTAAACTCTTGCCGCTGCCTTGTGTATGCCAAATAATACCACCTTCACGCTTACGGATGCTTTCCTGTGCTGCTTTGATACCGAAATACTGATTGGGGCGGCAAAACTTCTTTTGCCCACGGTCAAACACTACAAAATCGTGCAGGATTTCAATGAGCCGTTCTTTGCCCAACATTTCAATAATGTTCTTGTCGAGTTGGTTTTCTGCTTGGGCTGCTTGTTCCCTGATGGATTTGGTAAGTTCCAACAGGTAAGTATCATTCGGATTAAATTCCTCATTGACTTCCTTCCATTTCAGGTAATACTTTTCAGGGGTGTCAATAGCTGCATACCGCAATCCTTCCACATCTTGCCCTGCCATCACTAACTGAATGGTGGTGTAAAACGGTTTGATGAAGAGATGCTTTTGGTTGTCGTTGTTTTGGCGAATACCTTCCGAAACAGAAACCGTGCTCCGTTTCAATTCCAATACGCCAAGGGCAATGCCGTTAATGTACAGTACAATATCGGGGCGTTTGTTGTGCTGCCCTTTGATGGTAACTTCTTCGGCAATGGCAAAATCATTTTCAAGCGGATTTTTCCAGTCAATCAGGTAAACGGTTTCTTTGTTTTGACCTGCTTCTTCTTTTACATTGATGCCATACCGTAGTGCAGCATATACATTTTTATTGGCTTGATACAGGTCGTCATTGGTGTTGATGGTTGCAATTTTCTTAAACTCATACACCACTTTGCCAATCAAGTTTTCGCTGTGTCCTTTTTTGGTAAGGTATGCCGTTAGCAAAGCTTCATCTATATTGCTGTTGTCTTCTTCTTTTTCAAGATTACCCAAATAATCATATTTCAAAACTTCCTGAAAAAGCTTGACTACACGGTTTTGGGTGGCACGTTCTATTTGTCCTACTTTGCTCATATGCTTTTAATTAAAACCCCAAATCAATTTTAGCATTTCAAAAGTTTCCTTCTGTCTTGTTTCCAGCATTTCAAGTGGAAATACACCATCTGCATTTGGATTTACAGTGGTGAAGTTTATGTGTTGGGGCAAGTTTCTTCTATCAATTGAATCCATATGCCCAACCAGCAATTCGTTCCAAATCAAATTACTGGTTTTATAATCATCTACTTTTAGTGAATAGTAATCATTGCTGCTGCTAATATTTTGTTTGTCTTTCAGCAAAAGCACCATTCCTAATTTATTTCTTACTGTGTTGAATTTAGCTTCATCAAAAATGCCGTGCTCGTCTGTGAAAAGCTTCTTGTTTTTGTCGTTGTTGGCATAGATATGCTCTAAGTGCATACCATAAACTTTTTTGTTGTTTTTGTTAAACCGTTCTTCTAGGTCTGCCAATGTATCTTTACAATATGAAGGCTTGTCTAGAACATCTGCCAGATACTTATCAATACGCATTAATGTGTATTTGGTGAAATTTAGCCAACGGTTGCGGGTGTTTTGAAATAGTTCAAACTTGTACAAATCTCCAATGGTAGCATATGCTCCTTTGGTGATGATTTCTTCGCCTTCCAAAAATTCAATCAATACAGTGTCAAATGCTTCGGTAATTTCTTGAAGTGTTTTGTTTCTGACTTTTGGAAGTAGTTTATAAACCAAATCCTGAAAGTCGTTACTGTCATATAAATCCAGCAAACGAATGGTAGCGTGCATTTGGTCGAACTTCTTAGCCACCAAGGTGATTTTATCTTTCTCCTGCTTATCGTTCAGTTCAATAGCTGATACAATCAATAGGTACTGCTGATTTTGGTCGAGTAGCTTATTGAAAATCAGGAACTCGTTTTCGTAGCTTGTTCTTATGGAAAGATGCAGTTCTGCAAAATATTTGAAGTCATTCACCACCCATTGATAAAGCTTCTCGGTATCTTCAAACCGATTGAAGAAATTCAGAATCTTTTGATTGGAATAAATTTCGTAATGATACTTGTCTTCAAATTTCTTGTAATCGTTTTCAGTGTCGGCAAACTTTGCCCGTAAATACAGCTTGAAAAAGGTATCAAGGTCTATCTCGTTTTCGGTGCTGTTCTTGATTATGCTGTTGTAATACTTGTTTTGTAGTTCTACCCAAATTTCATTGGCTTTTTCTTTTTGCTGGTTGTATAAATTTCCAAGAAACTTACCTTTCAGAATTTCATAGGGCTTCAAGCCTAAACCACGGTCGTTTACCACTTCAAAAATGGTGGCTACATTTTCCTGTTGTTCGATGTGAATTTCAACAATATTGAGCTTCTCTAAAATGTAGTAGATGTAGTAGGTTAGTTTGGTAACATCAATTGGAGTTTCTGGAACATCAGATTTAAAAAAGCTGTTAAAATATCCTGAAATGATTCCGAAGTTCTCTACGATTCTCTTTTGGGTTTCGTCCTTGGGTTCGTAGGTTTCTAAATTGCCCAATATATAGTCAAAAGCACTTTGGCGATTGGGGTTGTATATCTTATAGTACTCGGGCTTGTCAAAGTCGTCAGCTTCAAAAATGAGTTTTTCCAAGGTGGCGGTGCTAACTGTTTTTATTACATAGTTTTCATTTTTATGCACTTCACCAACAAGGCGTTTTAATGCAATTAGCATTATGAGAAAGGTGGTCAATCGCTGTTGACCATCAACTATAGAAACATAGTTGCTTGTTTTACAGGTCAGGTAAGTGTTTAGAAAATATGGTTTGAAATTCTCCAACACATCTTTCTTGATGTTTTTTGGGTCGCTTATGTTTCTCTTGGTTAGGTTGAAACGCAATTCGATATCCCTAAGTAAAGTTTCTACCTGACTTTTTTGCCATTTGTAATCACGCTGGTAAATGTCAATGTAGTATCGGTCTTTCTCCGAAAACACCTTGTTGATGGTGTGAGCATTAGGCGTAATTAAACTCTGTACTATTTCTTGTGCCATATTAAATCAATCTAATTTTTCCCGTTAATAAATTTTGCATCATCCCCAATTTTACCTTGCGGTATTTCTCCAATTTGGTTTCTAAAGCGTTTATCTCTGCATCCATATCGGATAGGATGGATGATATATTCTCTTGTTCAGTTAGAGTTGGTAAATTCAAATCAACCATTTTAACGTGAGATGGGCCAAAATTTAATTGAGCTGATCCTGTCGCTTTTCCACCAATTTGCTCTTTGAAAGATTTTGATTTGAGAAAATGAAGGAAGTATGACTTTGATAAATCTTTTGAAATGATTTTGAAACGCATTGTACTTGTGTTCATACACAATGGTAAATGAGTAGAATCTGCTACCGTAACTTTTTCATCAAACCTATCAATTGTTACGCCTGAACAAGCAATAAGTATATCTCCTTCATTAACCAGAAAATGAGAATACCAACCATAGGCTTCTTTTTCGGAAATATACCTGTCAGTTTTTTCCAATATCAGTTTGCCATCTTCAATATTAGTACCATTCAATAATTTAACCCCTGAACTTGTAAATTGACTGTTGCGAACACCTGGGCCTTCTTGAAACCAAACTAGTTCTGGTAATTTCTTCACCTCCCAACCCTCTTTCGGTTGCAGCAGTTGTTGCATTGCCCCTTGCTTTATCATTCGTTTTTTGGCAATGAGTTTTTCTAAACTGCTTATTAAGGCATCGGCATCGGATAGGGCGGTAGCTATGGCGGTTTGTTCTTCGAGTGTTGGTGGAATTGGTATTTGAAAAGACTTTATTTGACCAATATTTAACCCCTGTCTATTTCCACCAGACTGAAAGCTGTCTATTTGTTTTTGTCCATTTTTTGAAAGCAAAAACAGATTTAAATAATTTGGATTTAGTTTTTTATCGATTACTCTGATTATACAAACGTGCTGATTAACATTACCTCCAACTAATTTTTCATTTGCGAAAGAACTCCTTCCAATAGACGCCCCAGAAATATTTAAAAAAACATCATTGATTTTTATTTCCGTATTTGGAAACGTTTGATGTGTTTCATCATCAATAAAAGCAATATCATCAAGTAATAAATTACCCCATCCAATATTTTGACTTCTTATAAATGGTCGTCCATCTTCCTTATAAACTGTTGAACCACCAGTTGGAGTTATGCCACTACCGATTTTAGTTGCCAACTCGTCTAAAAGAAAAATGTCCCAATCACTCGGAATCAAGCCCACTTCGGTTTGTTTGTATGTTGTTTCTTTCATTTTACATTTTTCAATTTAGCCAATACATCGGCTGTGAGTGAATCCATTTTAGAGAAGGCAAACCATTTTTTACCTAAATCTTTGAGAGATGCTCCTAAGTGGTATAGTTCTTTCTGGTCAATAATTAAAAAACGGTCGTGGCTGTAGGCAAAGGTTTTTAGTGCAACAGGCGGGTATTGGCTGTTGTATTTTTCTACATCCAATTGCAGTTGTTTGGAAATTTGCTTGGAATAAATGGTGACAGCAACATTCTTTTTTCTTTTGGCCAACAGGGTCAACACGGTTTCGTCCACATAGTTATCAATCAGAATTATATCGATTTTGGCTTCTTTAATAATGTCGGCCACAAACACATAGGCATCAAAAATTTGTCCTTCAAAGAAGATGCCTTGATTGGGCAATTCATTTGTTCTTAGTTGCAAGGAGATTTGTTTTACCTCTTTGTGCAAGCTTTCGTAATTGTTCTCTATTCTGTCCATCCGTTGGTTCAATGCATAGCCTTTCAATAAATAATCCCTTAACACATTGGTAGCCCAAATACGGAATTGCGTACCTTGCTTAGATTTTACACGGTAGCCAACAGATATGATTATATCGAGATTGTAGTATTCTATTTTACGATTAACTCTTCTGGCTCCTTCTATTTGAACTGTCAAGGATTCCTTGACGGTTGCCAATTTATCTAATTCTCCTTCTTTGAAACAATTACTGATATGCAAACTAATATTCTGTTTGGTTTGCCCAAACAATGATGCCATTTGCAACTGAGTAAGCCAAACGGTATCATCTTCTAACCTCACTTCAATATGTTCGGTTAGCTCATCCGGGCGATATAAAACTATTTCGTTTTTCATTTATTTTCTATCTTTGTCTCATCTTATTCCCGTTAGTCCCTGAAGCCATTCAAACTAGCGGGTTTCGTTTTTTATAGGATTTCCATACTAAAACCCATCATTTCCAAGTGTTTATTTACTTTCTCCTCCAATAGCTTTACCTCATTGGTTTGTCTCGGCAGCGGTGTTTCGTAGCGTTCTGCCAGTTCCTTAATGCGTTGAGTCAGTCGTTGGCTGATGCGTTCCATTTCGGTTTTTACGCTACGTTCAATGCTTGCCATCCATTTATCATCCACCACCAATTGCTTTATCTCGTCTTCGGTGAGTGTTTTGTAGCGTTCAATTACTTTTTTGTCAAGGTCGGCAACCGCTTTCTTAATCTTGTCTTTTACTTCGCTATCCTTAGCCAGCAAGTCAATAAAACTTTGCAACACATCTAATTTTCCAAAGGCTTCTTCATTGCTATCGTTTCGTTTGGCTTTTTCAAAACTGTCCTTGATAATCTTGGTAACTTCCTTTTTGGTTTTGTATGCAGGTATTTTCAGAATCTCAATTTTCAATTCCCGTATTTTATCTTCCACCAAAGCCTTGGTTATTTTGCCTTTGGCGTTTTTCACTTCATTCAAAATCCAGTCGTCTTCTTCCACACCATCTGGTAGGTTTTCTTCCAGTTCGGTCATTTGTGTAACAATGGCTTCCTTATCGGCTTCCAACTGTTCAATGGCTTTTTTCTCGGTTAAGAAATATCGGTCTATGACCAAATACTTCGGCACCAAATCGCAATCCCACACGGTGGCTGTTTTCGTCTGTTTGATGATGCTGAGTTCGGCTTTCCATCCATCGGCAGCAATCAGGTAGCAATCGTCTTGCATTACATCATTCCAGTAGTTCATCAAATGCTGATACACATCGTACTTGTCCATCAGGGCTTTGCCTGTGTAGGTCGTCAGCACATCTTCCGAAATGCGGTTAATGGTTTGCTTGGGTTTAATGCCTGTTTTCAGCGTTTTCAGAAAAGCGGTGTTCTTGGTTTTCCAAGCTTCAAACACAGCATCCATTTCCTTACTGAACTGTACAAACTCAGGATGTGAGAATATTTCATTCTTTACCTGGGCTGGTTCAACAGTAAGCTGCGAATAGTTTTTGCGACCGTCTCTAAACAGTTGCTTTCGAAGCGATGGATACACTTTCCAATATTCTTCCAAAGCATCAATATCGGCATTGGGAATATCACCCAACAAATGGGCAGCAATGTCTTGAATGTCTTCGGCTTCCTGACTATCAATATAACGGGGTATGTTCAGGTTAAAATCATTTTTCGGGTCACTGATTTCTTCCACACTTACCAATCGGCTGTATTTGGGCAGTTCAATCTGTTTATTGAATACGTCCACAATTTTGTGAATGTCCTGTTCACGCAAACGGTTTTTGTTGCCGTCTTTGATAAAGCCTTTGCTGGCATCCAACATAAAGATGTGTTTGCGTTCATCGGCTCCTTCTTTGTCCATCACAATAATGCAGGCTGGAATACCTGTGCCGTAAAACAAGTTGGCAGGCAAACCGATAATACCTTTGATGTAGCCACGCAAAATCAAACTCTTACGAATTTCGGCTTCGGCATTTCCACGAAACAAAACACCGTGCGGTAAAATACAAGCCCCTTTTCCTGTGCTTTTTAGTGATTTGAGAATGTGCAGCAAAAAAGCATAATCGCCATTTTTGTCGGGTGGCGTTTTGTAGGTGGCTTTACCCGTTTTGGCACTTTCTTCTTCGTCTTTTTCAAAACGACCAAACAAGTCATTTTGCGGGTCAAAACCCGTTGCCCAATTCTTGGATGAAAAAGGTGGATTAGCGACTACAAAGTCAAAAGTTTTCAGGTGTCCGTTGCTATTTTTAAAAAACGGGTCGGATAAAGTGCTCTGTCCACGGTGAATTTCAATGGCTTCCTGTCCGTGAAGAATCATATTCATACGGGCAAGTGCAGCCGTTGCCACATCTTTTTCCTGTCCGTAAATGGTGCCTTTGCCATCGGCTTCGTCCAATGCTTTCAACAACAATGAACCCGAACCGCAGGTAGGGTCATAAAATGTGGTTTTGTTGGTGGCGTTATGAATATTCAGCACTTTGGCCATTACTCGACTCACTTCGCTTGGTGTGTAAAATTGTCCTTTGCTCTTGCCGCTTTCGGTCGCAAAGTTTTTCATCAAGTATTCAAAGGCATCGCCCAGAATATCATCGCCACCGGCACGGTTCTTAGAAAAGTCCAAAGCTGGATTTTCAAAAATGGCTATCAGGTTGCTTAACCTGTCCACCATTTCTTTGCCTTTGCCCAGTTTGTCGTCATCAGTAAAGTCAGCCACATCAATCACGCCTTTCAGGTCGTTGGCCTTTGCCAGTTCGCCAATAATGATGTTGATTTGGCTGCCAATATCCTTGTTGCCTTTCAGGGCTTGCATATCCTTGAAACTACCACCTTCGGGAATCTCAATAATTGCATCAGGGTCGTTGGCGTATTTGTCACTCACATACTTTACAAACAACAACACAAGGATATAGTCCTTGTATTGGCTCGGGTCCATTCCACCTCTCAGTTCGTCACAACTTGCCCATAGAGAGCTGTATAATTCAGATTTTTTGATTGCCATTTATTGTGTCTTATGCTGCTGTTTTACAATTTATTTTAATGTTGGTAAAGATAGTTTTTCTATGCCCGAAACTGTCATTTGCGGGTGGCAAAATTGGCTCTTTGGCTTTTGCCGAAGGGTTGGCTTTGCGGGTGAGGCAAAGCCAATATGCCAATGCGGGTAGGCTAAAATTACTCGCTTGTTTAGTTTTCTTTTTAGCGGTGCTCGTGAATGCTTCGCATTTGTTTTTAAAAAATGCGGGTGAGGAAAAAATAAAAAACATTGCGTGGGCAATGAGTGTCGGCTTACTCGTTGTCCGTTTTCAATATGATCTGTATGTCGTTGTCCACCTGTCAAAATTAATTACTCTTTTTCGTGTCAATGTCTGCTGTGTCGTGTCGTTTTACGCTTGCTGCCAACGTTCCGCAGCTTAGCGACGGGCGCATATCACCCGTAACCAAAGCTTTAGACAAATATACTATCTTATTCCACTTTTTCAAATTGTGCAGTTATGCGCCTGTTGCTAAGCTGGTGTTATGAGCTTCAAAGCCATCATCCTCCTTATCCACAGGCTATTATCCGCTTTGTTCCGCCTCAAGCGCATCACCCGTTTACGCATCATACGCAAATCAAATCATCGCCCTTTTTTCGACTAATTCTCTATTTATTTTCCCGTTTTTTAATTCTGAATTTCTCATTTGCGATATTCGAACAAACCCTTTCATTTTTAATCGAAGAGTTTGATTTTTACGCCATAGCATACGCAT
>JAEZEQ010000071.1 GCA_023432985.1 Bacteroidota bacterium | reverse complement strand
GCAAAATGGTCGGATAAATCGCGTCGTTTTTTATGCCATTCGGCCTGATATCGCATGATTTCTCGTTCTACCTGCCAATCGGTTGGAGAAACATTGCGCAAGAATATATAATCGATAAGTGATCTTTCGTTAGGGTCGATCGGATTCATATCGTTGAGCGCATGATCGGCGGAATATTTCAATTCGCCCGAAGGTTGACTGTCATACATCGCTAAATCTCCCAGCATTTTAGTATATAAATCGCTTGTTTGACGAATATTGAAATCACCGCATAAAAATTGGGCTATGCCGGGCTTTTGATGTCTTTCTACCAGGTGTTTTATTTGGGTAAACTGACTCGTTTTCAATTCGGAAGTGCCACCTGCTTCCATATGTGTGCCGAGAATTTGCAGACTGTGATTAGCTATGGAGGTTTGTACCAATATAGCTCCTTTACGCGCCATGCAGTCTTCCTTTTCGCAGGTGTCGAATTGTATGGTTTCGAGTATTTCTAATGGCGTTTTGCTCAGAATAAGTACGCCCGAACTGAGTTTGAATCCCCTTTTTTCATTTGCCGGCCCGGCTATATAGGGATAGTGAGGCCTTAATAGGGCAATAAGTTTTTTGTTACAGGGTTTCGAAAAGGCTTCCTGAAATACGATAATATCGGGATTTTCGCCTATCATTTCCCGGGCAATAAAGGGAACTCTTTGCATGGGTTTATGTTTCAGATGGGCAATCCACCTTGGGAGCAGCTGAATATTATAAGATATAATATGAATGGGAGGGATACTATCCGTCGCATTTAATGCACTATGGCCAAAAGAAATAGCGAGTAAAAAACAAAGAAATTTAGACATAAAAAAAGGGTATGAAAAGCATCATACCCTTGTTTAGTCAAATATAGTAAAACTTATTGAACATCATTGATGTTTCTTAGTTGCAATTGTTTTGTGGCATTAAATCGGCTTACGATAGCTTTGAAATTCACAGGACCTGCAGGTAAAGCTGTTCCAGAGAAGTTCGCAGCAGAACGGGTATATAATACCATAGAAGCCGTTCCGTCGTTGGCATTGGCATTTCCGTTGTATACACCCGGATTTTGGGTATTGGTAATGGTGGCGGCAGAAATTTCTACCAATGTACTTTCCCAGGATAAACTGCTGTCGCTTACTTGTTGTATCGTTGCCTGACGCGGTGTAACATTAGCCGTACCAATAACCGAAACATCAACCGGGTCTATATATTGCACTTGCATTAATCCGGAGAAAGTGGTGATTTCGGCACCATCGAGGCTGATTTCTACCTCCGTATTCATAGAGAAACTGTGGTTGTAATTGCTTCCGAAACGGAAAGTGATACCTGCACTAGCATCTTGTACAATCATGTTCGGGCCAACCAAATTGCCCGACATAAAATCGGAGATAACCACGCCTTTAATTTTTCTTCCGCTTGGGATTGGCGTATTGGCTCCGGTATACATATTTCTCAACTCACGGATGCTGATCAATACGCCCGGGATGGGAGCCGAACCACAACGTGGCCCGTTTAAAATAAGATCGTCTGTATCGCGGATTAGAAGTTGCTTGGTTGAGCCAAATACGCTGTAAATGGCGGTAAGTGAACCTCTGCCGTTTGGAAGGGGCTCGGCAGCAAAATCTGCAAACCCGCTATTACGCAATACAGCCGTATTCGAATTACAATCCTTAACATTAATATTCGAAGATGTTTGTGTCACATAATTGGCATAGGTTTTTGAAGTATCGGAAGCGGCGATTTCGACAGAATCTAGGCGAATCAACATGTTTTGGTGACTGTTATTCAGTTGATCTATGGTAAGATTCAACGGAGTAAGAGGATTATTGAGGCTTCCTTTAACGATAAAATTCTCTAAAATGGCATTTGGAATAGCTTCCACTTCATTGATGGTGCCTGCAGTAGGAGCACCTCCGATTTGAATCATTCCGTTATATTCACCTATATAAAGACCTTTCATTTTAATGAAAATACGACGGCCCACAGGATAGATAGAGAAAAGACTATTTCCATCGACACGAATGGCCAATCCGGCTGTTTCGTCTTGAAGTGTAATGACTTTATAAAAATTACCGGTGCGGTCATCGGCATTAATAATACCGCTGATTATAATCGAATCGGTAATGGCATACGTAGTGCCTGTATACATTTGTTTCAGGTCGGCAATTGTATGCGTAGCCGTCATGTCCGGATCTTGACCATCTACCGGTGGTTGATCGAATTTGTCTTGAATACAACCGCTTGAGGCAAGCATAAGTGCCAATACAAGGATGGATTTGAATGTGATTCCTATTGTTTTCATATATTAAAAATAGCGTTTTTATTAAAATTAAAGAAAATTACATACGGAAAGTTACATTTAGGAATGCATTGATTCCGTAATTGTAGAAATATTTATTGGCAAATTTTTGGGTATTTCTTTCTTCGAAATCGAAGCGCAATTGTTCGAAACCGTTTGTGCGGAATTTTGTATTATTCAACAGGTTATTAATACTCAACGTGAAGTTGATATACTTAGATCCGCCTTTCATATTTTTGAAAGTATTATTCAATCTCCAGCTGTATCCACCGAAGATATCCATCACAAATTGTCCGGCCAGTTTTTCCTGGTTTACGATGGTATTATATAATTCGCTACCTTGTTCAAGTCCCTCCACGGCACCTGCTGTGCGGCGAATGGGATTGGCTTCAACATAGATCCAGTCGAACCAATTGGCATTGAGTCGCACAAACCAATATTGGGGTGAGTTATAAAAAATACCCAATGAGTTTGCCCACTGTGGTCCGGCTACGGCATGGAAATTCTTGAAATAAACCGTTTCATTTTCCAGTAAAACTTCGGCTGTATTATCGCTGGTGAGGGTAACCGTAGGGCGGTCTATATATGTACCGCGTCCAATTCCCACAACGGCATTCATACCAAAGCCTTTGTAAATATTTCCTTCCACGCCAAATTCACCACCCACATATTGTCTGTCCATATTGGTCATGGTTTGGTTTACGTTGGAGTTATACTGATCGTGCCAATACCTTTTGGTTTCGGTTCCATTTAGGAATTGGGCATAATAACCGAGTATTTTAATTTTCACTTTGGGCGAATTGTAGGTATAGCCCAATTCGCTTGCCGTAATTTGTTCGCTCTCTATGTGCGAAGCCGTCTGATTACGTGTATTGGGCGAAAGGAAAATGTTGAAAATATAAGGTGCTCTGGTGAAATAGGAAGAGTTTGCATAGATATAATTTCTTCCGTTTATTTTATAGGTTACCCCACCTTTAACGCTGGGATTAATGAATAAGAATTCTTCGGATTTTCCTTTAGACCCGTCGGGGAATAATCCTGTTTGCCAAAGACCTTTTCTCCAATATGCGCTTATGTTTAATCCGGCTGCAGCAAAGAATTCCACTTTCTTGAAATTCACTTTTGCTTGTACCCATGCACCGGCTTTGTGGTGTGTATAGGTATAATTATATCCGTATTCGTCTCCTTCTTTTACAATGCGATTTGGGGTTTCTATATTATTCTGATTGGTTACCTCGTCTCTAAATGCGAGTTCGGCAAATTGGTTGAGGTCCACAAAGAAATCTCCTCCCAATAAATCTTTCACGCGTTTAAAGTTACGGGCGTGACTAAAGCGGTAGTTCAGACCGGCTGTAAAGTCTACATGCTTACCGAAAGTTTTGTTGTAATAAGAATTCAACGTAAAATCTTTAGAGCGAACAACCCTTTCTTCGATTACATATCTCGAGCGTTTTCCGGTGACTGTATTGCCTTCGATTCCGTTTGCATTATGTACAGTATCTATGCCCAAAACATTTACTTCGTACAATTTATCCCATCTTACCTGGCGAGCTTGTTCGATCGTAGAATATAGTTCATAGATCTGAGCAGCTAAACTACTGTCGACCTGATTTGAGGGTAGATTGCGGTAATAATCGGGATTTGGATTTGGGGCATTGTACCAGTTCAAGGCCGAGTTTGCCGTTTCTCCGAATTGGAATGCGACAGCTGTATGCAGGTTCGATGTTTTATCGATATTGAATTCGTGCGAGAAGATAAAAGTAGGGAGGTGACTTTGGAATACTCGGGAATTACGCACTTTCCCATTTTGATAACCCCAAACCGGATTATAATAATTGGATCCGGCTATATCGTACATTTCTTGTACGGCGGGCGACATTTTACCGCGACGGGTAGGTACGCCAAATGCCGTTAAGTTAATAATATGTTTATCTCCGATTTTTTTAGAAGCGGCAAGGAAATAGGCCCAAGAATCGTAAAAAGTTCCCGGCATATAAGATTGTTTGGCGACTCTATAGGATGCCGAAGCCGAGAAAGCCCATCCTTTTTTCAGAATTCCTGATGAATAGGTAGCCATAATACGGTGGTTATACGAACGGTTTGAGTAGGCATAGGAAGCTCTGAATTGTTTGCGTTGACGTATGGCCGTAGCGTCGGTATTCGAAGACCCATTGGCTTCTCCAAATGCGAAATTCGAGGCTTCCAATCCGTATGCATTGTCGCGGAAGCGGAACATATCGTTTAATCCGCCCCAGGTGCTCCAATATACCTCATTATTATCGAGTTTATTCATGGGAATGCCGTTAATCATCACCAGAAAATTATCGGTATCATAGCCTCTTAATCGGAAACGAGCCTGACCAAAAGTGAAAGATGCGGTATTGAGATAGACATCGCGTGAGGCAGAAAGTATTCCGCTCACATTATTGTCACCTGCGCCTTCTTGCCCGCCCTCATCATTTTCTGTTATGGAAGGCACTACATCATCAGCGATGGTTTGAATATCGCCGGTAAGCATAGAAAGAGGGATAACTCCCACTTTGGTTTCGGGCGATTGAACGCTGATTTTACGGGAAACGGTGACAATTTCCGTGCCTGAATATTGAATGCTGTAATCGCCGTAGGGTACGCCCTCGATTTGGAAAAAGCCATTCTCATCGGTGCTGGTAATTAAGCCGATCGGTAAAATTTGAACCTTGATTTCTTTCAGCGGTTTATTGCTGTAGACATCTATTGCTCTGCCACTTACAAGGCCATTTTGAGCGTTGGAAAAATGGGCAAAACCTAAAAAGGAAATGCAAAACAGGAATATAAATTTTTTCATCTGCACGTTTTTGCGGCTACAAAGGTACTACCCAAATTGGAATATTAAAGTATTTTATAAATATTAATCCACAGTTAACATGATTGGCTCATGTACTCTGTGAATTTGGTATTATATTTGCGACGAATTTAACCTATTTCAGTATTTTGAAAAAAAACATTTCCGTATTCGTCGTTTTCATTGCGTTTGTATTTTCATTATCGGCGCAAAAGACCTATAAGGTTGCCGCAGTTGGTTTTTATAATGTTGAGAATCTTTTCGACACCATTAATGACCCCAATCGTTTAGATGAAGAGTTTTTGCCGGATGGAGAAAAAAAATATACGAATAAGATTTTTCGTGAAAAAATCGAGCAATTGAGTTCGGTTATTTCTAAACTTGCAACCGAAACTACACCGGATGGAGTAGCTTTATTGGGTGTGTGTGAGGTGGAAAATCGTTGGGTATTGGAAGAGTTGGCCCGGCATCCGTCTTTGGTTTCGAGAAACTATCAGATAGAGCATTATGATTCGCCTTATAATCGGGGTGTTGATGTCGCATTGATGTATAATCCGCGTTATTTTATTGTCACCGAAAGTGAGCCTTTAGCGGTTGCTTTGAAGGACAAGAAAGGCGAGTTGTTGAATCCGACCCGAGATGTTTTATATGTGAAGGGTTTATTGTTGGGCGAAGAGACGCATGTATTTGTAAACCACTGGCCTTCGCGCAGGGGCGGGGAAGAGGCTTCGGCACATCTTCGGCAGCAGGCCGCTCGTGTGGTGCGTAATAAAATAGATCAAATTTATGCCGAGGATGATGATGCCCACATTATCGTCATGGGCGATTTAAATGATGATCCAAATAATATTAGTGTTGCCGAGGTTTTGAATGCAGGTGGAAAAATCGGAAAATTAAAAGAAGGGCAGTTATATAATCCTTTTTACAATTTATATCGCCAGGGTATAGGTTCTTTGGCCTGGAATGATTCTTGGAATTTATTCGATCAGATTATTATTTCTAAATCCTTATTAAAAGATACGGATGAGGACGACGACGACGATGATGATAAGCCTTTATTTTTTAAGCGTGCCGAAGTGTATAATCGCCCTCATCTCACTCAAAAGTCGGGTAATTTCAAGGGTTATCCATGGCGTACCTATATTGGAAATGAATATGCGGGCGGTTATAGTGACCACTTCCCTACAATTGTTTATCTTTACAAGCTAAAATAAACAATAGATGAAAAAAACTTTTTTGATATTATTCTTTCTCCAGTCCCTACTTAGCTTTTCTCAAGAGCCTCAAGCCCAACCTACATCGCTTCAGTTTTCAAATATAAAGCCCTATTCATTTCAATTGAGCTTTAGTCCCTCCGATGCTGAAAAATACCTGGTTGTGCGCTCTACGGCTCCGCTAAGTTTTGTGCCTCAGGACGGAGTTGAGTATCAAAAAGGTCAGGGTGTTGGAAATGGGAAAATCTTTAGTACGGGCACCTCTTCGCAGTTTAGCATATCGGAAGTGCAAGCCGGAATTACCTATTATATCACCATATTTGCTTATAACGGCGTGGGTGTAAATTGTGCCTATAAAGTAAATAATCCGCTGGTGGGCCAGGTTACTTCGGCAGGGAAATTGATTGGGAATTATTACAGTGCGCTCGATTTAAATTCGCCCAATTTTATTTCGGATTTAACCTATCGTTTGCGCAATAATAAAATATTTCAGCCCTATGGCGACTATGGTGTTTTTTTGGTGCCTGCCGTAATGGAACGCGATACGGTAAACGGACAAAAAACGGTAACATGCGCCTATTCCAACGAGATTCAAGTTTATAGCGGGCCGTTTAGTTTTACGGGAATTGATTATAGCCGCGAGCATTGCATGCCCCGCAGTTGGATGCCTAATGGAGGTTCTACTTCCAGTGATCCGGGGGCAGATTATCACAATTTATTATTGGTGAAAAATACGGGCGTAAATTCCCGTCGTTCTAATTATGCATATGGTGATGTGGTGAATATGACTTCGGGTTATTTAGATTGTAAACTTGGGCATGACAGCAATGGTGTATTGGTATTCGAGCCCAAACAAAGCATTAAAGGAGATGCTGCAAGGGCAATGTTTTACCAAATGGTGGCATACGACGGCTATTTAGGGGCAAGCTGGGCATTGGGCGATTTGGCACATACCTATTCTGCACAACAGGATATCAATACCTTATTGGCATGGCATATACAAGATCCGGTAAGTCC
>JAEZEQ010000012.1 GCA_023432985.1 Bacteroidota bacterium | reverse complement strand
TCTTTAAAAAATAACATGCCATTATGCACTTCAACTTGTAAACCAAGAATACTGTTTTTAGGTTTCATAGGCTGCAAGATATCTGCCTCCTTGGTACATGCTGTCAATAGCACGGCAAAAATCATAGGTAAGTAGTTTAAGGTTTTCATAGGCTGTAAATAAATTGGTTAATACTTACAGCTAAGCTATGCTAAGCTAAGGACATCTCCAAATAATTACCAAAAGAAAATTGTTAAAATTCAACACTTTACAACCAAACCCTCATAAAATCAGTAAAAAAATAAGATCTAAGTAGTTATTTTTAGTAAATGAAGAATTTAATTCATAAATCTTAATATGTCGCACGATTCCATCATGTGACCATAAATCCCAATGAATTAAGTAATTGGAAAGAAATATTGCATTGTACAGGCATTTTCAAATCAGCCAACCCATTAAATTTCAACCACCTAAAAATCCGTAAAATGCTTTTAGCGGTTTTGAGCTATACCTGTATTAAACCCGACAACCTTAACCCGCAACGACAATTGTGCATGTAAACCTGACGTATAATAACTCTCGCGAGTACTACCTATATATCCAATTGATGTTATTTGTCCTTTAGTTCTCATACCTTGAATAAAAGTGTATCCAACGTCTCCAAAAATATTAAATATGCCCCTTCGGTCAATAGGAATTCCAGCAGTAAAACTAGCAGTTCCCATATTCGCTTGCAGGCATTGATCGCACAAATCTGAACCTTTCCAATAAATATTACTTATTAAGCGAGCATACGACAACTTAGCTCCAAGTGTTAGAAAATTAGACGCAAATAATTTTTCGTAATGTATAAAAGCACCCGGTCCATCATAAGCGCCCATATTAATAAAATTTAATGGATTGAATGGTTTATTAGTCGCGTAAAATTTTTGGTTCTGATTAATAGGAATTCTATAATCTGCTCCAATACCAATACGATGACGTTGAGTCTGCCCTAAATACACACCCAAATCTATAAAAGGCTTACGTGGCAATCCATATCCAATTTGTAAATCGACAGGAGCTACCTTCTTTTGTGCTGAACTCGAAAGCGTAAAACTGAAAATATATAGTATTATTAGGTAACGCAATTGGCAAGTATATTTATACTCACAATTTACTTAAAATAAGTATATCTTGAAAATAATTAGGATCACTTTTTCCTTCTTTCCAAAGTCCAGAGAAATGTTTCTCAATTTTAAGTCCAGCGTCATTGCAATATCTTTCAATAGTTCTGATATCGAATGCAACATTTGCTCCTTTCACATGTTTATCCATTAAAAAACATTCGCCCTCAGGAAACTCAAACCTAAAACTACCTTTAGTCTCTGGATCATATTTATCGTCCAATATAAAGAAAGTAGCAACTAATTTCCCATTTTGCGACAGAACTCGCGCCGTTTGTTTGAGGTAGTTTTTAACTTCAATATCTGTCATATGAGTAAAAACAGAAATTGAACATGCTACCTGAAATTTATTATCTGGATATGGGAAAATGTAATTTTCTGCTTTTTTCTTACTTGAATTATAGAGGTCATTCAAAATATCAACATATGTAAATTTGAAGTTAGGATATTTACTTGTGATTTTAGATTCACACCAATCCACACCTTGTTTTACTACATCAAAACCTTCGTAATCACCTTTCAAATAATTAACCATAGGAACAGCTACTCTACCTACTCCAGAACCTATATCTAGAAAATTGAATTCTGGTAATAGTCCTGCATTCGTTTTAAAAAATTCAAACCAAAATTCACCTTGACTTTTATAATCTCCTCTTCCTGTATAAATGAGAGCTTTAGGAGGAAGCAAATCCTCTTTATTATGAGTAAAAATCGAAGGAAAATAATAAATCTTACGTGCAAGGATGCGCACACTGGGCGGTAGGGTATAGTATACAGTTCTTAGTAAAGATGTCATAGAACTGCTAAGCTATGCTAAGCTATACAATTTTCCAAACATTCAGCAAATTAAAATTGTTAAAACTTTAAATTACAACAAATTAACCATTGTAATTATTTGCCTTAAATTCTAAATCGCATACTATGATCCACTATTAACCTAGCTTTAAACACTAAAAAACATTCTTGTAAAAAAACTTCAACTAAACCTATTAAAAAACCTGAAAAGCAAACCCATACAAACTAAAGCTCCCCTATTTAACAAAGCTTTTAAATTCCTAAGCGTTTTAATTGGTAAATTTGTCCTATAATTTAGTATAGAATGAAAATCGAACAAATATATACAGGCTGTTTAGCGCAAGGCGCTTATTATATCCAATCTGGCAATGAAGCCGCTATTATTGACCCTCTGCGCGAAACTAAACCATATCTAGAAAGAGCTCAAAAAGATGGAGCTTCTATCAAATATATCTTCGAAACGCATTTCCATGCCGATTTCGTCTCTGGGCACGTTGACCTTTCTAAAGAAAGTGGCGCAACTATAGTTTATGGTCCTACCGCTACCCCAGCCTTCCCGGCGCATATTGCTAAAGATGGCGAGGTTTTCCAAATTGGCGATATTACTATTACCGCTATCCACACTCCAGGTCATACCATGGAGTCTACTTGCTACCTTCTTAAAGATAAAGACGGTAAAAACCACGCAATTTTCACCGGCGATACCCTTTTCTTAGGCGATGTTGGTCGCCCAGACTTAGCCCAAAAAGCTAATGAGCTTACACAAGAAGACCTAGCTGGCTTCCTTTACGATAGTATTTACACAAAAATTCTTCCGCTTGAGGACGAACTTATAATTTACCCTGGTCATGGCGCAGGCTCTGCTTGTGGTAAAAATATGATGAAAGAAACCGTTGATACACTTGGTCACCAACGTGGTTTCAATTATGCCTTAATGCAACCCAATAAAGAAGCCTTTATTAAGGCAGTTACCGATGGATTAACGCCTCCACCGGCGTATTTCCCACACAACGTCCGCATGAACAAATCGGGTTATACCTCGGTACATACCGTGCTCGAAAAAGGAAGCAAAGGTTTAAGTCCGGTTGAATTTAAAAATATTGCTCAGTCTCACGATGCATTAATTTTAGATACCCGCAATGCCGACGATTTCGCAAAAGGACATATCCCAGGATCTATCAATATTGGCGTTGATGGTCAATTTGCCCCATGGGTAGGCGCTATGATTGGCGACGTTAACCAGGAAATTCTATTAGTAACTCCTGAAAATCGTGCAGAAGAAGTTACCCTACGTCTCTCTCGCGTTGGTTTCGATAATGTTTTAGGAACTTTAGAAGGTGGAATTCCAGCTTGGAAAGAAGCAGGTTTCGAAACAGATACCGTTGAACGTATTTCGGCGGAACAATTTACCAATGAAATTACTGGTGAATTTGCCGGAACTCCGGTTCTTGATGTGCGCAAACCGGGCGAATTCAACCTTGCACACTACGAAAATGCCCAAAATTTAGAATTAGACGCCATTAATCAATGGTTCAGTAATATCGACGATTCACCTAAATACATACATTGTGCCGGTGGATACAGAAGTATGATTGCCGCTTCTATCCTTAAAGCTAGAGGTATTCATAATTTTAAAGAAGTAGCCGGCGGATGGGGCGCCATCTCTAAAACAAATATTCCACAAAAAACAGGTTCTTGCTCTCTGTCTTAATATGAAAGATCTAGTTACTATCCACATTCATACCGCAGATGGAATAAATTCTATGGAAATTCCTACCGATATTTCTATGAATTTAATGGAAGTTCTTAAAGGAAACGATTATCCTGTAGAAGCAGTTTGCGGTGGAATGGCACTTTGTGCTACATGTAGAATTAAAGTGATTTCTGGTGGAGAAAATTTGCTTCCACAAGGAGATGCTGAACTCGACATGTTAGATACCTTACCAGATACATGTGATGAACATCGTTTGGCTTGCCAAATAAGCAATTTCAACTCCATCGATGGCATACATTTCGAACTAGACCCGGCAGAATAATTTACTCCGGCCTAATTTCTAAACTTCATCCGGCAATTCGTGAAATTTGTCGAAATACATCCCATATTCAAAATGCTATGCTTATTTTAGCATCCGAAAAATTGGAATAATTCCTAAAATTTGAATGTATATCATGAAAAAAATCTTTAGTTTGCTTTTATTAAGCGGCTGGGCTATATCGGCGAACGCACAAAGCGTTAAGTTTGTCGAATACACCCTACCCAATGGCCTGCACGTAATTTTGCATCAGGACAATACCAATCCCATTGTTGCGGTATCGGTATTATACCATGTAGGTTCTAAAAACGAAAAATCGGATCGTACCGGATTTGCACATTTCTTCGAGCACTTGTTATTCGAAGGTTCAGAAAACATCAAACGCGGAGAATTCGACAAATATGTGGCTTCGAACGGAGGCGTATTGAATGCAAACACTTCGCATGACCGCACCTATTATTACGAATTATTGCCTTCAAATCAACTTGCACTCGGCTTATGGCTCGAAAGTGAACGTATGTTGCATGCCAAAGTCGAAAGCGAAGGCATCGAAACCCAACGCCAGGTTGTAAAAGAAGAGAAAAGGTTGCGTGTCGACAATCAGCCCTACGCAGATGCATTCACGCGCGTACTTTGGGAAAATTTATTCAAAAAACATCCTTATCGTTGGGCCGTTATCGGATCTATGGAAGATTTAGATGCAGCAACGGAAGAGGATTATGTAAGCTTCTATAAAACATTTTATGTTCCCAATAATGCTACCTTAAGTATTGCCGGAGATATAGACATAGAAAAAACGAAAAAACTGGTAGCCGATTATTTCGGATCTATTCCTAAAGGTACAATAGAAATACCTCGTCCAAATGTAGTCGAAGAACCTATTACGGGCGAAATTCGCGTGGAATATCCCGATAAAAATGCACAAATACCGGCCGTACTTTTCGGTTATCGTTCACCCAAACAAACCGAAAAAGATGCCTATGTACTCGATATCATTTCTAATGTTTTATCGAATGGAGAATCTTCCCGTTTCACTAAAGAAATTGTGAATAAACAACAATTGGCTATGGGCGCCGGTTCCTTTTTATGGGGATTGGAAGATTATGGTGTATTCCTTTGTTTCGGGTTAACCAATCAAGGTATAGAACCATTGAAATTGGAACAAGCCATGGATCACCAAATCGAACTCTTGAAAAATGAAGGAATCACTCAAAGAGAATTGCAAAAACAAATTAATGCCCTGGAGAAAAATTTCTTAAGCGAGGTTTCTTCTATGGCCGGAATTGCAGAATCTTTGGCCAATTATCATGTATATTACGGAAAAACGGATATGATAAATAAACAGCTTTCTATTTACCAGTCTATTACCGTAGAGGATGTAAAAAGAGTGGCTAATGAATATCTTAACGCACACCAACGTGTGGTTATAAACGTAGTTCCTTCTAAAGAGTAATGAAATTAATTCGCATTGAAATGAAAAAAATAGTATATATATTACTTGCTTCTACTTTAAGTATAAGCACCCAAGCGCAGATTGACCGTAGTAAAGCACCTGCGGGAGGTCCGGCAAAAGAAATCAGCATAGGCAAATCCGAAAACTTTGTGCTGGAAAACGGATTACAAGTTATAGTGGTCGAAAACCATAAACTCCCACAGGTACAGGCCAGCTTGTACTTTAATCACCCTCCTATGGCATACGGCGACAAAGCCGGCATTACCGATATTATTGGCAATATGCTTATGGCCGGTACCACTTCTATGGAAAAAGAACAACTCGATGAGGAAATCGATTTTATGGGTTCTTCCATCAGTGTTTCGGGAAATGCAGCTTCTTTTTCTTCGCTTAAGAAAAATGCCGTTAAAACCTTCGGTTTGTTTGCCGATATTATCCAAAACCCGGCTTTTAAAAATGAAGCCGAATTGGAAAAGGTGAAAAAACAATTGAAAACGGCCATCGAATCTACCGAGAAAAACCCGGATGCCATTTCATCGCGTGTGGCAAATGTTTTGCTTTATGGAGCCAATCACCCCTATGGCGAATATGTTACTCCCGAGAAAATTGACGGCATTAGTATGGACGATTTACGTTCTTATTATACGCGTACTTTTATTCCCGGAAATGCTATTCTGACTCTTGTAGGCGATATTACACTTGCAGAGGCGAAAAACTTGGTGCAAACGCATTTTAAAAATTGGAAAGGAATTACCTTAGACAGAAATCAATCGCACTATAAAGCCGCCGAAAAGAAAGCAACACGCATAGTCCTTGTCGACCTGCCCGGCTCTACGCAATCGGTAATTTCAATCCTAAATACCAATAATCTTAAAAAAGCAAATGCCGACTATTTCAATGCCTATGTAGGTAATGCTATACTCGGAACAGGCATGGCTTCACGTTTATTTAAAAATATACGCGAAGATAAAGGGTGGACTTATGGTGCTTATTCTTCTATGAATGATGATTTCTATTTGAATGGTGAATTTATGGCTACTGCCAAAGTGCGTAATAATGTTACAGACAGCGCTGTGGTAGAATTTATGTCGGAGTTGAATAAAATCAGAAAAGAAGCCGCATCGGAAGAGGAAATCAATCTGAATAAAGCCCAAATCACAGGTATATTCGCACTCGGACTCGAAAAACCGGAAACCGTTGCTCGATTTGCACGCACAACAAAAATCGAGGGACTTCCGGCCGATTTCTACAATAATTTCTTGAAAAATATTAATAGCACTACGGCATCCGGCATCAAAGACGCAATGAACAAATATATAGATGCCGATCATGCAACAATTCTTATCGTAGGTAAAGCGGAAGAAATTCTGGAACCATTGAAAAGACTTGGATACCCTATCGAATTTGCCGATAAATACGGGAATCCGGCCGCAGATCCTACTGCTAAAAAATCAGCAGGTGATATCACCGGAAAACAAATTATTGACAATTATTTGCAAGCTATAGGCGGTGCAAAAGCACTTAAAAAAGTAAAAACTACAAACGAAACCTATACGGTTACCATTAGCGGAGCACCAATGGAATTGCAAGGCGCCGTTAAGAAAATGAATCCCAATAAATCCGATTTCCAAATTACCATGAGCGGAATGGCTATTATGCGTCGCGCTTTTGATGGCAATACCGGATTTAGCGAACAAATGGGACAAAGAGTGGCATTTACAGAAGCCGAAATCAAAGAAGCCAAATCAAATAAAGGTATCTTCGCACAAATGTTCTATACACCCGAAATGCTGCAAGTAGACGCCATCGTTTCTATCAATGGAAAAGATGCATATAAAGTTTGGCTCATTGAAGGTGAAGAAAAATCTGCACAGTTCTACGAAGTAGAAAGCGGCTTACTCCTTAAAACCGAAAAAGAAACGAAAGGCGAAAATGACGAATCAATTATGGTAAGCACCGAATACTCGGATTATAAGGAGTTTTCGGGCGTTAAATTCCCCGGAAAAGTTTCTATTACAACGGGCGAACAAACCATAACGATGGTACTCAACACGCTTACCCTAAACAAAGGCGTGAAAGCTAGCGACTTTTTCTAAAAAAAATCGGACACTGAAATATTTTCTAAACCGACACCTGAATAGGGTGTCGGTTTTTTTATATATAAGGCGTATGATTACATAGATAAATACAATGCCGTTTTAAAAATAAGTTCTGTAACTTTGCACTAAATATTAAAGTATAAAATTATGTATCCGGAAGAAATAGTTAAACCTTGCAGATCTCAGCTCACCGATCATGGATTCACTTCATTGGAAAGTGCAGCAGAGGTAGAAAACTTTATGCAGGACAATCAATCCGGCACCATTCTAATGGTGGTAAATTCAGTTTGTGGATGCGCCGCCGGAAGTGCCAGACCGGGAGTTCTGAAATCGCTTCAAGCAGATAAAAAACCAACAAAAACCGCTACTGTTTTTGCCGGTGTCGATAAAGATGCCACACAATCAGCCCGCGATTTTATGTTGCCTTACCCGCCAAGTAGCCCCAGTATTGCCCTCTTTAAAGACGGGAAACTGGTGCACTTCATAGAAAGACATATGATAGAAGGCAGATCGGCAGATATGATTGCCGAACACCTCAAAGCCTGCTACGAAGAGTTTTGCTAATATGCACAATCCCGTATACCAAAAATATACGGGATTTTTTTACTAAACTATTCCCATTTCCACAAATCCTTATTCCCTCAGAATCTCTACAGATTAATCCCGCCTACACAGATTTCCATACCCAAACCCTATAAACAAACTGTAACTATTTAACCCACTTGAGCGTCTTATCCACACATTAAATTGTTTGGAAATGATTAAAGACCTCATAAAATCAGCATATCACCCCTCCGAAATTAAAGCCATGCTTAAATTGAAACTGGCTGGCTCCGATAAATCCGGACATGTCATTTTTGATACCGATTTGGCCTATGCCTACGATACCCTGGATAAAGTATCTCGAAGCTTTGCTGCTGTAATTCGCCAGCTGCCAAGCGAACTAAGAGATCCCGTTTGTATTTTTTATTTGGTTCTTAGAGGACTCGATTCTGTGGAAGACGATCCGGATGTGGAAGCCAATTATAAAACCCAATTGTTGCTGACCTTCCACGAAAAAATGCAAAATCCCAATTTCAAATTACCCGGCATTGGCGATACCCCACAGTATAAAGAATTAATGGGAAATTTCGACAAAATTACCCGTTGTTTCCTCAATTTAGACGACTCATATCAACATGTCATTATCGATATTACCCAAAAAATGGGGGAAGGTATGGCAAAATATGCCGACTTTAAACCCGATACAATTGAAGATTGGGATGAATATTGCTATTATGTGGCCGGACTGGTAGGAATTGGGCTATCGGCCCTTTTCTCGGCATCCGGAAAGGAACATTATTGGCTGAAAAATGAAGAAAAATTGTCCAATTCTATGGGCTTGTTTCTTCAAAAAACAAATATTATTCGCGATTATTTCGAAGACCTTCCACAAGGTAGAATGTTCTGGCCACAAAGTGTGTGGACAAAATACAGTTCTGACTTCGCCTGGTTTGCCGAAAATACATCGCACCCAAGCGCTACGCATTGCCTCAACGAATTGGTGACAGACGCTTTACGCCATATTCCCGATTGTATTGAGTATTTAAGCTTATTGAAAGACGAAAAAAACTTCAAATTCTGCGCTATTCCACAGGTTATGGCTATGGCAACGCTTACTAAAATTTATGCCAATCCCGCCATCTATACCGAAAATGTGAAAATCAGAAAAGGACTCGCCGCAAGTCTTATGCTCAATACCCATAATCTCGATGATGTAATGGCTTACTTCAATTCCTGTGCAAAGGAAATTATGTGGAAAGCAAACCCGGCAGACCCCAATTACCGAATTACACAAAGACGTATAGAACATATCTTGAAGATTACAACAGCACCGAAAAAAGAAATTTCGAGACTCAATGATTCTTCTTCATTTTCTTATTAATTCAATCGCATTAATTTTTGCATAAAATGGCATCCGAATCTTCCATTTGCATCATCGGCGCCGGAGTGGCCGGTGGTACTCTTGCTGCTTTTCTGGCAAATAAAGGTATTCACGTTACGGTTATTGAACGCAATATGAACGAACAAGACCGGATTGTGGGCGAACTCCTGCAACCCGGCGGTGTGGAACAATTGAAGTTGATGCAACTCGACCACCTGATAGACGGACTGGATGCCGCACCGGTAAAAGGCTATGCCCTCTTTAAAGAAAATGAAAGTTTTAAAATTAAATATCCCGAAGAAAAAGCGCAAACTATAAGCGGTTACGGCTTTAGAAATGGGAAATTTGTGCAAAATATTCGCAAAGAATTACTCAATAATCCCAATGTGCACATCATAAACGGCCGAGCCCTTTCTTTTATCGAAGAAAACGAAACCGTAAAAGGGGTTTGTTATGAAGATGAATCCGGCAATGCACATCAACTTTTTGCGAAACTAACGATTGCCTGCGATGGATCTGCCTCTAAATTCAGAGAAGCAATTAGCGATAATAACAATAAAATTAATGGCTATTTCGTAGGCATTATCATGAAAAATGCCCCTCTACCCTACGAAGGTCATGGTCACGTTATTGTTGCAGAACCCGCACCGGTATTGGTTTATCCCATTTCATCAACGGAAACAAGGGTGCTTATTGACTTCCCCGGACAACAAGCTCCTAGACCGGGTGAAGATTTGAAAAATCATCTCCTGAATCGTATAAAACCTCAAATGCCACCCGCTATTCAGGACGCATTTGAAGAGGGCGTGCTGCATGGAGATATTAAAATGATGCCCAATTGCTATATGCCTGCTAAACCTATCCTGAAAAAAGGAGCGGTTCTGCTCGGCGATTCACTTAATATGCGACATCCGCTCACCGGAGGAGGAATGACTGTCGCTTTTACGGATGTATACCGCCTGGGTACTTATATCGCTGAAGCAAATCAAGCCAATCAACCCGATTTCACCAATGCCGTTAGCCGTTTCTATAGCTACCGCCATGCAAATACCGCAACCATAAATATTCTGGCAGATGCACTCTATGGCGTTATTCGTAACCCCAATCTCGCAGAGGCAACTTTTTCTTATCTCAAAAAAGGAGGTAAATACGCCGAAGAACCCGTAGCCATTTTATCGGCTATTTCCAGGAATTTCAAACTGCTCATGCGCCACTTTTTTGCCGTAGCTATTCACGGTATCAAAACTTCGAAACAGTTTAGCCTAAAGAAAAGTTATACCATGATGCGCGACGCCGTGCATATTGTGCACCCACTGGTAATGAGCGAAAAACCCGATTTCGTCACGAAAACGGCCCTTCAAATCGCAAAACGTATGTTCTGACTTCCTGAAAAGCTCCGTTCTAATTCCTGAATAAACACAGCTTTTATCCACATTTGTGGGTTTAAAAATATGCGCATGACCAGGCCGCACTCAGCTCGCTATAGACTACTTTTATAGCATGAGTCGTATTGCTGCATTTTTTCTTACTTTCTTACTGATTTCTTTATCGCATTTTTCTTGTTCTATTCTTAAAGAAAAGGCCGAAACGGACTATGAAAGCAGCTGGGAATTCGACAATGCCTCAGCAGTAAAGGAAACACCAACTAAAAAGGAAAGTAAAAAAAATCGGAAAAAAACAACGAAAACTACACGAAAAAAAACAAGTAGTAAGCCCGCCCCAACACCCAAAACTCCGACTAAAGAGGAATCTGAAACCATCAGCACTTCGGCAAAGTACAGTCGCAAATGGGATATTAATCTGCCCGAAAATCTAAACCCTAAACTCCTTTCTGCCATAGACGGCTGGATGGGAACGCCGTATAAATATGGAGGCCGAACCAAATCAGGCGTCGATTGTTCGGCATTTTGTCTCAACATCTACAACGAAGTCTATAAAATTGATATCGAACGCAGTACGACCGAAATCCTGAAACAATCTATTTTGGTCAAGAAAAACGAGCTGAAAGAAGGCGATTTTGTATTTTTTAAAATCAACAGCAGTCGTGTAACCCATGTTGGCATTTATTTGGGGAATAATTATTTCGCACACGCCTCCACAAGCCGAGGTGTCATGATCAGCAGTCTTTCGGAAGCATATTGGACTAAGTACTGGCATATAGGCGGACGAATTATCCGAAATCCGTAATTTTTATTTTATCTTAGTCCCTCTTCACCCATACAGAACACTCTACCTATGCAGTGGCACAATCAAGACATAAAACAAATATTCGAATTGTTAAACAGCTCGGCAGAGGGACTTACTGAGGAGCAGGTTTTACACAAAACAAAAGAATTCGGCACCAATGAAATTATAGAGCGTAAACAAAAGTCGCCCCTGTTGATGTTTATTCAGCAGTTTAAAGACTTTATGATTCTCATTTTGCTGATTGCTGCGATTATATCGGGATTATTGGGAGACTTGACCGATACCATTATCATTTTTGTCATTATTATCCTCAATTCTATTATCGGATTTGTGCAGGAATATAATGCTCAAAAAGCCATGAATGCACTCAAAAACATGGCACGCACCTATACTTCGGTAATACGGAACGGACAAATGCAATGGCTCAGTTCCACCGTCCTGGTTCCGGGCGATATAGTACAACTTGAAGCCGGAAATATAGTACCCGCCGATATAAGGCTAATAGAGGAACATGCCTTAAAAGCCGATGAGAGTTCGCTCACCGGAGAATCGGATTCCATTGATAAAAACGTCAATCGCATCGATGAGGAAAATGTGGGCATAGGAGATCGATTCAATATGGTATTCAAAGGCTCTAAAATCACCAATGGCCGTGCCTTGGGCATAGTGGTGGAGACAGGAATGAAAACCGAATTGGGAAAAATTGCCGGCATGCTGCAACACGAGGATCCCGAAACTCCCCTGCAAAAACGCATGCGAAAATTCGGCCAAAACCTTTCCTATATTATTATACTCATTTGTGTCATTTTGTTTATCACCGGTTATTTACGCGGTGAACAAGATCCGACCGAATTGCTTCTCTTATCGCTTAGCCTTGCCGTGGCCGCAATTCCTGAGGCTCTACCCGCACTCATTACCGTGGCCCTTTCGCAGGGCGCTTCCCGACTATCCAGAAAAAATGCACTGGTACGCCAACTCCCCGCCGTAGAAACATTGGGCTCGGTAACCTATATCTGCACCGACAAAACCGGCACCCTCACTCAAAACAAAATGCAAGTATGGCAATACACCCGGGAAGAAAATCAAATTCCCGAAATGCTAATGCTGGGCATGATCCTCAATAACGATGTAAAACAAAATGAAAAAGGAGAATTTGTAGGCGAAGCAACCGAATTAGCCATAGTAGAAAAAATCCATGAAATAATCGGTCAAGAAAAATTCCATACCCTCCAAAAAGAAAAAATAAGAATGGGCGAATTGCCTTTCGATTCCAATCGAAAATGTATGAGTACCATTCACCTCCATAACGGGAAATATTTACTCCTCTGCAAAGGCGCTGTGGAATCTGTTCTGACTCGCTTAAGCAATAAGACGCAGACAGAAAATATAAAAAATGAAGCTGAGGCAGCCGCCAATAAAGGTATGCGCGTTTTGGCTTTTGCCTATAAAATATTGGATGAAATTCCGGAAATCTTCGATCCCCTTGTGCTCGAAACCGAATTGGAATATGCCGGATTAAATATGCTGATTGACCCACCCAGGGAAGAAGTGAAAAAGGCCATTCAGGAATGTAAAAATGCCGGAATAATTCCCGTTATGATTACGGGCGACCATCCCGGAACAGCCCGTGCTATCGCAGAAGAAGTGGGCATTTTACACCAAGATTCACTCTGTCTGACCGGTAAAGAATTGTCGGCATTGGATGAGAATGAATTCGAAAATATTGTAGAGAAAACTTCCGTCTATGCTCGCGTTTCCCCCGATCAAAAATTACGTATAGTTAGAGCCTTGCAACATAAAGGCCATTTTGTAGCCATGACCGGAGACGGAGTGAATGACGCCCCTTCATTAAAAGCTGCAAATATTGGCGTAGCCATGGGCATTACGGGTACCGACGTAAGCAAGGAATCAGCTCACCTTATACTGCTCGACGATAATTTTGCCACCATCATAAATGCGGTTAAGGAAGGACGTAGAATTTATGATAATATACGCAAGTTTGTAAAGTATATTATGACCTGCAATAGCGCCGAAATATGGACTATTATGCTGGCTCCACTCCTGGGCATGCCCATTCCACTCTTGCCTATACATATCTTATGGATCAATCTGGTCACGGACGGATTGCCGGCATTGGCTCTGGCCAAAGAACCAGCCGAAGACGATATTATGGACAGAAATCCCCGCCCACCTAACGAAAACCTTTTTGCCGACGGGAATGCCTTTCATATTATTTGGGTAGGCATACTTATGGCAGGCATTACACTCGCTACACAAGCTTATGCCATTTCCGAAAATTTGAAATGGCAAACCATGGTCTTTAGCGTACTTTCCTTTTCTCAATTGGCACACGTGCTCGCCATACGAAGCGACCACACTTTCCTCTATAAACAAGGAATAGGCAGCAATAAAACCCTGATGTATATTGTAATACTGACACTGGGTCTGCAAATGGCCGTTATCTATGTCCCTTTTCTTAATGTATTGTTTAAAACCCAGGCGCTCAGTCTCCACGAACTCCTCTTCTGTGCATCCATGGCCATACTCTTTTTTCATTTTGTGGAACTGGAAAAATGGATAAGGCAAAGACGTAAAAAAATGGAAACCAAAAATAGGTTAAAATAATGTATGCCCCCCATGCACCCTTGCCGAATACAAATATTCTTCTAAATTTGTCCATAGATTTAAGCTAATAAATGATTGATTTCAGCCTATTCAAAAAGCTCTGTTGGAGCCTCTTTTTAATGCTTACTTTTTTGTTTTCTGCCCGGGCACAATTTGTATCCGGCTTAAACCAAAATGGCGAGCTGGAAAAGGGCTATAAACAGAATAGTGCAAAAGTCGCATGCTGGGTTTATCATAGTCCCCAAGGGAAATTACTGCGTATTGAAAACTATTCGCCCGAAGGAAAAAAACACGGCTATTGGTGCAGTTTCAATCAAAACGGGTCGCCCGAAAAAGAAAGCTGGTACGAAAATGACAGCCTTTCCGGACCACAAGTTGATTATTTCAGCGGCTTTAAAATTCGGGAATATCATATACATAAGAACCGGCGTCATGGCACATATATGACCTTTCATCATAATGGAAATCCCGATTCGGCAGGTGTATACGAAAATGGAAAAACCGTGGGAATATGGCTGCAATACTACGAAAACGGGAAAATGAAAAGCTCCTCTTCCTTTAATGAAAACGGAGAAAAAAGCGGACCGGAAAAGTATTTTGATATGGAAGGACGCATTATAGCAGAATTAAATTTTGCCAAAGGCACTTTGGATGGAAAATATTTTCAGTACCACAAAAACGGCGGATTGGAGTTGGAAGGTTTATATGTAAACGGACTGCGCGAAGGAAGCTGGTATGAATACGATGTGAGCGGCCGCAAAATAAAAACGCGGGTTTATAAAAATGATATCGAATTATAACACATGTCAGCCTCAATTTTTAATACACATAGCCCTCTCCTGGTTGCCGGTCCTTGCAGCGCCGAAACGGAAGAACAGGTTTTGGAAACAGCAAGAGCTCTGGCCAAAATTCCCCAAGTAAAAGTATTTAGGGCAGGCATCTGGAAGCCGCGTACCCGACCGGGTGCATTTGAAGGAGTGGGAATGGAAGGATTGAAATGGCTGCAAAAAGTGAAAGCCGAAACCGGATTACTTATTGCCGTTGAAGCCGGAAATCCAGACCATGTCGAAAGATTGCTCGAACATAATATAGATATTATCTGGCTTGGCGCACGTACCACGGTTAACCCCTTTGCCGTTCAGGAAATAGCCGATGCCGTAAAGGGACATAAGGTCGATGTGTGGGTCAAAAACCCCATTAATCCCGACCTGAAACTTTGGCTGGGCGCCATAGAAAGACTCGAAAAAGCGGGAATGGAAAATGTAGTTGCCATACACAGAGGCTTTCAGGTATACGAAAATTCTGTATATAGATACCCGCCCAAATGGGATATTCCCATTTCTCTTATGAGCGAAAGACCGGACCTGAAAATAATTTGCGACCCCTCTCATATCACCGGAAAAAGAGATATGCTGCAAAATATAGCACAAAAAGCGGTAGACCTGGGCTTCGACGGTTTGATGATAGAAACACACCCCGATCCCGATCATGCATGGAGCGATGCGGCACAACAAATTACTCCGCAACAACTACAACATTTGTACGACCAATTGCAAATTCGCGACCGACACGCCGAAGGAATTGGATTTAAAAATCAATTGGAA
Source organism: Bacteroidota bacterium (assembly GCA_023432985.1). GTDB lineage: Bacteria > Bacteroidota > Bacteroidia > CAIKAF01 > CAIKAF01 > JACVCJ01. The sequence continues at coordinate 10,272 of JAEZEQ010000012.1, read as the reverse complement.
TCTCTTCGAAATATGGTCGACAGCATGGACGAAGAATTGCTCGAAATTCTTTCAAAACGTATGAAACTTATTGCCGAAATAGGCAGCTATAAAAAACAACATAATATCACCGTTTTTCAACCCGAAAGATGGAACGAAATCAGAAAATCAAGAGTGGAGTTCGGCGAATCATTGGCGCTGAATCCGGACTTTGTGATTAATATACTAAAAGAAATACATAATGAAAGTATACGCTTTCAAACCGAAATTATATACCCCGAAATAAATCAAAATCATGAAAATTGAAACCTTCTGGCAAATCATTAGCAATACGCTCGAAGCCAAAACCATCGATCAACAATTCGAAATCCTTTATTCCGAATTAAACGAACTTTCGGTTGAGGATATTTTGGATTTTCACCGCCATTTTTTAATCAAAATGGACGAATCTTATACCTGGGAATTATGGGCAGCAGCCCACATAATTCACGGCGATTGTCCCGAAGATGCTTTTATAGACTTCAGAGCCTGGCTCATTTTCAGAGGGAAAGCCGTATTCGAAAATGCCGTTAAAAATGCCAATAGTCTCGCCCACATTGGTAAAAAAGCACTGCTCGAAAGCTTTGATGGAGAGGAATTCAATTATATGGCAGCCGAAGTATATGAAGAAAAAACAGGCAGAGATATTGAAGATGATGAGAACCTCGACGGAGTAGATTTTAAAGAAGATCCAACCGGTCGCGAATGGGAAGAAGACGATTTGAATGCACTTGTCAGTATAAATCCCGATATTTACGAATTGTTTAAATCAGATTGGGAATAAGAAATATGAAAAAATATGCACTTCTTTTAGGCAGCTTTATAGCGCTGATCGGCTTTAGCTTTGCACAAACTCAAGCCAAATTTATCGAAGCCGGAGGGACTTTCGAAGATGGAATAAGTATACCCTACAAAAAATATCAACTCGAAAACGGGCTTACTATAGTGGTTCACGAAGACCATAGCGACCCTATTGTATATGTAGATGTAACTTACCATGTAGGGTCTGCCCGGGAATTGCCCGGAAGAAGCGGATTTGCGCATTTTTTCGAACATATGATGTTTCAAGGCTCCGATCATGTTGCCGATGAAGAACATTTTAAAATTGTAACCGAAAGCGGAGGCCGACTCAATGGTACAACCAATATGGATCGTACCAATTATTTCGAAACACTTCCTTCTAATCAGCTCGAAACTGCACTATGGCTCGAAGCCGATAGAATGGGATTTTTTCTGGATGCCGTAACACAAGAAAAATTCGAAATTCAACGCTCAACGGTGAAAAATGAAAGAGGACAAAATTACGACAACAGACCCTACGGATTAATATACGAAAAAACAAAGGAAGCCCTATATCCCTTCGGACACCCTTATTCGTGGACAACCATCGGATATATCGAAGACTTGAATGCTGCCACTCTCGAGGATCTTAAAAACTTCTTCCTCAGATGGTATGGCCCCAATAATGCTACGCTTACTATTTCCGGCGACGTGAATACGGAGGAAGCCGTACAATTGGCCCTGAAATATTTTGGCTCTATCCCACGCGGACCCGAGGTGAAGAATATGAAAGCCCAACCGGTTCAACTGGACCAAAACAGATATTACTCCTACGAAGATAATGTGAAAATGCCCTTCCTAAAATGGGTATTCCCAACGGTGGAAAGTGCACATCCGGATGCCGCAGCACTAGATGTACTTGCCGATTTAATCGGAAGAGGGAAAAATTCTATGATGTACCAAACTTTCGAAAAACCGGAAATTTCGGTAAATGCCTATGCATACCACCCAACAGGCGAATTGCACGGAACATTCGAGTTGATTACATTCAATAAACCCGGAACTCAATTAAAAAGTATTGAAGATGAATTGAGAAAAGCACTGGAAAACTTAGCTCAAAACGGATTTAGTGAGGATGAAATGAATCGCGTGAAAACGAAAATGGAAAATGATCTTATTTTCCGTTATCAGTCCGTACAAGGTAAAGGGGCACAATTAGCCTATTTCGAAACTTTCTACAATAATCCCGGACATTTCCACAACGAATTGGACGCCATCCGTAAGGTGGATATTCAAAAACTGAAAGAAGTTTTTGCAAAATATATACTCAATAAACCTTATGTATGCATCAGCGTAGTGCCCAAAGGGAAAAGCGATTTATTGCCTCAACCCGATAATACCACAAGGTGGACTATCCCGGCCGGTTTTAAACCCGATATTTCAGAATATCAAAACCTAAAATACAATAAGGCTAAAGATCAATTCGACCGCAGTAAAAGACCGCAAGCGGGACCAAATCCAGTTATCAACGTGCCTCCCTTTACTACGGCAGAAACCAAAAATGGAATAAAATGCATTTTTACACCCTATTCCGAATTGCCCATTTCGAGCCTAACTCTTTATTTGCCATTCGGACAAATAACAGAGGATAAAAATAATGCGGGAATCTCTAGAATTCTGGCATCTATGATGAACGAAGGAACACAAAAATACAGTGCCGAAGAGTTTGATGTAGCATTGGAAAAAATAGGCGCTGATATTAATGTATATGCCGGTAAAGAAGAGTTTGTAGTGCAACTGACTACGCTCAATAAAAATCTCGATAAGGCAGTGGAATTATTGAAAGAACGTATGTTTGCTTCTACTTTCGACGAAAATGATTTGATACGTATAAAAAATCAAACCATTCAATCCATCAATAATCAACAAACTCAAGCTTCTACCATCGCCAATAATGTGTTTAAGAAAATCTTATTCGACGGAACTATCATAGCCCTGAACGAATCAGGAACCCTCGAATCGGTACAAAACATTAGTCTCGATGATGTAAAAGCCTATTATGCCAAATACTTCGCGCCCGACAATGCCATGATGGTAGCCGTAGGTGAATGGGATAAAAAAGACTTGAAAAAGAAATTGAGTTTTATTCAAAACTGGAACAAAAATAATTTACCTCCCAACAGACCTATTGGAGCAAAAGGAGTGGAAGAAACAAGCATATTCTTTGTACATAAAGATGATGCGGCACAAAGCGAAATTCGGGTCGGATTCCCCACTCTTTTTTATGATGCAGATGGGATTTATTACAAATTAAACCTGATTAATTTTGCCCTCGGCGGATCATTCAACAGTCGTATTAATTTAAACCTGAGAGAAGTACACGGGTGGACTTATGGTGCAAGAAGTCGCTTTTCTTCTACACGATTAGAAAATAAATTCCTCGTTTCGGCAGGTGTAAAAAAGGAAGCAACCGACAGTAGTTTGATCGAAATCATTAAAGAAATTACCCAATATGCCGAAAGCGGGCCGACGGAAAACGAAATTTTATTCACCAAAAACAGCATCAGTCAAAGCGAAGCCCTGGAATATGAAACATTGGGCAAAAAAGCCGGCTTCTTGAAATTATTATTGGAAAATAATGCCGATAAAAATTTACAAAAAAGAAGAACAGAGCTGTTGAATAAACTCACTCAAGCAGAAGCGGCCGATTTAGCCAAAAAATATTTACCCTACAAAAAACTGACTATAGTAGTGGTAGGAGATAAAAATACCGTATTATCCAAATTACAAAAACTCGGTTATCCTGTAATTGAATTGGATACAAACGGAAATAAAATAAAGTAATCAACCCGGCCTATTGCCTGTGATTACAAAATGTTCTTTTCTTTCCGGGGCTGAAAGTCCCCGGACGGAATGCGGACATCTAACAAAAAAATGCATTGAATAATTTGATCGAAATTTATACCGACGGCGCAGCTTCCGGAAATCCGGGTCCGGGCGGATTTGGGGCCGTACTTAAATTTAACGGCAAAAGAAAAGAAATCTCCAAAGGCTTCAAAATGACAACCAATAACCGTATGGAATTATTAGCGGTCATTGAAGCATTGGAAGCCTTAAAAACCAATAAATATCCGGTTGTAGTGTATAGCGACAGCAAATATGTGGTCGAAGCCGTAAATCAGAAATGGGTATTTAATTGGGAAAAGAAAATGTTCGACAAAAAAGCAAATCCCGATTTATGGATCCGATTTCTAAAGGTATACAGGCAGTTTAAAAACCTACGCTTTGTATGGGTAAAAGGTCATGCCCAAAATGAGGAAAATAACCGTTGCGACGAATTGGCGGTGAATGCCTCCAAATCGGCAAATCTGAACAGGGATGCCTATTTCGAAGCCCAAATGCAAGCAAAAAAAGGGAATATGGACTTGGAATAAATTCGATAACTTTGCATACCCAAACCTATAAGTAAATGAAAACCAATCTAATTTTTCTAATTATTGCGATTATGACTATGTCTGCAACTACGGCACAAAATGCCCCATTAGCTCCAAGTAAGCCCAAAGAATTAAAAAACAATGGCCATACGCGTATAGACCCCTATTTTTGGCTCAACGAAAGAGAAAATCCCGAAGTTATCGAATATCTCAAGAGCGAAAATGCATATACCGAACAGGCACTTGCGCATACCAAACCGCTTCAGCAAAAACTATTCGAAGAAATGAAAGGGCGCATGAAAGAGGATGATCTGTCTGTACCCTATTTCCTGCGCGGATACTACTATTATTCCCGCTACGAAATCGGAAAAGAATATCCCATTCATTGCCGTAAAAAAGGAGATATGAATGCCGTGGAAGAAATTATTCTCGACGAAAACGCAATAGCAGTCAACCAAAGTTATTGTCAAATCGTCGGCATTACGGTTAGCCCCGACAACAGTAAGCTTTGTTATGGAGTCGATTTCTCGGGAAGAAGACAATATGCCATGTATATTATTTCATTAGAAAACGGGGAATTGCTCGACGAACCCGTGCCCAATACAGATGGTTCTTATGTATGGGCCAATGACAATAAAACCTTGTTCTACGATGTGAAAGACCCCATTACCCTGCGTACATTCAAAATAAACAGACACCTTTTGGGAAGTTCACACAAAAAGGATAAAACCGTTTATGAAGAAAAAGACGAGACTTTTTATTGTCAAGTATCAAAGTCGAAATCTGAAGCCTATATTCTTTTCAGTTCCTTTAGTACGACCACTTCTGAATATAGCTTTTTAGCCGCAGATCAACCTGAAAAATCTCCGCAAATTTTGGCCAAAAGAACAGAGGATATACTCTATTATGCCGATCATGCCGGGCCTTATTTCTATATACGCACCAATTTCAATGCCCGCAACTTCAGAATGATGTATTGCGAAGCCACAAATTCGTCCCGGGACAACTGGAAAGATTTAATCAATTATCGCGATGATGTACTCACCGAAGATTTTGATGTTTTTAAAGATTACCTGGTACTCGAAGAACGCTATGAGGGACTCACCCGTTTGCGTATAAAATCCTGGAAAGGCTCTATCGATTACTTCATTCAATTCGACGACCCGGCCTATTCTACCTATATGCATCACAACCCCGATTACAATACCAACCTATTTCGTTATGCATACGCATCTATGAATCAGCCCCTCTCCATTTATGAGTTGAATATGGACAATCGGGATAGAAAAACATTGAAGGTGCAGGAAATTCCAAGCGGATTTAATCCCGATTTATATGCCACAAAAAGGTTCAAAGTGCGCGCTCGGGACGGAGCTATTGTGCCCATGTCGCTGGTCTACCGTAAGGATAAATATGAGGAAGGTAAAAATCCGGCGCTTATATACGGATATGGGTCATACGGAATTACAGTAGATCCCGGATTCAGCATTACCCGAATCAGTTTGCTCGACAGAGGCTTTGTTTTTGCTATCGCACATATTCGGGGCGGACAAGATATGGGAAGACAATGGTATGAAGCCGGGAAACTGCTTCAAAAGAAAAATACATTCAACGACTTTATCGATTGCAGCGAATTTTTAATTCAAAACAAATGGGCTGCCAAAGATAAACTCTATGCTATGGGTGGCAGTGCGGGCGGACTTTTAATGGGTGCCGTGATGAACGAAAGACCCGATTTATACAAGGGCATAGTGGCTCAGGTTCCTTTCGTTGACGTGGTTAGCACCATGCTCGACGAAACGATTCCACTCACAACGGGCGAATTCAGCGAATGGGGAAATCCGAAAAATGAACCCTACTACAGCTATATGCTTTCTTATTCTCCCTATGATAATATTAAAGCGGTAGAATATCCCAACCTGCTTATCACAACCGGGTTCCACGATTCTCAGGTGCAATATTGGGAACCGGCAAAATGGATAGCTAAATTAAGAACCATGCATCAAGGCGAAAATAAATTGTATCTGTATACCGATATGGAATCGGGACATGGAGGCAAAAGCGGACGCTTTCAACGTCTGCATGAAATCGCATTTGAATATGCCTTCTTGCTCGACCTGGAAAATATCCGCGAATAATCGGATTTATTTACTCAGGCTCTCTAATTTTTCAACTATACGATTGCGCTCACCCGTAGTGGCTATTTCCATTTTCAAGGCTTGTGCATAAAAGCGACCGGCCCTTTGTTCATCGCCTTGAGCCGAATAATAATCGCCCAATAATTCTTGGGTATGATACCAATGCGGATTATATTCCTCAAAAAGATGAAAAAATGTTTCATGAGGCTGATTCTCTTTTGGATGTTGAATAAAAAAGCGCATCAAGGGTAACATACGCCGAAAAACTTCCATGCGCCGAAAAGATTCACTATGCACAAAAGGATCTTCCGGAATGCTGAATTCATCGCTGTAATAATGCTTTTGCTTCAGTACGGCAGTGGGATTTGCGAAGATTAAATTCAAATCATAACAAACATATTTTCCCAAATTATAGGGCGGTGCCGATACCCAAATTTTCCTTTCTTCGGGTTTAATAATCACCGAATGATGGCATATGAGCTGATTAATGGCTTTCTGGTTTCCATATCCAAGACTTCGGTTAAACAAACCTTCCTTATTGCGTAAAATCGACGCAGTATGCTCCACATCCAGATCGGGCGATTGGTCGAGCAATTCATTCATACGTGCCAACCTATACGGAGAATCACTTTCCTCTATATTTTTTACATTATTGGGTTCATCGCTAAAGACCGCACTTTGATAATGATTGCTGCAACTAATGCGCGAAATTGAACTTTCATATAATCCGGTTTGAGTGGGACTTTTCTCGATAATTACCGTACGTCCGTCTTCAGCAGAAGCCAAGAGTATACTTTCGCTTACAAAAGTCTCTCTACGTCTACAAATATCCAATGCCTCTTCTATATTGGATGCATATTGCAAAATTTCGCGAGTCAGTAAGGCTATGGGCATTTTGGTTCCCATTGGAGGATCTCCCGCAGCCGCATTGATGGTCAAGGCCAGTCCGGCTTCATTCAAACCGCTCACCGCACCTATAAATCCAGGCCAGGAAACACTGGCAAAAGCATGTCCGCTATCGGGTTTGTAAAAAGAAACAACCTTATTTCGGGCAAAATCTTCGCCCATATAAAAATCAAAATTTCGTCCCAGAATAATTTTCCCGTCTTTCGTATATCCATCCCAAGCTCCGAAACTCGTACACCCTACCAGCATATACTGCTGCATGGTATGCCCTATATCATGCGCTGCATGGTAATTTAAAACGCGGTCGTACTTCTCTCCAATAAAATTAAAACTATCAGGATGTGCTTTAGAAATTCCATATATCTCTTCTAAATATTCCGTAGGAATATAATGAGGCATATTTCTATTAAAAAAGAGAGTGGCGTATTTAAGCATCGACAAATAACGCTCATTCGGTATGATTTGTTTAAGCTGCTTTATAAATACGGATTCCTGAAATTCTATTAAATCTTTACATAAAATACCATGCGCTAAACCTCTTTCGTAACCATCACCTTCTAGGTACATTTCGTATAAACCTAGATCGTTTTTTAGTAAGAAATTATTCCCTAAATGAAGAGTTGAATCGCCATCAACGGAAACATCTTGAAGAGTAAACATATCCGCACTCACTTGAGGAGGAGCTATATCCGTAGCAGCTTTGTACCAATATACAAGGCTCAGACTAACTATAAATAAAACACCAAAAATTATGAGTGCACGACGCAAACGTCTTCTACCTTTAGACATATACCAAAGGTAAAATTTTTATTATTTGCTTTTTTAATTTCCATGAACAATTTTGAATACCATATTAAGCTCTGCATTAGCCAATGGATCCCAAAAACTTCTATCTAAACCAGCCGTTTGAGGTTTATCACCTTTAATCCCTTCTTTCAAACCAACTCTATGCGAATAACCTATATAAGGAGTAAGACTAACTCCCAGAGAAAAACGATTTCCTAAATCTGCATTTAAACCTAAGCGCGGAATAACACCCATGAAAATCCTATGATTTGTATGATAAGCCACACCAGAAGTTCTAGGTTCAATTAAAAAACTAGAAGATTCGGTGATAGGATCATATGTTTTAGTTTCTAACCACGAAGTTTCCATAAAGCTAGCCTTCATATGCTGATAACCAAGATATAAAGACACGCCCAATACAGGTTGCACCTTCATTTTCCCAAAGTGTTTAGCATAACCTATTTCATAACCAATCATATAATTTTGGTAAATATCATAGGTATTAGAAAATTGAGTTCTACTATAGCTACCCGGAGCAGTTATTTCAGCTGGATCTATATAATAAGATCGGTGACCACCTCCAGAATAATATCTATCTGGTGCTTGGAACCTAAATCCCCCCCTCAAAAAATGTTGTTTTAAAAACTGACGTTGATATAAAATGCTTATCGTAGGCCCAGTGCTTTCAACACCATACATCCCAAAGGCAGTAAAGCCTATATTTAAATTTACAGCATGTTTTACAGTTCCATCTGAATTAAAATGTGGCGTTTCTTCTACAGTTTGAGCATATTGATGTATACCAAACAAACTTGTAACGAGCAATAAAATAATTTTGCGCATAGCGAATTGGTTTAACTAATATTAAACGTAATTCACTATAAATTATTTTACAAATCACTCTCCTTCAATCACAAAACGCACTGTATGATCATTCTTTTGCTCGGCTAGAATGCTTTTACCTTTGGTAAATCTACTTACAATAGCTTCGTTATAATTTCGTATAGTAATGAGTTCTAAATTTTCGGTAAAGTCTATGCTATACAATTCTTCGAGTTGCGAAAGCAATGCTGGAACTTTTAGCGCATCATTATCTATACATAAGCTAAAGCTAATGGCACTGTTTTGCATTAAATTCACTTTAATTCTATATGCTGTTAAAAGACTAAAAATTTGTGCTAAATTTTCTTCCGCCACAAAACTGAAATCTTTAGGCGATAATGATAACAGCGCTTGGTTTTTCTTAAAGATGAACGATGGAAGTAACCCCAATTCCTCTTTATTGTCAATTATTGTACCTTGAGCCGAAGGATTTACAAAGCTTCGAACACGTAGTACGATATTTTTATTCTGAAGCGGCTTTATGGTTTTAGGATGAATTACGGTAGCTCCATAATATGCCAATTCAATAGCATCGGTGTACGATAACTTATGGAATAATTGAGCTTCAGGGAATATTTTAGGGTCAGCATTTAGAACGCCTGGAACATCTTTCCAAATAGTCACTTCTTCAGCACCTAAACAGTATGCAAAAATGGCCGCAGAATAATCAGATCCTTCACGACCCAACGTTACCCGTGTACCTTCAGACGTTTTTCCGGTGAATCCTTGCGTAATAATTACATTATTCGCATTTTCTGTACCTTCTAACAATACCTTTACTTGCGTTTGAATAAGATGTTCGGTCACCGTCCAATTCACTTTTCCTTCACGGTAAGTAGCATCTGTTCGTATAAGTCCGCCTCCATCTTTATAAATAGCCGAAACGCCTATTTTTTGTAAATAACGTGCTACAATTTTAGTGGATAGAATTTCTCCTAATGAAACCACTTGATCATAGAAATAATTGTATTCATTCGCATATTGATTGACGCATAAATCTTTCATTTCTAAGAAAGACTCGTCAATTTCAGCCAAAACATCATTTCCTAATTCAAGTTCGTCAATAATTTGTTTATGGTATTCGTATGATTTTTGCATTTCGGGCATAGAAGTACCTTTAGATTCAATTGCTTGCTTAACCACAAGTTCTAAGGCATTCGTAGTTTTACCCATAGCCGAAACCACGCATAAAAGCTTGTCTTCTCCTTTAAAATCACGAATAATACTGGCTACATTCTTAACAGAATCAGCATCTTTCACCGATGCACCTCCAAATTTAAACACTTTAAACATAGGCACAAAGGTGCAAAAATTACCCAAAAAATGCG
>JAEZEQ010000074.1 GCA_023432985.1 Bacteroidota bacterium | reverse complement strand
CATTTATAGCCAGCTTCACGTGCCCAGTAGCAAAGTTCTGTGTCGCCTCCGCTACTCAAACTTTTTCCGGTTCTATCGGCTAATTTACTAGTTCTTTTATCGGGCCAAACCGAATGTAAAAAAGCTGCAGGCATCCATAAACCAGCTCCCCAAGGTACACGGGGAGGATTCACTTCTCCACTTTTTAAATTATTGGGACCTATTGCATAACTTTCTAAAAAAGGGTAAATCCATTTAGGAGCTTCTTTTTCGAAGAGTGGACTCGCATTTCCAAAACAGGCGCCAACTTCTGGGTTTGAACGCATGAAAGCTTCTCCAATTTTCAAATAATCTTTGGCTAAATGATTATCATCGTCGCAGAATAAAATTAAATCGTACTTAGCTGCTGCCACACCGCATTTACGCGCATAGCTTAATCCTGGTTTGCTTTCCTTTAAAATCTGTAAAGTATATGGGTTTCCTTGTTCTTTCCAAGTGTTTAAGGCTATCTCCACAGTTTCGTCGCTACAGTTATTATCGATCAATAAAACTTCTACATTAGAACTATGTTCTAATTGAGCGAGATGAATCAAGGTATCATTAATTCTCTTCGCACTATTGTAACAGCAAACTATGATGGATATACCTTTTTCCATTATTCTTTATGTGTGAATTTTTCTCTGATCTTAAGAACGGGCAATTCAAAAAATGGATATACTAAACTTGCCATAAGAAGACACAAACAAGATATTTCAATAGCGACAACTCCAAAAGGGTATATTAATGAAAAAGAATATTCCATTTTATATTCACTTGAATATAAAATTAAGACTGTCACGATGGCTACAACTCTCATGATGTCTAATCCCCATACGCGGTTTTCTAAATCTATATTAGGCAATAAATTTTTCATTTATGAATACATCTAATTCACCTAAAGGATAATTTATGAAATGACATTCTTTTAATTTAGTATATAAATCATTTCTGTTTCCGGCATCATCATGTATTTCAATAACTATAGCCTTTACACGAGTTAGAGTGTCCCCTATGGTATTGTCTTCTAATAAAGCTGGATATTCACTTCCTTCTACGTCAACTTTTAGTATATCAATGGATGTGACGTTAAAATCTTCCATTAAGTTGGATAGTGTTGCTCCTTGAATGATTCCACTTTCTGTTTCAATTACTTGAACGGACCAATCTTTCCCATCTCTAAAATTTAAACTCGTTTCAAGTTTAGTATTAGTTTTCCAAAGTGCTTTGGATGAAATAGTAAATTCTTTCGAAATTCTATCTCGATTCGCTTCAAATGGTTCAAAAGAATATATCTTGGCTTGTGGAAATTTGTTTTTAAAATAAAGCGAAGCCATTCCAATATTTGCGCCTATGTCAAATATTATTGGTTCATTCCCTATTTTAATTTGATTTTTAATTATTTCAATAGGCTTTTTATATTCTTCATGAAACCAAATTTGAAATAATACTTCCGCATCAGAGCTATTTTTTCTAATGGAAGTTCTTAACTCTTCAATTTCAATGAAATTACTGAATATAGTAGATTTTAAGCTGAATTTTGTTTGAATTTTTGAAATAAGATGGTTGTATGAATCGTATTTTTTCCAATTGCTTTTACGCTTAAATTTCATGCATATGTATTGCCAGATATAGTCAAAGCAGACGTTAAAAGTATAGTATGGAAGAAATTTTAGCACAATATTTTATTTTATGGTAATTACAGCGTCACTTGCAAAAATACCTTCACTAGAACTCGGGTATGTTGTAGTGATGTTGTTTGGTTGAATAATGGAAAATGATGTTGCTTGGTCGATCATTTCAAACACTTCATTCCCGAAATTTATATATGTAAGAACAGTATATTCTCCTGGAACTAATCTTAAATTTTTAAGTTCAAATTTGATAAACTTTTCTTCTCCTTTTTTAATTTTTTGCGGATTGTTTTCAAATAACGTCCATGCTGAAGTTACTGGACTTCCAATCATGTTTTTTATTGTAACAGCATAGTGTAAATTAGGTACATCATCATAGCCCATTACTTTCATTTCGATGAATATACTATTTCCTGATTGATATACATTTTGGAAATTATTATTTCCGTCTGTCATAGCTACTTTTTCTACTCGAACTCTGCCATTACCAACACGTTTAACGTCGGTAATATTGTTATTAGCCATGTATTCAAAATATTTTTTAATAGCAATATCAGTACGGTCCAAAAATTCAATTTGCCCATTTTGCATTAAAATGGAATTAGGGCAAAGTTTATAAATAGCATTCATGTCGTGAGAAACAAATATCACAGATTTGCCGTCTTTACTCACATCATGCATCTTACCCAAACATTTTTTCTGGAACTCAGCGTCACCCACAGCAAGCACTTCATCTACAATTAAGATTTCGCTTTCTAGGTGTGCAGCTACCGCAAATGCCAAACGAACATACATGCCGCTACTGTATCGTTTAACCGGTGTGTCAAGATATCTTTCGCAACCACTAAACTCAACAATTTCGTCAAATTTAGACTTAATTTCATGGTGCTTCATTCCTAAAATGGCACCATTCAAATATATATTTTCTCGACCTGTAAGCTCTGGATGAAATCCCGTTCCAACCTCTAATAAACTAGCTATACGGCCATTTACTTTTATGCTTCCTGTTGTTGGAGAGGTAATCTTACTTAATATTTTTAATAAGGTACTTTTTCCAGCTCCATTCTTACCAATTATCCCTAAAACTTCACCCTTTTCTACGCTAAAGTTTATGTCTTTTAGCGCCCATACATACGGATTATCTGAAGCTGTAGATCTATTGTTCTCTTGTCCAACTTTCGTATATGGATCTTCTTTCCCTCTTACTTTATGCCAAAAACGATTTAAGTCGTGACTCAATGTGCCCGTACCTACGGTACCTAAGCGGTACATTTTTCCAACATTTTCTACTATTAATGCCTTTTCCATTATACGGTATCCATAAAGTCGCGTTCCACATAATTGAATACAACAATACCTGCCAGTAGAAGTCCAACCGCAAACAGCAAACTATAAGTCAGCCAAAACAAACTTACTTCTCCTGCGCCCATATAAAGCCAGCGAAAAAGTTCTATAAGCGAACTAAGGGGATTAAGCCACAATAAGGTTTTGAAGAAATCCGAAAAAGAAGGATTTGAAATCGAATAAATGACCGGGGTTGCATACATCAATAATTGTACGCCAAACTGAATAAGAAAAGTTAAATCTCTATACTTGGTGGTAAGGGAAGAAATAATAAGCCCGAATCCCAGTCCGAGTACCCCTAAAACCAACGTAATTCCAATAGTTCCCGGAATAATCCAAAACCAGTTCGCCTCGAATATACCCGAGAAATAATAGTAGGCCCACAGGGTTAGGAATAAGGCATATTGGATAAGAAATTTCAGCAGATTCGAAATAATGGTACTGAGTGGAGCGACCAAACGAGGAAAATATACTTTACCAAAAATATGGGCATTGTTTCGAAAAATTTGCGAAGTTTCGTTAAGACAAGCTGCGAAATAATTCCATCCGATTAAGGCAGCCAGATAAAATAATGGTGCGGGCACTCCGGCTGTATCAATTTTGGCTATACGCCCAAATATCAACGTAAACATGAATGTTGTAAGAATGGGCTGAATAAAAAACCACAATGGCCCCAAAATGGTTTGCTTATAAACAACCGCAATATCCCGTTTTACCATGAGAAGCAATAAGTCGCGGTACTGCCAGGTTTCTTTCAGATTGAGACGAAACAAGGATTTTTTTGCTTCAATAATATGTATTTCGGGATGCTGCAACATGCTGCGAAAATAGGAAAATTTTTGGCTGCCTTTTAATTTTAAAGCAAACTTTACGGAAATGATTATTTTTACGTTACTTTGAATAGCTTTTGAAGTTTATGAAAAAAATTATACCTCTCCTGCTTTTTCTTTTCTGTCATTTTTTGCCGACTTTTTGGGCTCAAAATCCAACTCCATATAGTCCTGCTCGCTCAAGCATAAGCAACCAAAATAATTTTATTCTAAAGTGGAATCGTGGCAGTTTGCCTTTTTTGTATGATGTAGAGGTAGACACTTTTATGCATTTTCCAGCGCCCATGCTTTTCACTAATATAGCCGCTGATTCCTTAATTTTCACAACAAACTCAACCAAAACGCATTATTGGCGCGTGCGTCATGCCGGGCAAAACAACAATAGTTCGACCTATTGGTTTCGTTATTTTGATCCTGTATTGGCGGGTGGATTACAAGGCTGGTTCAGTGCATTAAATATTTCTCAAGCCAATAACAGCAGTTTGCAAAATTGGAATTCGCTTGCTGTAACAGCTCTTGCATCCAATGCAAATGCAGCAACAAGTCCCACCTATTTAAGCTCAGGCGGTCCCGGGAATAAACCTATGGTGAAATTTTCGGGCGGGTTAAAACAGCTCACAACGAATATTACCGGAGCACAGATTGCACATACAGATCCGATTAGTTTTTATTTTTTGGGGAAATTATTGCCTCAAGCACAACCCTACGGCTTCATATTCACCATGGCTAATTTCGCGCTCTATACACCCCTTCAGCAAAATAGAGCAGCTTACAATCACAATGCTAACGCTACTTTTTTATGGGCAAGTAATGGCAGTACCGGCCAACCTCAATACTTCATTACCTCTTCAGGAAATGCGAATACATGGCGTTTTTTTACAGCAATAGACAATACAGTACAGGCTAAGGTTTTCAGAAATAGTATACCTGTTGGCAGCAGTGCGTCGGCCGTGTATAGTATAAATCCTGCTGCGCCCATTATTTTGGGCAGCAATGTCAACTACAACAATAATGCATCGTTGGCTACGAGTCAAATGGAAGTAGCTGAAATGCTCTTCTTCAATGCCGACCACAACGATTCTACCCGCATTTTATTGGAAAAATATCTGATTCAACGCTATTTGCCTCCTGTAAATTTGGGAAAAGATACAAGCATAAACCCACTTTGCGGATCTATACTTCTCAGGGCCGGTGACGGTTTTTCGTCTTATCTGTGGAGCACAGGTAGCACAAGTGCAAATTTGACCGTGAACGCTCCGGGTACCTATTGGGTAAGCGTGCAGGATGGCTATGGCCATAGTTATACCGATACCATAAATATAGGCTCTCAATCTTCTTTCAATCAGCCTCCGGCATCTGTTTATTTTTGTCAAAACGATAGTTTCATCTGGCAAACCAATCTCCCCGATGCACAATACGATTTTCTTTGGTCCACCGGGAGTACGGATTCCAGTATAACGATTACAAGTCCGGGCGCTTATTTTGTGCAAATTACCGAAACCAGCACCAGTTGTACCTTCACTTCAGACACAGTGCAGTTTATCATGGACCCCTTTCCGAATGCCGGATTGGGAAATGATACCACACTCTGCATCAATAACGACCTTTTCCTGAATATGCCCACGCAACCCGGATCTACTTTTTTGTGGAGTACGGGCGATACGAGCGAACAAATAAACCTAAGCAGCGGAGGAACGTATTGGGTTCACGCCACCAACGAAAATGGATGTACGGCCAGAGACACTATACAAGTCAACATCTCGGGCACAGCACCCGATATTGATTTTTCGATGCAAAACCGCTGCGAAAATGTAAGCTCCCAATTCTCATATACCAGCAATATGAATCCCATATCCTTTTTATGGAATTTCGGGGATGGGAATAACAGCACTCAGGTGAATCCCACGCACAGCTATCTGAACCCGGGCAACTACGCAGTATCTCTATTCCTTTTGGCCGATAATGGTTGCGGAAATCTGCTTACAAAAAATGTAGCAATCAACCCCAAACCCCTACTCCAATTTCATTACAGCGATACTTGCGTAAACGACAGTGTAGTATTTATCGGACAAGCGACTCCGCTTGCGGGCGGAATAGCATCGGTATTATGGGATTTCAATGATCCGGCATCGGGCATCAATAATCAATCCGACAGCCTTTACAGTAAACATGTATACGCACTTCCGGGCAATTATTTTGTGACCCTAAACATTAGCAATGATTCGGGTTGTACGGCTCAATTGACACAGCCGGTAAGCATAAAAGACGGGGCATATCCCGATTTTGATTATTCGGGCCATTGTTTTCAGGCTCCGACCTTGTTCACAAATAATAGTCAGTTCGCCCCCGGCGTGAGTCCACTCTCCTATACCTGGTATATGGGAAATGGCAGTAGCTCGGGATTATTTAGTCCGCAAATCACCTATAATCTGCCCGATACCTATGCGGTGACATTAAGAGTGACCACCAACAATCAATGCAAGGCATATAAGACCATACTCGTTCCTGTAATGCATGGTGTAGAGGCGGATTTCGACATGCCCGACAGCATTTGCAGCGGGGTAAAAATCCCATTTCAAAACCTTTCATACGGCATCAACGACAGCATCAGCGAGCATATTTGGCGTATGGGTTCAACGGCGCAGCTAAGCGGACCGGCACCCGATTTTGCTTTCCAACAAGCCGGAAATCGCATCGTTCGCCTTATCAATAAGACCGCCGCCGGATGTCGCGATTCGGTGCAACACAGCATAGAAGTTTTGCCCAAGCCTCAAGCCGATTTCAGCATAAGCAACAGTTACGGCACGGCTCCTTTGGAAGTAAGCTTCACTTATAGCGGACAAGGTGCGCAGCAATATTATTGGGATTTTGGAAATGGGGAAAACAGCAGTTTGATGCAACCCAATCCGGTAATTTACGACAGCGACGGAATCTATGAAGTACAATTGCAGGTTTGGAATCAGTATGCCTGCAG
The DNA here is from genome assembly GCA_023432985.1 of Bacteroidota bacterium. Lineage (GTDB taxonomy): Bacteria > Bacteroidota > Bacteroidia > CAIKAF01 > CAIKAF01 > JACVCJ01. The sequence continues at coordinate 22,468 of JAEZEQ010000074.1, read as the reverse complement.
CGATTCCGGCAGTTTGAGCATACAAGTGGGCCCGCGCCTGATGGATGCCGAATGGTACAGTTTGCAATGCATAGAACAAAACAATTTAATTTCCTATTCGGGCTATTTAATCAATACCGGGAGCGAAGCATTGGAGGAATTAGAATTCGGAGCGCATATAGATTATGACAAAGGGTTTAGAGAAAAATGGTCGGGGAATTTGGCATCCGGGCAAGGCATGACATATACATATACGGGACAAAGTCCGGTTTTGCAAGGCGATTTAAAGAAATTTTGCTGTGTAGAAGTCTATTTCACAGATGCCGAAAATCAGCTTCAAAAACGGAGTAAATGTGCGCCCATTAGCAGCGAAAACTGGATTGGATACCCCTATCCGAATCCGGCCAATTCCTATATAAAACTAGATGTCATACTCAGCGAGGACAAAAATTTGCCCATACGTATCAGCGATCTGAGCGGAAAAATCGTATATACATCAGAGCATGCCGGACAAAAGGGATTGCAAGAAATACAAATCCCGGTTCACAGTTTGGCCAGAGGCATGTATATATTGCAAATTGACGGTCAAGTGCAAAAATTTATAGTCGACAAATAGAGAAAAAGCTATTAGGGTATAGAGAAAAAAGCAGGGGCTGAAAATGAAAAAAAAACAATACCTTCGCAACCATAAAAGCGCCTTATGTCCATTTCGAAATTATCCATAATAATTCCTGCCTACAACGAGGGAAATACCATACATTTGATACTCGACAAAGTGCGCGAAGTGCGCTTAAGCGGGGATATAGAAAAAGAAGTAATCATAATCAACGATTGCAGTAAAGACCATACCGAAGAGAGCATATTGAGCTATAAGGCGGCGCATCCCGAGTTATCGATACAATATTACAAGCACGAAGTGAACAAAGGAAAGGGAGCGGCTTTGCATACGGGGATAAAAAAAGCGAGTGGCGAATATTTAATCATACAAGATGCCGATTTAGAATACGATCCTCAGGAATACAATATACTCCTGCAGCCTGTATTAGATGGCTTTGCAGACGTAGTTTACGGTTCCCGTTTTATGGGTGGAAATCCGCATCGAATTTTATTCTTCTGGCATACCATAGGCAATAAATTTCTGACCTTTTTATCGAATATGCTCACCAATTTGAACCTGACCGATATGGAAACCTGCTATAAGCTTTTCAATACCGAGATGGTGCAGCGATTGGAATTAAAAGAAAATCGTTTTGGGTTTGAGCCGGAGATTACGGCAAAAATTGCCCGCATACCCAAAGTACGCATCTACGAAGTAGGCATATCCTATTACGGACGCACCTATGAAGAAGGTAAAAAAATAGGATGGAAAGATGGGTTTAGAGCCATCTATTGCATATTGAAATACAATATTTTTTCCCGCTGATTTTTATTTTAGTATATACATCACATCGGCTATTTTTTCGGGACTTCCTTGCATTTTAACCTGTACTTTATTTACATAATTCAGGTCTTCAAATCCGTTCAAATAAACCTCATTAAATCCGGGTAAAACACGTATAAAATCTTGGTATAAACGTTGGTTTTCGCGACTAAAGAGTTCGACCTCCACAATATATTGTTTATCGGCATAGAGCCATAAATTGGGATTTTTGAGATTATCGGGTCCGGATATATGCAAAATCTGCACATTTTTTTCCCATTTACGTTCGGTCGAAATCGGCTGTATCAAAGGTGGGTTATAGCCTTGCGTATCTTTTTCTCCTTTAACGGCATGCAGGATTGCGCTTCCATTTCTTACCGAGAATCCGCTTGCTCTATAACTGTTATAAATCGTAGATTCGATAGTATTGACAAAATAAAAATCGGTATGAATAGAATCGGGGCAAATATCCGTCACAAAATAGCCGTGGTGTTGGAGGTCTAAAAACTTAATATGCGGATTCATATAGCGAATTTCGTTGCGTATGCCGGGGATATTCATGGCATTAGAAGAAGTGACCGAGGCGCCGACAAACTCCACAGCGACCGGAGCTGCATTGGGTTGCAAGGCATTGGGAATTTCATTTGCCCAGGAGGTATGAATATCTCCGGTAAGAATAATGGGATTTGGGGTTTGGTATTTGGCCCATAAATTTTGTAATTTCCTCCGATCGAGCGGATAACCATCCCATTGATCCGTATTCATCACCTTAAACGATTCAAAAATATTATAGAGCAGGGGCGCCATCATCACTTGTTGAGCGAAGAGGTTCCATGTTGCGCGTGAGCCGGCGATTTCGCGTTCGAGCCATTGCCATTGTTCCTTACCTAAGAGCGAGCGGGAAGAATCGTTGAGGGCGGGGTAATTGAGGGCGGGAAACAATTTACCGATTTGTTCGTCTCTTCCGGCCAGTCGGGTATCTAAAAAATAAAAATGGGCCAGGTCTCCCCAGTGGAAACTGCGGTAAATTTGATCCAATCCATTATTTTCTCTCAGTGGCAACCATTCCAAATATACCCGACGCGCATTTGCTTTTCGCGCATAAAAATCGCCTTCCTTTTCCGAGTGGTTTTGGGCTCCGTCCTTATAGGCATCATTTGCGGTTTCGTGGTCGTCCCATACGCAAATAAAGGGAAATTGTCGGTGCACTTCGGCCAGTAGCGGGTCGAGTCGGTATTGACTATAACGGAGTCTGTAATCATTAAGTGAAACAATTTCATTTCTTGGGTGATGCGGTCTTTTTTCCGGGTCAGCGGCAGCGTATTCATAAATATAATCGCCCAAAAAGAAAACCAGATCTACATTATTTTTCAGGGTCAAATCTTCGAGTACATTATAAAATCCGTTTTGATAATCCTGGCAGGAGAGTACGGCGAACCGCAGTCGTTGCGAGTTTTTGCCGGGCATGGTACGCGTGCGACCGGCGGGAGAATAAGATGCATTATATCGAAAGCGGTAATAGTACCATGAGTCCGCATTCAGGTTTTGCACATCGACCTTTACCGTATAATCGCGTTGCGCGGCGCTGATACAGGTTCCACTTTGCACAATATTTCGAAAATCGGGATCCGATGCCATTTCCCAATGCAGTTCGACCTGTGCGGGGGCGAGGGGAATACTGAGGCGGGTCCAAATAATCACCGCCGATTCGGTGGGGTCACCGCTGGCCACACCGTGCAGGAATGGGGCGTGCAGGGTATTAACAGGTTCGGGCTTTTGGGCATACAAAACCTGAGACAGTATAATAAACAAGAGTATAAAAACCCTTTTATTAACCGAAAAAATGGGAAATAAAATCGACTTAAACATGATCAAAGATAAAAAGAGCTTTATCAAAAGTGTAGAAAAAATGAGGAATTAATCCAATTTATTCTTCACAATATCCTCGACCACTTCGGGGTTGAGTAAAGTCGAAATATCACCTATGGCATGCACTTCATTTTCGGCGATTTTGCGGAGAATGCGGCGCATAATTTTCCCGCTTCGGGTTTTGGGCAATGCTTTCACGAACTGTATTTTATCGGGTTTGGCTATAGGTCCAATCAATCGGCTTACGGTTTGGTGAATATCGAGTCTGGCGCGTTGGTCGTCCATTTCGTGTTCGCCGCGAACAACAAATGCGTAGATGCCTTGACCTTTGATTTCGTGTGGGAATGCAACGACGGCACTTTCGACCACATTACTATGTCGGTTAATGGCATTTTCGAGTTCGGCTGTTCCTATTCGGTGTCCGCTTACATTCAGTACGTCGTCTACCCTGCCTGTGATGCGGTAATTTCCTTCAGGGTCTCGGGATGCGCCATCACCGGTAAAATAGAGATTATCGTAAACGGCAAAATAAGTTTGGCGGCAACGTTCGTGGTCGCCGTAGGTAGTGCGTATAATGCCCGGCCAGGGGAATTTGACGCATAGGTTTCCGCTGATGGTTTCATTGGGCAATTGGGGTTTTGTGGCGTCGGATCCGGGCAAGGGAATTCCGTTTTCGTCGACCAGTATAGGTTGAATCCCGGGCAGGGGCAGTGTGGCCCAGCCGGGTTTGGCGGGTGTAATACCGGCGAGGTTCGAGATGAGCACTCCGCCCGTTTCCGTTTGCCACCAAGTGTCGACTATAGGCAATTTCGATTTTCCGATTTTTTGGTGATACCAATGCCAGGCTTCCTCGTTTATGGGTTCGCCCACCGTACCGAGCACTTGGAGGCTATCGAGCTTTTTCGATTCCAGAAATTTCTCATTTGTTCCCATCAAGCTTCGGATGGCTGTGGGCGCTGTATAGAGAATATTGACCTGAAATTTGTCGACAATATCCCATAATCGGCCTGCGTCGGGCCAGGTGGGAATACCTTCGAAAATAAGGCTGGTAGCGCCGGAGCAAAGCGGACCGTAGACTATATAAGAATGTCCGGTAATCCATCCTATATCGGCCGTACAAAAATGGATTTGTCCGGGTTTATACTGAAACACATTCACAAACGAATAGGCGGTATAGACCATATAGCCGGCACAAGTGTGCACTACACCTTTGGGCTTACCTGTAGAGCCGGAAGTATAGAGAATAAAGAGGGGATCTTCTGCGTCCATAGGCACGGGTTTACAGAAGGGGTTTCCCATAGTTTCCACCTTTTTAATTTCATCTTCCCACCAAACATCTCTTCCTTTGATCATAGAAACGGGCATACGATTTCGGGTGAGCACAATCACGCGTTGCACCTTGGGGCATTGCACGAGGGCGTCGTCTATGCTATGTTTGAGGGGCACTTCTTTGCTGCCTCTGAATCCACCATCGGCGGTAATAATGAGCGAACAGGCGGCATCATTGAGGCGATCGGCGATACTTTGTGCCGAGAATCCGCCAAAAATTACACTATGCACAGCACCTATGCGGGCGCATGCGAGGACGGCAATGGCCAGTTCGGGCAACATGGGCATATAAATGCAAATGCGGTCGCCTTTTTTTGCGCCGTTATTCAGGAGGACTTGTGCGAATTGAGAGACCTTAAAAAGCAGATCTTTGTAGGTCAATACGCGATGATGTTCTTCGGGGTCATTGCTTTCCCAGATAATGGCCGGGGTATCGGGTTGCGATTCGGCCCAGCGGTCGAGGCAATTCTCCGTAATATTCAGAGTAGCCCCTTTAAACCATTCCATATGGGGTTTAGCGAAATTCCAATCGAGCACTTTATCCCATTTTTTATACCATACAAAATGCTCGGCCACCGATTCCCAGAAGGCTTCGGGGTTTTCGACACTTTTAGCATAGGCTTCGTCATAAGCCTGCTTGGAGGTGATTTGATATGGAAATGCCATAAAAAAGGGGATTAAAAAAGATTATTTCAATCGGAAAGAAATGGGCAGGGTATACGAAATGGTCACGGGTTTTCCGCCCTGGGTGGCCGGGGTCATCATAGGTAGACCGGAAATCGCTTCGAGTGCAGCTTCTTCGAGGCCATGGCCAAGTTTTTTATTGGGCACAGCCAAACTAACATTATTAACCATGCCGCTTTTATCTATATTAAACTTGACAAAAACTGTACCTTCAACATTCATGGTCATCGCTTCTTTAGGATAAACAAGATGTTTAACCACATGATTTTGGAGACCGCTATGGAAACATTGGAGCACTTCTTCCGATTCGGCGGCCGGGTTACAACCGGGAAAAACGGGATAAGTTTCCACCTCAAAAACCGTAGGAATTTGGGACATTGCCGGACTTTGTGCAAAGAAAAAGAGGGCGATAAAAAACGACAGAAAAGAGTAAAATGTTTTCATGGTCAAAAAAATTAATGTAGGGTAAGTTACAAAAACTTTTCTTTCACACCTTTCCACAATCCCAAAACTGCGATAAAAACCCAAATAATATTAACGGCCGTACTTGGGTATGCGCCGACTATGGCGGTATTGACGATAAGGGCAATACTTCCGATCAGGTTTAATAATTGGTAAGAAATATGGGTTGCTGTAAGTTTTCCGGTGGTATTAAGCAAATAGGCAACTACCACCAGTCCGCCTCCGAACCAGCCCACAGCGTGCACCCAAATAGGAAATGAGTCTGTCATTGCACGAAGGTAGAATTAAAAAAATGAAGATGAGAAAAAATAGATTGAAAAATTGCTATTTACTGTCTATAGTTTACTTATCCTTATAAACAACCCCCTAACACATGAAAAATAAAATAGGCATACTTATATTGATGCTATGCATGAGTGTAAGATTATCTGCACAAAAGAGCATCATTTATTTAAAACAAGGTCAGAAAATCTATTGCGACGAAGTTGACATTCGCTACAATTCGGTCGTATATTATATAGGCAAAAAACAAAAAATAGAACCTAAAGAAAATGTATACAGAGTATTCAAGATAAATGGCTCGAAAGTACTGAGCGAAAATGTGGATGAGGACCTGGCCATGCAGGCGAAAATAGGAATTAGTTTATATACATCCACTTCATTTGGCATAAAGAGTTTGCTCATCGGAGACGTGGTAAAACCGGAGATTTTATCTCAAACAGATTTGCGTTTAGATGATGAGATAACCCATATAGATGGCATTCCGCTTTCCTATTTTTCGAACTTAGAAAACGATGTTTTTGAATATGGACGCACAGGAGATTACATAGAGATAACCGTAAACAGGGGCGGCAAAAGCTATAAAGGTTTATTCTATTACTATAAGATTACAAAAGTAGAAACAGATGATGAGACGGGAAAGACCGTGACCTATTTAGATATAAGCTCGGTAAGCGGAGTTCAGCCTGTTAAGACCAGGACCAAATCGGGTTCTTCGGAAGATTATGTGGGTGTTTATTTAACCTTTCAGTATGGGGTTGGGGGCTGGAGTTTTGCAAACAAGGATCCTTTAAAATTTGTGTATGAATTTGAGTTGGGGCATACAAACGAGAATAATTTCTCCAATGCATTCAAGTTCAGCATATATGAAAACTGGAGAGAGAATAGAGAGAAGACCTATGCATTCAATTATCGTTTCATGAAACATATGGGTTCGCGTTTGCGAAGCGGATTTTTCATCGGAGGCGATTTGGGCGTCGTATATATTCCCAATGCCAACGGATTTTTATGGCAGATAGGCATGCCTATGGGATATGATTTCCATATAGTAAACCACCTTCGTATAGGGATAATAGGGAATGCTTACATGGTACCGACATATAACTTCACCAATATAGCCTTTGGGGGTTATGGGGGGATACGTATAAGTGGTATATTATAAGAAAGCAGATGGGAATTGGGTTATAAAAGACCTCAGCTAAAAAAAGAATAAGGAAGCGGGTAAAAAATTCGTTTCTTTTCAAAATAATCCTACCTTTGCACCCAAATTCAGAGAATATCATTCTATTATAATCACAAATATGTCAACAGGTAAGATATCCCAAATCATTGGTCCGGTAATCGACGTCAGGTTCGAGAATGCAGAAAATCTGCCAAATATTTTAGAGGCGTTAGAAATAAAGCGCGAAAATGGAACCACTTTGGTACTGGAAGTGCAACAGCATGTTGGAGAAGACACAGTAAGAACCATTGCGATGGATTCTTCGGACGGTTTGCGCAGAGGCATGGACGTGCTGGCCACCGGAAGTGCAATTACCATGCCCATTGGAGAGAGCATCAAAGGACGTTTATTCAATGTAACGGGAGATGCGATAGACGGTCTTCCACAGATTGATAAAAAAGGTGGATATCCGATTCACCGTGAGCCGCCGAAATTTGAGGATTTATCTACTTCGAGCGAAGTATTATATACAGGAATTAAAGTAATTGACCTCATTGAGCCTTATGCCAAAGGGGGAAAAATCGGATTATTCGGTGGAGCCGGTGTAGGTAAGACCGTATTGATTCAGGAGTTGATTAACAATATTGCAAAAGGTCATGGTGGACTTTCGGTATTTGCCGGGGTTGGAGAGCGTACTCGTGAGGGTAATGACTTGATGCGTGAGATGATTGAGGCCGGCATTATGAACTATGGAGATGCATTTAAGCATTCTATGGAAGAAGGCGGTTGGGATTTAAGTAAAGTTGATGTTGAGGGCTTAAAAGAGTCTAAAGCAACATTTGTATTCGGTCAGATGAACGAGCCTCCAGGAGCACGTGCTCGTGTAGCTTTATCTGGACTATCGGTTGCGGAATATTTCCGTGACGGAGATGGATCGGGCAGCGATGGCGGACGTGATATCTTATTCTTCATCGATAATATATTCCGTTTTACTCAGGCCGGATCTGAGGTATCGGCTCTATTGGGACGTATGCCTTCAGCGGTGGGTTATCAGCCTACATTGGCTACAGAGATGGGATTAATGCAAGAGCGTATTACCTCTACCAAAAACGGATCTATTACTTCCGTTCAGGCGGTATATGTACCCGCGGATGACTTGACTGACCCGGCTCCGGCAACAACCTTTGCTCACCTTGATGCCACTACGGTATTGAGTCGTAAAATTGCCGAATTGGGTATTTATCCGGCTGTAGATCCATTAGATTCTACATCACGTATCTTGTCTCCTAACGTTATCGGTGAGAAGCATTATGAAACGGCACAACGCGTAAAACAAATCTTACAACGTTATAAAGAACTTCAGGATATCATTGCCATCTTGGGTATGGATGAGTTGAGTGAAGAAGATAAATTGGTTGTACACCGTGCACGTCGTGTTCAACGTTTCTTATCGCAACCATTCCACGTAGCCGAGCAGTTTACGGGTATCCCGGGTGTATTTGTAAGCATTGAAGATACCATTAAAGGTTTCAACATGATTATTGACGGTGAAGTAGATCAATATCCTGAGGCGGCGTTCAACTTAAAAGGAACCATCGAAGATGTGATAGAAGCGGGAGAAAAAATCCTTGCCGAGTCGCGTAAATAAATCATTAAAACCTAGAGCAAATGCAAGTTGAAATTATAACACCGGATGCTATTCTGTTTAGCGGAGAAGCCAAGCAATTGCAATTGCCCGGAACAGATGGCTCATTTGGCGTTTTAAATAATCACGCACCCATTATCAGTACGCTCGATAAAGGCAAGATAAAAGTGGTGAGCAACGAGAAGACCGAGTTTATCGAAATCAAAAGCGGTGTCTTGGAAATGAATAACAATAAAGCTATTATTCTCGTAGAGAAATAAAAGTTTTTTACCATTTAAAACTAGAAGCCGTGCGGTTTTCCGTGCGGCTTTTTTGTCGGAATACCTTAGGTATCGGCAAATTATATATTTTTGCAATATGAGTACAATCGTAGCTATAGTAGGCAGACCCAATGTAGGCAAGAGCACTTTGTTCAACCGCCTCACAGAAAGTCGCGCCGCCATCGTAGATCCGACCAGTGGAACTACCCGCGATCGACATTACGGAAAATCCGAATGGGGTGGAAAAGAATTTACCATTATTGATACCGGAGGTTATATCAGCGGAAGCGATGATGTTTTCGAAACGGAAATCAATAAGCAAGTAAAAATGGCCGTGGAAGAATGCGATGTAGTTCTTTTTATGGCCGATGTTACCACCGGAACAACAACGCCTGATTTGGCCGTTGCCGATATGCTGCGCAAATCGAAAAAACCGGTAATCATTGTGGTAAACAAGGTCGATAACTCGCAACGCGAAATGGATGTGGCCGAGTTTTACAGCTTAGGTTTGGGCGATGTCTTTGCCGTTTCTGCAACCAGCGGATCGGGAACCGGAGACCTGCTCGATGAGGTTATAAAATATGTGAAAGATGAACCCGAAAAAACGGAAGATGAAATCCCGAAAATTGCCGTTGTAGGACGCCCTAATGTCGGAAAATCATCCTTTATCAACGCCCTGCTCGAGGAGGATAGAAATATCGTGACTCCCGTTGCCGGCACCACGCGCGACACCATTCATACCCGTTTTAATAAATTCGGATTCGATTTCTGGATGCTCGATACAGCCGGATTACGCAAAAAATCGAAAGTTACCGAAGATATAGAATTCTATTCCGTACTAAGATCTATACGGGCTATTGAAGAATCGGATGTAGCCATTCTTATGCTCGATGCCACGCAAGGTCTCGAAAGTCAGGATTTAAATATCTTGCATTTGGTCGAAAAAAACCATAAAGGACTCGTAGTTATAGTAAACAAATGGGATTTGGTGGAAAAAGAAACCAATACGGCCAAACAATACGAGGAAATTATTTTCGAAAAAACAGCACCTTTCCGCGATTTCCCGATTGTGTTTACTTCAGTGCTTACCAAACAGCGTATATTTAAAGCGCTCGAACAAGCAATGGAAGTGGCAGAAAATCGGAAAAGGCGAATTAAAACATCCGAATTGAACGAATTCTTTTTACCGCTTATTGAAGAATTTCCACCGCCGGCAATAAAAGGAAAATATATCAAGATAAAATATGTGACCCAAATACCGGCACATTATCCCACCATCGTGTTTTTCTGTAATATGCCCCAATATATAAGGGATCCTTATAAGCGTTTTCTGGAGAATAAATTACGCAGTCATTTCAACTTTCACGGATCTCCGGTGCGCATTTTCTTCAGACAGAAATAGGCTTATTTGCTGAAAAAATCGAGAATTTCTGCTTGTAAACTCTGTCCTTTGTCGGCATTATACCAACGTTGCATGCCTTCGATGAGCAGCGCCATTTCAACATTTTCGGCTTTCATTCGTGCCATTTCTTCTTGGGCTGCATGCGGACGCGGACCCCAATTGAACAATTCGTTTCCGTCCTCGTCCATTACGATCATCTTGGGTATACTACGTCCTCCATTCGTAAGGTATCGATCCATCAATTCCAAATTTTCGTCTCTGAACAAAAAACGCATTTCTATGTTCGGATTCAAATCAAACGCCTTTTGTAAAATGGGAATATTTTGTGCCGCATCGCCGCACCAATATTCGGTAAGCATAATGATCTTCCATTTTACCGGAGCCGATTTTATGACTTGTTCTAATTTTGCATCAATCTGAGTATGCTTCCAAAGCCGATTGAAGCGGTGTAAATTCAACGAAGTATAGTGCACATACATTTCGTCTTGGTTCGGCCCACTGGTGCGTCCTTCAGCCACCGCTTGCTCGAATCCTGCCTTATAATCGGCGAAGGATATCCCTTTTTCAAAATATGCTATATTATTCATGTTGTAAAGGTCGACAATATTTGTCATTTTCTTTGTGACTATGGTTACAATATAAAGCTTAAAAAAGCGAAAAAGACAGGAAGAAAATGAACAAAAAAAACAGATCCGAAAATCGAACCTGTTTTTCATAAAAACTGTATGGAACATTATTTCACCTCATTGGTCAATTTTTCCAGCTTATCCAATTCTTGTTTTTGCTTATCGACATTATCTTTCATCAATTGCAATTTATCTTCGGCTGTTTTGATTTTATCCAATTTAGCGGCAGCTTCTTCCTTGCTGATTTCTTTATTTGCTTCCTGAGTAGAAACTTTATCCTTAGCGGCATTTATTTTACCTTGTGTTTCTTCCACTTCGGCTTCCTGCTCTTGTATATCTTCTTTCAATTCTTTGGCTTTAGCTCTGGCTTCAGCAGCTCTTTGCTGTCCAAATTCTTTGCCACTTAAATCACCTTTATCTCTACCATAGGCATTTCCTTTAGGTTCATTTTTCTCATGACCTAATTTCTTTCCGTTATTGCCCTTATCTTCGGGCTTAGCGTTTTGCTCATTCTGATTTCCTGCATCTTCCGGTTTTCCCGCATTTTCGGGTCTGCCCTGCCCTTTATTTTCCTGAGCAGATTCAATTTTATCGGAGGCATTTTTACCATTCGATTCCTTCATATTTCCCTTTTGTGCGTTCCCTTTTTGCACTTCGGTTTTATGACTTTGTTCCGATTTTCCTTTACCCTGATTTTGTGCCATGGCAAAGTAAGATCCGAAAGCAAAGGCTGCGATTAAAACTACTAATTTTTTCATATACCTGTTTGTATTAAATTTCATTTAAAATACCGTCGATTTCATTTTTCAACGATTCATGCGTTTCTTCTCCGGCTTCAACGGCTTTTTCGACTTCCACTACGGTGCTGTCTAATTGCTGTTGTTGTTTCAATTCGGCCTCGGTGGGACCTTTACTTCCGCATGCTGCCAACATGGCTAAAAGCGGAATAAACATCAGAACTTTTTTCATTTTTGGTTTTTTTATTGATAAATCAATTTATATGCCAAGGTAAATTATTTCCACTTAGTAAAAAGAAAATTTAATAAAAATATGGACCGGGGAAATAAGGAATGAAAAGGAGATCTAAGGAAAAATGAGGGTTTACTATGTAAGCAGCTCCCATTTCTTTTTCCATTCCCTATAAAACTCGGGGCAGGAAAGCTGCAATTCATTTCCATCTTTCGAGACAAATACCTGTATAGATTGGGCGGTCAGGACGATTTCATTTTGCTCGTTATACAAGGTATATTTAAGAATTAATTTAGCCGAATCGCAGGGCACATATTCCGTTTCAATCACAAAACAGGATTCATAGGCGAGGGGTTTTTTAAACTGCATTTGCAGGTCGACCATGGGTACGGCATAGCCTTCACCATAGTACATACCCAAATAAGTCAATCCGTATTTTCTTCCCCAGGCTTCGCGTCCGTCTTCGAGATATTTTACGTAATGACCGTGCCATACAATACCGAGGCTATCTACCTCGTCGAAGCGCACTCTTTGTTCGAATCGTTCAGTCAGCATACTATTTAAACTTAAGTGAGGAATACCATTTAGAAATCAACAACAAAACCAGCCCGAAGATGAATAATTTCAGCAAATTCGGCCACAGAATATGGAGTTGAGCTTCGCGGAGGAAGACATCATAGAAAGCTTGCAGTGCCCAATGGAGTGGAGAGAAAGACCCCAAAGTGCGAATAATGGGGGGCATGACAAAAGAAGGCACCCAAATACCGCCTAAGGCAGCCATAATCAGCACCGAAATAGACCCGAATGAGGCGGCTTGTTCGTGCGTACGTGCAAAAGTGCCTATACAAACCCCATAGGCCGTTGCGGCGAAAGCACAGGTGAGGGCGGTAATAAAAAGGGCTATGGCGTTAGAGCCTATGACCAAAGTAGGCAATCCCAACATGGGCAACCACCATAATCCGGTCGACAACATAAAAGCGAATTGCAGCATGGCAACCAGCATAAAGGCAGTTATTTTGCCAAAAATATTCACCTGAAAACTGCCGGGAATAATCCGCAAGCGTCTTTCTATGCCATTATCCTTTTCGCGTATTAGATTCGTACCCAGAGGAATCACGATAAAAAACATGGCGAAGATAGTCCAAGCCGGCACATTATGCTGCACAGTATTGGGTTTTACTATAGATTGCTGATTGCTTGCATACTTGGTTTCAAATTCCACCGAAGTCTCGGACGGGTCAATTTTCACATGGGCTGCAGAGGGGATAAAAAGACTTAGTTTTTGGGTGAAACCCTGGATTAGAATTCCGGTTTGAATGGCGTTTACATTGCGTTCAACGGCGATTTCCACAGAAGATTTGTAGGATTCGGGAACCGATGGGTCAAAAATAAGCTCAATAGATTTTTTGCTCGAAAGAGGCAGAGAGTCCTCTTGCCCGGGATTCATAACGCGATTTAAAATATCTGCGGCATTTTGGCGAATTTGTGAGGAAACGCCGGGCGGAATAATCATCCCTATTTTAAAGGTTCCATCGGCTGTTAATGCATATACGTTTTTTTCAGAAATACTATCTCCTTCATAGGTATAAATCGGTTCGAAATAACCCGAAGCCAGAAAACCGCGATACAATTGTTGCCCTAGCGTATCCCGATCCATATCCGAAATCAGAATGGGAATTTTGGTGTTTTTTTGTTCGTTCAGGGCGCTGTCTTGAATGAGAGAGACCAGAAAAACCATGACACCGGGCAATACGAAAAGAATAGCTAATCCGGCCGGGTCGCGAATCAGGAGTAATAATTCTTTATAAAATGCATACAAAAATCTTCTCATCATTCGTCTCTTAGATGTTTGCCTGTGATGGCGAGGAATACCTCTTCGAGGGAATTGCATGCATAGCCTTGCATTAACTCCCGGGGAGAAGCTTCGGCAACCAAAACACCGGCGTCCATTATGCCCACCATACTGCATAAAGACTCGGCTTCGCGCATGTGGTGGGAAGTATAAAAAATTGTTTTGCCCGAGGCATTATAGGCTTTCAAAAAATCGATGATTTTCATCCGGCTTTGTACATCAATCCCTACAGTAGGTTCGTCCAAAAACAAGATATCCGGATCATGCAATATACCGGCCATAAGGTTAACCCTTCTTTTCATCCCGCCGCTGTAAGTCGAAATGGGTCTATGCATAGCATTTTCCAATCCGAATATTTTCGTATACTCATCAATTTTCTTATTCAGAATAGGTGTTGGGATGCGGTATGCCTGACCAAAAAATTGCAAATTTTCTTTAGCGGATAAGGATTCGTAAAGGGCAATTTCCTGGGGCACTATACCGATTCCGATTTTTTGCAATCCGGAGAAGGATCGGGGGTGTTTACCAAGCACTTGTATATGTCCGGAGTCGGGCGGAATGAGTCCGCACAGGATATTAATGAGCGTAGTTTTGCCTGCACCATTTGGGCCGAGTATCCCGTAAAATGCGCCCTTTTTCACCTGTAATTTAAGATCGTTTAAAACGGGTTCGACCTTATTTTTGTAGGATTTACAGAGTCTTTTTACGTCTAGAATTATTTCAGGCTCTTGCTCCACTCTTTGGCTAATTTATATAAACGTTCGAATACATCTTGTTCGCTTGCTGCAATAGTTTTCAGGCGATTAGCTACGGCAATCCATTCCTCATCGAAGTCGCTTCGATTTTTCACCAATCGTCCGGCTTCGTAGGCAAAAGCGCGCCAATCGTCTCCGATTTTTGTCATTTCCAAACCCAGGTTTTTAAAACGTTCATCTTCGAAAATTTGAGCACATTCAAACAAAAAGGCGGCGTACATAAAGCGAAATCCGGCGCCACCCGTACCAATTTCTTCTTGCATGCGCACCACTTGACCCAGGTTGAGCAAAGCTTTTTTCTTGGGCATTATTTTTGGCCATTTCAGCATGCGATTTGCGAGATAATTAATGCCTTTGGCGCCAAAAAAGGGAAGCGGAATTTCTGTCATATCATAGCAGGTTTTCCGTATGCCTTTGATGATGGCTTTTCTCAGGTTCACCTCTTTGGGAACAGAAACAGGCCAATACATTTTTCCTTTAGGTTCGGCTGTTCCTTTGGCGAAGCGTACTCTTTTAAAGTCTTTATAATTGAGGGTAGTAATCTGTTCCATTACAGGATCGGAGATATAATAGAGGTCATTTACTTTTTTAAATGCAACGAGATTATGTGCATTAAAATGGAAACGGTATGGCTCGGGGAAATAGGTAAGGTGAAAGACACCGACAACACAACCGGTGGGAATACCGGCGGCGAGATTTGCATCGAGGGCAGCCATTGCTTTTTCTTGATCACGGAAAGTTTTCACTTTCATTTTGATGCCTAATTTGCGAGCGGCTCTTTTGAAAATAATTCCCGGGAAGGGTCGAAATCCGGTAACGGGCAAGCCGTGTAATTTCATAAAAGGCATATGCGCAAAAAAGAGGCCCGAGCCTATACCAAAGACGAGGGGTTCTGAAATATGCAGGCCATGAAAAGAAAACAGATTGGAGGTAACGCCATTTTCGCAATGTGCGGATTGTTTATGTTGAAATTGAATTTCTGTCATGCCTTAGTCTATCGTATTAAGCTTATTTTTATCCATGCCCAATGCTTCGGCATACGCATCCAGTTCGGCATCCGAGGCCTTATCGAGGCCCATTGGTTTCAGGTGATTTTTGATGGTGTGTTTAGGAATACCGCTATACTTAGACAATAGTTTCAAATCCATCTGTTTGCATTCCATATGATAGAGCAGCGGGGAAGCCTGATTTTGGAGCACTTTGTTTTTAGTTTCCTGAATGGACTCATCGATTATTTCCCAAGCTTGTTGAAGCACAATATTTTTGGGTTCCCAGCCCGTACTGAGTGCAGGGACATAATTCCCATTTTCGTCGAGCACGTAATACAAATCACGGGTTTTACCCTGTAGCATGCCGTCGTCTTGTGGTACGTCTTTTTCTTTCATTGGGGTCTAATTTAGGGCAAAGATAGCAGGACTTAGGGTTTAATAAAAAATAGAGCGTAGAAAAATAGCTCACAATCTGAAACAAACATATTAATTTCGGAAAAAAGAGGCGAATTCTCCGACCATAATTTGGACATGTTCATATTTTTTGTACATTTGCAGTCCAAAACACTGCGAGGTGGAGAAGCTGGTATCTCGTCGGGCTCATAACCCGAAGGCCGCTGGTTCGAGTCCAGCCCTCGCTACAACGAAAAAAGCCGCTTTTAAGCGGCTTTTTTTTTATGCATATCATGAGCCAAGCTCTGCTTGAGTGAAATGATTGCATAAAAAAAAAGACCATACGCAGTATGGACTTTTTGCGTTGGGTCTTAACACCTATTTCTGGTCCAGGCCGCAGGCCTAATCCAGCCCTCGCTACAACGAAAAAAGCCGCTGTTAAGCGGCTTTTTTTTATGCATATCATGAGCCAAGCTCTGCTTGAGTGAAATGATTGCATAAAAAAAAAGACCATACGCAGTATGGACTTTTTGCGTTGGGTCTTAACACCCATTACTGGTCCAGGCCGCAGGCCTAACCCAGCCCTCTATTATTGTGTATTATCAGACACATTTTTTCCAATCCAAAATGCCATTTAAAATGGGTTTGGGGGCCGATCAACAAGCATCAATGCATACAACCTATGTAAACTTCTGAGCTGATTTTAAACGCGTTTTGATATGACTTTTGTAAAACAAACAGCGCACTATCCGCACTTTTTTCCGATTCGTAAATCCCACTTATCAAAGCCATCATTTTATCTCCCGAATGCCCCCGGTAAAAATCCATATACTCAATACTAAGATGTTCTGAAGGGAAACGTCTCGGGAAATAATCGCCCGCATAAATTTCATCTTCATCATCATCCGGTAGGGCAATCAGGTTTTTAGACACATTAAAAAAGCGGCCCATAGTATCGATGGGTATTTGCCATTGTCTGTTCAATTCGAACATTATCCTGTGAAGCAAAAAATAGTCGGTAGCCGTATCGGCCACAACAATAAAATAGTTAGCATAATCGTAGTCGAGCGATTCGCCGTATTCGTCGTATTCTTCCGAAGGAACAGGCAAGGTCTGCGTGGTACTAATCGAATCAAGATTTGATATTATGGAGTCGGTCGATTTGGGCTGACATCCAATCAGAACAAAAATCAATATAAGGAATACATAATTCATTTTTCTCATCATAATCAACATTTTCGGGTAAAAAAACACGACAACAAGACTGTCCTTTTTATCGTTAGGTTGAGGGAATATTTATAAAAATATAGAAATAGTTTAGATTGCAAATGTATACAATATGGCAATATGATTTAGAGTCTTGATTACTCATTCAGCTCACAACGCTTCCAGGCGACCACTTTCACGCCTTCTGAATAGTGCTGACTATGAATTTGTCCGACATTAAGGCGCATTTCGCCCAATTTATAGTTCACATGCAAGTTTTTAAATTGTACCCTATTCAAATCCCATTCTTTATGCTGAATATCGTATCGGTAGAGTTTATTCCCTTTTTCCAAATATAAACAATATCGTTCCGTCAGCCATTTATCAAGTTCCGATTTTTCATTTAAGAATTGTCCGACTTCATATTCTGCATCCAGGCCGAAGCCTTTATTTTCATTTTCGGAGAAAAAAGAATTGTGCTTGCGATGCATGTTCGCTTTTTCGTAGGGCAATCCCGATATAGCTTTCGCAACAAAGGTGGAGAGGAATTTACCGGCTTCAATATTCAAAAAATACACACCGGGTTTTTCGTCGTTGCGAATATAAGTGCGCACATTTATTTCGTCAAAATCAGAAAGAAAAGTCACAGCCGGCAAAAATCGGGGCCTGATTTTCTCCATAGTAAATGCTACCAAAGAAACATAGCAATTGCCATCGAGGCTATCAATAATTAAATCTTGGGGCACATGTTTTCGTATTTGTTCCTCGGGAATAATCCAGTGCAGAAACAAGGCTCTATTCCACTCTTGATAATAGGCCCACATACCCTTTGGCATTGGATAGGGTCTATGAGCTGTGTCGTTTAATATTTCTTCAATTTGAGGCATGGATAAAAGGTCATTAGGCAGTTTGTTTACTCTATTTTCTTAAAGGAAGGATATGCGATCTATATGGCAATAAAGGTATGTATTCTTGCCGAAGAGTGTCTACATTTTTAAATAAAACCGAACAGAAAATCCTGAATAAAACTGCGGATTAGCAATGCATACAGATAAGATAAAAAAAAGCGTATGAGCAATAACTCATACGCAGGATTGGTTCAATTGGGCAAGAAAATACGGGGGGATATTTTCATTTGCATGACAAAAGTAGGTCAAAAGCAAAACAGAAAATAGGAAAAAAAAGACAAAAGTATTTGGGATAACAGATGCTATATCAATCAGAAAGTGGGGGTTGCATTACCGATAAAATTCTTGGGTGATTTCCCGGCGAATTTTTTAAAATGACGAACCATATGCGAGTTATCATAATAACCGCAATTGAGGGCAATTTGAGTGAGGTCGGGCAGATTATTGACTTGCAATAGTTTTTGGGCATATTCAAAGCGTTGAATATCGGCAAACAATTTCGGGCCTATACCTATATTTTCATTAAAGGCTCTTTCGAGTGTTTTGGGAGTAACGAACAAAGAATCGGCTATTTCTTGCAGGGAAGTAATTCCATTATGTTTTCGTATAAAATCCACCCCATGTTGCACCAAATCGATGCGATTTTCTTCTGCGTTTCGGAGGGGTTTAGACATTTTTTGCTTTAAAAAAGCTTCAAGAACTTTAATTTTCCTGGCGGGATTCGGTTGATGATACATTTGTTCTATGAGTAAATCCGCTTCTTTTCCCCAAATTTCATTTGCATGCACAAAGTTATCTGTCATCCCGAGCATATGCATGCCGGTGAGCGTGCGTAGGCCGGTGGGTGTAAAAGCAACGCCTACCAGTTCGCTTACCCCTGAGAGCTGCATAGACCCTTCTCTGTATTGTTGGGCTTGTCCGAACAAATAGCCGTGCGAACTGAGTTCGACCTTCGTATTTGCCCATGTTTGTTCTTCAACAATCTTACTGAAACTAAAGGCCATTCCTTGAAAAATCCTTGTCGGAAATTCGCGATGCACATGCCCTTTAAAATCCATTTCCACATGCCAGAAGAAGGAAACCATTTTTTTCAATGGAGGCGAAGGAAGGTAAACATGAGAAAACATAATACACAAATATAACAAAAAAGCGGTTATTTTCCCGTACTTCCGAATCCGCCTGCGCCTCTATTTGTTTCATTGAGTAATTCCACCTCTTTCCACTCTGCTTTTTCGTAACGGGCTATAACGAGTTGAGCAATCCTTTCACCGGGTTGAATTTCGAAGGGTTCTTGTCCGAGGTTAATCAGAATCACACCAATTTCACCTCTATAATCGGCATCAATAGTTCCGGGGGCATTCAATACGGTAATTCCGTGCTTTAGAGCCAATCCGCTACGGGGTCTTACTTGTGCTTCGCAGCCTTCAGGCAATTGAATTTTCAGTCCTGTCGGAATCAGTTTTCGTTCCATAGGTTGCAAAGTCCACACCGAATCTATATTCGCTTTCAGGTCCATCCCCGCGGCTTGTGGTGTAGCATAGAAGGGGAGTTCATTTTCCGATACATTAACGATTTCTATTTCCATATTTTTTCAAGATTGCATTTCCGATAGCATTAATAGATTTCTCATTTTTAAACAGCCAAAAGAGGTAAAAAACAATTCCACTTGTGGCAATAAAATAATATAATAAGGGCCTGTCGGCGGGGATAAAACGTGTAATTCCGTAAAAGGCCACACAAGCCAGAATATAGCCATGTATACGTTTCACCTTATAGGGAATGGGATAAAATTTTTGTCCGACCCAATACGAAATAATCGCAATACACACATAGCAGACCAAGGTAGCCCAGGCCGAGCCTCTAAATCCGAAATGGGGAATAAGAGCCACATTCAGTCCAATCGTCAGCAAGGCTCCCACTATAGAGAAATACATACCAAACATAGTTTTGCCGCTTAATTTATACCAAATACTCAGGTTCTGATAGATTCCATTATACATATTTGCGAGCAATAAAATCGGCACTATATCGAGTCCGACCCAATATTCGGGTTTACGTAAAAAGATCCATTTAAACACATCGACATACAATGCTACCACGAGGAAAACGGCGAGACAAAACCACACAAAATAATCCATTACTCTAGAGAGTGTTTCGGGCATATTTTTATCTCCGTAGAGACTAAAGAAAAAAGGTTCGGCTGCATAACGAAAAGCCTGAATAAAAATAGTGAGCAAAATGGCCAATTTATAATTAGCTCCATAAATTCCTGCTTCCAGGTCGCCCAGATCTTTTGGGAGCAATTGTTTCAGGAAAATAATATCGGCTTTTTCGTTGATAATATAAGCCAGGGCTCCGACTGCGAGTGGTGTGGTGTAGCGCAGCATTTGTTTCAGCAGTGATTTATCGGCAATAAATCCAAATTTGAGGATGAGGGGACTCAGCATCAGAAATTTGATCGTGCTGGCGATAATATTAGCAATAAACACATAACCGATTCCGATTTCGTGATTGTAGATATTTTGGAAAATACCCAGGGCTTCCGGGCCTTTATTGATGTATGTAGATCGGCAATAGACCAGGAAAAAAATAACCAGGGCAAAATTGAGCACAATATTCAACACATTAATAAATGCGAAGCGACCGGGTTTATTCATTTCCCTCAATTTGGCCAATGGCACAGAGCTCAAGGAATCGAGGAGTACAATAAAAGCAAAATAATATACAAACTGCACACGATCCGGGTATCCGAAGGCGGTGGCTATGGGCGAAGTAAACAGAATACAAATCAGAAAAAAGCCTATAGCCATAAAAGACACAAAGCTTTGTGCGGTGGCAAAAACCTTGTTTTTATCGGCATTTTCGAGATTAGAAAAGCGGAACAAAGCCGTTTCCATTCCAAAGCTGATAATAGCGATAAAAATGGCTATATAGGAATAAAAAACAGATTGCACGCCTAGCAGATCGGGCAAAAAAATGGAGGTGAGAATAGGGGTTAACAAATAATTTATCAAACGCCCCAAAATGCTTGTTACTCCATAAATTGCCGTTTGTCCGGCTAATTGTTTCAGTCTGCTCATTCCTGACAATTGGCGGATTACAGTCCGCTAAAATTGGGTTTTCTTTTTTCGAGGAAAGCGGTAGTTCCTTCTTTAAAATCATCCGTTTGGAAGCTATTTCCAAATGCTTCAATTTCGGCCTTAAATCCGTCTTTCCCGGCGAATCCGGCATCAATAGCTTTCAAAGCCTGAACGATGGCTGCGGGCGAATTGCGTGCAATTTTATCGGCCATAGCAGTTGCTTCCTGCATAAGTGTTTCCTGGGGACAAACCTTGTTGACCAAACCCCATTTTTCGGCCGTTTCGGCATTAATCATTTCGGCCGTACAGATCAATTGAGAGGCTCTTCCTCTGCCAATCAACCGCGGCAATCTTTGCGTTCCGCCATAACCCGGAATAACGCCGAGGCTCACTTCGGGCAATCCCATTTTGGCATTATCGGAAGCCAAACGAATATGACAACTCATAGCCAGTTCGAGTCCGCCCCCCAATGCAAATCCATTTACGGCAGCAATAACCGGTTTCGACATATTTTCGACCACATCAAAGAGCAAGCGTTGACCTTCTGCAGCCAGCATTTTACCTTCTTCGGCATTAAAATGGGCAAATTCCGAAATATCCGCACCTGCCACAAAAGCTTTTTCACCCGCTCCGCTGAGCACGATAACCCGAATCGAATGGTCGGCATCAGCCTGCAAGAAAGCCTCACTCAATTCCTTAATCGTTGCCTTATTCAAAGCATTCAATTTCTCAGGGCGATTTATCGTAAAAAACGCTACAGATCCTTTTTGTTCAATAAAAATATTTTGGTAATTCATATTATGAAATTTTGGTAAAGGTAAAAAGATTTTGCGGAGCAATTATACAGAGATCAAGCCTAAGATAGCGTAGTTTATTCACAATAAATAAAAAAAAGGAGAAGATAAAAAGTTGCGCTGTGTATTGTTGAAAAATAGGGGACAAAAGCCGAAGGAAAATAATAAATTTGCAGGATGGGAAAAAGTGCGGCTAATAAATCTTCGGAAACGCCATTAATGAAACAATACAATAGCATTAAGGCTAAATATCCGGATGCTGTTTTATTATTCAGGGTGGGCGATTTTTATGAAACCTTTGGAGAGGATGCCGTGCGTGCACATAAGGTATTGGGTATTACCCTCACCCGCCGCGCCAATGGTTCGGCCTCCGAAATAGAATTGGCCGGATTCCCTTATCATTCG
>JAEZEQ010000035.1 GCA_023432985.1 Bacteroidota bacterium | reverse complement strand
GCAGCTTTAGGAGCGGCTTTCTTTGCAGCAGGTTTAGCAGCAGTTTTCTTAGCGGCAGGCTTTGCAGCAGCTTTAGGAGCGGCTTTCTTTGCAGCAGGTTTGGCAGCGGCTTTAGGAGCAGCTTTTTTAGCAGCCGGTTTGGCAGCAGTTTTAGACGCAGGCTTAGCTGCCGTCTTTTTTGCAGCCGGCTTAGCAGCTGCTTTCTTGGTTGTTTCTTTTTTTGCCACGTTATTTTTGGTTTTGGTTGACGATGTTGTGGGCTTGCTTGATGGTGATTTTGTTTCCGGAGAAACCAATCCGCTTACTCTGGCAATGGTCGGACTAGTGCCTTTTCCATTATGCTCGATCAAAAACTGATCTATTGCCATAGCCATGGACGGTGCAGTAACCGATGGAGCAAAACACTCCACGATTAATCCGGCCTCCTCAGCTGTGTCTTTTACGGCTAACCCAAATGTTGCAATAACTTTTTTCCCCTGTACAAATTTTGGGAAATTTTCGAACAAAGACTCAATTCCCTGATGTGTATAAAATACCACCATATCATACCATACATCTGTCAAATCAGACAAATCGCTGCTGACAGTACGGTACATAATGGCCTTGGAATAATTGTATTTGTTTTTATTCAATACATCTGTAATCTTATCCTGATGTTTATCCGAACATACAAATAGAAATTTTTTGTCTTTGTGCTTCTTCATTACATCGAGCAAATCTTCGAACTTACTCGTACCATGAAATATTTTTCTTTTGCGATACTGAATATATTTCTGCAAATACAAAGCCACCGCTTCGGTAACACAGAAATACAACATGTCTTCTGAAATATTTACACGCAATTCTTTACACAATCCGAAAAAATAATCAACCGCATTTCTGCTATTCAATATAACAGCCTGATGCTCGGCTATATTTATCCTTTGTTGCCTAAACTCCTTTGCCGTCAATCCTTCTACCTTTACAAATGATCTAAAATCAATTACAACATTGTGCTTTTTGGCCAATTCGGTATATGGATTTTTATCATTCTCCGGCTTGGGTTGTGAAATAAGAATATTCCTAATTTTCATTTCAATAGTGCAAGTTTAGGTTTTTGTAAATAAAGCCTCCCAAGGTAATTAATGGCAGAACTTCTAATGTGCAAATATATAGGAGAATATAAAAATAATGGGACTTATTCTTGTAAGAAAAATTAACAAGACATTGTGCAATGGAGTATAGCGTTAATATACAGGTAGTTACAACGAGAAAAATGTGAATAATCTTTATAGAACTTTTTATATCTATCATCAATAAACTCAAAGAAATGAATAAAATCAGACTAAATAGTAGGTGCGAAACGTAAATAAAATGATTATGAACGGCTGCATTTTGACTGATTTCAAATACTTTTCCGCCCAAACTTACTACTATAATTTTCAATGTTTGAATCAGAAATGATACGGAAAAAGCTATGGAAAAAATAAGAAAAAATCCCTGTATTGTTTCTGTATATCTAGCTGTATAAGCCAATGTAGCCAAGAAAATGGAAAATAAAACATGTCCCAATACAGTAAATTTTATCGAAAATGGGGATGTATATACTTTTTCATCGCGTAATTTTTCTCTTAACCGGCTTCCTCCCCAAACGGATTTCACAAAATCCATCCACCCTTCTTTGTCGCTAAATCGCATTACAGACCAAAGAAATAATCCCCCCAAAAATGCAATGGAAACCAGGCTGTAATCCTTTTTTGTTTCGGGATAAAATTGAATTTTTTCTTTTGGTTTTTCGGTTTGCAAAATGGAATGTACAAGCGCTTTATTCTTTTGCAGTACATTCTCTTTCTGCATATTTTTTACCGTCTCGAGAATTTCTTTTCCCGATAAACTGTCGACATTATATTTCAATGCCACAAAATCGGGCACACTATCGAAAGGCGGATGTATATACGAAAATGGCGGAATAACTTTTCCACCTACCGTATCCGGATGCAAAATAGTTAGGCTATATAATGTACTGTCGCCCATTTATCAGGTTTGCAGAACGCCAATTTTAAATTCTCTTTCTATGGGTGCATGATTCGCTGCTTCAATGCCCATACTTATATACGCACGTGTCTGATTGGGATCTATTATTTCATCTACCCACAAACGAGCTGCCGCATAATATGGCGTTGTAGTCTTTTCGTATTTGTCGGTAATTTCTTTCAATAGTTCGTTTTCTTCTTCCTGCGTCAAGGCCCTTCCATTCTTTTTTTCGGAATTGGCTTTCTGAATTTGCAATAAGGTTTTTGCTGCTTGTACGCCTCCCATTACTGCAATTTTTGCCGTTGGCCAGGCATATATAAATCTTGGATCGAAAGCTTTTCCACACATGGCATAATTTCCTGCACCATAGCTATTACCAAGTACTATAGTAATTTTCGGCACTACACTATTGCTTACGGCATTCACCATTTTGGCACCGTCTTTAATTATACCTCCGTGCTCACTTCTGCTGCCCACCATAAATCCGGTCACATCTTGTAAAAACACAAGTGGTATTTTCTTCTGGTTGCAATTCATAATAAAACGTGCTGCTTTATCGGCCGAATCGCTGTAAATAACCCCGCCGAATTGCATTTCGCCCTTTTTACTTTTCACCACCGAACGCTGATTAGCCACTATTCCCACAGCCCAGCCGTCTATACGAGCATAAGCGCAGACGATAGATTGACCATATTTTTCTTTATACTCTTCCCATTCCGAATTGTCGACCAAACGCTTTATTATTTCGCGTATATCGAAGGGTTTATCTATACTGTAAATCCCATTTATTTCTTCTACTTTTTCTTTAGGCAATTGTGGGGCAATGCGACTAAATCCGGCCTTGGGACGATCTCCGTATTTATCGATTAAAAAACGAATTTTCTCTAAACAAACACTGTCGTCTTCACATATATAATCGGTCACCCCGCTTATTTCGCTATGCGTCACAGCACCTCCCAATGTCTCATTATCTACCGTTTCGCCTATGGCCGATTTCACTAAATAAGATCCGGCTAAAAATACACTTCCGGTTCCTTCTACAATCAACGCCTCATCCGATAATATGGGCAAATATGCACCACCTGCCACACAAGATCCCATTATAGCCGCAATTTGCGGAATGCCCATTGCACTCATCACACTATTGTTTCTGAAGATTCGACCAAAATGTTCCTTATCCGGAAATATCTCATCCTGCATGGGTAAATAAACGCCCGCACTATCGACCAAATAAATAATCGGCAGTTTATTTTCTATAGAAATTTCTTGTGCTCTTAAATTCTTTTTTCCGGTTATGGGAAACCAGGCTCCTGCTTTCACTGTAGCATCATTGGCTACAATCACGCATTGCCTGCCGCTTACATAACCTATGCCGGTTACCACGCCCCCGGCCGGACATCCGCCTTCTTCCGGATACATATCATAGCCGGCAAAAATGCCAAACTCATAAAAGGTAGTCCCCTCATCTATCAATCGCTCTACCCTTTCTCTTGCCGACAGCTTGCCTTGTTCGTGCAATTTAGCCATTCGACTTTTACCTCCGCCTTCTTTTATCTTCTCTTTCTTTTGTCTTACTTCAGAAGCCAAAAGCCGCATATTATCTTCATTTTTATTGAATTCTTTATTCATGCTATGCCTAATTTTACTTGCAAAAATAAGAAGCTATTTCACTATTTCTAAACTAATCGCATTTATTTTACTGTCATCGTATTTTTTACGCAGCAATTTGATGCTTTTTTTATGGACTTATTTCCTTTCTTATGTGCAATATAATGTATCTTTGTTTATCAACATCGAAACAAAAATGCGCATTAAACTCTGCCTCCTATTTTCTTTATTTTTTTCTGTAAGCCTTGCTATAGCACAAATTCCCGATAACCGAGAATCTTCCTACCGCATCCCGGAAAATTTAATTCCGCACGAGGATTATGTGCCCGGAAAATTGATTTTTAAATTGAAAGCGAATGCCAATCCCCATGATACACGCATGCAGAATTTGCTTACGCATTTCGGCATTTCTGCTCCCAAAGCTTATTTTCCACAGGCAAAAAAACCAAGGCAAAATAAGGATATTTTTGGTCGACCTTATACGGATTTATCTTCTGTTTTCTTTATAGAATTTCCCGAAAGCCTCTCTATTTATTCTCTTTCGGAAGCCCTGAATCAGCTTGACCTATGCGAATATATTCAACCTCAATTTATCTATTCTTCGCATCGCGAAAATGCGATTATGTTTACACCCAACGACCCACAGGTTAACCTGCAATGGCATCTTCAAAAAATCAACGCCTATCAGGCATGGGATATTTTTCAGGGCGATACCAATATTGTTATTGCTATTGCTGATGGGGGACAAAACTGGTCGAATCCCGATTTGCAAAATTATTTTGTGAATTATAATGATCCGGTGGATGGATTGGATAATGACGGAGACGGATGGATCGACAATATAAGCGGGTGGAATACGGGCGATAATAATTACGATGTTACGGCTTATTGCGGTTCCTGCATTCATGGAACGGCCGTTTCGGGTGTGGCTGCAGCGGGCACTAATAATAGTGCGGGTGTGGCCGGAGTCGGATTTAAAACGAAATTTATGCCCATTAAAATTGCCAATAGCGCCAATCAGTGGGTAGGTGGCGAAGCCTCTATTTTTTATGCGGCCGAACAGCAAGTGAAAATTATCAATTGTTCATGGGGATCTACTTTTTTTAATCCCGTTTTACTCGATGTGGTAAAGTATGCAACGATCAACAAAGGCTGTATGGTAGTTGCCTCGGCAGGGAATGGTTCTCCCACTACACAAACACCGTATTTTCCGGCGGCATACGAAAATGTGGTGGCGGTGAGCGGAACGGATACTTCGGATTTGAAATTGGGAAATATGCTCAGTGGTTCTTCTTTTTATAAAGAAGTGGACCTTACGGCTCCTGCACAAAATATCTATACTACCCTGGGTGCATCTTATGCCAATGTAGGTAACGGGACTTCTTATTCCGCCCCCATGGTCAGCGCGGCTGCTGCATTGCTGCACGGTATGAATCCGGGTTTACATATGCTGCAGATTGAAGCCATTTTAAAACAAACGGCATTCGATAACCGAAATTTGCCCGGAAATTTAGCCTATGCAGGAAAAATAGGTAGTGGGCGGTTGGACTTAAATGCGGCGCTGAGCAATAGTGTATACGGCCCCTATTTTTTATTTCAAAAAAGAAAATACAGTTCCTCTTCCAATAATGCATTTCTACCCGGCGATACGGTATTTTTGAACGGAAATTTTCTGAATTTGCTGGATGCTTCCTCGGCTTCTGCCTATGGCGTACTTCGAAGCAATTCGCCCTATGTGCAATTGGTCGACAGCCTTTTTACCATGGGTATTGTACAAGGCATGGACAGTACGAATAATCTATTGAATCCATATTCTTTTCTGATTAATGCTTCCTGTCCCGAAAATCAGGAAATAGAATTGGAATGGGTTTGGTACGACGGCAGCTATAGTCAGCGTCAATTTTTCTCGCTCATTGTGCATCCCAATTATATTAATGTAGAAATAAACAAACTGCATACATCGATCGGATTTAAAGGCAGAATCGGATTTATGGATGAGAACGACGAGGTCGGGCTTGGCATAAAATCGGAGGATGGCTTTCAGCATATGTTGGCCGGTTCTTTTCTGATTGCCGAAAATGCAAGTCAGGTTTCGGATGCTACTTTTTCTTCGGCGGTGGTTCCATTTGATGCCGATTTCAATACGCTTCAAGCCACTGAGAAACTTCCCTCCCCTGCCAATCAGTTTATAGCCCGCGGCAAATTCGACGACAGTGCGGCAGGCCCACAAGCGCTTGGAGTAGAAATTACCCAAAATATAGAAGCATGGAATGAAGTAAACAAAGATCAATTCGTATTGATTGAATATGAAATTGAGAATACGCAAACAGATTCCTTACAGAGCGTCTATGCCGGTATTCAGGCCTATTGGAATTTACTCAATACGCAGTATTACGACTATAGCAATGTGGCTGCCTATGATACCTTGCGAAGAATGGGCTACGGATATAATCCGTCCGGAAATTCGAAATTTGCGGGGATACGACTTTTGTCGGGGGGACCGGTGACGCATTATGCGTTTAATTTTAATGGAGCCGGAGGCAGTATAAATATGCAGGATGGTTTTACTTCTGCTGAAAAATGGAGCGGACTCAGTTCGGTTAATATACGCAACCAATCAAATCCCGGCACCTCACTCAGCATGGTGGGAAGCGGACCTTTTGCCATACAGCCCGGAGCGAAAATTAAACTGGCCTTTGCATTAGTCATCGGAAATTCGAAAAATGAATTACAAGAAAATGCCGATTCGGCCATGTCTGTTTACCTCAATAAATGGAATATGTGGACCGGCGCAGTGAGTAACGACTGGCATCTTGGGGGCAACTGGACTAAAGGAATAGTTCCCGACTCATCGCATAGGGTTATTATAGATTTCAACGCAGTAAATCAGCCCCAAATACACCTATTTGCAGCCTGCAAAGACTTGCATGTAGACAGTGGTGCCATTCTGCAAATCATGGATAATGCAGCTTTACGTATAGGTGAGCAATGCGAAAATTACGGCAGCATTTATATATGGGAAAATGGACAGTTTCTTCAGGCAGAAAAATCGAATTATAACGGAAACGGGATTTTCAAAACCCGGAAAACGGCAGCAACAGAAATGGAATATTTTGGGGGACTCAGTCGCCAAATTGCGCCTTTATCCGATTTTTACAATGGCATCAGCGGGGGCATAAATGCCAATATCTGGGCTAGTAGCGACAGTTTAGCCATTGTTCCTTCGGCATGTTATTCTTCTTTACCGGCCTCGGGAAGTCCCCTCACCCATATTGCTGTTTTTCAAAATACCCAAGCCCTTCAATGTGTTTCGGAGGGATATAGAATCCGTTTGAACGGACAGGTATTACCCGGTTATGGAATGAGCATACGCATGCAGGCAGGCGATTCACTTATTCAGCTTGGAAAGCCATTTAATCAGCAACTCAACCGCACTTTTAATCAGACTACGACCAATGCCCGATTCGGTCATTTCGCGGCCAATCCTTATCCATCGGGGGTAGACTGGACGCATTTCATCCAACAAAATTCCCATATTTCGGGCGGAGCGGCCTATGTACAATCCGGAAAAAATTTACAATTGATTCAAGCATACAATAATCCTTATCTTCCTTCGGCGGCAGGCTTTTGGTTTGGGGCCGACAGCAATCAGACTCAGGTTGATCTGCTTTACGAAAATGCCCAAAGAAAAAGCGGAATGGCATATGATACGGCACAGCTTCGTCCATTCCATGCTTTGTATCGTTTACAGGTGGAGAGTCCCTCTCTCTATTCCAATGAAATCATGCTTATAGACGATAAAGCGTCCGATTTTCAAACAGAATATGCATTAGATTTAGCGCATATACATCCGGGATTTTCTTATCCCTACTGGGCTATAAAAAATCCGCATGATCAAAAGCTATATGCTTCCAACAGCATACCTTTGATACAAGGGGGCGACATATTTCCATTGCATATAAAATCAGACGAAAGCGGGATATTTACATTCAGGGGAAAAAAATCGGGTTTGGGCAATGATTCCTTATGGGCTTTATTTTACGATGCTGTTGATTCAACCTTTACCTTTATGGAAGATGACAGTGCTATTTCTTTACATTTGAATCAGCCTCAGGAAGACCTACGTTTTTCCTTAGTATTTGCCCACAAAGCGCGTTTTCAATTCGAAGCTGCTATGTGTAAGGCATCTGCGCATCAAATGCAAATCACAAACCCGCAAAACATACCTATAAGCTGGTATTTATTGAATGCGCAAAATGGCGACACCTTGTATTCAGGCCAAAGTCAGTCCGCCCACGACACCATATGGGGTATAGCTTCGGGCGATTATATCTTATATTACGGAGCCGGGAAAATCAGCGACAGTGCGTCCGTACAGCTTTCTGTCTTATTCCCTGTACTCGCCGATTTCGATGCAGCAAGCTCAGCGGGTTTATTTCAGCCCATCAACTTTCAAAATCAGAGTACGGGTGCCAACACTTATCAATGGGATTTTGGAGACGGGAATCAGTCCGCCCTCCCCGACCCTCAACACACTTATAATAGCGGAGGAAACTTTGTAGTTCGACTTATCAGTTCGAACCCATACTGTTCTGACACCATAGAAAAAAACATATACATATGGGGACAGGATGTAGAAGAAACGGAATTTGATCCCATAAAATATTGGGCTACGGGTCAGAATTTATATATACAAACAAGCATAGAATTATCCGATGCGCACATACGATTATATGCCCATAACGGTCAATTAATTCGTCTTTATCAAAAAGAGCATCTCTCCGAGGGGTTGCACAGTTTTCAATTACCAATAGTAGCGGCGGGACTTTATCTGATAGAGGTCAGCACGAAAGAACAAACATTTAATAAAAAGCTCTATATAGATTTTGGGAAATAGTCGGCTATTTTTATTACTTTTGGCAACTTAATCAGGAAAAAGATGGCATTAGAACAAATTATTTCAGTATCGGGCAAGCCCGGGTTGTACAAAATTCTTTCACAAACCAGTTATGGTCTGGTTGCAGAATCATTAGAAGACGGGAAAAAAGTACCGGTATATTCCAATTATCGTATTTCGGCCTTGGTAGAAATAAGCATGTATACATATGGCGAGGATGTGCCTTTACCTGAGATAATGTGGACTATCTACGAGAAAGAAAACAAGAAAGAGCTCAATACAAAAATGAATGATCAGGAAGTGCGCAGCTGGTTCGAGGGTATATTGCCGGACTTTGATAAAGAGCGTGTGTACACAAGTGATATAAAAAAACTGGCCAAGTGGTATAATTTATTACTAAAGGCTGATTTGATTACAAAACCTGAAGCGGAAGAAGCAGAAGAGCTTGTAGTAGAAGAGAAGCCAAAAGCGAAAAAAGCTACGGCTAAAAAAGAGAAAGAAGAAGAAGTAAAAGAAGAAAAGCCAAAGGCTAAAAAAACGGCCACTAAAAAAGCGGGAAGCACCGTAGCAGATAAAGCTGGGGCGGCACCTAAGAACGCCGGAAAGGCGGCCAGTAAAGCCAAAGGAGGCGGAAAAATCAATACGCCCCGTAAAGCCAGTTAAGAACAATACGATATAAAATTGAAAAGTGGGATATATAAATTATCCCATTTTTTTTTGATGGCAAATACAATCCATTCATTTCAAAGAAAAAAAGAAAAAAAATTGTAACTTTAGTTCAGGCTAATCGTCAAACAAACAGATGACAAGGAAAGAGTATAATATTTGTGTAGACACCCATGCAGATGCTGTTTACAGATTTATATTAAAAAATATACGAGACGAAGAAGCTGCGAAAGATATAGTTCAGGACACATTCGAGAAAATCTGGATCAGACATGAGGAGATTAATTTCGAAAAATCGAAGTCCTATCTTTTCACGGCGGCATTTCGTACATTGATAGACTATACGCGTAAGCGCAAATATGTAATGCCGGAAGAAGCGGCTCCTGCGCAGTCTTTATATCACGAAAATCAATACAGTGATGTAAAAGAAATCGTAGAAGCGGCATTAAACACCTTGCCCGAGAAGCAAAAAGCGGTGATTACGCTTCGCGATTTAGAGGGATATTCTTACGAAGAAATAGGTGAAATAACGGGATTAAATGAGAGCCAGGTTAAGGTCTATATATATAGGGGACGCTTGGCCATCAAAGAATACATAAGCAAACTAGACATCGTATTATAGTCATGATAAACAACGACAATTACATATTATGGTTCATCGATTATGCCGATGAGAAATTAAATGAGATTGAGAAAGGGCAATTGCGTCATTTTTTGATGGAGAATCCGGCATTACAAAATGAGTTTTTAGACTTTTTAGATGCCAATCAGTATCAATTGCAGAAAGACGATTCATTTGCTGCTATGGATTTCAGTACGCTTAAAAAATCAGAAACAGCAGAAGTTGATCAAACACACAAGGTCGATATACGTACCTTATTCGAATATACGGAGGGGAATTTAAATTTTGAGGACACGCTTAGCGTGGAGGATTTCATTCAAACGGATGCGGTTTTAGCGCGTAATGCTCAAGAATTAGAATTGTCGAAACTGGATGCAGAGCCGGTGGTTTATCCGCATAAAAACAAGTTAAAGAAGCGTGTAGCTCCGGTTTTTTTATGGACAACTACACTACGATACGGATCCATGGCGGCCGGATTTGCTCTGGTTTTTTGGATGGGTTATCAATTCAACCGCGAAAGCAGTCATAGCTTACCCGTGGCTCAGCAACAAATAAGCAGTGAGCAGGCCAAGATCTTATTGGCCATGGCCGAAGAATGGGGACGCAATGCGGCTATAGAAGAAATAGAACAGAGCAAGCAATTGGCCCAAAACGAGACTGTGCAAAAGATAATTTACATACCCGTAGAGAAAAAAGCGGAGCCGGAAATTGCCGATTACAATAATCCGGAAACACAGAAATTCTACATACCCCTACCCGAAACACAAAGCAATGCGCCACTTATATTAAACAGTGCGCCGACCATAGCCATGCATACGCCCAGCATTTCGAATCCTCAATTAGATCCGGGAAAATTCACACCAATAAAACCCGAGCAAAACATATCTCCATTCGAATTCGAGTTGGCCAATTCGGGTAGAAAAAAGACCGGATTAGTGGATGTATTAAGTACAATTATTACATTAGGGGGCGTTTTAGATAAAAAAGACACCCGTATGGTCACCGGAAAATCCGATGAAAAAGGAAACAAAAAAGTTCATTTTTATTCTAAAGCCTTTGAAGCAGAATTTGCTGTAAAAGAATAAAAAATGAGAATACTATTTGTACTACTTCTTTCCGCATTATCATTACATCTGTCGGCTCAGCGAGATACGACCAAGTTGCGATTAGGCGAAACCCGATTTTTAATTATACCTCCGAAGCCGGACTTAAATCCGAATCCGTCTAAACCCTATAAATGGAACAATTTGGTTTGGATGGGTGTAGATGTTGGCCTCACCGGCTTTATGTCTCAGCCCGACTATAAACCGCAACCACAGGGCGATTATGCATTTATGAAATTGAATATTGCCCGTTCTTGGCGGGTGGGATTAAATATTTGGGAGGCCAAATTTCGTTTCAATAAAAAACGTACCATAAATTTACTTACCGGTATGGGTGTAGATTGGAACAATTACAGTTTTGAAGATAAAATTATATTGCGCGAAACCGACGATTTTGGTCCGGCCTTACCGGGCACCCCCGGCTTAAGTC
The DNA here is from genome assembly GCA_023432985.1 of Bacteroidota bacterium. GTDB lineage: Bacteria > Bacteroidota > Bacteroidia > CAIKAF01 > CAIKAF01 > JACVCJ01. The sequence continues at coordinate 41,942 of JAEZEQ010000035.1, read as the reverse complement.
ATTACAATCCGGCTTCTATAAACGTTTTACGCAGCCGACTACAATCCACCTATTTCAATGTGCCTTTCATGGTAAATTTTAGAACATTCCGCACATTCAAAAACAAAAAGCAATTCAATTTCACGGTGGGGGTAGTAGGTGGATTGCGTATAGCCAGCAATTTCCGTCATACCTTTATACAAGACGGAGATCGTATACGCGAAGTACGCAAGGATGATTTTCTATTGCGTCGTTTCAAATTAGATGCCGAAATCAGAATGCGTTGGTATGTAATCAGCCTCTACGGTCGCGTTTCCCTGCTTAAAGCCTTCAATGATGCAGGTCCAACCCTATTTCCCTGGTCTGCCGGCATACATATACAACCTTTTTAGAAAATCGGGATTACAATTCCTTCAAGAATTCGAGAAGAAGGGGTGTTAATTCGGGATGCAAAGGCTGATAAGGGTCACCGTAAGTGCGTATATTTTGAGAGCGGTTATCGCTTGCTTTTTTCAATACATGATTCATATCCGAAATAATCACATAATCGGCATCGGGTTTGGCTTTGGCGAGGCGTTTCGACTCTTGCACCGAGACCTGAATATCCGTAGCTCCTTGTATGATAAAAGTGGGGATATTCAATTGAGAAATTTCTATATCGGGATGAATATCGAACCAGGATTTAAGATAAGGTTGCACCGAGGGGCGAAACAATGCCATAAGTGGTTCAGAAACCTTATCCGTAGTTTTTCCCATATTAATCAGCTTAATAATTTCGAGGGCTTCATTTTGTATGGAAAGGGGTTGCGATGTCAACTGGGTCAATATAAGCGAATCTGCCGATTGTCCGGGTCCGCAGAGAGATACATAGGCGTTGACAGAATCGCGCAATGCGGCCATTAATGCCACCGTTGCTCCTTCGGAATGCCCTATGAGTACAATCTTTTCTATCCCTTTAATTTTCCGGGCGCGTTCTATAATGAGGTTTAAATCCTGCACATACAAACCAAAGCGCAATTCCGTTTCCGAATTATAGACATAACGGCTTTCTCCCACCCCTCTTTTGTCGAAGCGAAGCACAGGGTAACCGTGTTTAGCCAGAGAGTCGGATAAAAACTTATAACTATTGGCAAAAACGAAGCTGCCTGTATTTCCGTTTCGATCGGTTGGTCCGCTTCCGGGCACAATAATACACAACGTATTCGTATTAGAATCCTTTGGTAATGCCAGCGTCCCAAACAAGCGTCCTTGTCCGGTTGGCACTCTGAAATTTATTTCCTTAAAAGGAGCTTTGGTCTTTTGAGCAAAAAGGGGAAAGCTGATAAGAATCAGAAGAAAAAGTAAAGAAAAGCGCTTTATCATATCAAAATAAAATTAAAAAGAGAGCATACCATCGAGTTCATCAGCCGTTTTATCGAGGTATTTTTTAATAGGTGTATCTCGAAGCGGGATGCGCACTTGTATATCGAGCACAATGGGAATTCGGGCTTTCATTTTCAGGTTATATGGGAAACCGACCATAGCTTTTTGGTCTACATGCAAAGCCAGGTCAATATTTTGGTCCACAGGAACAGACATATTGAGGGGCACGAGCATTTTATCTTTAAGATTAAATCGAACGGGGATAGTACTCTTGAATCGGAGTGCGTCCGTGAATGCGATATTCAGTTCCTGATTGAGGGGAATATCGGCTTTTATGCGCATTTTGGGTCCGCCTTTTTTGGTCCACATCCAAACAAATTTTTGGTCCACAGGGATTTCGGAATCGGCTTTCACCGTCACGGTATCGGGCAAAAAGATGCTGGTATCGACGGAGACCAATTCGTCGATTTTCAGGTCGACGGGGACTTCTATATTTTCGTCGATTTGCACCATCATTTTAATGGGAATTTTTTCGCGGATCAGCATATCAATATCCACGGGAACCGGTTCGGTAATTGTAATTTCCGTTTCCACATCAATCGAATCTCTCACTTGCACGAGGTGATCTATATGTTGTTCGCCCAATTCGCGCAAGAATCCGGAGGCATTACTCAGCCTTTTTTCGGCTTTTGCTTTAACGCCGAGGAGTACGCCAACCGTTCCCAATTGAAATAAGAACAGTACGGCCACTGCAATAAGAAAGTATTTTTTATTCATTATTTATAGTACTCTTTCGATAGTTTTTTATGATAAATCGTAAACATCCAACCTCCTTTAATACTAAATGCTCCATTAAATTTCCAGTCCGTATCTTTTTGTTGATTATCGTAATTAAACTTTCTATAGTTGGTTGTCATAGCTTCAACAAATTCAATACCGGCAAAAAAGGTAATCGTTCTTTTATTATTCACAAATTGATAACCTGCGAACTGGCTCAGCATAAATCCACCGCTTAATCGGTCATAGCCTTTATCATAAGGTTTTGCGAGGGGCCATACATTATTTTGGCGCACTTCGGTACGGATTTTATGTTGCATATAACCGGCGCCGAAAGTGAGAATAAATCCGCTATTCATATTGGGTTTACCTACGGGGAAGAGTCGTCCAAAAAGTCCCGATACAGCAAAGCCTCTAAAGTATCGGTTCACATCGCCGTTCAATCCATCCTGTGCGGTAATGGCACCCGAGCTATTCCATAAATTTTGCAGATGTTCCTTTTCTTTAATTCGGTTTCCGTTAAAAAAATAGCCTTCGGCGCCAAAGAGCCATTGAGAGGCAGTTTTATTGAGTATACTTCCGCCGACAGAATAAAAAAAGCCGGTTCTTTCTCTCCATTCGCCCAGGGGAATAGTAAAAGCCGCCTGGGGTCTGAAAGAAGTCATCCCGACAGAAGTATCGCGCACGTTAACAATGCGGCGACCAAGCTGTGCATAAGACAAAGAGACAAGAAAGCAAGATAAAAAAATCAAGAAACTTGCCTTAGTATAAAAAGTCTGATATATTGGTTTTAACGGCATAATAATGTACACATACAAAACGGTTTCATATACAAATAGTACAGAGCTATAGGTATATACTGCGGCACAAAGTACGCAAATAATTAAAGAGAAAAAACAGACAAATATACATAAATGTGGAAGTGTGGAATAATCGAAAAAAAAGGCTTAAAAAATCGTATAAAGAATCTTATAAATCAGCAAGGACATGTAATAATTTCGTACTTTCGCAGCTTCAAAAACTAAATAAACAGCATGAAGCCGATAGAGATGGTAGACCTTAAAGGTCAATATGCCCATATAAAAAACGAGATCGACGAGGCCATAAAAAACGTCATAGACAATGCGGCCTTTATCAATGGTCCGGACGTTAAACAATTTGCCGAATCCCTGCAAAGCTATTTACAAATAGAGCATGTGATTCCATGTGCGAATGGCACTGATGCTTTACAAATAGCCATGATGGCTTTAGATTTAAAGCCGGGTGACGAAGTAATTACCCCTTCATTCACCTATGCAGCGACTTGTGAGGTTATTGCATTATTGCATTTAACTCCTGTTTTTGTAGATGCCGATCCGGAAACTTTCAACATAGACATACAAAAAATTGAAGCGGCCATAACTCCAAAAACCAAAGCCATTGTTCCCGTACATTTATACGGACAATGTGCCGATATGGAGCCATTATTACTTCTTGCCAAAAAGCATAATCTTTATGTAATAGAAGATACGGCCCAGGCTATTGGGGCAGAGTATACCTTTAGTGACGGACGCAAGGCCAAGGCGGGTACTATGGGAGATATAGGGTGTACTTCTTTTTTCCCGAGTAAAAACCTGGGATGTTATGGAGACGGCGGTGCCATATTTTGTTCGGATGCCACATTAGCCGCCAAATTAAAATCCATCGCCAACCATGGTCAAAGCCGACTTTATTATCATGATATAGTGGGAGTAAATTCCCGTTTAGACACCATACAAGCAGCGATATTGCGTATAAAACTGGGAGAGTTGGATCAGTATTCGGCACGTAGAAACGCAGCTGCATCCTATTATGATAAGGTATTGGGGGTGCATCCAAAAATCAAAACGCCAAAGCGTCATCCCAAGAGCAATCATGTATTCCATCAATATACCATAACTTTAGATCCATCCATAGATCGCGATCAATTAGAAATTTATCTGAAAGAAAAGGGCATTCCGAGCAAAGTATATTATCCCGTTCCGCAGCATTTGCAGGCGGCTTATAATCTCAAAGGTTATAAAGAGGGTGATATGCCGGTATCGGAATATTTAAGTAAGCACGTTATTTCCTTGCCCATGCATACCGAATTATCGGAAGAACAACTTGCTTATATTTGTACTGAAGTATTAGAATTTGTGAATAAGCACTAAATGGAAAAGAACTATTTCTGTCATGAATCTTCCTATATAGACGAAGGTTGCGAAATTGGAGAAGGCACAAAAATTTGGCATTTTTCGCATATTATGCCCGGGTGTAAAATCGGGAAAAATTGCAATATAGGTCAGAACGTAGTCATTTCTCCCGGGGTAATTTTGGGGAATAATGTAAAGATTCAAAACAATGTGAGTGTATATACGGGTGTGACATGCGAAGATGATGTATTTCTGGGTCCCAGCATGGTATTCACTAATGTGATTAATCCGCGCAGTGCGGTAAATCGCAAATCGGAATACCTACCCACTTTAGTCAGAAAAGGCGCTTCCATAGGTGCCAATGCTACCATAGTATGTGGCATTAGCATTGGAGAATACGCTTTTATTGGAGCGGGTTCTGTGGTTACTAAGGATGTAAAACCATTCAGTTTGGTCTATGGAAATCCGGCCAAATTTGGGGGTTATATGAGTGCGCATGGAAGCAAGCTCGACTTTAGTAAGTCGGATACGGCAATTTGTGCAGAAAGTGGAGAAAGCTATATAATAAAAGACGGTATAGTCAGTAAAAAATAAGAAATGAAAATTAAATTTGCCGTAATAGGACAGGGTCATATTGGAAAGCGTCATGCCGAAATGGTGCGTCGTAATCCGGATGCAGAACTGGTTGCTGTTTGCGATATTCGCAGTAAGGATGAAACCGGATGCAGCGAAATAGAAGAAGCATATTTCACCGATGTAAACGAATTATTGCAATCGGGATTAGATTTTGATGTGGTCAATATTTGTACGCCCAACGGTTTGCATGCGGCACACAGTATAGCCGCCTTAGAATCGGGACGGCATATAGTGGTCGAAAAGCCATTGGCTTTAACAAAGTCGGATTGTGAGAAAGTGATATATACGGCGCTCAACAGGCATAAGCAAGTTTTTGCCGTAATGCAAAATCGCTATAGTCCCCCCGCCATGTGGTTGAAATCTTTGCTTGATACGGGCGTATTGGGCAATATATATATGGTTCAAATCAATTGTTACTGGAATAGGGATACCCGTTATTATAAGCCGGGCAGTTGGAAAGGAACAGCCGATTTGGATGGAGGAACATTATTTACACAATTCAGTCACTTCATCGATATTATGTATTGGCTTTTTGGAGACATAAAAGACATACAGGGAAAATTTGCCGATTTTACGCATCAGGAGTTGACCGCTTTTGAGGACAGTGGTGTGGTAAATTTCCAATTTGTGAATGGTGGAATGGGATGTTTGAACTACAGTTCGGCCGTTTGGGACAGCAATTTAGAGAGCAGTCTGACCATAATTGCCGAAAAAGGCAGTGTGAAAGTAGGCGGTCAGTATATGGACAAAGTAGAATATTGTCATATAGAAAACTATCAAATGCCGGAAATAGAAAGCACTGGTCCCGCCAATGATTACGGCGGATACAAAGGCAGTGCAAACAATCATCATCATATTATACAAAATACCATAGAGACCTTAAACGGACAGGGTCGGATTAGCACAAATGCTATGGAAGGCTTGAAAGTGGTAGAAATAATAGAGCGCATTTACGCTTGTAAAAAAACACCCAAAGGATAAATCAAAAGAGAACACATGTATTCATCTATAGTAAACAAAGAATCAAAATTAGCCGTAATCGGATTGGGATATGTGGGCTTACCCATAGCACTTGCTTTTGCAAAAAAAATCAGCGTAATCGGTTTCGATATCAATGCCGAGAGGATTGAATTAATGCGTAAAGGAATAGACCCCAGCAACGAACTTGATCCGGTTGAATTCGAGAATTCAGACATTCAATTTACTTATAAATTAGACGAATTAAGAGAGGCCCGATTTTTTGTGGTTGCCGTACCAACACCTATAGATTCGTTCAATTTACCCGATCTTACTCCATTAATAAAAGCCAGCGAAACCGTTGGGAAAGTTTTGAAAAAAGGCGATTATGTAGTGTATGAGTCCACTGTTTATCCGGGTTGTACGGAGGACGATTGTATACCGGTATTAGAAAGAGTGAGCGGATTAAAATGGAAAGAAGATTTCCATGTAGGTTATAGTCCAGAGCGTATAAATCCCGGCGATAAAGAGCATACACTGAGTCGAGTTATAAAAGTAGTAAGTGGAGATAATGCTGATTCCTTAGAAGAAATAGCCAAAACATACGAATTGGTAGTTGATGCCGGCGTACATCGTGCGGCGTCTATTAAAACTGCCGAAGCGGCAAAAATTATAGAAAATACCCAACGCGATTTGAATATCGCATTGATGAATGAGTTGTCGGTTATTTTTGGGAAAATGGGCATAAATACCTACGATGTATTAGAAGCGGCCGGCACGAAATGGAATTTCCTTAAATTCTCTCCGGGCTTGGTAGGTGGACATTGTATTGGGGTTGATCCTTATTATCTTACCCATAAAAGTGCCCAATTGGGTTATCATGCCAAGGTTATAACCAGCGGACGAGAAATCAACGATTATATGGGTGCGCATGTGGCACGTCAGATTGTGAAAAAACTAATTGCAAAAGGCGTTGCTTTAAAAGGAGCCAGAGTATTAATTCTTGGCGTTACATTCAAAGAAAATGTATCCGACATTCGCAATTCGAAAGTTATAGATGTGATACGTGAATTCGAAAGCTATGGTTTGCAGGTAGATGCAATAGATCCGCATGCCGATAAAGCCGAATTCTACCATGAATACAATTTCAATCTTTCTGCGAATGCAGAGGGGAAATATGATGCGGTTGTATTGGCTGTAGCACACAATGAATACAAAGGTCAGAAGGCCGAATATTTCGAATCGTTACTGAATGAAAATGCTGTATTTGCTGATTTAAAAGGCTTATACAGAAATCAGTTAGACTGCGATTATTGGAGTTTATAAAAGATAAAAATGGATAAGAATCGGAAAATATTGATAACGGGCGGAGCCGGATTTATAGGTTCGCATCTGGTACGATTATTCGTGAATACGAATCCCGATTATCATATTTTCAACCTGGATAAACTTACTTATGCAGGGAATCTTGAGAATTTAAAAGACCTGGAAGAAGCTGCGAATTATAGCTTTATTCAGGGTGATATTTGCGACCAAGAACTGTTGGATAAAATCTTTCAAGAGCAAGAAATTGATGGTGTCATTCACCTTGCAGCGGAGAGTCATGTCGACAGAAGTATTGATGGCCCTGAAGCATTTATTCAAACAAATATTATGGGCACATTCCGTCTGCTCGAAGCCGCACGTAAGGCCTGGGTGGGCAGACAGGATGTTTTATTTCATCATGTGAGTACGGACGAAGTCTTTGGTTCACTTGGCACAGAGGGATTCTTTACAGAAGCAACGGCCTATGATCCTAAGAGTCCCTATTCGGCAAGTAAGGCTGCCTCCGATCATTTGGTCAGATCCTATGGAAATACCTATGGATTACCTATGGTAATAACCAATTGCAGCAATAATTACGGGCCCAATCATTTCCCCGAAAAACTTATTCCTTTAGCCATACTTCGCATAATAAATAAAGAAGTCATTCCCATTTATGGCAAGGGCGATAATATAAGAGATTGGCTATTTGTGACCGATCATGCGAGGGCCATTCATACTGTTTTTCATAAAGGGAAAGTGGGCGAAACCTATGTTATAGGCGGGAATAACGAGATGAGTAATTTAGAACTCATCCAAAGCTTATGCGATATATGCGATAAGAAATTAGGCAGAACAGAATCGAGCAGAAAGCTCATACAATTTGTGCAAGACCGTCCCGGCCACGATCATCGTTACGCCATCGATTCGAGTAAGATTCAGAATGAATTAGGCTGGACTCCTGTTTATAGCTTAGAAGAAGGATTAGAAAAAACGGTGGATTGGTATTTGAAAAATGGGGATTGGATAGCGCACATAATAACAGGCGAATACCGCCAATACATTCAAAAGCATTATAAAATTTAACATTCTGTTTCATTCTTGTATTTGAATAATTCATACTTTCGACAAGTCCGCCTACTGAATAGAGTATTAATTAAAACAAGGATAAAATGACAATTAGATTAGGAGATGAGGCACCAAATTTTAGTGCTGAAACAAGTTTAGGACCCATTAACTTTCATGAATTTTTAGGTAATTCTTGGGGTGTATTATTTTCGCATCCTGCGGATTTCACTCCGGTTTGTACGACCGAATTAGGTGCAACAGCAAAGCTAAAAGAAGAGTTTGCAAAGCGCAATGTAAAAGTTTTAGCCGTAAGTGTAGACGGAGTAGATTCGCACAAATCGTGGATTTCGGATATAAACGAGACCCAAGGATGTGTGGTAGATTTCCCAATTATTGCGGATCCGGATCGTAAAGTATCGGAGCTATATGACATGATACATCCCAATGCAAATGCTACATTAACCGTGCGCAGTGTATTTATAATAGATCCGGACAAGAAGGTGAAATTAATGATTACCTATCCTGCGAGTACGGGTCGTAATTTCGATGAGATCATTCGCGTAATCGACAGTTTACAATTGAGTTATACATATCCTGTTGCCACGCCGGCAAACTGGGCACAAGGCAATGATGTAATCGTTGCAAACTCAGTAAAGAGCGAAGACATAGCAGGCATATTCAATGCCGAGCATAAAGAAGTTAAGCCTTATTTGCGATATACCAAGCAGCCTCAAATTTAGGATAGAGAAAAAAAACAGGAAGTCGAAAGGCTTCCTTTTTTTTTGCTGTGGTGATAGCAGGCAGGGGGGTGATTAAATTGGGCTGTCTTTAAAAAGCTCAAATTGAAAATAGCCGTTAAAATTGCGTGCCGGATTGCAGCGATACCCCGCAGCGCAGCGAGGAGTATAAGCGGAAAGCCGGTCCCGGAGGCTAAAAGAGAAAACAGGCCTTAGCCCACGCCCGGAAAAAAAAACAAGGATGGAAAAAAATAAGAAACAGGAAAAAATTCCCATTTATTTCAATGCGACACCAATACTAATGCCGACTTTAATTTGGTAGGGGACTATGCCCATACCTTTGGTAGCGAAATACTCTTGCGGGCTTCCGAACAATTGTTTGTGCACATAATTATATCCGGCGCCGGCGAAGAGGTTGAGGGCGAACCAATTTCCGAGGATAAACTGGTAACCCGTTATAGCGCCGGCCGACAGCATTTGCACTTCGCCTTTATGGACACTGGTAATGGCTTTACCATCGATAAAACTTTCTTCGTGCAGGGAGGTCAGTTTAAAAAATCGGTAAGCCGTATAAGGTCCGAAATAAAAACCTCTCAACGACTTTTTAAAGGGATAAAATCGCAGATCGAAGCCGCCTCCGGCATGAAAAAAATTAGTGGGATAAACGCGTCCTTCCGTATCATTATAAACCGTATTTGCTCCGGCAAAAGCGTTGATATTAAAAGAGGCCCAGGGTGCAATTCTGCGTTCATAATCTATATTTCCGACCAATAAAAAAGCCGAGAGGGGATTAAAGCGCAGGGCATTTTTTCTCAATTCCTTATCCCAAATAAAATCGTATTTAGTAGAGGCGGTATCGCGCAGGTTATGCTTTCGTACTTTTCTTTCCTTATCCTTTTGTGCATGAGTATGCAAAGAAGAGAGTGAAAACAAGCAAAGTAAAATCCACGCAATCGCTTTCATAATCCGATTAGATAGATGCGGTTTGCACCGTATTATTGATTTTTTTCACCAATCCTTGCAAGACATTTCCGGGGCCACATTCCACGAAAGTATCGGCTCCGGCGGCGATCATATTTTGTACGGACTGTGTCCATTTAACCGGGGCGGTCAGTTGATCGATCAAATTTTTTCTGATTTTTTCGGGATCAATTTCCGATTTAGCGGTCACATTTTGGAATATGGGGCAGAGTGGATTTGCGAAAGAAGTTTGGTTAATAGCCGTTTCGAGTTCGATACGAGCCGGTTCCATGAGGGGTGAATGAAAGGCACCGCCTACGGGCAGCATCAGGGCGCGTTTAGCACCGGCGGCTTTCAGCATTTCGATCGCTTTTTCGACCCCTTTCACCGATCCGGAAATCACCAATTGGCCCGGACAGTTGTAATTAGCGGCCACCACAATTTCGTCTGAAATTTGGGCACAGATTTCTTCCACTTTCACATCGTCCATACCCAGAACGGCGGCCATAGTAGAGGGAGTAATTTCGCATGCTTTTTGCATAGCCAGGGCTCTTTTAAAAACCAGGGCCAAGGCATCTTCGAAGCTTAGGCATCCGTTGGCAACCAGGGCCGAGAACTCGCCCAAAGAGTGACCTGCCACCATAGAAGGAGCAGCTTTCGATTCGGCAGACAGATATTTCACCACGCTATGAATAAACACAGAGGGCTGCGTAACCTTTGTTTGTTTCAATTCCTCATCCGTACCATGAAACATAATATCAGTAATCGAAAAGCCTAAAATATCATTGGCTTTAAGAAACAAATCCTTTGCTTTATCATTCGATTCGAAAAGGTCTTTACCCATTCCGGCAAATTGGGCCCCTTGTCCGGGGAAAATATAAGCTGTCATATCCTTATTAATTTACTACAAATATATCATCATTGAAACGGGAAATCCAAAACAGGAGTGAAAAGGGGTAAATAAATATAATCAAAAGCAGCTGAAAAATGAGAAATTTTGGCGAAAATTGATGAAAAATGAGGCATTTTTGAAAAAATACCTACTTTTATACCCTAAAAATAAATGAAAATGGAACTGAAAGAAATACAAGACCTAATAAAATTTGTAGCTAAGAGTGGTGTAAATGAAGTAGAACTGGAGATGAACGGGACTAAAATAGTTATCAAAACCGGGAATCAACGTGTTGAAACCATTGCCATTTCGCAGCCGGCACCTGTTTATGCAAGTCCCGTTTTGCCTGCACCGGCCACGGTTGAGGCAGCTCCTGTAAGTCCGGCCAATAATCCTGCCCCCAAGGCGGCAGAAGCGGCAACTTCATCCAATCTAATCGAGATCAAATCGCCCATGGTGGGTACATTTTACCGCAGACCATCTCCGGATAAAGATGTATACGTAAACGTAGGTGACAGCATAAAGCAGGGAGATGTGGTATGTATGATTGAGGCCATGAAGCTTTTCAATGAAATAGAAGCAGAATTTTCGGGTAAGATTGTAAAAGTATTGGTAGAAGATGCGACTCCGATTGAGTACGATCAACCTTTATTTTTGGTAGAACCTGCATAAGCAGCATTTCTTCTTTATGTATAAACCCGGAAATTATTTCATTTCCACAATGAACATTTTATGAAGTTTAAAAAAGTACTTATTGCCAACAGGGGAGAAATTGCTTTACGCGTAATCAGAACCTGTAAGGAAATGGGCATAAAAACGGTGGCTGTATATTCCACTGCCGATAAAGACAGTTTGCATGTTCGCTTTGCTGACGAAGCGGTTTGTATAGGTCCACCTGCCGGAAAAGATTCCTATTTAAAAATATCCAATATTATAGCTGTTGCCGAGTTGACCAATGCCGATGCCATACATCCGGGCTATGGTTTTTTGAGCGAGAACAGTGTATTTTCGAAGACTTGTGCACAACATGGCATAAAATTCATAGGTCCCAGTCCCGAAATGATCGATGCTATGGGCGATAAAGCTTCGGCCAAAGCGACCATGAAAAAGGCGGGTGTACCAACCATTCCGGGTTCGGAAGGTTTATTGGCCGATTTAAAAGAGGCTCAAAAAGTAGCCAAAGAAATCGGATATCCGGTTATCATTAAAGCCACAGCCGGTGGAGGTGGAAAAGGAATGCGCGTAATTTGGGATCCGGAACAATTGGAAAAAAACTGGGATACGGCCCGTAATGAAGCCGCTGCTGCCTTCGGAAACGATGGTATGTATATGGAAAAATTTATTGAAGAACCACGCCATATAGAAATTCAGGTTGCCGGTGATCAATTCGGAAATGCCTGCCACCTCAGCGAACGCGATTGTTCCGTACAAAGAAGACACCAAAAATTGGTAGAGGAAACGCCTTCTCCATTTATGACAGAGGAATTGCGCGAAGCCATGGGAAATGCCGCTGTAAAGGCCTGTAAATCGATAAAATATGAAGGCGTGGGTACCATTGAATTTTTGGTCGACAAGCACCGTAATTTCTACTTTATGGAGATGAATACGCGTATACAGGTAGAACATCCCATTACCGAAGAAGTAACCAATTTCGATCTGATAAAAGAGCAAATAAAAATTGCCATGGGCGATAAAATTTCGGGAAAAAATTATTTCCCCGAAATGCATGCCATCGAATGCCGTATCAATGCCGAAGATCCCTATCACGATTTCAGACCATCTCCCGGAAAAATCACCAGCTTCCACTCACCGGGCGGACATGGGATTCGGGTTGATACACACGTATATTCCGGTTATATAATTCCGCCTTATTACGACAGTATGATTGCCAAACTCATTACCGTGGCTCAAACCAGACAAGAAGCCATAGATAAAATGAGCAGAGCACTCGACGAATTTGTAATAGAAGGAATAAAAACAACCATTCCTTTCCATCAACAATTGATGAAAAATAAAGATTTTATAAAAGGGAATTATACAACTAAATTCCTTGAAGATTTTAAATTGAAATAATCTGAAGAGCTGCTGAAAGGCAGCTCTTTTTTTGCATATTTATGCGTCAATTCGCTCCTCATATTATTTTAATTTTAGTCAACCTTTTCTATGGCATTAATTTCATCGTTGCCAAAGAAATCATGCCCGTTTATGTAGGGCCATCGGCTATGATTTTTATCCGCGTAGCCTCCACTACCCTACTCTTTGCACTCACCTTACCGATTCTATTTAGAACAGAATCGAATATAAAATTCCTGCCCGACAAAAAAGATTTATTGCGATTTTTCCTATGTGCCTTAACCGGTGTAGCCGCCAATCAATTACTTTTCTACGAAGGATTGAATTTTACTACACCCATAAATGCGGCTCTAATTTTCACCTCCAATCCCCTACTCACCCTGCTTATGAGCATGCTTATACTAAAACAGAAAGCAACGCCTATAAAATGGGTCGGACTCATCTTAGGGGGTATAGCGGCCATGATGCTTATTGTGTATTCGCGCGGTGGGGCCGATTTATCCGCACAAACCCAATTGGGAAATCTGATGGTGTTCGTCAACGCCCTTTCCTATGCTGTTTATTTGGCCATTGTAAAAGATTTAATGCATAAATACCATCCCTTGGTGGTCATATTTTGGAATTTTCTGATCGGCTTATTTCTTGTTTTCCCATTTTCATACCATCAATTGCGGGTGATCGAGTGGACAAATTTCCCGGAACATATATGGTGGGGATTAGTATTCACCGTATTGGCCATCACCTATTTTGCCTATTTAGGAAGCATATTGGCATTAAAAAAGCTGCAACCCTTTCAGGTAAGCATATATGTGTATATTCAACCCATAGTGGCGTCATTATTGGCTTTGTATTTAGGGAAAGATCAGATAACGGCACCCATAATTATCCTGGGCTTGATGATATTTGTGGGGGTATATATGGTTATAAAACCCGGTCAAAAGATAAAATGATTTTTGCTTCGCCGCTCTGCGTTGGAGCAAAATCAATTCTGCTGCGCATTTCTTCGTTGGAGCTTGACTCAACTCAGTCACGTAACATAAGTAGGTTCCTTCGTTTCGTCTGCACTCCGTCTCGAACTGCTTTGAATAAATGATTTTTACAGAGTTTGGGTTGGGGAGTTAGTACGAAAAAATACTCCAAGAATTAAAAATCTGAATGGGATATTTTATTTCATAAATGGGAAAATTATCTCATTTTCTATGCAGTATTTAGGTACTCGAATAAAAGAGAGGGAAACAAAACCATGTGCAGTATGCATTCCCCTCTTGAAAGGGGTTAGGGGTGTGTTTGTCTATATGATTTTTACCGAATTGGGTTGTGATTTTTGTAACTTTTCATCAAGGAAAAGTAATTAAAAGAAAAAATCATTTTACACAACAGCATTTAGCAAGGGCCGGCATAGGTAGTTCCATAGGTTTAATAGAACAGAAGCGCTCGTCGGCTTATGAATATCTCCATAAAAAACGTAGCTTTGCTCAAAAAATAAGAAAGCATGGCATACAATTCAATCAAAGCGCATTTACAAAAGGAACTTACTTCTATTGAAGAGGCCGGATTATATAAAAGAGAACGCATTATCACCTCTCCGCAAGGAGCCGAAATTGAAGTAAACGGGAAAACCGTACTTAACTTCTGCGCCAATAATTATTTGGGGTTGTCCTCGCATCCACGCGTAATTCAAGCCGCTAAAAACGCACTCGACACGCATGGATTTGGGATGAGCAGTGTACGTTTTATCTGTGGAACGCAAGACATTCATAAAACTTTAGAAAAGAAAATTGCTGATTTCTACGGAACGGAAGATACCATTCTTTATGCGGCCGCCTTCGATGCAAACGGGGGCGTATTCGAACCTCTTTTGGGCGAATTGGACTGTATTATTTCGGACGAATTAAACCACGCCTCTATCATCGACGGAGTACGTTTGTGTAAAGCCGCCCGTTACCGCTACAAAAACAACGATATGGCCGACCTCGAAACGCAACTTAAAGCCGCTCAGGATGCAGGTCACCGCTTTAAACTTATTGTTACGGATGGCGTATTTTCTATGGATGGATATGTTGCACAAATGGATAAAATTTGTGACTTAGCCGATAAATACGACGCCTTAGTAATGACCGACGAATGTCATAGCGCCGGCTTCATCGGCAAAACCGGACGTGGAGTACCCGAATTATGCGGCGTATTAGACAGAGTGGATATTATCACCGGCACCTTAGGTAAAGCCCTGGGTGGTGCTATGGGCGGATATACCACCGGCAAACAAGAAATTATAGATATGCTGCGTCAGCGTTCTCGTCCCTATTTATTTAGTAACTCTCTCGCTCCGGCCATCGTTGGCGCTTCTATAGAAGTGTTCGACTTACTTTCTTCTACGACCGAACTGAGAGATCGCTTAGAGGAAAATATCAATTATTTCAAAAATGGAATTCGCGAAGCCGGTTTTGATATTAAAGACGGAGCCTCAGCAATCGTGCCCGTTATGCTTTACGATGCACGCTTATCGCAAGTAATGGCCGATAAATTATTAGAAGAAGGAATCTATGTAATTGGCTTCTTCTTCCCGGTAGTGCCCAAAGAACAAGCCCGCATACGTGTTCAGCTTTCGGCAGCGCATACTAAAGAACATTTAGATAAAGCTCTTGCGGCGTTTACAAAGGTTGGAAAAGAATTAGGTGTGATAAAATAATCACACCTAATACAAAAAAAAATACTTAAAAAGCTTAGACCGTTTGGTCATCAATAGTAGCATCCACGGCATTTTTCTTCACCGATTCGATGCCTTTTTCCCGGGAGGCTTCGCTTTCATACATTTCGCTGTTTCCAATAATTTGTCCGTTTCCGGCTAAAAGATTGAAATAAAATTTCCCATTTTTAGACAGTTTACGGTCAAATTTTGAATCGTCGGCAGCATTTTTCTTTACCGATTCAATCCCATTAATGCAACCCGATTTAGCAGTATAGCCTTCGCTAGCGAGTATAGTTTGTCCGTTTCCGGCTTTCAACGAAAACTGAAATTCGCCGTTTGTTCTTTTTGTAATTACAAATTTTCCCATAAGTGATATAATTTTTCTAAAGTTAGCATTTTAGGGTAAAACCGACAAATTAAATATCAAATTTATTTATCCCAAACATCCATAAAATCGGCCTCTTTTTCAAAAACTTTTTTGGCATAGGGACAGAGGGGGATAATTTTTAAATTATTTTCCCGCGCATAATGTACGACCTTATCCACCAATTTCCGTCCCAAGCCTTTACCCGAAAAATTTTCATACACTTCGGTATGATCAATAATCAGCGTCTTACGTCCGGCTTTTGAATAGGTAATAATCCCGGCTTCCTCCGTTCCTTCCAACAGAGTAAAGCCTCCCTTAGAGATATCTTCTTTATGAATCCAGTTTTGCATAATTCGAATTTTAGCCTACAATTTAAACAATAAAATCAACGCAATTGCAATCCACGCCAAAAAAGAGGCAAAGAGATGGCTACTTGGTAAAAAAGGAGAATATACGTATCTTGCGCTTTCAACAAAACGACATGAGGACGCCCATATGCCTGTTTTTACTCTTACTGTCTATTTCTCAAAAACCGTATGCGGCTGTTGAAATTCGTTTTCAAAACAAAAGTCAATTCGCCTCCTCTACCCTATTGCAAAAAAGCATTAACGATGCCGAAAATTTGGCACTTTTGCTCGATTCAAAAAGGGATAATGCCTTGGCAATCCAAATACAATTAGAATTAATTCCGGCTTTAGCCCGGGGCTATCGTTGCGGAAAGAAGTTGAACCAGTGGCATATACAAGGCGGGGATGAGAAAACCTTGTCGGATGCCATATATGGATTTTTGGAAAATATTTTAGGCTTTGGTTTTTATCATCCGCGCGAACTGTTTATTCCCGATGATTTCGAAAAGAAATTGGATAGTATTTCGCTTTTTGAAGCAGAGCCTGCATTCCGGCATAGAGCCTTTCATTTGCATACCATGCATCCTATTGAGTTAACGGAAGACTTACTGGACCCGACTCGTCCCAATGCCCTTAGCAATGTGAAGGAATATATAGATTGGCTGGCCCGAAACGGACAGAATTATTTCGAATTCAACCTATTGGAATCGATTCAACTGGATCTTTGGATAAATCATGCCCGACAAATCACAGACTATGCCCATATGCGCGGCATTCGTTGCGGTATAGATTTATCGTTGAATATGCTTCAGCAAAAGGCCTTTCAGTTGTACGAAAAGCCGCCATTTTCCTTCGAAAAGGCATCCAAGCAACTGCAGAGGAATGTAGAGATATTGGGGGAATGTGGGTTCGATTTGTGGAATGTTGAATTATCGGCGACCGAATTCAGCTCAGGCAATCAAAAACAAAAAAGGGCATTATTGCAACAATTGACCGATGCATTAAAAGCCAAAGGCATACAACTTATGAGCCGCAATCATGTTGTGAAACCCGATCATATGATTTCGGCAGGAGAGGTAAAAAACACAGGCAGTATGCTGAATCCGGATCAGGGTTTAATGGTACATACCGTAATGTTTTACGGACTTCGTGATGAAAAAGCGCCCGTATATAGAAACGAGAATTTGCAACATATGCTCGATATACTAATCGAAGAAAAAGAGAGAAGAGAAACCTGGTATTTTCCTGAATCGGCCTATTGGGTAACCTTCGACAATTCGGTTCCCATGTTGCTACTTCCCTATTTTCAGGCCAGGTTAGACGATATTCTATTATGCGATTCGCTCGAAATACCCGGACATATTACCTTTAGTTCGGGATGGGAATGGGGCTATGGATTGGTCGACTACAGCATTGCGCAATGGAGTTGGAATAAGAAAATAAATGGGGTAAAAGAAGAAAAAAAGCCTTTGCAATACGTACAAAAGCTCATACGGGATTCTTATTTGAAAATGGCCCTAGATACAGCCTATCGATTGCAAGTAGAAAAAATAAAAGAGGGCGAATTGATACGAGTATTGGTTGCACAAACGGTGACGGATGAATTGCCGGGTGATATGAGTATAGAATTTCACCCTCGTCCCGAATACACTTATGCCTATTTACGCAATAAAGCCGAAAGTTCGGAATGGGATTTCATGCAGCAGAAATATGAAAAAAACTTGCTGGAATTGGCAGCGCAACACATAGAAAACAGAGCTTACAGTAAGGTCGAACAAGAATTGGCGGACGGACTCAACATCACCTATTTAAGAGCCAAACATAAATATTATACCCTGCAATATTTATACAAACAGCGCTATAAAGACAAAAGCAAAGAACAAGCATTAGACAGTGCAGCCCAGGTTAGAAAGCAGGCCATGGAGATTGTGAAATTGCGCGAACAAAACTACCGTTATCCACTCGAAGACATTGTATTAAAAAACAAAAATAAAACCTGCTACGCATTCGGCTATTTATATCCCGTTCATGAACTGCATTTTTGGGAAAGAGAAGAAAAACAAGCAAGAAAAAACCGTTATGATTTCCTATTCAAAAATATATGGAGCATAGGCAAAACCATTGGAATTACAGATTAAGTTTATAACAAAGAAAGCATGAATATAACCATAGAAAATATTTTATTAATTGGGTCTATTTTATTATTAATCAGCATACTGGTAGGTAAGACTTCCTATAAATTTGGCGTACCTACCTTAATATTATTTCTTGGAGTGGGCATGTTAGCCGGTACCGATGGTATAGCTCAGATTCATTTCGACAATCCGAAAATTGCCCAATTTATAGGTATAGTTGCTCTGAATTTTATCCTCTTCAATGGTGGATTAGAAACCAATTTCTCATCCGTAAAACCTATATTGAAAGTCGGCTTAACCCTCTCTACCCTTGGGGTATTTCTCACCGCTATATTATTAGGCCTTTTTGTGTATTATGTATTTCAGGGCAGCTTCACCATATACGAAAGTTTATTATTGGGCTCCATTGTTTCATCAACAGATGCCGCAGCCGTATTCTCCATATTGCGTTCCAAGAGTTTGGGTTTAAAACACAATCTTCGTCCGACCCTCGAATTAGAAAGCGGAAGTAACGACCCTATGGCCTATGTATTGACCATTGCGATGATTCAATTGGTGCAAATTCAAAACGAATCCATTTGGTCCTTAGTTCCTCTATTCTTCCAGCAAATGCTCATTGGGGCTTTGTCGGGTATAGTATTCGGCATAGGCAGTAAATATATCATAAACCGCATACGTTTAGATTTCGAGGGACTTTATCCCATACTTGTAATAGCTCTAATGTTCATCATATTTTCGGGCACCGATTTCATTGGAGGAAACGGATTTTTGGCCATTTATATAGCGGGTGTATTTATAGGAAATCAGGAAATCATACACAAAAAATCTATACTAAAAATGTTCGATGGTTTGGCCTGGTTGATGCAGATTGTATTATTTGTGACATTGGGATTATTGGTCAATCCATCCGAAATTATTCCCGTTATCGGAGTAGGCCTACTCATTTCATTATTCTTAATTATCATTGCGCGCCCTGTTAGCGTATTGCTTGCACTCATTCCGTTTAAAATGCCTATGAATGCTCGACTCTATATATCCTGGGTTGGATTAAGGGGAGCGGTTCCTATCGTATTTGCCACCTATCCCTTGATTGCAGGCGTAGAAAAAGCCGGTATGATATTCAATATTGTATTTTTCATTTCTCTCACATCGGTACTTATTCAGGGAACCACCCTGGGCATTATAGCCAAATGGTTGGGCGTGTCGACCAAAGAAGAAACTAAGGAATTAAATCCAACCGAAGCCTTAATGCAAGAATTGCCTAAAACCCTGATGCAGGAATTCGTATTAATACCGGAACTTCAACTCAACGGTAAGAAAATATTGGAATTAAAATTCCCCAACGCAGCCATAATAGCCATGATAAAAAGAGGGGATACCTTCATAACCCCCAATGGATCTACCGAAATAGAAGACAACGATACGCTGATTGTATTGGCCGAAAATGAAGATGCCATGAACGAAGTCCGATCTATTTTAGCCTAAACCTTTCAATCTGCGACAAAAAAGTCTTAATTTGCATACAATTTATATATTTGACCCCAATACACTGAATTATGTTTTCAAAAGCGTGCGAACACGGAATTAGAGCTGTTCTATTTTTAGCTACACAAAGTGAGGTGCATCAGACTGTAAAAATTCCGGCTATATCAGAGGCTATAAAATCGCCTAAGGCCTATACTTCAAAAATACTGACCAAGTTGGTTCAGCATAATATTGTACACTCTCAAACCGGGCCCAAAGGTGGGTTTTATGTAGATTCCAATCAATTGGCTAAAATCAGCATAAAAGACATAGTGCTGGCCATAGACGGATCGGCTATGTTTAACCAATGCGGATTGGGATTAGAAAGTTGCGATGCCAAAAATCCTTGTCCCATGCACGACACATTTTCGGCATTGCGTACACAATTAAAACAAGATTTGGAGTGCACTTCGCTTTTGGATATAGTGCAGAATAAAAATAAACATGCATTAAACTTAAAATAAGCAAAACCATGAATGAATTGTATAAAAAAATAGAAGAAAAATATGCCGCCTTAGGCGAAAATCAGGAAATCTATCTGAAAGGCTTATTGCAGGCCAAGCCCATTAATTATTGGGATTATATAGAAGTAGACACCTTATTGTCTTTACAAAAACCGCGTACGCATTTCAAGGACGAAGAAATTTTCATCATGTATCATCAAGTGACCGAATTGGTATTAAAAATGATGATACACGAAATAAAGCAACTTTGCCTGGAAGATTTATCCGAGGAAGTTTGGATAGAAAAACTGACACGTCTAACGCGCTATACCTCCATGCTGATTACCTCATTTTCGGTTATGAAATCGGGTATGAATTATGACGATTACAATACGTTCCGACATACACTGGCACCGGCGAGTGGCTTTCAGAGTGCGCAATTCAGATATCTGGAAATCTATGCCACCCGTTTAGAAAACTTAGTGCATGGCGATAAAAAAGAACTCATTGCAAATGCGGGCAAACCGGAAGATTATTTCGAACATATCTATTGGAAAGCAGCGGGCACAAACAAAGAAAATGGGAAAAAATCGCTGACATTAAGGCAATTTGAGGACAAATACATGGAAGATTTTGTGCGACTTGCAAACAAAATAAAAGGTTCTACCTTAGAAGAAAAGGTATTGAAAATGGGAAATCTATCGGAAGAATTGAAAGAGAAATTGCGTGAATTCGATTATCAATACAATATCGCATGGCCTATGACGCATTTGGGTACGGCCCGCCATTATTTAGATTCCAAAGGTGAGACCAAGGAGGCAACGGGCGGCAGTGAATGGAAAAAATATCTACATCCTCAGTCGCAACAGCGTAAGTTCTTTCCTTCCTTGTGGACAGAAATCGAGAAGACCCATTGGGGAGAAGAGAAATAAAACCGCATGCAAACAGAAAAGGATCAATTGCGCGGGGAAATGAAGCGCCTGCGTTTGGCATTAACAGAACAAGAAAAAAAAGAAGCCGACAAGGCCATAGCAAAGGCATTGGATTTATACGTAGCGGAGCATGACTGCCGCTATATACATGTATTTATACCCCTTGCCGGAGAATGCAATTTGCTGCCTTTATATGAGAAATGGCTCAAAGAAAAACGCGTACTTATTGCGCCAAAAACATTAGAAAAGAGGGAGCTGGAGCATCGCATATTGCAATCTACAAATGCATTAGAAAAGGGGAAATTCGGCACCTTACATCCGGAAAAAGCACAGATATACACCGGGCCTTACCATTTGATTTTGGTTCCCGGTTTGGCTTTTGATTTAAGCGGCTATAGATTGGGATATGGAGCCGGTTATTACGATCAGTTTCTGGCCATGCATAAGAAGGTTGCTAAAATTGGCATAGCTTATCCCTTTCAGGTTGTATTTCAGGTACCGCACGAGAAGCACGACCAGAAAGTAGATGGTATATGCGGATTGAGTTTATGGGAAATCAGTCTTTAAAAAAAACATAAAAAAAACGGATGTCACACAAAGCGACATCCGTTTTTTTATGCCTAAATGAGGCTTATTTTTTCACGAAAGGAAGAGTCTTCGATCCGTTATTCGAAGTAATTTTCAACTGATACACGCCCGGTTGAAGCATATGCACGTCAACAGAATGATTAGACCCCGATACATTCTTGTGTACAGATAAGACCTTACCGGTGATATCTAGGATATCCATTTGGAAAAGTTCGGTATTTGCATTTGGAATTTGGAGATTCAATACATCCGTGGCTGGGTTAGGATACAAACTCAACTCCTGGAATAAAATTTCTTCATTATCCAGAGCGACTGCGTCGTAGACCTGAGTAGTAGTAACCGTATCACAAAGTCCGTACACCGTTAAGGTAATGGTATATTGCCCATCGGTTGTATATTGGTGATGTGGATTCATATCGGTAGAAGTTGCTCCATCTCCAAAATCCCAATGATAAGACAGGCCGTTGCTGCTGGTATTCGTAAGCAATGCAGCGAGGCCATAGCTATTTGCCAAAGAGAAATCGGCTACAGCAGCAGGGTAATTTACCACTTCAATAGTATCCGTAAAAGAGCCGCAAGCAGAAGTCACCGTTAAGGTATAAATACCCGGATTGGTAACATTGATTTGGGATTGAGTTTCATTTGTAGGAGACCACAAATAGGTCACATTATTCATAGAAGCTGCCCCTATACTTGTGGCATTATTTTCGCATTTTTCCACCATTTCTTCTGCAATAATTCCGATTGCCGAGCCTATAAATTCATCGGCACCGATATCGGGTTTAGAACTATTTCTCATGTTTCCGTCGAAGTCGTGGGTAACACCCGGGAAAGGAATAGCTGCGCCGTCTAAATCCTGCAAGCAAGTATGCAAATCAGCTCCGTTAAAGAGCGGATCGAGGGACATGGAATTTCCGTCGAAACCGGATGCGTTATACCAATCAGACAAAGAGGCATAATTGGAGCCACCCACATAAATATAACCGGTTGTATTCAAAGAATAGAGGTTATTATAATTGGCATCATCAATAGTACCCAAATTGGTAATATTATAAATTCGAAGATTTCCGGCACTAACTATATTATTATTATAAATAGTAAAGCCCACTCCGTTTGTCAGATAAATAGTGGCATAGGTTAAGTTATCACTGCGGAAATGCAAACTATTATTAACAAACTTAATTCCCATATTCGTGGCTGAAGTGGAGTACAGAGCCGACACATTTCCGGTAGATGCAGAAAGAGAATTATAAATAAAGTTATTCGAAATCAGGAAATCTTCTATACTCGAGCTATTGTTTCCGGACAAGTAGAAAGTATGTTGAGCTTGATTCGCCTGAATTGAGTTTCCGGAGAAATTTGCGCCTTTCACATAAGACAGATAGAAAGTATACTGGGTAGTTGGTCCGCCGGGTATTGTATCCATTATAATATCATTATTCAATACCAATGGATTTTGAAGGTAGTAGCCATAAAACACAACCGAGTGCATATTTCTGAAGGTATTACCTATAAGTTCGTGTCCTTGCAAAGGTTCAGCCGAAGCTCCATAAGAACGGAGTCCTATACTAAAATCCTGGAAATAGCTGTTATGCACTTTAATATTATGCGACTTACTTCCGGAGGGGACAGAGATTGCGGCTGAATTGATACTATAGGTTCCCGTTTCGCCCTGATTAGAAACAAAAGCGCAGGAGTCGATCCATATATTCGATGTACCACCTATAATATCGAATACCTTGCGGTAGGTAGTCCCGGTCGGATTAAACGTAATATGTTTAAAGCCCCAGCCATTCGTTGCATCCAGGGTAACGATAAAATTATTTGCTGTTCCTGTTGCTGCAAAATTTACAGAGAGGTTATTGGCATCTTTAGATTCCGATTGGAGTATAATCATTCTCCCCGGCGCATAGCCTAAATAATCGCCGATCAATTGGAATTGTGAGGCATTATAAACGCTGTCTTTCAAATTGAAATAGACAGTATCATTACATACCCCTTTGGAATATGCCAATTGTATGGCTGTGGCCAGATCCGCAATAAGTTTATTCTGCAAATCCGTTACTCCATATCCAACAGAATAAGCACCGTTTAATCCGATATTATGCTGAATTTTCTTTGTATTATCGAAATTATTATCCGGATTTCCGTTTGGATTTTTCACCGTAACATGCAGGCTGTCTCCGTCATTAAAAGTATAGATTCCGGGAATACTGATTGAAAGTACGCTATCGGGAGCTATAGATCCGGTCCATGCAATATTATTCATGGGCAGACCGCTAAGAATGAGGTCAAATTCCAAAGAAGTAATGGTATTTAATCCGTGATTTTTCAGGGTAATATCAATAGAATTTCCGAATGCACATTGAGTAATAGTCGGACTATCGATAGAGAGCAGTGCAACTTCATCAGCCGGTTGAGGCACAATATTGATCAGGTAATCTTCCGTTTCTCCGTAGGTATAGGTACCACATGCAGTTGCAGCAACCGTGGTGGTCGTAACCACACGCATACCTGTTGTACCGTTGAGAGCAGAAGAAGGAATGGTAATATTTCCGTTGAGGGTAGTTCCCAAATTAGAGGTTTGATAAAAGACCACTTCGCCGGCATCGTCATAAGATCCGTTCTGATTCAAATCAATATAGACCTTAGTATGATAAATGGTAGTAGAAGAACCGGAACAAACATCGATAAGGGCGCTAAATGGCATAGGCACATTTTTAATTCCTGTAAAAGTAATAGCTGTATTATCGGTATAGGGCTGACAAACCGTAGAGACGGGGGTTGTGATGCCACTAAAGCTCAACGTAATAATATCGCCATAGCTATTGCTGGTAGCATTCGAGCTACAATAGCAGGTAAAATGCGGGGAAACATCTACAAATTCTGTTGAAGAAAAGGCAGTATCGTTCGTTGCGCTACAGATGGTCAGCCTGCGAAAATTAAGTGCGCTGCTTAGTGTGGTGCTGTATGAGCCTAAAGTAGCTCCGGGTATATCATTCCACACCACTCCATTGGTCGAAGATTGCCATTGATAAGTCAGCCCTAAATTTGCACTGGAACCGGTTACATAAAAACTTACATTTTCGGTGGGGCAAACCAGGTTATTGCTCACATTAAGCACACCTCCATTGGGCATTCCTGCGCAAGCTGTACCATTAAAATACGTAATTTCGGTTAATGGTCTGCGATCGTCTAAGGTTGTGGTGGCGTTAGTCGTTGAAGACACCGTGTTCATAGCGGCACTAAAATCGGCCTGCGCCCTACCATAAATTCTATCCGGCACCGTATTCCATTCCCATTGCAAGGCTCCGGAAGAAGGGTTCCCGGGTATAGCCATTACATCGAATTCCACTAAAACCTCCAATGCATCGCCCGTATAGGTAAATGGGGAATTCAATACAAATGGAATAAAAGTCGGACTCATCGTAGATGGAAGCGAAAAGTTCGTATTATCATATACCAAGGTTGTACCTGCAAGTAAGTTTGCCCATAGTTCGGTAGCATTTGCATATGCGTTTTGGGTAGAGTTCTTCATATAAATACGCACTTCAGCGCCCGGGCTGACAGTGGCATTATTGGCTTTTCTCCAGCCCAAGGATTGAATAACATCTCCGTTTGTAAGTCCCGCCGCAGCCAATTCGCTTGCAGTAAACAAATAAGAATATCTACTGACGTCGAAGCTGCTCGATGCAGAAGAACGATAAAGTGGTCCCGCATTATGAGATGCCGGCGATCCCGGTGTTCCGGTATTGATAATAACAGAATTCTGTGCAAAACCAATCTGAAAGGAAGTCATCGACAATAGGCCGATACTTATATTTAAAATTATTCTTTTCATTTTCATTCTCATTTTCTATTTTTTCACAAAAGGCATCACTTTAGCGCCTTTATTTGAAATTAATTTTAATTGATACATACCCGGTCTAAGCGTGTGCACATCCACAGAGAGATTTGTACCACTTACATTCGATTGCATAAGAACCGTTTTACCGGTCATGTCAATAATTTGCAGATCGATCAGGTCTTGTTGTGCGTGTGGCATTTCCAGATACAAGATATCCGTAGTTGGGTTCGGATACAATTTCATATTCTGGAAGCTAAGTTCTTCCGTACTTAGTGCAACGGCATTAAACAAGAATGTTTTTGTAACCGTGTCACAATCGCCATACACCGTGAGTGTAATCAAATAAACATCTTCAGAAGCATAAACATGGTATGGATTTTCTTCCGTAGAAGTATTTCCATCGCCAAAATTCCAATGATAGGTATTTGCGTTTGTGCTTGTATTCGTAAGAAGTGCGGCCAGACCATATTCAACCACTTGGAAATCGGCCATTACAGGAGGCAGATTAACCACTTCGATAGAATCCTCGAAAGATCCGCAAGTAGTAGTGGCGATTACCTTGTAGATACCGGGCAGACTAACATTAATTTGCGCCGTAGTTTCATTCGTAGGCAACCACAGGTAGCTTACATTTCCGATGGGGCTTTCTCCGATTAAAACAGATGCATTTTCACATTTATCAATATAAGCGTCCAAAATTAAATCAGAAGCACTTCCAATAAACTCATCGGCTCCGATATCGGGAGTAAGAAGGCTTCTTTCATCGCCATCGAAATCGTGCGTAACCATGGTCAATGGTTTTCCTGCGCCTTCCAATTCGATCGCACAGGTATGCAAATCGGCTTCATTAAACATAGGGTCTACAGAAACAGACATTAAATCGAAACCGGAACCATCCACATAATCGTTGAAGCTATTATAAATTGTTCCGGCGAAAGTTCCAAACAAATTGCCTGTAGTAAAGAAATTATTATGATCTGAATCGAAAACGGTACTTGCATTGGTAATATTCATAATGCGCATATTTCCATCTATAAAAATATTATTATTATAGATATTGAAACTAGACCCATTCGTCATATATATGGCTGCATAGGTGGTAGAGTTTCCTCTGAGAGAAATGCTATTATTCACAAATTCCACTCCGGAATTTGTTGCTGAAGTTGAGTAAATCGCACTTACATTTCCCGTTCCTGTGAATGAGTTATAGATAAAATTATTCGAAATCACATAAGGATCTGATCCGGCCACATTGGTGCTGGACAAATAGAAAGTATGTTGCACATCATTAGCCTGAATGCTATTCCTTGAGAATTGAGCTCCATTAATATATGCCAAATAGAAGGTATATTGTGTAGTAGGGCCGCCTGCAATGGTATCCATAACTATATCATTATTCAATACCAATGGATTTTGAAGGTAATAGCCATAGAACACAACCGAGTGCATATTTCTGAAAGTATTTCCCACCAGTTCGTGTCCGGTCAGATATTCAGAGGATGCGCCATAAGAGCGCAGCCCTATACTGAAATCCTGGAAATAGCTATTGTATACTTTCACATTATGGGCTTTACTTCCCGAGGGGGCTGAAATGGCTGAAGAGTTCACACTATACGTTGGCGATACACCTTGAGTAGCTACAAAAACACAAGAGTCGACCAATATATTCGAGGATCCGTTAATGATATCAATTACCGTGCGGTAAGTAGTACCATCGGGATTAAAAGTCATGTGTTTGAAGCCCCATCCGCGCGTATCGTCCAATTCGAAAATGAAATTATTGGCGGTACCTGTTGCGGCAAAATTCATAATAAGATTAGCGGCATCTTTAGATTCAGACTGAATAATAATCATATTACCCGGACTATAATCGAGATAATTGCCTTGGATTTGGAATTGCGTATTAGCATAGGTATCATCTTTCAAATTAAAATACACCGTATCGCTACAAACGCCTCTTTGTTGAGCAATTTGGATAGCTGTTGGGAGGTCTGCAATCAACTTATTGGGAAGATCGGTAACACCATATCCCACAGAATAAGATCCGCTAAGCGAAATCACATGTCCGGTTTTCAAACGATTATCCAATGTATAATCGACCACGCCATTCGGTTCTTTAACAATAACTTCGAGACTGTCTCCGTCATTAAATCCGAATACTCCGGGAATAATTACACTTTGTGCACTATCCGGAGCAATTGTTCCGGCCCAGGCTATATTATTCATTACCAACCCGTTCAAATCCACATCAAACAATACAGAGTTCAAGGTATCCGTACCATTATTTTTAAGCGTAACTTCTATATTTGATCCAAAAGAACATTGGCTTGATTTTGGGGAGTCTATAGAAACAAGGGAGACTTCGTTAGCGGGTTGATTTGCGATATTGATATAGAAATCTTCCGTTTCGCCATAGGTATATGTACCACAATCTGTAGCTGCGGTGGTAGTGGTTGTCACTACGCGCATTCCGGTAATACCCGTCAATGCAGTTCCGGGAATAGTAACATTAGAAGAAACTATATTTCCCATAGAAGCCGATTGGTAGAATACATTTTCGCCCGGATCAGAAAAACTACCGTTCTGATTTAAGTCGATATATACACGTGTATGATAAACCGTTGTATGCGTACTTGCGCCTTGGCAAGCATCCACATTTACATCAATAGCGGTTGGTACATTTTGATAAATATTAAAAATCGGGGTTGGATTAAAAGTGTATGGAGTACAAGTAGTAGCGCTTGTTACGGTTAATCCGCCCACCGAAACCGACATAATATCGGCATAAAGTGCGCTTGTGGCATTAGAAGTACAATAACAATTCAGATAACTTTTCAATTCTACCGTCACCGAAGAAGTAAAGCTGGAATCTTGCGTTGCAGTACAAACTGATTTCAATCTAAAACTGGCATCGGCAGTAATGGTTGTACTTAAAATAGTGAAGGTATCACCGGGCATAGAAACCCAGGTAAAGCCACCGTCTATAGATTTTTGCCATTGGTAATGCACCCCTGTTTCGGATGGAAGGGAGGCGGCCATTATGCTAAAACTTTCATTCAAGCAAACCGAATCGGCAGATGCGGTAATGGTTACTCCATTTGGAGCAATGCTACATGGAGCGGGGTCTACTATATTCAGCAAATAATCCTCTGTTTCTCCGTAAGTATAGGTGCCACAAGGGCCGGCACCGGCAGTAGTGGTTGTTACCACACGCATACCGGTTACACCCAATAAGGCAGTAGGAGGAATGGTAATCAAACCACTAACCGTTGATCCAAGTCCGGACGTTTGATAAAACACCTCTTCGCCCGCATCTGTATATAATCCGTTTTGGTTTAAGTCCATATACACACGTGTATGATAAGTGCTAGAAGAAGAACCCGAACACAAATCGATCAGTGCCGAAAAAGACATAGGCACATTTCTCAATCCGTTAAATAAGATAGAAGTATTATCGGTATAGGGCTGACATACCGTTGCAGAAGGAGTCGTAACCCCCGAATAGCTTAGAGAAATAATATCTCCGAAACTATTATTGGTTGCATTCGAAGTACAGTAACAATTATAAAAATTCTTTAGCTTAACAAATACTGTATTAGTAAAAGATGAATCGGAAGTAGCCGTACAGGTAATGCGCATGCGATAGTAAACATCGGCGTTAACCGTAGCATTGAGCATAGCCGTTGTTTCGCCGGACATATTCGTCCAGTTTATACCATCGGAAGAGGTTTGCCATTGGAATGAAAAGCCACTTTGGATGGGGAAACCGGTCGTAGTAAGCGAAACAGATTCGTTCATACAAAGCGAGTCGGCCGATGCCGTTGCCATAATGCTGCCGGGAGCAAGGGTACAGGCCGGTGCGTTGGATGTAAAACCAAAGCGGATATTGGGTCTTTGCCTATATCCGGCAACCGTTCCATTTAGGGTAGGATCTGCACTGGTAGCAGTCGAAGCAATAAGCTTATCTGCAAAACCATTGGTATATTCCCATGTAATATTATTTGAAGCACCGGTACTTCCACCGGTCATAGTCAAATCAGTGGCAATCGTTAAGTTGCCACCATCATAGGTATATGGGGTGATTGCAAAAGTATACCAGCCCGTTGCCGCACTCAGGGTTAAGGCTGGATCATTATATACCTGGGTATGCGTACTAAGTATACTACTCCACACAGTAGATGTAGACAAAGTCGGAATCAGCGTAGTATCCATCAGTATGGAATAATTGGCCGGAATAAGAAAATATCCATCATTCGTTTTATTAAAGGAAAGGGAGTTAATTATATCCCCGGGAAATATACCCGCAGTAGCCAATTCAGCCTCCGAATATATAATAACACTCTTTGCCTGAGAAGTTGCCGAAGCACTTGAATACCTATAAATAGGCGAATACAAAGTCAGGCTCGGAGTTTCAGTCCCAAACCCGATTTGGGCGACCTGCTGTGCCTGCGACGACCCAATCAGAAAGGACAACAAAACAGTGCCCAGTAGTAAAACTTTTTTCATCTTTTATGTATTAATTATTATACCCAACATTAAACTTAGTTTAAAACTAAGACGCAAACTATTTTGATTCGGAACAAAATGCCCGAATCTTGTTTGTTGGTTAGAATTAGATTATACTTTCAAAAAAGGTTCATTTGAAAGAGAAAGCAAAACTACAGAAAATAAATGAAACTAAAAAAAAGTTAAACTATTAAATTCACTTCAGTAAATCCTTAAACTTTTGAGCGGAGAAGAATTCTATACACGCGCCACTTTCCTCCAGCTTTTTGGCTTCCATCCACTTACGTCCGGATTGAGGATTCTGACTGGCCGGGCCATTGCCATAAATAAGAATTTCTGTTTGTGCGTCGACCTGATTTTGGAGCAGAGCCCCTGCATTAAGGAGCAGATTTTCGGCGGCATGTCTGTTTATTCCGGGGATGACTCCCGTGATCACAACTTTTCTATTTTTAAATATTGGCGCCAGCACTTTTGTATAATCGGGAACGGGAAACAGGCTGCGGCTTTTGCGTAATGCCGTTTTGGACTTAGAAATTTGGGGTTTTAAGGGATGTGTTTTGAAATCCAATTTCTCGAAAAGTTCTTCAATAGTTCCCACCTGCATATGTTTCATTCCCTCAATCATCATGAGTGCGGTAGCTTCACTATCGGCCCCGGCTCTATGATGTCTAAACTGAATATTATTTCTATCGCAAAGGGATTTCAAGTCATATTTGGCATGTCCCGGCCAGATTCGTCTTGCCAATTGCACCGTGCAGGCATATTGCAAGGGAGGCAATTCCAATTCGTATAATTCCAGGCTTCTTCTCAATACCGTCATATCGAAGGAGGCATTATGTGCCAATACAATTTTATGACTGAGTAATTCTTTCCATTCGGGCCAAAGCGCATCAAATTCGGGTTCATTTTCTACATCATGCGCCGCAATGCCATGAATACGCGTATTGAAATAATGGAAAAAATTCAGCTTGGGTTTAATGAGCCAACTTTTGGTTTCCACTACACGCCCTCCATCCACGAAGCTTAAGCCTATTTCGCAGGCGCTGGCGGGACTCGAATTGGCGGTTTCAAAATCTATGGTAACAAAATCCACTTTTCTTATTTTTGGGCGACAAATCGGGCTAGTGGGTTTATATTTTCATAATGGAAAGAGAGTGTATCGGCAGAGATTTTGTAAAGATTAATCATGGTAAAGATTCCCAAAAATTCATTTTCTATATCCATACCCAAATTGCATCCCATTTTTGTGGCAAACATGGGCGAAAAGGAAATTCCATTATTCTCTTTCAGGGTAAAACTGCCACCGTAGCTATTGCAGCCGGCATTTCCCGAAACAGAATTTCCGATTTCACTCATAATGATATGTGGGGGCACCTGAGTTCTCCCGGGCTTTTTCCCATTCAGTTCGAATAAAATCCATTTGGTTTCCATCAAGGCCACCGAGGCTTTTTGTACGGCTTGCTCTTCGGTTGGGACTTGAACAAGGGAATCTTGATTATGACCTTCTCCGCTCAGGGAGTCCACATGCAAAACAGACGGATTATTGCTGTTCATATTATTTTGGCTACAAGCCATTAAAAGCAGAACCGGGACTATACTAAGCCATTTCATAGAAAGCATCATTTGTTCAAATATAAGAAAATAGGTCGGAATTTACTTGATAACAATAGCCATTTGGTAGAAATTATTCACTCCACCCAGCACTTCATATTCTATATAAAAAGCCGAGATCCATTCCATAAATGCTTTAAACTCGTGCATAGGCACATTAAATTCGTCGAAAAAAATCACATCTCCTTTTCTGAGATAAGGAGTCATCAGAGTAAGCACATAGAGTGTAGCGGAATACAAATCGGCATCCATATGTATAATTTTTCTTTTATCGTTGGGGTATTTAGCCAAAAAGGGAATGAGTGTTTGCTGAAATAAGCCTTGACAAAAGCTATGTCGGGCATCGTCTATTTGAGGTGGATGATTATCATTGGCCATATCCCCCTTTTTGAATGGCCCCCAATCTTCGGGCAAACCGCTGAAGGTATCGAAACCGTAGAAACGCGCATCGGGATGTTGCAGGCGATTCATCCACCAACGAAAAGACAGGCCTTTGGACACACCGAATTCCAAATAATCAACGGCCACTCCATCTAATTGCTGATTTTCGATAACGAAGGCATACAATTTTTCCCGTTTTGCATAGTCGAATGTAAAACTGTAAAAATCGGAAAATGGAGCCGATTTATGCTTGTGAATCCAACGCGAAAGGTCTGACATATAGGTGAAAAACCGAGCGATCTTTGCCGGAAAAAAATAATGTAGACGCAATACGAAAAACAAGCCCTTCGATTTCGCTCTAAACCTTTTAAAAGCCATATAAAATAAATATTGTATGCATTAAAAAACGGGTGTAATGATACAAAAAAAAGTAATCCGACTAATCTATGGCATCGTGTTCGACCCAAAGCAGCGTACTTGTATCGTAACCATCTTTCGCAGCTGTCTCGAGCAATTTGTTTTTAACTTCCTCTGATATAGATTTTTCACGAGCCAATATCCATAAATAACGGTGATTCTCGCCATATACTAAGGCATAACTGTAATCGGCATCTAGTTCAATGACATTATAACCCGAATAAAAAGGACCAAAAAAGGAAACTTCCAGGGCTGCTATATTTGTTTCTCCTCTAAACCGGGCTTTCCCTTGTATATCTTTCCATTCGCCGCTGTTCGTATCTTGCCCTTTATTCAATACAATCACTTTTCCATCTTCAGCCAAAGAATATTGTGCCGTTACATTCTTTAAATTCTTCTCGAAACTCGATTCATAACGAGCTATTTCGTACCAAGTACCCAGGTATTTATTCACATCAAAATCTGACACAATTTGTGCCGAAGCAACAACTTTGGAACGTTTGCCATAGAAATAAAATGCGATTAAGCCGCCCAGGAAAAACAGGCCTACCGCTATAAGTGCAAATTTGAAGGTTTTCATATACAGAATTGTTAAGGTTTATATGCAGCAATATACATAGTGTAGCAGTGATTTCAAAATTTACTAAATGCATATGAAGCAGTTAGAAATATTAACAAGAATTACTCAACTATTTTGTAACAAAAAGTACAAAAGCTCCGTTAAAAAATACACATTGTTTCCCCCTATAACGTTTAAAAAAAAAGAGAGATGAAAAAGATTTTTTTAGTCGGGATCTTCTGTGTAGGTTTATTACCGGGGAGTTTGGAATCCTTTTCCATGATAGCTCAGCAGCAAGAAATGGGTGTAGACAGTAAGGCACAAATTGCGTATAAGGACTTACCGCAAGCCATACGCGAGCATATTGAAAGCGATTTGTATAAAGGCTGGAAGGTTCAAGAGCCTATATTTTTGGTTCAGATACACAATTTAGAATTTTACGAAATCCGAATGAAATCGAAATCGGGCGAAGTGCGTGTTTTGAAGATGGATAAGGACGGGAGGGATTTAAATTAGACTTTCCCACTCCATCATGGCCTGGTCCAAATCTTCCTTCAATCGGGCATAGGATTGAAATAAGTCCTCCCTGGTCTGATTTTCGGGTTGGGCTATTTCATTTTCCAATCCGGCCAATTCGTTTTCCAATCGGGCTATTTTCTCTTCCGTTTTTTTAAGTGCCGAATCATTAGGTTTTTTCTCCTTATGTACCTGAACAGGTTTAGGTTCTGCTTTGGGAGCCTGCTCTGTTTTCGCACTTGAACCCTTTTCTATTTCTCTAAAACTCTCTACTTTTTTACGTTCTAAGTATTCGTTAATATCGCCTAAATAAGATTTAATTCCGTCTTCGGTAAACTCAAATACCTTATTGGTCAGCCCCTGCAAAAAGTCGCGATCGTGACTTACGATTACGAAAGTGCCTTCAAAATCCAACAATGCATTTTTCAATACTTCTTTAGAGCGAATATCGAGGTGATTTGTAGGCTCATCCAGTACGAGAAAATTCAATGGCTCGGTAAGCATTTTACACATGGCCAAACGAGCTCTTTCTCCCCCCGAGAGTACTTTTATTTTCTTATCTACATCTTTACCCTGGAATAAGAATGCACCCAGGAGGGAGCGTACACGGGTATACATATCGCTATGTGCCGTAGCGTCTTCCATTTCTTTAAGAAGCGTATTATCGCCGTTGAGTATTTTGGTTTGATGCTGTGCAAAATAACCTAAAAGTACATTATAGCCTTCTTCTAATTTCCCGTCGTACTTATCCATATCCCGGGCTATGATTCGAGCCAGGGTAGTTTTTCCCATTCCGTTCTTACCCACAAATGCGATGCGATCGCCGCGATCTATGGTAAAATCGAAGCCTTTGATGACTTTTTTATCGTCGTAATTTTTCTGAATATTTTCGCCCGTAATCACCACCTTACCCGAATGTGGGGCTTTGGGAAAATTGAAACGGATGGAACTATTGTCTTCATCTTCCATCTCGATTCGGTCAATCTTATCGAGTTTTTTTATCAAACTCTGTGCGAAGGCGGCTTTAGAAGCTTTGGCTCTAAAACGCTCCACATTACGTTCTATTTGGGCAATCTGACTTTGCTGATTTTTAAAGGCATTCGATAATTGCGCCCGACGTTCGGCACGCAAAATCAAATATTTAGAATAATTGGCTTTATAATCCTGAATACCGCCATTGGTGATTTCGAGGGTTCTATTGGTAATTTTATCCAGAAAAGTACGGTCGTGACTCACCATCATAACCGCGCCGGGATAATCGACCAAAAAATCTTCCAGCCAAAGAATGGAATCTATATCCAAGTGGTTTGTAGGCTCATCGAGCATGAGTAAATCCGGTTGTTGAAGAAGAATTTTTGCCAATTCGACCCGCATTTGCCAACCACCCGAAAACTGGGCATAAGGTTTTGCCAATTCCTCGCGTTTAAATCCGAGTCCGAACAATACCTTTTCCGTTTTCTCGTCAATTTCGTAGCCACCCAACATGCCAAATCGCTCCTCCTTTTCGTGCAATTGTTCCAGCAATTTCATATAGGCATCCGATTCATAATCGGTTCGGGTCATGACCTGATCCTGAATGATATCCAGTTCCTCTCTCAGCGAGAGCACTTCAGCAAAGGCTTTACGCGTTTCGTTAAGGATGGTTTCTTTACTATCCGATTTCAAATCCTGCGGCAAATAGCCGATTTTACATTCCTTAGGAACGGCAATATTGCCCAAATCGGCACGTTGATAACCCGCCAAAACCTTCATGAGGGTCGATTTTCCCGCACCATTTCTACCGGTTAAACCAATTTTATCGGTTTTATTGATAAGGAAAGAAATATCTTCGAATAAATAATTGCCGGCAAATCCAACTGCCACACCTGAAACTGAAATCATGCCGCAAAGGTAAGAAAAGCCGCATAGATTTCATGCTATACGTATTTTAAACTTATGCTAATTTCCTTTTCTTTTTGAAGCATCGAGGCTTTCATTTCCAATCGAATGCCGGGTCCCGCTTTACGCAGTGCATGGCACTTTGCTGCAATCGGGGCTAGGTCGGGCTTACATTTTCAATCGAAGGCCCGGCTTTGTCTAGGGGTTGGGCAGATTGAATAAACTAAAAATTTCTTTCCGTAAAAAGTAAAGCAGATGCACCCAATATAGCCGCGTGGTTTTCGTGTAGTCCGGAAAATTCTAAATCAACCTTGCCTTTAAAAATCTCCATAAGTCTTGCCTCGAATTTCATTTTCAGGGGCTTCATCAATAGATTTCCGGACTGTGTCAATCCGCCAAATAAAAAGATTTTTTCCGGCGAACTAAATGCCACCGCATTTGCTAAAAGTAAGGCTAAATCATCCGTCAACAACTCAAAAGCCTGCAAGGCTTCCGCCTCACCCTGTAAGGCTTTTTCATAAATTAAACGTGCGCTTATCTCCTTTATATCTATTAAGGTAATTTCGGCATAAGTACGCACCAATCCGCTTGCCGAGCAATAGGTTTCTGCGCATCCCAGGCGGCCGCAACCACAGGGGCGTCCATTATTTTTGAGAATAACATGTCCCAGTTCGCCCGCCATACCGCTATGTCCGTATATCATTTTACCTTCGCTGACTATAGCGCTTCCGAGTCCGGTTCCCAGGGTAATAAACAAGAAATTATTGCAATTTTTTGCAGCCCCAAAAATCCATTCACCCATAGCAGCCGCATTGGCATCATTGGTAAGTTTTACAGGAACCTGTAGAGCCTTTTCGAATAGAGATCTAAGGGGTATAATTCCCTTCCAGGGGAGATTGGGTGCATATTCAATATTTCCGGTATGAATATTCCCGTTTGGCGCACCTATTCCGGCCGAGACAATTTCGGCCTGCAGTGAATTTGCTTTAACCTGAATCCAGGTTTTAATGGCAAGGATAAGTGAATTTGGGCTAGATTCCGTTCCGGTTAAAAAGGTATTTTTAAAAATAATTCTCCCATTTTCATCCACCAAACCAACCGAGGTAGTAGTTCCCCCTATATCTATACCCACTCTCAACTGCATAGACAAATGTAATGGAGATTTCAGATATTTCCTATTGAAAATAAAGGGCAATCATTTTGCTTTGTATCAAATTTTAAAATATCTTCATATCAATTAATCTCTGTAAATTAACAACAAATGAAAAAACACGTATTTCTTTCTGCAATGCTTGCTTCTTTGGGCATATTGTCCCATGCTCAGCAATTACTTACTACGTCGGGCACATATGTGGTACCGGCCAATGTAAACTCCATTACGGTCGAACTGGTTGGTCGCGGCGGGAGTGCCGGATCCAATGGCGGCGGCGGCGGTGGCGGCGGCGGTTATAGCAAGGGCACCTTCAGTGTTACTCCGGGTCAATCCATTGCCTATACAGTGGCCACAGCCTCAAATATAACTACAGCTATTCCAAGCTTGGGCATAAGTGCTACCAATGGATCAAATGGCAGTGGGGGATCGAATCCGACCGGTGGAAATGGAGGCTGGGGCGTTGGAGGCTCTATAAATTTTTACGGTGGTAACGGCGGCAATGGGCACTACACCTATTATGGCGGTGGTGGCGGTGGCGCTGCAGGCCCCTTAGGAAATGGCACGGCGGGTTCTTATCCCGGTGCGCCCGTACCTCCAAATTATCAAAATCCGGGTGGAGCCGGGGGACTTGGTGGCGGATATCCGGGTGGCAATGGCGGTAAAGGAGCCGGATCGGCTGACCCTAATTTTAATACCTCCGACCCTGCTACACCGGGTAGTAATTACGGTGGAGGCGCAGGTGGAGGCAATGGTGTGAGCTCCCCCGCTTCAAGTCCGGCCAATGGGGTTATTATCCTGCACGAAAATATAGCCATTCTTTCTTTAGTCGTTAGCACGCAAAATAGTGTTCCGGCTCAAATTTCAATAGATGGTGGGACCTTGCAAATGCAAGCGAATATTTTACCCCTAAATGCCAATCAAAATGTGAACTGGAGTATAGTTCCGGTAACTGGAGATGCATCTATCAGTGCGGGCGGATTGGTAACAGCTATTGCCAATGGCAGCATTTGGGCCAAGGCCGTTTCGGTGGATGATAATACGAAAAAAGATTCCTTACTTATCACAATCACCAACCAATCCGTACCGGCAGTCAGCGTTGTGGTTGAAACACAAAACAATGTTCCCAATAGTATAAATATAACATCGGGGACTTTACAAATGACGGCAAGTGTTTTGCCTGTTAATGCAAATCAGAATGTAATATGGAGTATTACGCCGGGTACTGGCAATGCAAGCATCAGTGCGGGGGGATTAGTGACGGCCATCGCGAACGGAACGGTTTGGGCTAAGGCGGCTACGGTTCAAAATCCGGCCATTACAGATTCCTTAATCATTTACCTCAGCAATCAAAGCACTTCCATTGAGGAGTCGGAGCAGAATCCCTACCGTGTATTTCCCAATCCGACCCAATCCGAATTGTCCATACAATTCGAACAGAAAAACAAAGAAGCCGAATTGCAGTTGATCGATATAAGCGGTCGTGTTATTCTGCAAAAAGTAATACAAGAGAATTATATGCTGAATTTATCGGATATTCCGTCCGGGATGTATATACTTCAAATAAGAATAGAGGGGAAAATTTATACAGAAAAAATAAACAAAAACTAATGCAATAAGAGTCTTAAAAAAGAAAGCCGGTCGATTCATTTTCGATCGGCTTTTTTAGTATGAAATGATTAAAAAAAGCTGCCTGCATACACAGACAGCTTCCATTAAATTATTCCAAGTTTATTTTTTAATCAATTTACCTGTAAATCTTTTATTAATTATACCAAAATCATCTATTTCATATACATAAAAACCAGCAGGATAATTCTCTAAATTCAATTTTATAAACTTTGCATTATTTAATCTTTCAGTTAAAACAATTTTCCCAGTAATATCCATAATTTTAATTGTTCCACTTATTTTTTGCTCTAAGGAGAAATACACAAAATCGCTACTCGGATTTGGAAATACTTTTAACTCCATCCCATTTGAATTATTTACTCCAAAACCATGCGGATATTCTATCGTATTTAAAGCGTAATTCGTTACAATGGGTGCATTGGTGTCAAAATAAATATCTACTTTGTTTTTTATCTCTGTACCTGGAGTTAAGCCTTGAACCATATCTACTTCGAACCGAACAAAACCATGACTTGCAGGCTCATCACTTAAACTATCAGGTAAATTAATATTATTAAAATTAAACTCAATAATATTATTTGCAAGCCAATTTGGACTCATAGGATGACTACTTTCTAAAATACGCAAAGAATTAGATATGAGATTTTGTTCGAGTGTATCTAAAATTCGAACATTAATGGCTGGTGCATTACCCGTATTTTGAAAATGAATAGTATATGTTAATTTTTGAGTAAGCGGAGAAATAAAACCTTCTTGGCCAACACCTTTTGGACTTACCTCTTTTAAATTAGGGTCGTAAGAATTCAAAATTGGAACACCAAAATGGTACGAATTATTCGCTGGATTTGCATCATTTGCAGGGGTATGCGTAATTAAAGAGAACCATAAGGTATCGCCAATATTTACACTGAGAGACGGAGTAAGGGATACATTTCCAAAGAATTGATTAAAATAAACTCCAGCATTGCTTAAATTATTCAAATTTACATAATTCCAAATAAGAGTATCACCAGAAACCATATCTGCTGGATTTAAGCTATTAGCCGCATTATATGTCACATTGGAATCGAGAACTAATTTTAAAGAGCCAGAAACCGGACTACAACCAATATTTGAAACCTTTGTAATTAGATTAAATGGAATGGCTGGTCTTGCCCAACTGTGATACGCATGCACACGAACATCAATATCTGCTAAACATTGAAGCGGAAAATCGACATTTATTTGTGGGAGCGAAGTAAATGAATAACTACTTGAAAAACAAGAACTAGGCTGATACGCAAAATTATAAATAGATGGGATACTTACCGTATAACTTGTTAACCAACTTTCTTGCATATGTAACACATAATTGCCTGCTGTATTTGTATTATTATAAGA
Source organism: Bacteroidota bacterium (assembly GCA_023432985.1). GTDB lineage: Bacteria > Bacteroidota > Bacteroidia > CAIKAF01 > CAIKAF01 > JACVCJ01. Next base: position 2,144 of record JAEZEQ010000035.1, on the reverse strand, counting down.
GTAGGCATTCCCTTGAGAATAATTAGCTTGAATGCTTGGATACAAATTTGTTACCCCAAGATCGCCAGATGTAAAACTGCAATTATTGTCGTAATCTATATAAATGTTTCCTGAAACCGAATTATACAAACAAGGATTTGAAACTGGATGTGACCCTGCGAGAATTATATTTAAAATAGAATCTGTTCCCGAAACAATTTTATTTATTTCGCTATTTGATCCATAAAAAAGCAATCCATTATTTACAAAATGATCAGGCACTAATAGCGTTTCAACAAAAGGATAATTAATATTCCAAATACTAGCACCCGACAAATTAATTTCTTGGTAAAGAATACTTCCTGCAGAATTTAAAACCTTTACAGTATCTCCTAAAAAGGAATTGTGCTTTGTAATAATATGATTGAAAATGATTTGCGACTCGCAATGGAGAGAGTCATGAGAAAAATTAGAAAAATAAGTATGAATTAAATTATTGGGTAATTGGGCTTTGCAATACATCGTAAGGCCAAGAACGAACAGGAAAACAGTACATAAATTTTTCATAAGCATTTCGTGTTAAAATAGTTGATATTGTGTGTTAAATTTGAAAACCAGGTCAATTCAAGATGCTAACCCGCACTTGGGTTTAACACTTATTCAAATATATTAACTTTTATTAACATCTGCAAGTTTTACTATTAAATAACATACTAGATAAGTCAAACACATCATCAATGGGCTGCAAATCAAACATTTCATTATATTAAAACTGAAAGGCATTAAGTTCTTAACTACCTTAATGTTTAAATTTCTGAACATCGTCCTAAAACTTAAGCTGTCCACTTTTCGGCTTTAAAGGCATACCATGCGAGATAAGCAAAGCACAATACGCCCACGATATAAGAATATCGAATTCCAACAAAATAATCGGCCAATCCGGCCTGGAGCATGCTTACAATTCCGCCGCCCATAATCATCATAACCAGGTAACTGGAACCTTGTGTAGCGGCATTTCCCAATTTATCCATAGCAAGAGTAAACACACAAGGCCAAAGGGTACTACAGAAAAGTCCGACCGCCATAAAAGCAAAAACAGAATGATGCGCATTGGGTAAAATCATTCCAATAATAATAGAAATAGCGCCCAAAATGCTATACATAAACAATTGTTTGGCGGCATTGCCTTTACTAAGGAAATTTGCGGCGATAAGAATAAGGATAAGCGGACTATAAAAGAGGAAATTTTGCAGAGGAGTTTTCGAAATCAGCATTGCAAGCATAAAAATTCCAAAGGCAAGAAAAGGCAAAAGCATACGCAGTATATTTCTAAACCGTGTAGAAACAGAGAAGGCGTCGGCTGCGGAGCTCCATCGGCCGATCATAAGACTAGCCCAGAACAAACCGACGAAGGGTGCAATTTGATGTTCGGCATAACCCAATTCGGCTTTCATAAATTCGCCCAAATTGGCACCTGTTGAGACCTCTACGCCCACATAGAGAAAGATGGCGAGCATGCCCCATTTCAATTGCGGGAAACTCAGGGCCGATTTAGCCGAGCCGGTATCTACCGTTTCGTCAACTTTAGGTTCGGGTATGCGTGCGGTATAAAACAGGATGGCGGCTAGAACAAAGGCTGCACATAAAACTAAATATGGCACTTTTACCGCACCAATATCGATATTCGCAGCCACCACTTCGGTTCCGGAGCTGCCAAAAATGGCATAACTTAAGATAAAGGGGGCTATGGTCGTACCCACATTATTCACCCCACCGGCAAGCGACAAGCGTTTATTGCCATCTTTAGGATTACCTAAAAACACGGCTAGCGGATTCGCCGCAGTTTGTTGAAGCGAAAAACCGAGGGCCACAATAAACAAAGCCAATAAAGTAATGGGATAAGAAACAAGAAGAGCAGCGGGTAAAAATAGAAATGCCCCAAAGGCAGAAATCAATAGACCGAGTGCAATCCCTTTCTTATAGCCTATCAACTGCAAAACATCCTTTTTCAAAAGAGTGGAGATATAGAGATAAATGACAGAACCCACGGTATAACCGATGTAAAAAATAAAAGAAATAAGCATACTTTGCCACTGTTCCATTTGGAATTTGGCTTTAAAAACGGGAATAAGAATATCGTTTCCGGCCGCTACAAAGCCCCAAAA
>JAEZEQ010000072.1 GCA_023432985.1 Bacteroidota bacterium | reverse complement strand
GGGTGGCGGAGTAGTAGTTGGGGGTGGCGGAGGAATAACTATCGGCATAATTTCTTCAATAGGGCCAAGCTCAACCACTTGATTGGCCACTTCTCTAATTGCCTCTTTGAAACTTCTCCATTCGAAGGCAATTAAAAGAAAAGACAGCGCAACAACCAAACCCACTGCAAAAAACAGGGGTCTTTGTTTAGCTATACTTGCGTTATTTTTATTATTCAGACTCATGTTACAAATAAAATTTGCGGTTGTAAATATATTATGCTTTTTTGAAATACAAATTAAAAAAAACTATTTTGGGCGAATTAATCCGACAAAGCCAAATAAAAACCGGGATTATTGCCGCACATAAACAAATTTCCCGTGCACCCATCTAAACAACAATAATCCAATTCCCACTCCTGCAATATCAGCCAATAAGTCGACCAAATCTCCATTTCTGTTTACTACAAACGAAGCTTGTAAAAGTTCAATAAAAGCTCCAAAAAAAACACAAAAGCTCAAAGTCGCTTCCATGGGCTTAGAACGAAGAAAAGCAACTGTATATTGTCTTTGAAAAAAAGTATGCATCAAAAAGGCCAATACACAAAAAAGAACGGCATGGACAATTTTATCCATACCGTTTATAGTGCTATTTGGAAAATCAGAAGCCGGCATCAGGCAGAGAATCAGTATCCCCAATGCCCAAAAAAAAGGCAAGATACCATGCTGCCAAAACATGAATTATGCTCCGATTAAAGATGCATATGCATCCGCGGTGAGCAATTGATCCAAGTCGGCTATATTCTGAATTTTGACCTTAACCATCCATCCTTGGTTATAAGGATCTTGATTTACCAGTTCGGGTGCATCGGCGAGGGCGGGATTCACTTCCAACACTTCTGCCGCAACAGGCATATATAAATTAGAGACGGTTTTTACGGCTTCCACCGATCCGAAAATTTCGTTGGCATCTAGCGTTTTACCTTCTGTTTCAATTTCTACAAAAACAATATCGCCCAACTCGCCTTGTGCAAATTCAGTAATCCCGATAAAAGCGATATCGCCTTCTACTCTGACCCATTCATGATCTTTAGAGTAACGTAAGTTTTCTGGTATATTCATCTTCCTGTTATTTTGCGGTAAATGTACAAGTTTATACGAATTTTAAAAAATTGCGGGTTATTATTCTCCGAAAAGTTTGCGTAATTCGCTTGCTTCGCTGGGTTTCATTTTCCCGGCGAGAATCAGGCTCAATTGCTTTCGTCTCAATGCGGCTTCAAAACGAACTTTCTCTAATTCCGTTTCGGGAATAATTTGGGGCACCTGCACCGTTGCACCCATTTGATCTACGGCAACAAAGGTATAAATAGCCTCATTGCATTTCACCTTCTCTCCGGTTTTATGATGTTCGACAAAGACGTCGATTATAACCTCCATACTGCTCGTAAATGCACGAGAAACTTTGGCCTCAAGAGTCACAATATCGGCCAGCTTAATGGGGTGATTAAAAGATACATTATTTACAGAAGCCGTAACCACAATCTGCCTACAATGCCTTTGAGCCGATATAGCCGCCACAATATCCATCCATAACATAAGCCGGCCTCCAAATAAATTCCCCAGGGTATTGGTATCATTGGGTAATACAATTTCGGTTTGAACGGTCAAGGATTCACGGGGACTTTTGGCTTGCATAATTTTATATTTATAGGCGCAAAGATAAATTACAATCCCTATCTTTGCGGGGATAAACAGGGTTTTTACATTTTTTTGTTGAAAAGTTTGGCAATTAAATCTAATTACCTACCTTTGCACTCCCTGAAAAATTCAGAAGTCGAAAAACAGTTAAAAATATTTTGATATGTCAAAAAGAACATTTCAACCGTCAAGAAGAAAGCGCGTAAACAAGCACGGATTCCGCAAGCGCATGGAGTCTGCGAATGGACGTCGTGTATTAGCTGCACGCAGAAAAAGAGGCCGTAAGAAATTAACGGTTTCTGACGAGAAACTATTTAAATGGTAAGTCAACACAAAATATTGTCAGCCGTTTTTCTTTGGAAAAACGGCTTTTTTGCTTTTACCTATTCCTTTTTGCTTGTTATATAATAAATTTGCATAATTGCAGTTATCTTTCATTCAGGAAAAACAGATTTTGAAAACGCATTTTCGCACAATTACGGTAATACTCATACTGCTCACGCTTGCTTCATGTTCGACCAGAAGAGATAAATGGCTCAACAGAAACTGGCATGGGATGAATACCCGTTACAACGGATATTACAATGGTCGACTCGCGATTCAGGAAGCCTTTTTGGAATTGAGTAAAGCCCATAAAGATGATTTTAATCGCCCTATTCAAGTATACCGACACGGCAATAAAGACATTGCACAGGCTGTAAACCCGCATACCGACCGGGCCCTTGAGAAGGGAGCCAAGATGATTAAAAAGCATAGTATGCTGATTAACGGGTCACAAAAAAACAAATGGATAGACGACTGTTATTTTCTCCTGGGTCAGGCAAATTACATCAAAAGAGAAAGCTATCCGGCCATACAACAATTTCGTTATGTAATTCAAAGTTCGGAAGATCCGCGCATGAAACAATTGGCTCGAATTTGGATGATTTTAGCCTATAACGACCTAAAAGAATTTTCGCAGGCCGAATCTGAATTCAACCATTTTGCCAACCAAAAATTATCGCCCAAAAACGAATTGGCCTATCAGGCTGCAATGGCCGATTTCTTTATAAAATCTGAAGAGTATTTACCCGCCATTATTCCACTTAGCAAATTGGCTAAGGATGCAAAAAAGAAAAAAGAAAGAGCCCGCTATAATTTCATCATTGGTCAGATTTGGCAAGAAATGGGAAATTCTGAAGAGGCAAATAAGTATTTTACCCGTGCCATTAAATTAAAACCCGAATACGAGCTCGAGTTTCAGGCGGCAATTGCCGTGGCAATTTCATCGGGTGAGGGAAGCGATAATTCGGACTTGAAAAAAACCTTGCGCAAAATGTTGCGTGACGATAAAAATATAGATTATAGAGATCAGATCTATTATGCCATGGCTATTGTTTCTATGAAAGAAAACAATGAAAAACTGGCCTTGGAACAATTTACAAAATCGGTAAAAGCATCTACAAAAAATCCCACTCAAAAAGGGATTTCCTATTTAGCCATGGCCGATATTTTTTATAAAAAACCCGATTTTATTCGTGCCCAAAGGTATTTCGACAGTTCAAGAGTACATTTAGACAAAAAACATCCGGCTTTTGAGCGAACCGAATTGTTGGCCGAAAACCTGAAGGATATAGTCCTTTATTCTACACAAATTGCAGATTGCGACAGTCTCCTTACGCTGATTTCGATGTCGCCCGAGCAGCAAAAAGCCAAAATGCAAGGCTATGTTGAGTACTTAATAAAATCGGATCAGGAAGAAAAAATCAGACGAGAGCAGGCGGCATTAGCGGCATTGAATACGAATACCAATCCGAATTTACTCGAGAATAACGGGAAATGGTATTTCTTCAATTCGCAAACTGTTGCTTTTGGGAAAGAGGAGTTTAAGAAATTATGGGGTAGCCGAAAAAATGAAGATAATTGGAGGAGAAAAAATAAAAGCAGCACCGGAGGCGATTTCGAAATTGTGGAAGTGGTAGAAAGTTCCGACCCCGAAAACCCGATGGTACGCGACGATGAAAATCCGCGCTATGACCCCAATACCTATTTGGCGCTTATTCCAACCGGCACGGGGGCTATAGACTCACTTACCACGCTTATATACGATAGTTATTTCAGATTGGGACTGGTATATAAAGATCGTTTGCACACCTATCCTCAGGCTATAGACGCCTTTAATGCATTACTGAAAAGGAACAAAGACAATAAATATGTGCCCGAGCTTTATTATCAGCTTTATGTAGCGCATAAATTGAACAAGCAGGAAAGCGAAGCCAACAGGCAAAAAGATATATTATTGCAGCAATATGCATCGAGCGATTATGCCAAAATGATATTGGATCCGAATTATTTGGCCAAGAAAGACAAAAAAGACGATGCTGCTGAAAAAGCTTATATCTTGGCTTATAATTATTATAGCGCAAGGGATTATAGTTCGGCCCTGCGCGAAACAGAAACGGCATTTGTGCAATATGCCAACTCGGATGTGCTGCCCAAATTCTCATTGCTCAAAGCTATGCTTGCCGGGGTAAATCAGGGCAAGGAGGCTTATATAAGCGCATTAAACGAAACCATGAAAAGCTATCCTTCGACCGATGAAGGTAAAAAAGCTCAAGATATTTTGCGTATATTAGAGACCTTGAAAGCAAATGAAAATGCCGAGAGCGAGGAAGTACAAAACTTCAAAAATCCGGGCGAAAAAGAAAAGCATTATTATATTATATCTATACCCGAACAGCAAATTGATGTCAATGAAAGCAAATTAGAATTGAGCCGCTTCAATCAGCAATACTACAGAAACAGCAGTTTACAAATTCAAGAAATTGTTTTTGGAGCCGAACATAAATTTCTCATAGTAAAAGAATTTCCAAACGGGAACAGCGCTATCACCTATTACAAAAGTGTAGGCAATAATTCCGAAATTGTAGAATCTATTCCATCTCAACAAATACCTGTTGCCTTTGTGATTTCGGTGTCGAATTATATCACACTCATGAAATCGCAATCACTCCCCGAATACGTCAAATTCTTTTTTGACACGTACCGGTTTAATTAATAAAACAGAAATATGTTAGGAAAAAAAAACAAACAAGAAAAGACCCCACTATCGACCAACACAGACGGCACAAGTACGATTATTCCGGATTGTGTGATTACAGGCACATTTTCGAGCAATGGGAATATTCGTTTGGATGGAACCGTAGATGGCAAAATTGTTTGTAAGGGCAAGGTTGTGGTTGGAGTTTCAGGCAAAGTAATTGGAGATATTGAATGTACGGATGCAGATATATCGGGAACCGTAATCGGAAATATTGCAGCCAATGCCATTGTAACTTTAAACAAAGGCGGAGAAGTGCAGGGTGATATTGCCGCAGAGCATGTGAAAATGGATTTGGGAGCTCGTTTTATTGGTCGCTCATTGATGAAAACGGAGGAATTAAAACTTAATATGCCGCAAATTGAACCCATTGAATCCGAAAGAATCGAAGGATAAAAAGGTAAATGAGGCCTTGAAATATGCCGATTTAGGGTGGCGCATGCTGGGCATAGTAGGCTTGAGCGTAGCCGGTGGTTATTTTTTAAACCAAAAATGGCCCAATACCCATCCCTTATTCTTAGTTTTGCTTCCTATGCTGGGACTGATTGCATCCATGTACATGCTTTTGAAAGCCGGCAGAGTGAAGAAAAAGAAATAAGAGATGCGTGTAACCATTCAAAGAGTTAAGCGTGCCCAGGTGCGCATTAATGGCAAAATTAAAGATAAAATCGGAGAAGGCTTGCTTATTTTTCTCGGTGTAGAAGATAGTGATACCCTCGAAGATATAACCCGGCTAACCTATAAAATCACCCGATTGCGCATATTTCCGGATAAAAACGGGAAAATGAATTTATCGTTGTGGGATACCGATTACAGAGCCATGGTCATTAGCCAGTTCACCCTGTTTGCCTCTACCAAAAAAGGAAGTCGCCCTTCTTTCATAAATGCCGGTAAACCCGAATTTTCGCGCATGATGTACGAAATGTTTTGCCTGCAATTGGAAAAAGAGCTCAATAGCCGCGTCGCAACGGGCGAATTCGGAGCCGATATGGAAGTTTCGCTGGTGAATGACGGACCGGTGACCATAAATATTGATACAAAACATTGGGAATAACCGAGAAATAAAGCCTTTTCGGTTAATGAAAAGTTAATTTACCCCCAATAAGATTTGTTTGCTAAACTTAAGGTATTATTTTTGCGTTTATATCTCAAAAAAATAAAGATGAAAAAACTATTGAATTTTGCAATTGCCCTTGTATTGATTTCTACAGTCGGCGTAACTTCTTCTTTTGCACAAGCAAAGAAAATAGCCATACTAAATACAGAAAAAATTTTGTTGTTAATGCCTGAAAAAGCTAAGGCAGATACTATGGTATTTGAATACCAAAACGAATTGATCGGAGAATATACAGCTAAAGAAAAAGCTCTCAATGATAAAATAAATGAGTTTACTTCTAAACAAGAAAGTTATTCTCAAACCATGAAACAGTTGAAAAGTGATGAAATTCGTCTCGATCAACAACGTCTTCAAGAATTCGCTTCTACTATTGAAGCCGAATTGGGCGAAAAACAAGAAAAATTATATAAGCCTTTGATGGATAAAATTATCAATGCGGCAAAAGAAGTGTCTAAAGAAAAAGGATATGCCTATGTAATGGATGCCAATTCTTTCCTTTACTTCGACGAAGCAGACTTGATTGATGCTTTAGTAAAAACCAAATTAGGTTTAAAATAATCATATAAATTTCCTATTTTAAACGGTCTTAGGGCCGTTTTTTTTTGCCCCGAAAATTGCTGCTATCTTTGTTTAATTATGGAAAGAATTACTGTTATCAGAAAAGCCCAATTCAATGCCGCACACCGTCTGCATAATCCGAAATGGGACGATCAACAAAACCGGGAGTATTTCGGGAAATGTAATTTGCCAAATTATCACGGACATAATTATGTGCTCGAAGTGGCCCTTAGTGGCCCTATAGACCCCGACACCGGCTATGCATACGACTTGGGCAAACTGGCAGAAATCATACGAAGCGAGGTGGAAGAACGCTTCGATCATAAAAACCTGAACCTGGATACAGAGGAATTTAAAAATCTAAACCCAACCGCCGAAAATATTGCCGTGGTAATTTATAATCTATTGCGCAATAAAATTGAAGATATCTATACCATACAGGTTAAACTGATGGAAACAGAAAGAAATATGGTCGTTTACCCGCCTCTCTATTGAGCCGTCTGAGCCTGCTTGCGAGCTTTTTCTTTTTGACTCTTACGCAATTGTTTGTTCACCGACATTTTACTCACATCCAGTAAAAATCGTTTCCAACTATTCCCTCTCCTACCCTTTTTAGAGCCGTCGCGGAAACTATCGAAATAATATTTGGCATAAACGGACGAATAGATAGCACAGGTATTATGGTCGAACTTCGGTCCCGCATGCGTTTTCTTGATATTTTTTGCTCCATTGGCTTTCATGGCTTTATAGGCAACTAAAGCATTTTTGTAAGACACTTGCTCGTCGGCCTTACAATAGCACAACATCATGGGCACTTCAGGCTTCCAATCGTAAACATTATTGGCATCCAATACTTTCTTCAATACAAATCCCGTATCGTTTAAATAGCGATCGAGTATCTCATCTTTGAAAATATGTGAAGGCACTTCAGGTAGTAAATTGTTGACAATATTGAAATCATTTACCCCGTCAAAAACTACGGGAACAATAGAATCATAAGGCGATTTTAACAGTTCGGCCGGATGTGTTTCGAAATCATAAACCTGATTATATCCCATTAGAATATATGGCAAATACATAGGATGACCATAGGGTTTAAACATCACCTCTGCCTGTACCCCTGTCATATCATATGCTCCACTCATGGGTACCGATGCGGTAATGGATATCTCATCGGCATGTCTTTCTTGTATAAATTTGGTCGCACTCATGGCTGCATGTCCGCCCTGAGAATATCCGGTAAGAAATAACTGATCGGAATAAGCAATGCCCCAATCTTTCAATAAGGCACGTGAAGCCCGAATCATGTCTATGGATGCTTGTGCTTCGGATTCTGCATGCTGATAAGGATGAAAACCATCCCCTTTTCCAATCCCAAAATAGTCGGGAAAGGCAACAATATAGCCATCTCCGGCAAAGGCCGAAGCGATAAATTGCTCCCCGCGTAAATCAATTTCTCTACTTTTCACCAATTGTGTACCGTGATGATATACAATCATAGGCAGAGGTCCACTTACTCCGCTCGGTACAAACAAAATCCCACTGGCCTTAACCGGCTCAGCATTGGGATAAGAAGACATATATAATACTTCGTACACATCAATCCCATTGTTTACCTGCATGATAACAGAAGGAACATTGAACTTTTTAAAGCGACTGATTAAATCGTCTTTGGTCAGACTAATGACTTTTTCGGCAGACAATACCTGTCCGTTATGGGCATGAAACAAGCCGGCTACAGAGAGTAGCAAAACAATGAGAAGAATTTTTTTTTGCATGTGATTATTGAGTTGCCCAAATTTAATAAAAAACCATGCTTTCTGCAAAAAATCATTCGCTTTTAAGTACATGTTTCAGTGCCGTTTCGATCTCATTAAAATGAAAATGGAATCCGTCCGATTTCAATTTATGATTACTTACGGGCGAACCTTCCAACAGCATGATATGCATTTCGCCAAGTATCCATTTCATCGCAAATGCGGGAATCTTAAGCGCAGGGCGATTCATTATGCGCCCCAAGCTTCTCATAAATTCGGCATTGGTCGGACATGTATCGGCACTTATATTGTACACCCCCTTACTTTGCTCATTTTCTATAAAAAAAAGTATAGCCCCAACCAAATCATCTATATGTATCCAGGGCATATATTGGGCACCATTTCCCATTATAACGGCCGGACCATATTTCATCGTGCCAAGCAGTTTGACTATAGCGCCGCCCTTATTGCTTAGTACCATAGGCATACGCATTTTGATAAGCCTTTTTGCCTTGGTCTGAAACAAATCGGCAGCCTCTTCCCAATCTACGCTCAATTGAGCCAGAAAATCCGAACCGGGCAAATCCTCCTCCACAAATGCTTTATCGCGACTGACCGAACCATAATACGAAACACCCGAAGCCGTAATATATGCTTGCAGCTTTTTTCCCGTTTTCTCCCATTCTCTATACAATAAACCGCTGCTCTCTATGCGCGAATGGCGTAATTGTTGCTTGCGCTTTTTCGTCCACCGCTTTGCCCCCACATTCTCTCCCGCCAAATTAATGAGTATATCAACCCCATCGAATGATTTGCTATCCAATTCGCCTCTGTCCGGATTCCACAGAAAAGATTCCACCCCAACACGCGTATACTTGTTTCGGGTTAAGGTCGCCACATCAAAACCCTTTTGCAATAACGATTCTATCAAGGCATTTCCTACCATGCCGTTTGCACCGGCAACTAATATTCTCATTCTAATTGAATCTATGTTTCTCTAATTTCTGTTGCACCTCTTCCTTGAAAGTTGTTCCAATGGTCAATAATTCATCCTTAATGCGGAAACTATTGCCTTCTATTTCTTTCACAAAATTCAGATTGATTATATAGGAGCGATGTATGCGGATAAAATGCTCATTTTTCATCAATAAAGCCTCTATATTCTTCATGGTATTATGTGTGATAATACGACTGTCTTTAAGATGTATGACTACATAATCTTTAAGCCCTTCCACATAATAAATTTCATTTAATATAATGCGCACATGTTTGCCGTCGGCCTTTACAAATATGTAATCGGGGGCATCATCGGCAGACCCGGAATCAGCCTCCAATCGACCACTCAGCCTTTCTTTTGCCTTTTCTACCGCACGTATAAAACGCTCGAAAGAAACCGGCTTCAGTAGATAATCGGCCGCATCTATTTCGTAGGACTCCAGCGCAAAATTCGGAAATGCAGTGGTAAAAATAACCAAAGGCGGATTACGTATACTCTTTAATAAGTCTAACCCATTAATCTCAGGCATTTGAATATCTAAAAAAATCAAATCTACTTGCTCCGATTTTATACATGCATAGGCATCGCCGGCTGTGTTTAGCTTGGCTACCAGGTGCAAATCGGGAACTTTTTGTACGAATGATTCTACAATATCGGCCGCTAATGGCTCATCGTCAACAATTAAACAACGTATCATCGGTTTGTATTTTGTATGATTAAAGTAACGGAAAAGATTTGATTTTCATCGCACAGCTGAAGCTGATGCCTGTTGGGATAAATCAGCGCAAGCCGCTTACGGGTATTCTCTATCCCTATTCCCCCAACCCGATTTCCAGCGCTTTGAACCGGACTGTAATTATTCTCGCAACGAAAGCTTATTTCCTGCTCGCTTATTTGTATATGAATGCGCACATAACCATCCGAAGCACGCGTGTTTAATCCATGTTTTATCGCATTTTCCACAAAGGGAATCCACAATAAAGGAGCCATAAACTTGCCCGCAGGATCGCCCTCAACTGCAATGCTGATGGCATTTTTATCCTTAAGCCTGATTTTTTCTAACTCTATATAACTCCGCAAAACATGCAGTTCCTTCTCGAGTAGAATAGATTCTGTTTCGCATTCATAGAGCATATAGCGCAGCAAATCGCTTAATTTCAAAACTACTTCAGGCGCTTCATCCGACTTTTTTAAAGATAAAGCATAGATGCTGTTTAGGGTATTGAATAAAAAATGCGGATTGATTTGTGCCTTTAGAAAATTCAACTCGCTCTCTATTTGCTTTCGCTCTATACTGCGCAAACGCTCCTCACTGCTGAAATAATCATTGGCAAATTTTGCCAACATAAATCCAATTAAAAATAATGCGTTTACAAACAGGACTTCGAGATAACTGATATGTACAATTTCGCCCGTATTCGTTGTATAAATGTGCGGAAACAATGAAAAGAGAAAATGATAGGCTTCCTGCAGTCCGAGCGAACTAATCAGCAACCAGGCCAGAATACAAATCAGATAAAGAAAATAGGCCTTCTTATCGAAAAAACGAGGAATGAAAAAGAAATTATTGGCATAAACCATGGCCGCAATAAGTATGCTGATAACCAGATTTACGAAAAAATATTCCAGGCTGACAATGACGCTGTTTTCCTCGCGCACAAAGGTCAATACCTGAATCGCCATAAAAATAACCCAAAAATATATATTCCGGGCCAGCCTCGATGTTAGATATTGTATGCTTCTGTTTGCCATTTATCTATGCAAAAATCGACATAAGATCGATTCCCGGGAATAAAATTAGACAAAAAGAAGAGAAATGTCGATTAGTTTATTCAGACGCCTAACTTGCCTATTAGATTTGAAAAGAATTGAGAAGTCTCTTCTGTATAATTGCTCAATGTTGCCAATGAACGCATATGAAAATATTTAATCAAAAACTCCTCTATGGTGGTATTATAACGTATCAAAAAATCCGGATCCGAAGCCGCAGCATATACCACATCTTCGGTCATAGTCAACACGCGCACATCAATGTCTTTTCGTAAAAAACCATCCTTCTGTGCCTCTTTATAAAATGCCGTAACCTGCTCTAGAAGCTGAGCTCTGAAAAACTCCAACTCGGCATGCAATAATGGAAATTCTCTCTTTAAATCGGATAAAAATATATTCGATAATCCGGCGATGGCAATACACGACAATTCGGTAGATTTTAAATAACGCTCCTGATAGGTATATTGCGAATCGGATAAAACGGGAATGGCAATGGAAATCTCGTCCATTTTAGATTTCAATAAGGTCTGAATCAAATCTTCCTTGGAAATAAAATGCTTGTAGAAAGTGGCCTTACTTACACCAACCAAATTCGATAATTGATCCATTTTTACATCGGAAAATCCGTGCTTACTGAAATATGGAAAAATAATTTTCAGCCAAGCATTGCGCTTATCCACATTCAAACTTCGGGCTTTGGGTAAAGGTTTTCTTCCCATGTGTGTTAATTAGTTAGTGTTATCAATTGCAAGTATAATAAAAAAGCATCTGCAACAAAATATCCACTATTTTCCACGCATCTGTTTTGTGTCAAAATCCCAAATTGTTTTTTGATCGAATCCCCTGCGAATGGTTAGCCCCTTTTGCAAGATATACAAGCGCTCCGGAACTTTACGCGTGTCGAAATCGCCCGGACTGATTACCCCGTTATTATCCCTGTCTACAAAGGCCTGTAAACCATAGCCTCCGGGGGCTAATCTACTAACTTTCAACACCGTATCGCCCTCGCTCAAACTGGCTTTATAAACTACTTTCTTATCTTTTGTTAAACTTACAATCCAAGGTCCTTTTTCTGGCAAATTACGAAGTCGGATTTCGAGCTCGGAATAGTCGCTCTCTCTCAAAAATCCAAAGTGTAAGCTTAAACTGTCTAAGCTATCACTTTTACTAAACTTCACAAAAGCACCCTTTTCTATATTCAAATCATATTTTCGTCCCCCCAGCGGCTTAAAATGCAAGAGCAAACGAAGGGGACTTTTAGGATCGGGGAATAGGCGGAAAGGCACAGGAATGCTATCTGTTTTCAGTTGAACCATTGCGCTATCGGTCACCAAAACCGGTTCGTTAAATTGAAGTGCGAGGGTGTCGTATAGACTCATTTCCATACTCGGCGAAGGATAGAGCACTGCCACATCGAGCTTCTTGCTTTTCATACGTTTGGGCTCACGCATTTTCAAACGAAGGGTATCGCTAAATTCTTCGGATTGTATAAAAAAGGACACATCGGCCGAGGAAGCATTTTTAGACCATACGACCAGCGAATCGGTGCCGGGCATACTCGAAACAAAATCAACCTTGCCCAGAGAATCCTGCATGCTGACTTCAATTTGCTTTAAGGGCTTGCTGAATGTGAACGAAAATCGGTTGTCGCCATAATATTTCGATTTCAGCAATTTCAAGGAATCATCTTTTGCACTGAATAAAAAAAGCTGATGCATTATTAAGCTGTCCGAACGCAAGGCTTGTTCCAAAAAGGCTATAGACTCGCCCTCCCTGTCATACATAAAGGAATTATCCTCTTCTTTGATGGCATAAATATGAAAACTGTCCTTGCGCACAAAAGGGATTTCAAAACTCCCGTCTGCCTGCGTGCGCGTCCAAAATTCGGGCTTGGTTTTTCTGATTTCACTATGCGGAACAGAAACCGGATATAGTCCAACCATTACATCTTTTACCGGCGCATTATCGTCGTACTGCAAAACCAATCCCACCACCTTACCCGAATCTATATGGTCTCCGGTAGAAAATACAAAATACTCGTTCTGCAATAAATTCCCCTCATTCAAATCTTTAATGGCTTGCTGAAGACGTACGGTATAGGTAGTATTGGGCTTTAATTTTTCGTTTAATTTTATACTTATGCCTTTGGGTTGGGCCACAATCTTGGGCTCATTTTCCAGGGAAGGCGAAAACAATATATTCCGCGTAGGGTCATCGAGACTTATATACTCGTCGAATTGGATTTTTATTTCATCTCCGGTAAATCCGGTTGCAAAGGTATCGGGACTTGCTTTCTTGATCCTGGGGGCTGTTCTATCCTGATCTCCCCCCGAAAGAGGAACTATTTTCGCACATCCGGCGAGGATAAAACCCGAAATAAGAAATATATAAATTTCTGATTTTTTCATGCGAAAAAGTTGCTTAACTGTACACAAAGTTGCTCCATTTCCTCCTGATCTGTTTCGTCAAAATGGTTAAATTCTCTGCTGTCTATATCCAAAACAGCCTTCACTTCTCCCCGGTAAAAAATGGGAATTACCAATTCGCTGTTCGACTCTGAATTACAGGCTATATGTCCCTCGAAAGCATGTACATCCGGCACTATAATGCTTTGCTTTTGCTCCCAGGCTTTACCGCAAACACCTTTTCCAAATCCGATGCGCGTACAGGCAATAGGACCCTGAAAGGGACCCAATACCAATTGATCGCCTTTAACCAAATAAAATCCCACCCACCAAAAATCGAAATGCTCTTTCAATAAGGCCGATATATTGGCTAAATTGGCAATAAGATCTTTTTCTGAACTGAGTAAAGCTTCGGCATTTTTCCGAACTAAGGCATATTTTTCCTGCTTCATCCTACAAAGATACTTTTCCGAAAACAGGAAGAAAAATATTAAGATAAAATAAACAGGACTTTCCTTATTTAAGCGTAGTTTTCTTTTAGCAATCAAAAAAAATCAGACCGTCCTTGCCAATGTCAAAACATTTAATTCGCTTATTCCTTTTTCCCATAATATTTTGGCACAAGCCTCTATAGTTGCCCCGGTGGTCAGCACATCGTCTATCAAGCCTATTCTCCTTCCTGTCAGGTCATTGAATGCATTTGCGCTAAAAACTTCTTTCATTTTCTCGGCTCTTTCC
Source organism: Bacteroidota bacterium (assembly GCA_023432985.1). Taxonomy (GTDB): domain Bacteria; phylum Bacteroidota; class Bacteroidia; order CAIKAF01; family CAIKAF01; genus JACVCJ01. The sequence continues at coordinate 1,489 of JAEZEQ010000072.1, read as the reverse complement.
CAACGATTGCTAAGGGTATTCGAACTGCTGTGAATGGTTCTGTCCAGCGCATGCTCCAATATACCCACTCCACTGATTTCGGAAAATCCCTTGGCAATTTCTTCACTCTGATTATATCCCCTTGCTCTTCTTTTCCGAGGATGTATGGGCACAGGCACCAAAAAATCCATCTCTCTCCTTAAGCCGCTTTCTTGCCAATAAGCAGCCATTTGTCGCCCGGCCCATTGTGCAGGGAGTACATCTCCCCCATATTTAATCTGATGCAATAATTCCTGAACATGTCCGCCCTTATTGAATTTAAGCCACGAAAATGCCGATTGAAACAGGATTTTACCCTGCAAAGATTCGCGTATCACATAAAATTCTGCGGGATATAAAAATTGCGGCAAACCGCTAAAACATGTAAGACATAAATGCCGTTCTTCTTTCAACAATACTTCGCCGCAAGTGATACAAACACGGGGAAACAGAATATGCATAAAGGAATTCCACATCTTGAAATATACAATAATTTGATACATTTCGACTTTCGTTTACCTTTGTAAAAAACACCATACTTATGAAAAACTTATACTCAACAATTCTGCTTTCACTGCTCATATTCACCCCCTTACACAGCAATGCGCAAATACCTGCTTCTCAGGGAAGATATTGGGGGCAGTTCGAATCGCATTATGAGTCGAACGGAAATAATGGAGCCGGACTCTGTTTTAATCCCTCTAAATCTTTATACTATACCGTATTTGCAGGCAATGCAAATTTCGACCTGGAGGTATTTAATTCAGAACATACCGTCATATATAAAGGTCCAATCTCTGCGGATGTGCGCTCCCTTTGGTATAATCCGAAAAAAAACATCTTGGAAGGAATTTTGTATAATAACGAAGGTAGTTTTCAAGTCCTCCTCGATGAGCAAGGCATTCCGAAAACCTTGCAGATTACGGATCGGAAATTTGGCCATAATCCTCAATACGGAGCCACATTTAATCCGAAAAAAGGTGAAATTATTTTCGTAGAAAATATGCAGATACATATTTATAAAGGGAAGAAAAAACGTACAATTAAACTAAACGGCACAACCGATAATCTGATAGAGTCTGCTCCACAGTGGACCGGCATTCCCGGGTATGAATTGGCCATTCTGGGAACTGAACAACATATCGTATACTTATTCGATTATAAATCCGGAAAACAAACTGCACAAGTGGCCATACCCGATTTTGACGGTAAAAATATCTATATACTCAATTGCGGCTATAGTCAAAAAGAGTTTTTCTTATTTCAGAAGGAACTTAAGATTTGGTACGGATATACCATTTTTCAATAATCAGCGTTCAGCACCGCTCAGTATGCAATCGAGCTGCAACATATAGTTGCGTTTTTCGAATTGCGGGGCATATACAAATGCATCGAGCATAATCCACTTTTTTGTCTGTGGATTATAAGATATAATATTTAAAAAAGGGCCTCCTTTAAATTCGTTTTTCAT
>JAEZEQ010000057.1 GCA_023432985.1 Bacteroidota bacterium | reverse complement strand
TCGACAGGATTTTCGAGCGTGGTATATTGCTTATTCCATTCGGGAATTTTTCCTTTGGTGCTCACCACCAATTTTCCTTTAGGAATAAATAAATTACAAATCTGAATGGCATCTCGGAGGAGTCCGCCCGGATTTCCTCTCAGGTCAAAAACCAATCCTTCCAGTTTGCCTTGTGCTTTTAGATTAGTAAGTGCAGCTTTCACTTGCACAAAGGCATCATCGCTAAAGCGCGACAATTTAATATAACCGATATTTTGATTGAGGTAAGCCGAATAAGGTACGGCTTGCACCTTAATATCCGCTCTTTCGATTTGAAAATTCTTCAAAACATTATCTCGCAGAACGCTGATGGATACTTTGGTACCGGCGGCCCCTTTCAGCAATTGAAGTACGCTTCCTATATCGAGCGAAGAAACGTCCTTTCCATTCACTTCGCGAATAATATCTCCCGATTGGAGTCCGACCTTTGCGGCAGGTCCATTTTCGTATGGATATGCGATCATGAGTTGATTTTCGATAACGCGAAAGCTGCTGCCTATACCCCCATAATTACCTGAGGCTGCTACTCTGGCATCTTCAATTGTATTTTCGGGGTAGTAAACCGTGTATGGATCCAGGGATTCGAGCATGGCATCGATTCCGGTTTTCATCAATTCGCCCGGATTGGTTTCATCCACATAATACTGGTGTAATTCCTTATACAAATCGGCGTGAATTTCGAGATTTTTAGAGACTTCAAAATAATCGTTCACGGCAACAAAAGCCGAAAAGAAGAAAGTAGCGACAAAGAGAATTCCGACGAATAATTTCTTATAAATATGCATGCTCAATGAAATATTTCGAAATGTAACGAAAAAATAAGGAAAAGCGGTATAGCTAAAGAAAATTAAGGCAGGGGATCATAGCCCTTTCCGCCCCAGGGATGGCAGCGTGAAATACGTTTCAGGGTTAAAATAGTTCCTTTAAAAAATCCGTATTTTGTATAAGCTTCGACGCCGTATTGAGAGCAGGTTGGTGAATAACGGCAGGCATTGGGTAAATAGGGAGATATAATGCCTTGATAGCCTTTAATGAGGACTATACAGAGTCGGCTCAGGAGACTATTGAGCATGATAATTATCTAATTTGGCATGCACCTTTGGCAACAACTCGTTCATTTCCTGGCACATTGCATGGTAATTTGGTTTTTGTGGATTGGTATAAGAAATAACCAAATGCAATTGCATAGGAAGGGGAAAAGATGTAGGTAGGAGCGTTTTGCGGGTACGGTAGCACTCGCGCATGAGGCGTTTAATATAATTTCGGTCTACCGATTTTTTGAATTTCTTTTTAGATACGGCAAAAGCCGCTTTCACGGGGGGACTGTCGGTTTGAGCAGCCGGCACAAGTCGAAAATGCGCCAATAAAGTTTTCGTTCTGACAGTGGAGCCGTAGACAAAGACAGATCCAATCTGGGCCGAACTTTTTAATCGTATTGTTCCCGGAAGCGTAAAATGCATAAGGGCACAAAGCTACAAAAAAGCAAGTGTATTGTCAAGTCGAAACTAAGCTTCTCTTTCGTGCAACAGGCCTTCGCTTTTTGCAACAACCGTAGCCACGGTGGCGTCACCGGTAACATTCACGATAGTGCGGCACATATCCAAAATACGATCGGGACCCATGATGAGTGCTATACCTGCAGCGGGAATTCCGACCGAATTGAGTACAATCACCAGCATAACCATACCGGCTCCGGGTACACCGGCCGAGCCTATAGATGCGAGGGTGGCGGTAACAATAATCATCAATTGGTCGCCCAGGGATAAATCTATACTGAGGGCTTGAGCGATAAAAATAGCGGCCACAGCTTGATAGAGACTGGTACCGTCCATATTTACCGTTGCCCCAAGGGGTAAAACAAAGCCGGCCACTTCCTCGTCCACGCCCAGGTTTTTCTCGGCATTATCCATATTTAAAGCCAGAGTAGCATTGGAAGAACTGGTAGAAAATCCCAGCAATTGAACCGGTCTCATTTTCTTCAAAAACCAGAGCGGACTTTTCTTCGCGCCGAACTTAATTAGAGGTAAATAGACAAATAAAATATGGAATAAAAGTGCAGCCAGAACCACGAGCATATATTTACCCAATCCGGCCAGTAAGCCGATTACCTCGGCGGGATTATCACCGGCGACGTCTGTAATTACAGCGGCAATCAACGCAAAAACTCCGACAGGGGCTGTGAGCATAATCAAATCTACAATTTTGAGAACCGCGTCATTCAATCCATCCAGCAATTTCACCACGGGTGCAGATTTTTCGGAGGGAATTAAAATGAGCGCTATTCCGAACAAAATGGTAATGAGAACAATTTGCAACATATTGGCATTATCCGTTGCGGCAAAAATCAGATTATCGGGGAATAGATTAATCAGTGGTTGCAAGGGACCTTGTTCTTGCAGAGAAGCTGCATTTTGCGAATTTGCATTAGCGGCATCTGCATAAGCTGCCATCAATTTATCTTTAGTTTGGGGCGGAATTCCGTCGCCGGGTCTTATTGTGTTTGCCAAAAAAACGCCAATAGAGATTGCAAATACGGTGGTACTCATAAAAATGCCCAGTGCTTTTCCGCCCATACGGCTAAGTTTCGTAACATCCTTCAAGCTGGCAACACCCACAATAAGCGAGGTTACAATCATGGGAATTGCGATCATTTTAAGCAGATTGACAAATATAGTTCCAAAAGGTTTAATAAAATCCCGTGTAAAATCCGACAAACCGGTATATGTGGCAATAATACCAAAAATCAATCCGGCCACAATGCCTATTAAAATTTGTAGATAAAGTGGAATTTTTCTCATTATTTATTCGATTACATTATAGATTTCGTTGTTCTTTGCATCAATATATGATCGGCAATAACCAAAGCTGCCATAGTCTCTACGATGGGCACAGCTCTAGGTAAGACACAGGGGTCATGTCTGCCTTTCGCCTGCAAATGTATAGATTCTCCGTCGGTATTTACGGTTTCCTGAGATTTAGAAATAGTGGCTGTAGGTTTAAAAGCGATCCGAAAAACGATATCTTCACCGTTACTGATGCCACCTTGAATACCGCCGGAATTATTCGTTTTCGTTTTAATATTTCCCATTTCATCCGAGAAAAACAAGTCGTTCAATTCGCTTCCTGTTTTCAGCACCGAGTCGAACCCGCTTCCCAGTTCCACCCCTTTCACTGCATTAATAGACAGCATGGCGGCACCGAGGTCCGCGCTTAATTTTGCATAAACGGGACTACCCAATCCCACCGGCACATTCTTTATAACAATCTCAATAATACCTCCGCAAGAATCGCCTTGCAGGCGCATTTTCTCGACAAAAGCAATCATTTCGGCTTCGGTATCGGGATGTGGGCAGCGTATATCCGAATCATAAATCGCATTCAAATCCAGTTCCTGATAAGGAATGGGGACTGAGATACGGTGTACTTGTTTCACATAGGCGAAAATTTCAATACCCAGGGAATTAATCCAGTCCATAGCCAAAGCTCCCGCAGCAACACGCACAGCCGTTTCGCGGGCAGAAGAACGTCCTCCTCCGAAATGGTCTCTGAGTCCGTATTTTTTCAAATAGGTAAAATCTGCATGAGAGGGTCTGAACACCTCCTTTAATTCGTCATAATCATTCTTTTGTTGATCCTTATTCAGGATAAGAAAAGTAATGGGTGCACCCGTACTTGTATTCTCGAAAATACCGGAAATAATTTGCACTTGGTCCGATTCATTCCGTTGAGTGGTGAGTTTACTTTGTCCGGGTTTACGTCGGTCGAGATAATCCTGAATAAAAGACATATCCAAAACAAATCCGGCCGGGAATCCGTCGAGCACTCCACCTACGGCATACCCGTGCGATTCGCCAAAAGTAGTTAGCCGTAAAATATGTCCGGTACTATTCATTGATTAAACAAATTAATCCGATTCCTATTCATTTTCAAATGCGACATTAAAAAAGCCCATCGGTCGGTCCATTCATAAACCTCCTGTTTCTTATTATTCCCGGTTGCTTCCTGATTAATGCGAATTAAAACAGGGGTTTTATTCCCATAATTATCTTGCAGGGTAGCACCCATTTTAAAAGTATGAATTGGAGAAACTCTTTTAAAAGTGAGGTCACATTCCAGCAGAAATGCCGGATAAGCGCCATCGCTTTTGAGGTTATGCATAGGCGAGAGCGACATTAAATTTTGAAATTCTTTGAAGTCGGTAACCGATCCAAAATCTTTACGCCATATAGCGGCATTATTATAGCGTTCAAAATTCACGAGGTCGAACATACCGTTTCGCACGATAACCGCTTTAAACCATTCCGGGTGATTATTTACCACGCCCATTAGAATAGCCCCTCCACCCTCTTCTGCTCCGGCGGCTAATTTTCCGGGGGAGCTATACTTTTTATCAAAAAGAGTTTGAATACAAGCCTCCAGATCGAAAATAGAGACCTTTTTATTAAGTCCAACCGCTGCATTTTGCCATTCTTCGCCCAATTCCGTTCCACCGCGTATATGTGCAATAGCAAAGACGCCACCGGCTTCAATAAACGGGATTCGAAATGCCGAAAAAGAAGATTTGACGGGCATACCGAGACATCCGTTGGAATAAATCAGCATTGGATTTTGTCCGTTCAGATCCAGTCCCTTCTTATAAAAAAGCGAAATTGGAATCAGGGTCCCATCCTTTGCCCGAGCGTGAATTTTTTCGCGCACATAACGGCTGGTATCAAAATCGAGAGCAGCACCTAAAAAAGGGATAATCTGATTCGATGAGGGTGTAAGCTTGTAGACTATACTGGGTTGAGAGAAAGTACGATAAGAAAACAAAACATCCTTATAATCAGGTCGTCCGGAGGGACCGTCCAATACGCCTGCGCCGGGGAACACAATTTCGTCGACCTGTTTACCTGCGCTATCGTATGCCGTAATAATGGCATCTCCATTCCATTTTCCTTTTGCGTAAAATTTTCCACCTATAGAATAAACCCTTTCCTTCATATCTTTCGATTCGGGGATAATTGTTTTCCAGGCTCCCGGGTCGCTAATGCCGGGATTCATTTGAACAACCCGACCATTGGGTGCATCAAAATTAGTAAGCACATAAAAACTATCGAAATAATTGTCCACAACCACGGCTCTGTACCCCACCAATTCGAGCAATTTATTCATAGGCGATCCATCCTCTTGCACGAGGGGTTTATACAACACTTTGGTATAATCCTTATTGCCGGCTGTTACAATCAGGTATCGGTTATCCGAAGTTCGAAATGCCCATGGATACACATTTGGGGAGACCTCATCATAATACACCACTACATCTTCGGATACAGACGTACCGGCTTTATGATAAAATAGTGCATTGGGAATATGAATATTATTTTCCGAAAAAAAAGGTTTATTGTAATAAAATCCGCCATAAGGGCCCCAGCTTAAGCTTGTATTTGGAGAGACGCGAATGGGTTTATCTACATATTTTTTAGTTTTCAGGTTCAATACAAAAACCCTTTCCAAACCGCTATGCACATTTCGCAAACTAAAAACCATCAGATTGCCGTCGGGCGAAATACAATAAGCGCCAAAGGCTGCATTTCGGGAGCCTTCAATAGCCTGGGGTTCGAGTCTTAGGCTAGGTTCCTCCTTTTCATTTTCGTACAAATAAATATATTGCCTTCCTGTTTCTCCGTCCGTTTTCTCCACAATATACCACCTGCCGTCTCTGGAGGCTTTATACATCGTTTCGAGATGCAATAATTTTTGAATTTGCGTAGATAATTTTTTCCTTCCCGAGAGAGAAGAAAGGTAACTAAAAGAAATATCGTTCTGACTTTTGGCCCAATCGAGGACCTTATTTGAGGTAATATTTTCGAGCCATCGGTAGGTATCAGGGATGGTTTTATCATAGATAATTACCTTATCATTTTTATTAATGAGATTATTGGGATATTTGAGCGTAGCGGGGTCAACGGGCAGGTCAGTTCCCCGGCCGCAGGACCAGAAAACGAAAATACAGGCCAAGACACAAGGCATCCATCTCCACATGGTGTAAACCTACATAAATTTTTCCGAAAACTACATATCCAGAATCACAAATTCGGTTCTGCGGTTTTGCAGTCTGCCCGCTTCCGTGCTGTTATCGGCCAGGGGTTTTGCTTCACCGAAGCCTTTAAATTCCATTCTCCGAGCATCGATTCCCTTGCTTTGCAAATATATAAATACAGCTCGGGCTCTTTCTTCGGACAGGCGTAAATTCGATTGGTCGTCGCCTACATCGTCGGTATGGCCGTGTATAGCAATGCGCAAATTTGCATTTTGCAATAAAAAGCCGGCAAATTCATCTATAACCACTTTGGCTTTGGGTTGCAGGACCGAACTATTGGTGGCAAAATTGATATTATTAATGCGGTAGGATTGACCGACTTTAATTTCTTTGATTTCCATATTTTTCTCTTCCTGCAAAGCCACGGGATCATCCTTTTCGATCAATTGCGAGACAAAAGCCACACCGGTTTCTTTCACTGTAATCAAGTGGTCGTCATCGGCAGAAACGACCGTTACAAATTTACCGTTATTCTGATCCACATCGATATAAGTAACCTTATCAGTAGATAAATTTTTCACTTCAATTTTTTCGGGCAGGGGTGTATTTTCATCTTCAGATTTCAATTGTCCCTGTACCATTTTCACCTTTTCGGGGCGCACTTCTTCGTAGAGTGCAAAAGTAAACTGATCCAAGCCACCTTTACCACCGGGGATTCCATCTGCAAAGAAAAAAGCCGAAGCTCCGTCGAGGCTAACAAAAATGCCGCGTTCATCTTGTTCCGTATTAATGGGCGAGCCCAGATTCACGGCTTTAGTCCAAGATCCGTCGGGCAATTGCTTACTCATAAAAAAGTCGTAGCCTCCAATGGCATTATGCCCGCGTGATGAGAAATAAAGCGTACGGGAATCTGAATGCAGGAACGGGTGTCCTTCATTATTATCCGAATTAATTTCCTCGGGTAGAGCAACAGGATTTTTCCAATTACCATTGGCATCTTTTTCGGAATAATAGAGGTCCATGCCTTTACTTCCCGGGCGATTCGATGCGAAGACCATTTGTTTGCCGTCATAAGAAATCGTTGGATGCGAATCCCAATACCCGGATGCATTGAGTGGTGCTGGCAAAGCTTTGGGAGCAGTCCAACTGTCATACTCCTTTTTAGAATGATAAATATCGCAATTATTCGAAATATTTCCTTCGCAAATCACCAGATACATTTCCTGATTATTGGCAGTAAGACTAGCGGCTCCCAGATTAAAACGGGAATTGAAAGGGGGAGCTAAAGCTTCTCCTTCTTCAAAGCGAAAATTTCCTTTATTTCGGGCCGACATAAACATTTCCCTAAAGCCTATATCACTTTTCGAGTCGGGATATTTACGAATGAAATACATGATTTTATTATCCGGTGACAAAATACCCAGGTATTCATCCAAAGGCGTGCAAACCCCTTCAACCGGAATTGGATTATAGGGTACATTTTGGCCTAAAATCTGAACAAATTTACGGGCTTGTTGCAATCCATTCTTAGCGTTATTATAAGCATCATCCTTAAACAAAACCGCTTCATTAGAGAAGTTTACACATTTTTCGTACATGCGTGCCGCATTCTCGTAATCCTTTTCATTTTCGTATATACGTCCCAAATGATACCAGGTATAAGGCGAATAATCGGGACAAAGTGAGTAGACACCTTCGAAACAAAACTTAGCTTTGGGGTCAGATTTTTGCGCCACATAAGCCATGGCCAATTGGAACAAGGCCTCATGATAATCGGGATTTGCGGCCATGATTTTATTCAGTGCGATAATTTTCTCTTTGCCTTGTAATTTTTGAGCTTTTTTAAAATCCTTATTTGCCACTTTATCAATGTAGGCCTCACAAGCAGTGGGGTCAAAAATTTCCTGTGCAAAAGCTGAGGATGAGTATACAAAAATCGAAAATGCGAAAATGAGTATTAAATTCTTCATGCGACATCCTAATCAATACGAACAAATAACGGCAATTCGGCCGAATTCCTGCGTTTAAAACAAGTTAAAAAAATAAAACTCCTGAATAGCAGACATTTGATTTTTTTTTCGAAAAAAAGTTTGGTAGTAAAAATCTGCTATGTATATTTGCACCCCGAAATCATTAGAACGTATCTATTGAAATAAAGGATTCCGTAGCTCAGTTGGTAGAGCACAACACTTTTAATGTTGGGGTCCTGGGTTCGAGCCCCAGCGGGATCACTAAAAGCCTCTCAATCGAGAGGCTTTTTTTGTTTAAAATCGGAAAACATTTCAAATTTTCTCTCTATTTTTTTATTTATTTTTCAATTTTAAATAGAAAAGATGAAATAAATCATTTTTCCTTACCTTGTTTGTTGCATTGCATGCGGATAAAAGCAAAAAAAAATGAGAGCAACAGAACAAAGAGCCATACGTATAGATCGTTTTTCGAAAAGAAACGACAATTTACAGGAAGTAAAAATTCCCATTCCTATGCCTAATTCGGGCGAAGTATTAATAGAGACCGAGGCATTTGGATTAAACTTTGCCGACATAATGGCCCGAAAGGGAAAATACAGAGATGCTCCTCCCCTTCCTTTTGTGCCGGGATATGATGTGGTCGGACGGGTTGTAGAGGTGGGTGAACATACAGATAATTCGCTCATAGGAAAAAGAGTTTGTGCCCTTACCCGTTTTGGCGGATATGCACAATTTGCTATTGCAAAGCCTGAAGCCCTTATGATAATTCCCGAAGACATGCCTGTATGCACGGCATTATCATTAGCTACGCAGGGAGCAACCGCCTGGCATTGTATAGAAAGTGCCGATTTATTAGAAGGCGAGAAAGTGCTTATTACAGCTGCAGCAGGGGGCGTAGGCTCCTTATTGACCCAATTGGCATTGCATAAAAAATGTGAGGTTTATGCCATAGTAGGCTCGAAAGAAAAGGAACAGTTAATGCTTGAAGTGGGCGTAAAAGCGGCTATAAACCGAAAAGAACAGGATGTATTTGAGGCCTTTAAATCTTTGAGTAAACAAGAAAAAATAGACGTATTTTTTGATTCTGCCGGTGGTTCATTTACCCGAAAGGGCATAAAAAACCTGGCTATGGGCGGAAGATATATCGGGTACGGCGGATCGCAGGGCTCGCAGGCACATTCTTTCTGGGCTAATTTGAAGTTTATTCTCTCATTTGGCATATACCATCCCGGCCCCTTTTTCATGAGCTCACAATCGCTAATTGGAGTAAACATGCTTAAGTTGGCAGATCATAAACCGGAGCGCATAAAAAAAAGCATGGAGTCGATATTTCAACTCCATGCTCAAAATATTATACAACCCTTAAGGGGAGCTGAATTTCCGGTTTCACAAATTCAGGAGGCGCATCGTTTAATGGAACATGGCGCCATAGCCGGAAAAATAGCTATCCTTTGGTAGCTGATTAATGTTTAACCACGATTTTCTTCACTGCAATTTCATTTGCATCGCCATGTAATTTAATAAAATACACGCCTTCGGCTAAATGTGCTGTAGAGTAGGTCCAACTGTTTACATGCTGAATAATATCGCTTGAAATAACGCGGCCGTACATATCGAGCAGCTCAATTCTATTCACCGGAATTTGATTCCATTTCAGTTGCACCCAATCATTGGCAGGATTGGGGAATAATTCAATCGATTGTTCCCATTCCGATTCCAGAGATAAGCCATAAACATCAATCATTTGAGATATGGCGCTACATCCGTACATATTCGAAACCACCACATGATATTGACCATTTGTTTGCGGAGTATAATTTTGTTGATTTGCTCCGGTAATAAATGCATTATTCTTATACCACTGGTAGGAAAGTCCGGCCGGATTCACACTTAAAACGCCACCTGTATAAGCGGCTTGAATAACCGGCACCGGGTTAACCGTGATATAGGCGTTTTGCGTAATATTATTGGCGCCGCCTAAATTACTTGCTTCGAGGGTTACCGGATAAATTCCGCTTGTATTATATACAATTTGCGGATTGGGCAACATAGACGAAGATGGGGTTCCTCCGGGGAATTGCCACAGAAAATCGGTGGCACCGACTGTACTATTCACAAAACTAACCACATCACCTTCGCAGATATTGGTGAAATTAGAGCTAAAAGACGGCAGGGGTGCTGCGGGAGTATTTCCGCTACAGGCAGCCACTACTTGAATATCATCTATGTATAAATTATTGCCATAATTATTATAGCCTTCGAACTTCAATCGTAGGTTCGCTTCTCCGTCATAGGCATTTAGATTCACGGTATAACATGCCGACCCTACAGATCCGCTAAAGCACCAATCATCGGCAATGGATGGAGTAAATGCGCTTGTATTTGTTGTTTGAGTTGCAAAAATTCCGTTTCCATTTTCACCTCTTGCCCATAAACGCGTCCATGTAGTTCCGTTATTAACGGAGGCGTAAATAATCAACGAATCGCTGGAATTTTGATTATATCGACGATAGGCATGTTTGAATTTCAATTCGGCATTTGAAGAAGAGTTCAGATTAATCGTTCCGGTTATCAATCCGTCCCTTTGGCCTGTCGTGTTATAATTATAGAAGTTCATAAATGCAGATTTTGTACCGGAGCCATTTCCGGCTGTATTGGTAACAGCCCATGTGATTCCACCATCGGGATTCACCACAGATACATTGGGTGAGGCGGATTCAAAATCTTCGAAAAACACCGTATTTAATGCTGTATTAGAAACCGTAATATAATTAGGTATGCTGAGTGTATCCGATCCAAATGCATTAGAAAGAATAAGCGTAACCGAATAATTTCCATTATTGGCATAAGTCACCACCGGATTGGGCGAATTACTGGTAGCCGGAGTTCCTCCGGGGAATGACCAGCTGTATGAAGTGGCGGGGCCACCTGCAGAAGAAGCTGAGAAATGCACATCCGCACCGGCGCAAACATTGGTTTCAACTGCGTTGATTTGTGCTAATGGTTCGGTTTGAAGGGAAGCTTGTACGCACAACATTGCCTCGTAGGCATTGAATCGTCCTGCGCCCATCTGACCCACATTGGTAGTGGTCGGGTCGGCTGTGGAGTAAAGACAATTGGTTAATTGAGCATAAGTAAGATTGGGATTTAAAGAGAGCATTAATCCAATCATACCTGCCACCATAGGTGAAGCCATAGAGGTTCCTGAAATAGCTCCATATATAGCAGCTCCACTGGAGTTGATATATGTACTTCGAATATTAGAACCCGGAGCCGAGATATCGATCCAATTGCCATAATTCGAAAATGAGGAGCGTGCATCTGTAGTGGTTGTACTGGCTACAGAGATTACATTATTATATGCAGCAGGGTAAAATTGCGTAGTTACATTATCATTTCCTGCGGCGGCCACCAAAATACTTCCCGCATTAAAGGCGCTATTAATTATATTTTGGGCAGTCTGACTTGAGCCTGATCCACCCCAACTCATATTAATAACATCTGCTCCATTTTGGTAGGCATAAATGATACCGGCATAACCGTCGGTAATATATTGATCTTGATTAGATGATTTTACAGCCATAATACTCACGCCATGTCCGATCGAGGCTACTCCGGTTCCATTATTCGAAGCAGCGCCGGAAATACCGGCAACGTGGGTACCGTGACTCATAGCGGCCACATTAGGCAGCACCGTATTATCATTATCGGCAACATCCCAACCATTGACATCATCTATATGTCCATTACCGTCGTTATCTATACCATCATTTGGAATTTCTCCGGGGTTTACCCATAGAACAGGGGCTAAATCGGGGTGTGTAGCCAATACGGCATCATCCACAATAGCCACCACTATATTGGAATTTCCGAGAGAAATATCCCATGCATTTGTAGCATCCACCTTCCAAAGCGACCATTGATTGCTCGTTCCTGAACTTGGACCCAAATCATTGGGTGTAAAAATAGTACGCATAATGGGAATAGGTTCGGCATAATCGATTTGAGACTGACGATTTAGATATTCTACAAGTTCGTTTATGCGTGAAATTTCAGAAAATTCCACCTCATAAATGGTACGCAAATCGCGTTCATAAGCAAAATAAAAAGGCTTACTTACCTTAGTAATACCAAATTCATTTTGGATTTGTTCAGATAGAAAAAACACTTTATTTATGTCTACCTTTTTCGCATCGGAAGGAATTTCGGATTGCGTTTTTTCGGTTCGTACATATATTTTCCCATCATAATAATCAGTATGCACAGTTTGAGCATTGCCCCATTCGATAATTGTGAATGGGATTAGAAGTAAAAGTAAAAAATGGCGCATTGTTTTGTCTAAATTTAGCAGCCAATTTACAAAAAAAAAATGGGTCAGGGGTTAAAAACAAAAAAAGCCTTTCCTGAAAGAAAGGCTTTTAACAGAATATTTGTAAAACTACTTCTTTTTAACCACTGTTTTTTTAGCGGCAGCTTTAGGAGCAGCTTTTTTAGCAGCAGCCTTAGGAGCGGCTTTCTTTGCAGCTGGTTTAGCGGCAGCTTTAGGAGCGGCTTTCTTTGCAGCAGGTTTAGCAGCAGCTTTTTTAGCAGCTGGTTTAGCAGCAGCTTTTTTAGCAGCAGGCTTTGCAGCAGCTTTAGGAGCAGCTTTATTAGCAGCAGGATTTGCAGCAGCTTTAGGAGCTGCTTTCTTTGCAGCAGGTTTAGCAGCAGCTTTCTTAGCAGCAGGCTTTGCAGCAGCTTTAGGAGCGGCTTTCTTTGCAGCAGGTTTAGCAG
>JAEZEQ010000045.1 GCA_023432985.1 Bacteroidota bacterium | reverse complement strand
ATTCATTGCATCGGGGCCTGTATCCACCGTCAAGCAACCGGTAATTTATTACCCTGCAAATGCCGTTTGGCTTAAAAATGAGGGTTTCGGGGAGGTGCAAACTCCATTTAAAATAAGCCCCAAAAATTCAATCAAAGTTGGAGATTTACTGGTCTTACGTCATGCTAAGGCAGGGGAACTATCCGAACATTTTTCAGAAATAAAACTTATAAAAAATAACCTATACCACGCTAGTTGGAAAAGCTATCGGGGAGCTAATCAAGAATTCCATTAATCCAATGAAGAACTGGTCAGAAAATATCAAATGGCATCCGGGTGAATTGCTATATCCCGAAAACGAAAATGAGATTATAGACATCATAAAAAGGGCAAAACGAGAAAAGAAAAACATAAGACCCATTGGTTCGGGTCATTCTTTCACTCCACTTTGTGCGACCGAAGACATAAGTCTGAGTCTGGACAAAATGCAGGCCGTTCAAACTGCCGATGAGGAACATATGGCCATTGCAGAGGCCGGGATCAAATTGAAAAAATTAGGCGATAGTTTGCTCGAATTGGGATTAGCACAAGAAAATCTGGGCGATATAAATGTACAATCTTTAGCCGGAGCTATATCAACGGGTACGCATGGAACGGGAACACAATTCGGTTCGGTTAGTTCGCAGTTAACCGAAATCAGCTTCATAAACGGCAAAGGCGAATTGCATCATGTAAGTGCTGCCAGCGATCCCGATTTATTCCGTTGTTTGCAGGTAAACCTTGGGGTATTGGGTATTATTACCCGTGCAAAAATAAGATGTATTCCCGCTTATAATTTGCATTTAATAAAGAAAAAAGAACGCGTAGAAAGCGTATTGCAAAACCTGGAAAAGTACAATGCAGAAAACAGGAATTTTGAGTTTTACTGGTTTCCCCACACTCCCTATGCCCAATGCAAATTCAGTAATAATATAGCCGAAACGGGAAAAGAGCGTTCGGCTTTTTATACCTGGTTTCATGATATCTTTTTAGAGAATCATATGTTGGAATTGATTTCGGCGGGTTCTCGTCAATTCCCTTCACTTACGCCATTTTTATCAAGACTCACAGCAGCTTTTGTCGGCGAGGAGGAGAAAATTAAAAGTGCGCATAATGTATTTGCAACCGTGCGCAATGTCAAGTTTACCGAAACAGAATATTCGGTGCCTATGGAGCATTATAAAACCGTGATGCAGGAAATAATACGGGCTTTTGAAAAGGCCAAATATCCCATAAATTTCCCGGTAGAAAATCGATTTGTCGCAGCCGACGAGCCCTATTTGAGTACGAGTTATGGTCGTCCTTCTGCCTATATTGCATGCCATGCCTACAAGGGTGTGGATAATACCCGTTATTTTGCCGATATGGAAGAAATTTTCCAGCATTACGAAGGCAGGCCGCACTGGGGCAAAATGCACAATTGCAGTTCGACTTATTTACAAAAACAATATGCGCAATGGGATAAATTTATGGCCATTCGCGAAGAGCATGACCCGGAGGGCATATTTCTAAGTCCTTATATGAAAAAACTATTGGGATTATAATTCGCCGGGCACCCAGGTCGAATTACTATAGACGCCTATTGCTTTTCCTTTGAGCGGGAATTGGAAAAAGGCCGAATTTTCGCTTTTCGATTTATTCATTTCCTTATCGAAGCTCCACTCTGTATGCGTACTGAAAAAGGTCAGTTCGGCCATTTCGCCTTCTTTGATTTGAGGGCATGGCAGATGCAGCAGACGACGGGGATTATTAGTGAATTTTTCAATTATATCCTCGAGTGGCAATTGATCCTGAAGCGTTGCATATACGGCGCCAAAAAAACTTTGCAGTCCGATTGTTCCATAAGCTGCTTTTTCGAATTCAATAATTTTATTTTCTCTGTCTTCAGGAATATGATTGGAACAAAGTATATCGATTTTTCCTTCTTTCAATAAGGCGATCAATTTATTTTTTTCGGCATCACTACGCAGCGGTGGAAAAACTTTAAAATTGGAATCGAACAAGGGCAATACCTCATCCGAAAAGCAAATATAATGTGCGGCAAGTGAAACCGTGGCCTCTACCCCATTCAATTTGGCCTTAGCCACCCATTCAATGGCTTCCGGGGAAGTGATATTGAGAAAATGAATGGGAAATTGGGCATATTGAGCCACATATAAATCCCGATTTATGGTAATATTTTCGGCAATCAGCGGTATACCTTTCATACCCAGGTTAACGGCATGCACACCTTCATTCACCGACGCTCCTTTAGACAAATAGCTGTCCATACCCGTACACAAAATAGGTTTTTGGATATGGCGGGCGTATTGTCCGGCCAAAAGCAGGAGTTTGGAATTTTTTATCGGTTGCGCATTATCGGTAAAAGCCATACATCCGGCATGAGCCAGGTCCACCATTTCGCTCAATTCCTCCCCTTTCATACCTTTACTTAAGGCGCCTGCGGGAAATACGTGAAGGGGATTTTTTTCTGTGCGGCGTTTAATTAACTCGACCGAAGCCTTATTATCCACGCAAGGTTGTCCATCCGGCATTAATAAAATAGACGTAAAGCCTCCGGCCAGAGCGGTCTGACACAAAGATTCAAAATCTTCTTTGAATTCATATCCCGGTTCACCACTTTGGGTTTGCAGGTCGAACCATCCGGCAGACACATGCATGCCTTGCATATCTATACTTTGATCGGCTTTGTGGGAAAGGTCTTCGCCAATAGCGCGAATAATACCGTTTTCAATGAAAATATCCACTGTTCGACCATTAAAAGGCGAAGCTTTCTGAACTACTTTAACTTTGCGGAATAATATGTTCATAGGGTCCACAAATGTAAGAATAATTAACTTGAGATGAAATGTGGCAAGAAATAATTTATCGAAGGAAACGAATGAAAATCACTTCGAGCATAATAGATGCTATAGCTAAAGCCAAAAACCATTTCCAGAGGACTATACCCGATTGCATTTGTTCGATTTGCGAAACAATCAATTCCGGATTTTCGGCATCCATAAATCGCAAATTAGGAAAAGCATTACTCCATTCCTTCCTTTTATCCTCATTCAAAGGCAAGGCAGCACCTTCACCGGATCCAAAATTAACCGATAGGGTTCCCATGGCCTTGTTTCCATTCATGATATAATAATTTCCCGATTTCATTTCCATCCCTCCCAAATACATACGCACCATATTGGCGCTCACTTGTTGTTCGGGAATAATTTCGCTTTCATCCTCCACCGATTTCAAAGCCAGCACAGCATCCGAATTAGGTGCTGAAAATGGAATAGTAAGTGGTTTAGGGTCATCGGGATTATAATACAGATGTTTATTCTGTTGCGATAAAAATGCACTTTTGAGCAAGAGGGGCACAAAAACAGAATGTGTGGCCAGATTAGAATAGGCGTCGGATAAAGGCAGTCCGCTTACCAGGGCATATCCGTTTCCGGTTTTACACCAAGCTAGTACGACATCATTATTGGCTAAAGTAAAAAGCGGTTGCCAAATAATATTACCCGGATTTTTCAGTGGAAAAT
>JAEZEQ010000008.1 GCA_023432985.1 Bacteroidota bacterium | reverse complement strand
TCTTTACGGGCATCGCTGTCGTAATTACAAGCTGTTGGGTCGGTACATCCTTTTCTGGCACAGGACGACATAAAACTCATTCCGGCCAATAGCAGAATCATGCTAATGAAAGTCAAGGTGGTTTTTTTCATAGGTATCTTAGGTTTAAAATTACAGTTTCAGGCCTTCCGTAAAATCAAACAAATAACCCCATGTAAACAGAGCGAGAACATGGATAGAACAATAAGGTTGATTACTAAGGCGTAGCAAATATAAAGGAAAATACTATCCTCAAAAATGGCTACATGTAGTCATTTTTAAGGGAAATTAGGCTTTATTTACTTCTGGGAATAACATAAGGAGGAATGTCTTTTTCCTTTTTGGCCGTTTTCATTTTATTGCAATACAAGATATAATTGTCCTTATATTTTTCTCTGTCGCGCAGGGCAAAATAGGCATCGCCGCGCAATCTGTACCATTCCGGGTCGTTGGCACTCAATAGCATATAGAAACTGTGTTGTTCCATAAAGAAATTGACATCTCTTGCTTTAATGGCCCATTCCATGTATATACGTAATTTATTTCGCAAATCGTCTGCACTCATGCCTCCCGGTTTTTTGGCAAACATTTTATCGAGATTTTCGCTGCTGCCTGCTTTTTCGAGCAGTTCTTTGTGTACAAATGGCATTACAGGTTTTAGTATATCCAATGCATTTTTCAGTCGGTTTTGTTTGGCAAAAACATCGGCTTTTTCGAATGCTTTTTGGAAAAGGATATTGGCTTTAAGTGCGGGGTCTGCATAAGATTTAAAATGAGAAATTTCGCCATAAAGTGCGGCTGCTTGGGCAACTTCGCCGGCTTGGGTCAGACTATCGGCGCGGGCGATTAAGTCCGGATTGGGATCTATGGATATTACATTTTCGAATTCGATTTTAAAATTCGTCCAATCAAATACCCCACATTTTTCTTCGGCTTTATTTGGAATGCGGCTACAGAGGTAAATTTTCTGATTTTCGTATGAAAAGCGACTGAAAAGTTTAGGCTCGAAAGAGAAGGGCGCCGGATTCCATTTCGCCTGTAAAATAATCATATCCTGGGGCAATTTGCCATACCAATACAAGCTGTTATTCCCGGCATCATAGGCAAATAAATAGCCTTCATATTTAGCCGAAGGTATTTTTTCCGATCCTTGCGAAAGATCAAAACTTTGCAAATTTGCAGGAAGTTTTGTGCGCGGAAGTTGGTTTTGAGCATGTAGTAGAAAAGGGAGGAATAATCCGATAAGGAAGCCATATTTTATCATGGATTAAAGATAAAAAAATAAACGTTTTCATTCATTGCAATATTTTATATTTGTGAAATGGAAAAGATTCCCCGATCAGAAAAAAGATGTCCATCATGTGGTGAATGGACCCAATGGTCTCATAGCAAAGGGGGTACATGTACGCATTGCGGTTTCGATTTAATGGCACAGCGACGTGTTGAAGCGCAGGAAAGAAAAGAGCGTTTTTATGAAAAGAAGGCTTCGGTTTTTACCATAAAGGGCGACGAACATCCTTTGCTTGCCTTGTTTTACAGGACGGTGAATTTTATCTATATGCTTTTTGTGGGATTTATGGCAGCAATGGTTTGGCTTATAACAACCGTGGCCGGATGAAAAAATTTAGTCATTACAGTATACTCCTCATTGCCATAGCTCTGCTTTATGGAGGGAATCGTTTTTTGGCGGGGCGCATAGAGAGACCTGCATTTTTCGCATATTGGTTCAACGATTTATTGGCCATTCCATTTTTATTATTCTTATTTCGTTTTATCCTTTTATTCATCCCCAACCCATATCAGACAAGGCCTTTGCCTTTATATTTTATAGGCACGGCTGTATTCTTCTACGCATTTTGGTTCGAATATTTCATGCCTCAAAACAATGCCTCCTTTCGCTCCGACCCCATAGATGTGATATGTTATGTGGCGGGGGGACTGTCCTTTTACCTTTTTGAAAGATTTGCTTTGGGGAGAAAAATGAAGGCCGGGCTTAAGAAAAAATGGGCTAATTTTTGGGGTATTTAGATAAGATGGGAGCCTAGAGCATAATTTTTAGTAAACGGGAAAGGCTCGAAAACATAGCGACAAGCGGGGAAAAAAAGCGAGTAAGTGTGGGTTGAATTTGTGGATACTGGGACTATGCACTACCTTGAAGCTTCAAACCCTTAACTATGAAAATTCAGGAACAAATACGGCTTTTTAGGATGCTGAAAGGCTATACTGTCGAGAATATGGCAGAGGAATTGGGGTTAGACAAAAGCACCTATTCGCGTATAGAGAACGGACATATAAAACTGGATATAGACAAGTTGAAAAAGATTAGTCAAATTTTAGAAATCGAGTGGCAATTATTAGAAGAATGGGATCATATTTCATGGCATGATTTAACCCGAAAAATGGCATATGTACTCCGATTAGAGCGGCAATTGTCCTATATGGAATCCGAGTTGGCCCGACTCAGAGAAAAGGAGCAATTTCGGGCAGAGAAAAATGGGATAAAATAAATACCTTTGGGGCTATGTCAACACGATTATTTGCAGACTGTGGAGCCACCAAATGCGAGTGGGCTATAGTAGAAGGCGAAGCTATGCCTGTATATAGCGAGAGTATGGGACTAAACCCCAATTTGCTTGAATTGGACGAAGTATACGAAAAATTATATGCGGTTTATGTAGAGAAAAAATGGGAAAAATTAGATCCGAAATCCGTACATTTTTTCGGGGCAGGATGCGGTAGCGATCATGGGCGCAGGGCTATAGAGTCGGCATTGGGCAGACTTTTCCCGCAAGCTGAAATAGAAGTGCGCAATGATATACAAGGCACGGCGGTGGGACTTAAAGAAGCGGATCCGATTATTGCCTGCATTTTAGGTACAGGTTCGGCTTCTGTATATTTTGATGGAGAAGCATGCCGTAAATTGAGGGCGAGTTTGGGTTGGACCATTGGAGATGAGGGTAGCGGTTGCGCCATAGGCAGTATAGTATTGCGCAGTGTGTTTTATGAGCTATGGCCGAGCGAAATATTGGAGGGGTTTAAAAAAGAATATCCCGGTTTCGATGTAGAAAAATACCTGTCGTCCATTCGGGGGAATAGCTATCCCAATCGTTTTATTGCAAGTTTTGCCAAATTCGCTTCGGCTTATTTGCATATAGAGCCGGTATATAAAGAGATAAAAGAGGAATTGCGTCGTTTTGTACAATGGCAAGTGGCACCCTATTGCAAAGAGTTTGGGTGTAAGGCTTCCTTTTCGGGTTCAGTTGCATTTCACTATTCGGCTATATTGGGCGAATTGGCGCGTGAAGAGGGTTTCGAGATCGAGAAAATCATAGCAAAGCCACTTCCCGAAATAGTGCGTTCCTATAAAAAAGCATAGAAAAAAAAGGGGGGTAAAGAGGGGAAGAAAGGATCTAAGTCTGTTAAAATGAAATAAATTGAATATATAATTTTGAAATAATGGAATAATGCGTACCTTTGTTCCACTTTTTCGATAAAGGGGGCGGATAAGTCCCCTTTTTCTTTGGGAAAAATTATGATAACGCAACAAGAATTAGAAGCATTTGTATCGGAGGAATTGGTTGACACGGACCACTTTTTAGTGGAGTTAGACTTTGTTCCGAATAGTAAGATCGAGATTTATGTCGACAGTTTCGACTATTTTACGATAGAGGATTGCATGGAATTGTCGAGGGCTATGAAGAAGAAATTCGGAGAGCGTTTGGATGCGTATGACATAGTGGTGTCTTCGGCGGGTATGGACAGGCCTTTTAGGACCATGAAGCAATATCATAAGAATATAGAGAAAGAGGTAAAAGTTCTCTTAACCGATGGAAAGAGTGTGAGTGGTTTATTGAAGCAGGTAGGCGAGGATATGATTGTTTTGGAGGAAGTGCCGAAAGCGCCGAAGAAGGGAATGAAAATATCGAAGAATGCCGTAGCAAAATTACATGAAGTGGCATATAGTCAAATAAAAGAAACGAAACGTATTATCAAATTTTAATATTTCCATAAGATGGAGCAAGTAAACCTGATAGAGTCGTTTGCAGAGTTTAAAGATCTGAAAAACATCGACCGAGTAACCATGATGAGCATCTTGGAGGATGTGATTCGTAATATGATCACCAAGCGTTATGGTCGTTCCGACAATTATGACGTCATCATCAACGTAGACAAAGGGCATTTGGAGTTGTTCAGAAACAGAGAGATTGTGGATGATGAGTGGGCGGAAGACAGTTTCGATTACGACGAGAATTTTTATATCGGATTAAGTGAGGCCCGCAAGGTGGATGATACATTCGACATAGGCGATGAGTTTTCGGAGCCGGTTGCATTAGAGTCTTTTGGTCGCAGGGCAGTTTTGGCATTGGGTCAGAATTTGCGTATGCGTATCAGCGATTTAGAGAAAGACGGTATTTATAAGAAGTATAAAGAGCGTATAGGTGAAATTATAACAGGAGAAGTATATCAGATTTGGAAGAAAGAATTGTTGGTAGTAGACGACGAGAACAATGAGTTGATGTTGCCAAAACAAGAAATGATTCCGAACGATTTTTATAAAAAGGGCGATACCATACGTGCGGTAGTGAAGGGTGTAGAGATGAAAAACAACGCGCCTACCATTATTTTATCTCGTACGGCCGAAGTGTTTTTAGAGAAATTATTCGAGCAGGAAGTGCCGGAGATATTCGACGGTGTGATTGTAATCAAGAAAATTGCTCGTATACCCGGAGAGCGTGCCAAGGTAGCTGTTGAGAGTTATGACGACCGCATAGATCCGGTAGGGGCATGTGTGGGGATGAAAGGTTCTCGTATACATGGTATAGTTCGCGAGTTAAGAAATGAGAATATAGATGTAATCAACTATACGTCGAATACTTCATTATTTATAACTCGTTCTTTAAGTCCGGCCAAAATTTCGAGCATTCGTTTGGATGAAGACAAAAAGAAAGCCGATGTATTTTTGAAGGCCGATCAGGTTTCTTTAGCCATAGGTAAGGGAGGTCAGAACATACGTTTGGCGTCGAAGCTAACCGGATATGAGATAGATGTATTTAGAGAGACAGAAGGGATAGTAGAGGGAGAAGATGTGGCATTGGATGAATTTAGAGATGAAATTGAGGATTGGGTAATTGACATGTTGAAACAAATTGGTTGTGATACAGCGAAATCTGTAATAGATTTAGGAAAAGAGGATTTAGTGAAAAGAACCGATTTGGAAGAAGAAACCATAGACGAGGTGTTGTCTATTTTGCGTGCAGAGTTTGAAGAATAATTCGATCATGTACGTAGAAAAGAACATATCTTGCAGAAAACTTGCCTGATGAATATGTAAGCCGGTCTCACATATCCATAGGGTGTATATTTTTGAAATAATCATATTTCGAAAAGGGTTTTTTTGCAGGAGTTCTGTAAGGGAACCCTTTTCTATTTAAAACAGGATTAACAGGAACAAAAATATATGAGTGAATTTAAAAAGGTAAGGCTTAGCAAGGCTGCAAAAGAATTTAATGTAAGCGTGTCAACTATTGTTGAATACCTCAATGATAAAGGTATTGAAGCTGAGCTGAATCCCAATTTTGCGTTAGATGAGAAAGCCTATTCCTTACTCTCAAAAGAGTATGCGGGCGATAAAAATGCAAAAGAGAAAGCAGAGCAATTGAATCAGGAGCGTGCAGCGACGAAAGAAGCGGCCGTTGTTGAGAAAGAAGTATCTGCTCCCGAGCCCGTAGTGCCGGAAGTTGAAAAGAAGGTGGAGCCCCAACCCGAGCCCAAAGAGAAAGAAGTGCGTGCTGAAAAAGAAGCACCGAAAGAGGAGCCTAAGAAAGAACCGGAAATTGTTGTTCCGCCGGTTAAAGAAGAAAAGGCGGTTGAATTGCCTGAGCAAATGAAAGAGGAAGAAGTTCCTGCAGCCAAAGAAGAAAGCAATGCGCCTCATAGTGGCAGCGAGACATTGGTTGGTCCTAAGGTAATTGGTAAAATTGAGCTTCCTTCAAAGCCGAATAAGAACAAGAAAAGCGAAGAGTCGACTTCGAAAGCCAAAGCGGCAAAAGCTTCAAAAGAAAAGGCAAAGCCTGTTGAGAAAGAGGCTGCGCCGGAGAAAGCGGAAGAGAAGCCGATTGTTAAGGAAGAGCCCAAAGTAGAAACTCCGGAGCCTAAAGTAGAGCCGAAAAAGGAAACAGAAACCATTCGTGGAACGGTGGAAACCTTATCGGGCTTTAAGATTTTAGGAAAGATTGAATTGAATCCGAGTCTTGAGAAAAAGGCGGATTACAGCGAATTTAAGAAAAAGGGAAAAGGTGCAGGAGATGCCAATGCGCAAAAGAAAAAGCGCAAGCGTATTGAACCCGATAAAGTAGACATTAAAAAAGAGAAAGTCTACGACGATAAAGCCGGTCAAACTGGAGCGGGTGCTGCCAATAAGAACAAAAAACGTCCTCAGAAAAATGAGAAAGTAGAACTTTCGGAGGAGGATATCCAAAAGCAAATTAAGGAAACACTTCAACGATTGGGAGATCGGAAGAAGAGTTTGGGTTCTAAATTGCGTAAAGACAAGCGTGCCGAGCGCTCCATAAAGCGTGAGGAAGAAGAGCGTGAAATTGAAAAGCAAAGCAAGATCTTAAAGGTTACCGAGTTTGTATCTGCGAACGAGATGGCCATTATGATGGATGTACCCGTTACTTCGATTATTTCGGCTTGTATGAGTTTGGGGATGTTTGTATCCATTAACCAGCGTTTGGATGCGGAAGCAATTACGATTATTGCCGAAGAATTTGGTTATAAAGTAGAGTTTGTTTCGGCCGATGCGCAAGAAATTTTGGAAGAAGAGGAAGATTTACCGGAAGATTTGAGTCCGCGTCCCCCGGTTGTTACCGTTATGGGTCACGTAGACCATGGTAAAACCTCCTTACTCGATCGCATACGAAATGCCAATGTAATTTCGGGTGAAGCGGGGGGTATTACTCAGCATATCGGAGCCTATAGTGTAACACAGGAAGATGGCAAAGTCATTACCTTTATTGATACCCCGGGTCACGAAGCTTTTACGGCCATGCGTGCACGTGGAGCAAAGGTAACCGATGTGGCCATTATAGTAATTGCCGCAGACGACTCGGTGATGCCACAAACCATAGAGGCGATTAATCACGCCCAGGCAGCGGGTGTACCCATGGTATTTGCTTTCAACAAAATAGATAAGCCCGGTGCAAATGCCGATAAGATACGCGAGGCCTTAGCCAATATGAATATTTTGGTAGAAGAATGGGGTGGTAAATTCCAAACTCAGGAAATTTCTGCCAAGCAAAATATTGGTATAAAGGAATTGCTCGATAAGGTATTATTGGAAGCAGAAATGCTCGAGCTGAAAGCGAACCCGAATAAACGTGGAACGGGTACTGTGATTGAGGCCTCTTTGGATAAAGGAAGAGGTTTTGTGTGTACCATACTCGTTCAGAACGGAAGCATAAAAGTAGGTGATGTGATTTTGGCCGGTCCTTATAGCGGACGTATCAAAGCGATGTTCAACGAAAGAGGAGCTAAGGTAAACAAAGCCGGTCCATCGACGCCGGTACGTATACTCGGACTTTCGGGTGCACCTCAGGCGGGCGACTTATTTAATATCTTGGAAGATGAGCGCGAAGCTAGAGATATAGCCAATAAACGTCAGCAATTATTGCGTGAGCAAGGCATGCGTACGCGCAAGCATATTACGCTGGATGAAATCGGAAGACGTATTGCCATTGGCGACTTTAAGCAATTGAATATTATTATTAAAGGGGATACAGACGGGTCAGTTCAGGCCCTTACAGATAGTTTGCTTAAACTAAGTACGGAACAAATCTTGGTGAATGTTATACACCAGGCGGTTGGAGCTATTTCGGAAAGCGACGTGATGCTTGCCTCAGCCTCGGATGCCATTATACTCGGATTTAACGTGAGGCCGGTTGCCGGAGCTAAAAAGCTTGCCGAGAAAGAAGAAATCGATATTCGAAATTATTCCGTTATCTATAAAGCCATTGAGGAAATTAAAGATGCCATGGAAGGTTTATTAGAGCCTACACTGGTAGAAAAAGTTACCTCAAACATCGAAGTACGTGCCGTATTTAAGATTACGAAAGTGGGTACTATTGCCGGTTGTTATGTGTTAGACGGAAAAGTAGATCGTAAGAATAAAGTACGCGTGATTCGCGATGGTATCGTTTTGCATACGGGCGAGTTAGACAGCTTGAAACGCTTTAAAGATGACGTGAAAGAAGTAAATGTAGGCTACGAATGTGGTCTGAGCATTAAGAATTATAACGACCTGAAAGAAGGGGATATCATCGAAGCCTTTGAAGAGGTAGAAGTGAAACGTAAGTTGTAATTATATAAACGAATAAAAAAAAATGGGAATCGAAAGATTCCCATTTTTTTTGCACTAAGGCAATTTTTATAAATTCATCAAACGGCGAATTAATTTGTTGTTTATTTCCAACTGTTCGAAATATAATTCGCGGTAATTTTTGCCGTCCGGAGCCACAAAAGTATCCACTTTTGGTTTGTTTTTGCTGCCCGGTTTGCGTCCGCGTTTCTTCGGCATAGCTACAGTTGCTTCTGTTGCTGCAACCGGAGCTTTTTTAGCCGCTTTTGCAGTAGCTCTAACCGGCTTTTTAAGCACTGTAACCTTTCTGCTTACTTTTCTTTTCTTACGGCCCTTCAATTCTGCAGGCATACTCTTTATAGCCTGAACAACCTTGTCGTAAAGTTCTTTCTTGACGGTTTTTTCTTTGAAATCTTTATGCAAAGAAGCCGGACTCCTTTTTATAGCCGCACCAATGCGCCCTATGGTAAAACCAGAGTCTTTAATCAACTGATGTAAATCTTGTCCTGTTTTCATACTCTTTGGAGGAAATTAAATAATTCGTATTGTTTAGGTTTAATATTAAACGTATTACGAATTTAAACTAAAGTTTTTAAACTACAATATTTTATGTTTATTTTAACCATATATTTCTTCTATTTCTAATTTTTTTATCTCTATTCTCAGTGTCAACTATGCCTTACGTATATATGTATTTCTTTTTTTATTTTTCATGGCAACCTGTTATCAGCTGCCTGATTTCTCATTTTTTTACTTTCTATACTATTGGTTTCAAATAACTTTTGATGTATTGCTTTTTCTTGACGACTGCTAAAAAAATGGAAAGGCATAGGTAACTTTTTTTATTTTCGACTCCAAAATAGAGAATATATAGGATTCGTTTTTTGTTTTATTAAATTTGAAATTTCGGGCTTAACTTTTAAACAATTGATTGATTCGTTTATTTTTGACTTTCCGGAAATGTGCGTAAATACTATGCTTTTTCGCTTTTTTCAGCGTCGATATTTGCATTTTACAAACTGATTTGATCGAATGTTTTCTCTGCGGGTAAATAGGTTGAAATATGCATGTATGCATACCTTCTGCTTAGAAACAAATAGAAGTATTTATTAAATTATTTGTTCCTTTGTGCCTGTTTGAATATAGAAAATAGTTTATGAGTAAAATTAGCAGAAAAGATATTTTAGATTATCATCAGGGTGGTCGTCCGGGCAAACTGGAGGTTATTCCTTCGAAGCCGGCCAATAGTCAACGCGATCTATCTATTGCCTATTCACCGGGTGTTGCATTGCCATGTAATGAAATTGCAGCCAATCCGGATGATGTGTATAAGTATACTGCAAAAGGGAATTTGGTAGCCGTTATTTCGAATGGTACGGCCGTTTTGGGATTGGGTGATATAGGTCCGGAAGCATCTAAACCTGTAATGGAAGGGAAGGGTCTTTTGTTTAAAATTTATGCCGATATCGATGTGTTCGATATTGAGTTGAATTCCAAAGATCCGGAAGCCCTGGTTCAGATTATTAAGGCCATGGAGCCTACTTTTGGCGGAATTAATCTGGAGGATATTAACGCGCCGGATTGTTTTTACATAGAGAAAAGATTAAAAGAGGAACTGAATATTCCCATTATGCACGACGATCAGCATGGTACGGCTATTATTGCCGGAGCGGGCTTATTAAATGCGGTGGAAATTGCGGGTAAAAAACTATCCGAAATTAAGGTTGTTTTTAATGGTGCCGGAGCGAGTGCTATTTCATGTGCGCGTTTATTCGAATCGCTGGGCGTACAAAGATCGAATCTTGTTATGCTCGATTCTAAAGGGGTAATTCGCAAGGACAGGGATTTAGACGATGAACATAAAATTTATTTTGCAACCGATCGCGATATATATACGCTCGAAGATGCCTTTAAAGATGCCGATGTTTTTGTAGGTCTATCCAAGGGCAATGTGGTAAGTCCCGATATGATTCGTTCTATGGCTCCCAATCCGGTTGTGTTTGCTTTGGCCAATCCCGACCCCGAGATTCCCTATGACGATGCCATCGCATCACGCCCCGATGTTATATTGGCTACGGGTAGAAGCGATCATCCCAATCAGGTAAATAATGTATTGGGTTTCCCATATATATTCAGAGGTGCACTTGATGTACGTGCCACCAAAATTAATGAAGAAATGAAATTGGCGGCCGTTTATGCATTGGCTGACTTGGCCAAACAGCCCGTTCCCGAAGTGGTAAACTCGGTATATAATCAGAAAAATATTTCATTTGGTCCTACTTATATTATCCCTAAACCTGTTGATCCACGCTTGATACATACTGTGGCTCCGGCTGTGGCAAAAGCGGCTGTGGAAAGCGGTGTGGCTCGTTTGCCTATTGAGAACTGGGACGCCTATAAAGAGTCTTTAAAGGCTCGATTGGGACTCAATGATGTGTTTACGCGCAGCGTAATGCAAAAAGCCAAGGCCGATCCTAAATCTATCGTATTCGCAGAAGGAAGTTCGGAAAAAGTCCTCAAAGCAGCTCAAATTATCCTCGATGAGAAAATTGGTAAGCCCATTTTGCTCGGGAATATGGAGCAAATGAAGAATTTGGCCGAAGAGAACGGACTTGAATTGCAGGGTGCAGAATTCATTGATGTGTTCGAAGAACATGCTATGCGCAATCAGTTTGCACAACAGTATTACGAGAAAAGAGCCCGAAAAGGAATTACTCTGAGCGATGCACAAAAATTGATGCGTGATCGCAATTATTACGGATTAATGATGCTCGAAAGCGGAATGGCCGACTCCTTTATCAGCGGGGTAACCAAAAAGTATTCCGAAGTATTGAAGCCTATTTTTCAAATTATTGGATGCAAACCCAATGTGAAGAATGTTTCGGGAATGTATGTTTTACCAACCAAAAAGGGATTGTTTTTCTTGTCGGACGTGACGGTAAATATTAATCCCACCGCCGAAGAAATGGTAGATATTGCGCTGAATACAGCCGAAACGGTGCGCAAGTTTAATGTAACTCCTAAGCTGGCTCTATTGTCTTTCTCTAATTTTGGCGGAAATCAGTCACCCGAAGCAGCAAAAGTAGCTTTGGCAACCAAAATATTGCATGAGAAACATCCTGAGTTGATTGTAGATGGTGAAATTCAGGCCAATTTTGCATTGAATAATGAGCTTTTGAAAGAGAATTTCCCATTCAGTAAATTAAATGGAGAAAAGGTAAATACCCTTATTTTCCCAACACTGAATGCCGGAAATATTAGCTATAAATTACTTCAATCTTTTGGTGTGGGAGATGCCATAGGGCCCGTACTTCTTGGGTTAAATCGCCCGGCTCACGTTTGTCAGATCGGAAGCTCGGTTCGCGAAATTGTGAATATGGCCGCAGTGGCTGTTACCGATGCACAAAGTAAAAAAAGGGAGGAGTCTTGAGGCAATTGCAATTGGAAGAACTGGAAAGAAGGAATGCCGATGAATTTAAGGCCATTCCCAAAATTCCGCTGATTATTGCTTTGGATAATATTCGATCCGGACATAATGTTGGTTCGGTTTTTCGAACGGCCGATGCCTTTAAAATGCAGGGCTTGATTTTAGGGGGCTATACGCCAATTCCCCCCGATCCCGAAATTCATAAAACAGCATTGGGTGCCCAGGATGTAGTCGAGTGGACGCATCATACTGACCTGATAAGCGCATTAAAAGTATTAAAGAAGGAAGGTTATATTCTATTGGCGGCCGAACAAACAGATCAGAGTACGCCTTTGCATAAAATAACCTTGCACAAAGCGGAAAAATATGTTTTGATACTTGGAAATGAAGTACGCGGCGTTTCGGCAGAATTGCTCGAAATATGCGATGGGGCGATCGAAATTCCGCAAGAAGGAACCAAGCACTCCCTCAATGTTTCCGTGGCTGCAGGGGTTATAATGTGGGAATTTTTCAAGCAATTAAATAGCCATTAATTCCCATTTTCTAATGGTGATGATCATCTCCTTTTTTAAAAGGCAAAATAAATACGCCTATTATGATGACCCAGGTGAGTATGGTGCCAAACAGAAAAGCCAAAGCCCATTTTAAAAAGGAGCTGTTATAGGTGAAATAAGCAAGCAAAATTTCCACCAAAATGAAAATAATTAAGTAGAAAACCTGACTATACTTTTTCATTATTTGCTTGCTTTAAAAATGGCGCAAAATGATATTTCGCACTTCCACACTTGTTTTAATCGGCAATTTAGGCGCTCCATAGAAGCAATATTTCCTATTTCCACCATTGTAAAAAGTGCTGAATTTAGAAGGCATATCACCGTAAAAATTTATCTCCTGTACATATCCGTATTTAAAATCGGCCACCTCTGCAGGGGCATTCTCTTCCAAACATTCTTCTTTATTGGGCTCCAGGGAGATTTGCGGACTTAAATAGACCCATGACATAGATTGGGCCGAACTGCCGTTCACATGAAGAGCCAATTCTATATCTTTTTTAATTTTCGCATCGCCTCTATATGAAATATTTACTTCCACGGCAAAGGTATCGCTTTCGAGTCGGGGACTCATGGGGTCGCCAATGCGCACCATAAGTCGGTTCATTTTATGCAATTTTTTACCTTGAATATGGAGTGCGTATAAGCCACTTTCCAATCCGCCGTATTCCTTTACCCAGTCCGCCGTATAGACCAATATGGTGTCGAGTTGAAAGTCTTCATCGTGCTTGTGAAAATGGGGATGAATTTTTAGTCGGATTATTTCCGTTTTTTGAAAGGGCAAATCGCTGCCTTGCATACTCATTTCAATATTTTTCTTATCACTGCGAAATTCCAATCCATCCTTCACAGTTTGAGAAAAAGCTAAAGAGGGTAAAAAAGTGATTAAGAAAATGAGAAATTTATAATCCATATGCATTGGGTGTATGGTTTTTCACGCGCACCAATTCGTCTATTATATATTGTCCATCTTGGTCTGTATAGGCATCTCCGCGCCAAGGGAGGTTTTTCTTGAACTGTTTGTAATGCAATTCCAACTCCTGCCCCTGCAGTCCCATTAAAGAATCGGCGAGGACTTTATTGGTGACAGAAAACTTAAAAGTATTAGAGCGCATATTGCTGTTTGCTCCGGAGTTGGATGTAATTCCGGGCTGAATAATTTCGCCTTCATAGGTTTTGAATACATTGCCTTTCTTGCTGAATTTAATCAACACACCCACACGGGTTCCTTCGCTGAATACAAAATAATAATTATAATAAAGCAGTGCGGCCGAAATGCTTGCCAGCACCAAACTGATAATAAGTGCAATTTTCAGTCCTTGTTTCATAAGTTTTCGATTGATTTAAGATGATGAATATATGAAAAATTATCTGATTTCGGATCCGGGATTTATGGGTTCTTCAGGTTTTACAAAATAGAGTTTCCCATTTTCATCTTCAGCCATAAGAATCATCCCTGCACTATCAATTCCTCTCATTTTTCGAGGTGCTAAATTCACCAATACACATACATCTTTTCCAATAATTTCTTCGGGCGAAAAATGTTGGGCAATACCGCTGAGAATGGTGCGTTTGTCTATGCCTGTATCCACCGTCAGTTGCAATAATTTATCGGCTTTAGGTACTTTAACGGCTTCGATAATGCGACCGACTCTCAAGTCTATTTTTGCAAAATCGTCGAATTGAATTTCGTCTTTAAAAGGAGGAATAGACATTGAGCCTTCATCTCCATTTGTCTGAGCATCTTTAGCGGCTTTCAGTTTATCGAGTTGTTTATCCATTTCGGCATCTTCAATTCTCTTGAATAAATGTTGTGCTTCATTGATGGGGTGGCCGCTTGAAAGAATTTGCTTTTCGTTCAGGAGCTGCCAATTTAGTCCGGACAGATTGAGTCCATTTCTCAATTTTTGTGCTGTAGACGGCAAATAGGGCTCCAGCAGAATCGACAAGGCGGAGGTGAGTTGCAAACAATTGAAGAGTACATCCGCAGTTTTTTGCGGGTTTTCGGCAAATTGTTTCCAGGGTTCATGACTTTGCAAATACTGATTTCCGTATCCCGATAATTTCATAATTTCGAGTAAGGCCGCTCTGAATTCAAACTGTTCAGTTCGTTTTTCTACGTTCAGCACCGTTTCCTTTATTTTATCATAGAGTGCAGCATGTTCGCCTTCCATTGCATTTGCTGAAGGGGTGGGAACTTTGCCTTCGAAATATTTATGCGTAAGCACAAAAACGCGTTGCACAAAATTGCCAAGATTATTTACCAGTTCGTTATTTACTTTAGCCTGATAACTATCCGTACTATTGTCTGTTCCGTCATATTTCCAAACAAAATCATTATCCTTTGTTTCCGGCATATTTGCGGTGAGCACATAGCGCAATTCGTCTTCTTTTCCGGGCATTTCTTCCAGGTATTCATGGAGCCAGACAGCCCAGTTTCGAGAGGTAGATATTTTATCTCCTTCCAGATTCAGGAATTCATTTGCGGGCACCTGTTCCGGTCTCACAAAGTCGCCATGGGCTTCGAGCATAGCCGGGAAAATAATACAGTGAAATACAATATTATCCTTACCTATAAAGTGAATTAAATTTGAATTTCCTTCCTTTTTCCAATAATCTTCCCATCGATTTCCTTTCACCCAATTGGGTTTGGGTTTATTCTGACTAAAAAAATCTTTCGTAGCCGAAATATATCCTATAGGTGCATCGAACCATACATAGAGCACTTTTCCTTCATGTCCGGGTATACTGTTTGGCAGGGCTACGCCCCAGGAAAGGTCACGGGTAACGGCGCGGGGTTTCAGTTTATTATCCCCTTCACCGAGCCAGCTCATACATTGGCCGTAAACATTACTTTTCCAAGTATCCTTTTTCGATGCAATCCAATCCTTGAGCCAGGTATCCTGATGATTTCCCAGGTCTATATACCAGTGTTTGGTTTCCTTTTTCACGGGTGTACTTCCCGATAATTTACTTTTCGGTTCCAGGAGTTCGTCCGGACTTAAAGATTTTCCGCATTTTTCGCATTGATCGCCATATGCATTTGGGTT
The DNA here is from genome assembly GCA_023432985.1 of Bacteroidota bacterium. Classification (GTDB taxonomy): domain Bacteria; phylum Bacteroidota; class Bacteroidia; order CAIKAF01; family CAIKAF01; genus JACVCJ01. The sequence continues at coordinate 3,540 of JAEZEQ010000008.1, read as the reverse complement.
TCCGCAAGAGGGGCAATTCCCGGTTATATAGCGATCGGCGAGGAATTCGTTGGCTTCTGTATCAAAATATTCGAGCGAAGTTTTTTCAAGCAATGCACCTTTTTCGTACAAATGCATAAAAAAATCCGAGGCAGTTTCCTTATGAATAGGGGAGCTGGTACGGGAATACATATCGAAAGAAATGCCAAATTTCCGGAAAGCTTCCTGCATGATATGGTGGTAATGGTCGACCACTTCCTGCGGGGATTTGCCTTCTTGTTTGGCTTTAATCGTAATGGGAATTCCATGTTCGTCCGATCCGCATACAAAGAGTACATCCCGGTTTTTGAGTCGCAGGTATCGGGCATAAATATCGGCGGGGATATAGCATCCGGCGAGATGCCCAATATGTACCGGTCCGTTGGCATAAGGCAAGGCGGCTGTAAGCGTATATCTTTTCGATTCGGCAGTATGCATATTTTTAGAGAATATTGAGCAATTGTTCTTTAATTTTTTCGAGTTCGTCCTTCATTCCGACTACAATTTTCTGTATATCGGCATCATTGGCTTTACTTCCGATCGTATTGATTTCTCGACCGATTTCCTGAGCCAAAAATCCCAATTTACGACCTGCGTCGCTACCTTCATTTTTCACCAAATCTCTAAAATACTGAAGGTGTCCGGTGAGGCGCACTTTTTCTTCGGTGATATCCAGTTTTTCGAGGTAATAAATCAGTTCTTCTTCGAGACGATTGGCGTCAATAGCGGTAATTCCGACCGAAGCGTGCAGGTTTTCGCTCAATCTTTTACGCATGCGATCGATACGGGGTTGTTCGAAGGGTACCAGTTGTGCTTTACCCGCTTCGATATTTTCAATGCGTTTCAATAAGTCGACCTGTAAATATTCGCCTTCCTGATTTCGGAATTCTCCAACTTGAATCAATGCTTCATTAAGGGCATTTTTCAATGCTTCCATATCATTTTTTTCGGCCGTGGACTCATCCGATTTAAAAGCTTCGGGCATGCGTAAAATGGCTTCGAGTATGCCGTTATCGGGGAGATTTACCTGAGTTGTAAACTGTTTTACTTCGTTAAAAATTGCGTGTACAAAAGACTGATTTAGTCGGCCACCCGCATCCGTTTGCGTATTTTCTGCAATAATCCATATATCGGCTTTACCGCGATGCAATTTGTCGGAAATAAGCGAACGAATTTCGTGTTCCATTTCTCTGAAAGCCGAAGGTAATTTCAGGAGTATATCCATATTGCGGCTGTTCAGGCAACGTATTTCTACCCTTATCCTAAAGTTTTCACTTTCTGCGGCTCCTTTGCCGAAACCCGTCATCGATTGTAACATGCGTATAAATTTGTGCAAATTTAGGCATTTCGCATCGCATTCATATTTCTTTTTACCGATTTATGTTGAAAACATTTACCATGGAATAAGATTAGAGCAAATTTCCCCTTTACATTTGTTGCATAAATTTGGTATACATGAAGCCCATTAATGTCTTTGTCTTTATACTTAGTTGTCTTGTTTTGCTGGGCATAGCAAGTTTTATTTTTCCGAAAGAAGGAATAAAATTAAACGATGATTTTACCTTGCGTTTTGCACATTGGGAAGATATGCTCTACGATACCATAACCTATAAAGATGTTGATTTTGTTTTGGAAATTCGCCGGGACAGTCTTTTTATCCGGGATTCTTTAAGCATATCCGATTCGTTGAAATTATTCAGAAACGATCCTAATGACCCTACGCGGATAAAATATCACGAGGCGCACAAAGAAATTTTATATCCTTTTTTCGAGGCTTTGGATTTGGTTCGGGACGAAAAAGATCAGCTCATACGCGTGGTGCATTATGGCGATTCGCAGATAGAGGGAGATCGGATCAGTGGATATTTACGCGACAGATTGCAGGAGTTGTTTGGTGGTTCGGGAGCCGGATTGGTGCCGGCATTGCAGCCTATAGGGGCATCTTCCATTTTTCAGAAATCTTCAGAAAACTGGGTGCGTTATGCCGCTTTCGGTACTATAGAACAGAAGGCAGATCACAGGCGATACGGTGCTATGCTGGCTGTTTGTAAATATGAAGGAGAAGAGGCGCATATTCAATTTTCCAAAAGCAATATAGGCTATGCTCGCAATAAGAATATTAGCAATGTGCGCATTTATTATGGGCAGACAGAGGGCGATTGTTCGGTTTCTTTGGGCGGAAAATCTGTACCATTGCCGGCCTCGAAAGGGGTGCAGGTTGTGAAATTGAGTTTTGCTTCCTTACCGAGTAGTTTTACTTTACAATTTAATGGTCCATCGCCCGAGGTTTATGGTATAGCCATGGATGGTGGTCCGGGTGTTACCGTTGATAATGTGCCTATGCGCGGAAGTTCGGGAACACGTTTTACGGCGGTTGAAGAAGCGGGATTCAAGAAAATGATGGATTTAATGCAGACCCGTTTGATATTGATGGAGTTTGGCGGAAATGCCTTGCCGTCGATTAAGGGGCCAAAGAATGTAGAAAATTTTAAAAGCGAATTCAAGCGACAATTGGAATATATGAGAAAAGTGGCACCCGATGCAGCTATTATCACCATTGGTCCCGCCGATATGAGTAAAAGCGTTGACGGGAAATTGCAAACCTATCCTTATTTAGAAGAAGTAAACTCGGCATTGAAAGAGGCTTCATTCGAAACCGGATGTGCTTTTTGGGATATGTATGGTGCCATGGGCGGACGTAATTCTATGCCAAGCTGGGTGAAACAAGGTTTAGCCGGGAAAGATTATATACATTTTACACGAGGGGGTTCAGAGAAAATTGCCGAAATATTTACCCAAGCCTTGATAGACGATTATAATGCTTTTCGTTTTTTGAAAAAGATGGAAAGATTGCAAAGCAGCAGTACCTATGATACAATTAAGAAATAGCATAATATGCATAGTGTGGATTTTCATTGCGGTCGGAGATACATGGGCGCAATATCCTCAATATGCGGTGGGAGAGCATCCTTATGATTTTGTGCGCTATGATTTAAACCGCATTTATTCTCCGGGAGATAGTACGCGTTTGCTCGGGTTTTTCAGAAAAATGGATCAACTTTTATTTAAGGGATTGGGAAATATAAATGTGGTGCATTTGGGTGGGTCGCATGTGCAGGCCGATATACACAGCGGTCGTTTTCGGGATAAGCTGGTGCATATGTTGCCCGGATTGGGGGGACCAAGGGGTTTTGTTTTCCCGTTCAAAATGGCTCGCACCAATAGTCCGTCTAATTATTCGGTGACTTATACCGGTACATGGACGGCATGCAGGAGTGTGCAGGCGGCTTATTGCGAATTGGGTCTGAGTGGGGTTAGCGTTAGTACAAAAGATACGTTGACAGAAGTGAGTATAGATCCCAATAACAGAGTAGAAGGGTGGTACGATTTTAATACCATTCGCATATTTCATAAAATAGACAGCAATTCCTTTTCCATAGAATCCGTAAGCGATTTGCCCTACGAGATAGTGGAGAATCCCGAATTGGGTTATACGGAGATACGCCTTTCCGGATATGAAAA
>JAEZEQ010000050.1 GCA_023432985.1 Bacteroidota bacterium | reverse complement strand
AACTGTCGCTACGATTCCATACAATCTTATTTTCTACCTTATATAAAAGTATATTGCTCAGTACAACCAAATCTATTTCTTTAGGCATTTTTTCGCCTATCCATGTATTGTAAACTTCTTTTTTACGCAGGGAATCGGGAAGATTTTTTGCAAAATAGGGGCTACCATTTTTCTTTTCTTCGAGGAGCCTGCATAGGAAAAGGTCCGACTCTGCATCGGGATACAACATGCGTAAATAGACATTATCATCGAAATCATCGGGAATATGACGCTGTTTTTTTCGAGCCCAACTTTCTTTGCCAGGCCACTGATCGAGCGGATTGGTACGCCAAAAATTTATGGTGTTTCGCCCTTCTTTATTCGCATATTTTTCAGCTGTTTTTTTCAGCTGTTCTTTTTTCTCTTTCCACAAGGCCAATTGCTCCGAATCCATATACGATGCCATTTTTTCTATGCCGTATAAGGTAACCAGGCTAAAAAAAATGCTATTGTCCTCGTATATTTTTCGGCCTTGTTTACGCTTCGAAATCAGAATACCCTCCTCGTTGAATGAAGCCATGCATTTGTAAAACAGCGAATCGCCCGCATAAATTTGTACACCCCACAGGAGAAAAAATGCACATAATATCCCTTTTTTACAATCTGAACCCAAAGCCTAATTTGAATTGAAATGGTTTTATATTTTTATCGTCGTTTCCGTCTCCGTCAAAATCTCTTTTCAGGTTGGTTAATCTCCATATAAAATCGACCCTCAATACATTGAATATATTTTCTATTCCAAATCCCACCTCATAATAAGGCTCTAATAGACTTGGTTTAATGACCATGTTTTCGGAATAGGAGGGGAATTGTACCATTTGATGATGATGGGAATAATTGCGTAAGGAACCCCAAAGACCCCGGGCATGAATCACCTCACGCCATTTGAGTTTTCTAAAACCCGGAATACGGTTAAAAATTAATCCGTCTAAATGATATTCTATATAAACACTGGCATATTCATCGCTTACAAATTCGGGCGATAGCATATTCTGAAAGCTGCGTCTCGAGAAAAGATAACTGGGGTTTCCGTTGTGGTTAAACAAATAAGGCCAGGGTGCCGTGCCCCATACTTTTCCGGCTTCGGCCCAGATGCTTAAAAATCCTGCAGGACCCATACGTAGTTTTTGGAAAACTTTTACCTTCAGTTTTTTTGCTTCAAAATCTCCATCCCAAACATCTTTAAATGCCCATCTAAAATCGACCTCTATAGTCGGATAACGCGTTCCGGTCGGCAAACGATCTATACGTTTGTTGATGTATTTTTCCCGAAAAGCAAATCGGGTATAAAAACGCAATTCGGTCGATATGATTTCGTTGAAACTAAGTTGTGGATTGGTTCCGCTTCTAAAGGTATAGTAATGGGTTCCGGATAATTCGTTGTGATTAAAGGTTAACCTGCTTGTGAGTCCTACAAACCATTCATGCTCATAGAAAAGATTGAATTCCTTGGCATAGAGTATATTGGTCATTTTCTGATTGCGTAAACTCTGCATGATATTATCGTGGTCGAATCCGTTTTCTTCATCGAATGCAAATTGCTGCATATCGTCCTTATAATACATGCCCAACATACGCCAGGGCGATCTGTTTTTGTTGAAATGCCAATAAAACTGCACCTGATATTTGAATCGTTGATCCATGAATCCATATGCCCCATAAGCAAAAGCATGCCATCTCTTGCTCATACTCAGCGAAGTGCGTCCCCCAAATCGGATTCGATTGCCTTCGACGGGATTCCAACTGTAGAATTTATAAAATTGCCCTATTTCAAATTTTCCTACCTGTACATAGCCGGTGCTCACCAGTCCGCCCAATACTCTGTACGTTTTATAGCGAGGCGTACTTTTGATGGAATCCACCATTTCATATATGCCTTCTTCAATTTTACTGAGCTTTTCTGTACGCAAACTGTCCCATTCCTCTTCGCTTTTTTCGAGAGCCGATTCTTCTAATATGATATTGTTTGGATTACGTGTGATGGAATCGGGTAATTTTTCATCGACCTGATAATGGGAATAAAATCCCTTTTTTCGCCCTAATATGGCCACCGCTTTTTTGGTTAATGGGGTTAAATCGACAAAGACCGAATCTTTTTCCGGCAACCATCTGCCATCATAGCGTTTAAAGTCCTGACTGGCAAAAAATTTACGTATAAAATTTACATTCACGCTTTCGGATAACTCAAGCTGGACCGTACTTACGGCAAAAGTACTATCGTGTATCCACATATTCCCATTAAAGGTATACTCTTGCTTTCTACGGGGAAAAAATTCCAGAAAATAAAACTTGTCTTTCCCAATTTGTACTGAATCGCTGAGATAATATTTATAGAAAAAAATGCCGTTTGAAGCGATGGGACTCACAAAGGTTTTTCCGCCTATTAATAAATAGTCGCGATAGAGATTGATGTTTTGATAAAAATCGGCCGTAAACTGAGATACGTTTTCATTTTCATTTCCGGCTACTTTTGAAGCTATTATATGTTCTTTGTTTATGGCCGGCACTTTTTTCCAAAATTTATGCGAATAAGTCTCCGCAATAAAGGAAGGAAGATAATGCTTCCCGTCACTGCCTGTACTATCCATATAACTCCACATAAAATCAAAAGGCTTGGTCAGAAAATTGCCCCTCATAAATTTGGGAATATTGTATACATCGATTTCTATTTTCTGATACACATGATACTGTAAAGTTTTTACGGCTTCTGGATCATTATTGGGCTTGGCGTTGATTACTTTTTTTATCAATCGCTCGGCCGGATTCCCGTCGTATTTAATGATTACGGTATTTAAAATGGAATTATCGGCTTCGAGATAGATTTCGAAATAATTCGATTCGCCTCTTTTTAAGGGTAAATACTGGCGTTTGAATCCCATCGAACTGATAATAAGTGTGTCGGCTTTCTTTTGCGTGGTGAGGTTAAATTTTCCGTCTATATCTGTCACCGTACCTACTGTGGTTCCTTTCACCATAATGTTTACAAATGGTTGGGCCTGTTGGCTTACTTTGTCATATACGACTCCGCTTATTTTTGTTTGTGGTTGCCCATGCAGACTAAAGTCTAAACCTAAGAAGAATAAAAAATAAAGTATGTATAAACGCAATCCAAAGGGTTTCATGTGTAGCTTTTATGATGCCGATAAATTTTCCCAAAATTCCATTGCTCTTCGTGTGTGCGGAATAACTATAGTTCCCCCGACAATATTCGCAACGGAAAAAATCTCCATTAATTCGGCATCTTGCAGACCTGCTTCTTTACATTGAATTAAATGATATTTGATGCAATCATCGCAACGCAATACCATGCTGGCAACTAAGCCCAACATTTCTTTTGTTTTCTTGTCTAATGCTCCATCTCTGTATGTCTGCGCATCCAAACTGAATAAACGCTTCAATACAAGGTTTTCCTGAGCAAGCAAATGTGCATTCATATGCGCCCTATATTCATTGAATTCGTCTACCGCCTTGTTCATATTCTCTACAATATTAGCAAATATATAGCTAAAGAAAGGTTATTTCTGCAATCGTTTTATAATTTTTTGGATTCCCTTTTTACCTTTGTCGAAATGGATACATTGTTTTCGTCATATATATTACCTCTCGTACTCGCATTTATCATGTTTGGGATGGGAGCAACCCTTACTTTCGACAATTTTCGTTATCTGTTCAAGTATCCAAAAGGATTGATTACCGGGCTGGTGGGACAAATGATTTTATTGCCCTTATTGGCTTTTCTCATTGCATATTTAGCACCCATTAATCCGCTTTTTAAAATAGGATTGGTTCTCGTTGCTTCCTGCCCCGGTGGCGCTTCCAGTAATTTGATTGTGCACCTGCTCAAAGGGAATGTGGCTATGAGTATTTCTTTTTCGGCCATCAATAGTTTCCTCACGCTTTTTAGCATTTCTTTTTGGATGAATCTGGCCCTGATTATGTTTTCGGATGAAAGTGTACCTATTGAAATGGATGCATGGGATACCATGGAGCATATTTTCTTGGTGGTTCTACTGCCGGCTATACTGGGCATGCTTTTCAATAAGTACTATTTTACCCTAGCCCGAAGATTGGATCGTATTATGAATATTGCTATGCCCGTTCTCTTAGGTTTAGCTATGATAGGGGCGGTATTTATTGATAAAAAAGCCGATACGCCCATTAGTCTGGATTTGATTTTGCATATTTTCCCATGGGTATTTTTGTTGAATGTGGTTGGATTATTAGGCGCGTATTTATTATCCCGACTCTTTCAATTGGGCAATAGAAACAGCACAACTATCAGCCTGGAAGTTGGAATGCAAAATACAGGTTTGGCCATTTATATTGCTACTTCACCGGCTATGCTCAATTCTACCGATGCCGCCATTCCGGCAGCTGTGTATGCCTTGTTCACTTTCTTCACTGCTGTAGCCTGGGGCATTTTTCTAAGGAGAAAATGGGTGATAAGGCAAATTTTTCCGAAAAAAAAATCAAATTAATTTTTCCATATAAAGGGCGCAAATCAATCTAATCTGAAATGATTGCGGGTATAATTCAGGAAATCTTCATATCTCTTTTTTTCTTCTGTACCAAGCAGGGTGTCGGCTTCGAAGTTGGGCGGGATAAGTCGAAAGGCAAGTTTGGGATGCATTTGTTTTTGTACCCAAACCGGATGAAAGGCATGGGATGCAATCTGTGTTTTCCCCTCTTTTTTCAGTAAGCTTATTTCGTAAATAATTCCCCCGTCTTTGTATTTATCGCGTTGGTTCGATAAAAAATTCCCCAAGGAATAAATAACCGGAACGCCTTGTCTGCGCTCATAGGTTTGTACCACATGCGGATGCGATCCGACGATTAATCCGGCTCCTTCCCGTATGAAAAAATCGGCCCATTTTTTCTGTTCCTCATTCGGATAGCGTTGATATTCCAATCCCCAATGTACCGTCATGATAATCAGGTCTGCCTGCATATTTCGAGCCCGGGCAAAATCATTTTTCAATTCGACCGAATCGAGCAAATTTACCTGCGACGGATAAGGAACCGGTAGACCGTTTGTGCCATAGGTGGCATTTAATAATGCGATTTTTATCTCATTTTGTTCGATTAAAGTAGGATAGTTTTGCGCACGTTCTGCCGAATCTCTATAGGTACCACTATGCTCCAGTCCCAATGAATCCAATAAATCCAAGGTGCGCACCAGGCCTTTTAATTTCTTGTCGCAACTGTGGTTATTTGCACATAAAAGTAAGTCGAAACCTGCGTTTTTTAATGCCGTAGCATAGGCGTCAGGGCCGCTGAACATGGGATAGCCGGTATAAGGCGGACCGGCAAATGGGAATTCCAGGTTGCCTATACATAAGTCGGCCGATTGCAATATGGAATCCACAAAAACAAAACAGCTATCGTAATTATAGGTTCCATTTTTGGCATTATAGGCCGCTTTGGTTTGGGGACTATGATTCATCAAATCGCCCACAAACATGATTTTTAAGGAGTGAATTTCGGGCTCAGTGCGTATTTCCGGTGCGGCTATAGCCTTTTTTTCGGGCGGCTGACAAGCTATACAAGTCAGCATCCATATAACGGCAATAAGATTAAATGAAGTTTTCAATTTTATTGTTTTCTCTTAAAATACCCGTACAAATGAATAATTGACCTATGCCGTATAAACTCATTACCGGCAATGCGGTATAGGGTATAGGGCTAATAAATTTATTTATGGCTATGCAGGAATCGCTAAGTGTAAATGCAATGGCACCTATCAGAACCATAGCGTAAGATTGAGGAGAAGCAGCCCGACTGCGTAAAGAAGCCATATAACCCATAAAGGAAATGGTGAAAGCGTATATCATAACAGGTGCCAGCATTTGACTATCTTTTTCTGCAATGGCCGGCAATAAAAATGCCATAAAACCTATATAAAAAATTAGAAATGGAAAAGATCTGAGCACTTTTTGACGCATAGGAACTGCACTTCCTTTGCTGATTTCGCTTATAAACATCCATATATAAAATATATGCGCCAGAAGGAAAGAACTTAATCCGAATAAGAAAAACAATTCGCTTCGAAACATCAAAAATACATCTCCCAACCAGCTGAAAATAAGTCCTAAATAAAGCAGATTCATTACATTGTTTTGCCTGTTGGAAACTGCTTTTGCCCAAACAAGCAATAGTATCATAAGCAAAGGCTTAGTAAGATATACGCCCCAACGCGATTCAAATGCTAAATCGAGAGTGATTTCTAGAGCCAATGTGCATAGAAAAAGAAGCGAAAAGTTTTTGAATGTAAGTAATCTTTGCATGGTTATGAGTTTGTAGTTTGGGTTTTTTGTGTAAAAAAATAGAAAACGAAAGTCAACAAAAATATTTGAAAAAAGGAATAACCTATTATCAGATAAATGAACCATGGGGTGTCGAGATACAAAAAAACGATGCCCAATCCCCCCAATATTCGCACAGATTCGAGTAACCATATGCGATTTTTATTTTCAAGAATACGACTCAGGCTATAAATGGTGAGCATAATGAATAAAGCCAAAGATCCGACTTTTAATAAATCTTCCATATTTCTGTTCATCAACCAATCGTTGGCAAAAAACATATAATAGGTAACGACCGTAATGCTGAATAAAAATTGAAAAAACACGTAAACCTTCATGTTATTGGCTACAGGAATGTCAAATTTTTGCAATATTTCCGGCTTAGCTTCTTCATTAATTTCTTTGGGCGCAAGTCGGGAGGGGCCTTGGCAGAATATGAGGATTTTATTTTTAAGGCCATCGGTCTTCTTGGCATGGTCAATTAATTCCTTCCAATAATGAAAATTGGCATAAAGGGGATTCCAGCTTTTGAGGGGACTTGTAATTCCATATACGACTTCTTCCTCTTCTTTTTGAAAAGTACCGAATAGTTTATCCCAAATAATAAGAGAACCGGCATGATTTTTATCCAGATATTTCGGATTGGTACCATGATGCACCCTATGATGAGAAGGGGTATTGAGTACATATTCCAAAATGCCCATATTTTTAATGAGTTTGGTATGAATCCAGAATTGATACAAGGTGTTTAGTCCCACTATAATTAACATAAGGGTCGGACTAAAACCGAGTAAAGAAAGGGGTATATAAAAAAGCCAGGAAAAGCAAACCTGAAACCAGGACTGACGTAATGCGACGCTTAAATTGTATTCTTCACTCTGATGATGTACGATGTGTGTGGCCCAAATGGCGTTGATTTCGTGACTCAGTCTATGAAACCAATAATAGAAAAAATCGACCCCGAGAAAACAAAGTAAAGCCGTGTACCAGGTGCTGGGAATGGTAAAAAAACGCCATTCCTCATAGAGATAGGCATAGGCCCAATAGGTCAATATGCCAAAAAAAGCACCTAAAACCTGCTGACCGATTCCATTGCTGATATTGGCAATAAAATCGCTGAATGCGTATATTTTTCGGTATTTACGCTGACCCAGAATAAATTCAATGGCCATTAAAATAAGAAAAATGGGAACGGAAAGGGCTACCAGGTTCATTTATATACTACTATGTTTGAATGATATATTTTATTGTTTAAATCCTTTAAGCGTAAAAAATACAATCCATTCGCCAAAGACGGCAATTGAATATGTTTGCTAAAGAGTTGCAGGGTTTGCAGCAATTGCCCTTCGGCATTAAAGATTTGTACTTCCTGTATGTTCTCGTTATGCATAAAATAAACGAAGTCAGAAGCCGGATTAGGAAAGGACTTCAGGCTTTGTATATGTGTATTTGAGGGCATCACGGAAAGATCTTGCCGTATGGAACCAATGGCATAATCTCCGTCCTGAGCATTCAAAGCCATAATAATTCCCTTTTTTGTAGTTTGATTAATGTGAAACAAGCTGTCATTTTCCCATATTTTCCAGTTGTGTTGGGCATTGGGTCTGTATAATACGCGTATATCATCTTTGTTGAAAATAATACCCTCTTCATATCCGAGGGGACCGCCATCGAATTGCAAACGAAGATGAGCGCGAAATCCGTTCGGAGCTATACTCTGATAAGTCCAATATTTTCCGGGAGAAATAAGCAAACTATCATTTAAAATGAGTCCGTCTTCCGGAGCTACCCTGTGTAAATCCAGCCGTGCCGCAACACTATCGGCTCCACCCATACTTTCTACAAGCAGAGCGGCTTTAGTGTAGGAGAAGGATTTAGTACCCGGACTTTTGATTTCCAAATACTGACCCATAGACGCATAAGCAAAGGCATTGTTTGCATTTAGAATTACAATTTGGGGCTCGAAACCCGGAGAAATACTATGTGTTTGTAGCGGACTATCCTGATAAACATGAGCATCGTAAACCTGTCTATTGGCCCCAATAAAACGTATATCGGTATACATTTGGTCAAAAGCTTGCCATACAGCTCTGTTTTTCTGGTGCAAATCGAACTGGAAAATGGAATTATTATATTGGCTATGTTCCAAACTAAGCGTAGTAAATCCGGGTTGAATTATCCAGTCTTTTTTAAAAGAAGAAAGGTCTATACCGCTCTCGGCAGACATAATTTGGAAAAATTCATCGGTATTAATGCTTTGAAGTTTCTTTTGAAACTGCACCTTTTTTAAAGCGGCAAAAAATAGTGAATCGCCCATAAAATGCTGCAAGGAACGTAGAACCAGAGCACCTTTTTTATAACTATGCGTTCCATAGGTATGTGCCTGAGGGATTCCGCTTAGGGGATGGTAGCCCTGATCGTCGATATGTGCTTTATCCAACACCATATCGAGCATGCTTAAATATTCGTTTAGTTCGTCTTGAGGCGAATTTAAATTTTTGCGAAAAAGGAATTCGGAATAGCTGGCAAATCCCTCGTTCAACCACATTTCTTCGGCTGTTTCGCAAGTGGTATTATTTCCCCACCAACTGTGCGCCAATTCGTGTGCGGCAAGAAATTCATAGGCCATACTTCCATTGGCTGCAGCCTGTGGATAAGAAATATTACAGGCATGTTCCATGGCACCACTCGAGAATGGCACAAGACTATAGCCGATTTGGGGCCAAATATAGGGCCCGTAATGAGATTCGAAAAG
>JAEZEQ010000046.1 GCA_023432985.1 Bacteroidota bacterium | reverse complement strand
TATCTTCGGGATAACGATGATAGAAATCGCAGGCCATATCCCCGTTATCATTGTTTTTAATTTTTCCTTTTTTGTGCGTAAAAGTATCCCAAATAGAAGGTCCTTTTCCGTCCAGATTCCAAGCGCCCTCAATTTGGTAAGAGGCAGAAGCAACACCCCATTTAAAATCTTTTCCAAAATCCGATTTTTTAAACGAAGCCTGAGAAAAAGGGATAGTTCCCGGGGGCAAAAAAACAGATCCCATACCCATGGTCAGACCTGCTTTTGCAAATGCTCTTCTTTTCATGTAATGCTAATTTTTAAAGAGTCTAAATATAGAATTAATTCCATGTTCAGGCTGCCTAATTCCTTGTTTTTCCAATAAAAAAAAGAAAAGCACATTAAATAAAGTCTACTATTAACTTATCCAAAGACCTCATATTGAATCACTAAATATAGTTATATGGGATAATAAAAATCGGAGTTCATATTACCTTTATACTCAAAATTAATCAACATGAAAAAAACTTTATTAATTATCGGACTTATACTGTCTGTATTTGCGCATGCCCAGGAAACAGATTCGGGTATTCTATTAGAATCCACTCCTGTATTTGATGAAAATTTAGAAAAGAGCGGTTCCTTCGGGAAATTTTCCGGATACGCGCTGGAAGGAAGTACAGCCAGTCCGGTTGGAAATCGGGGTATAATGTTTGAGCTCAGAGCGAAGTCGAATCTCATTCTCAACAGTTTCACCTTAGACATGGCTGCCTATACAGGCTATGTGGTAGTTTATAAGAAAGTCGGAGGCTATCTCGGATATGAAACATCTCCTGCCAATTGGGACAAGGTAGACAGTGCTTATGTCAATATTCCTTCGAATCAGGAAGTAACTTTAAACATAGAGCTCAACGAGTTTATGTTGCCCAATTCTTTCATTTCCTATTTCATTTATACGCCTGCGGCCAATGGATTGCGTTATGCTTTAGGAACAACCGAGCATGATGTATATGGTGAAAACGACGACTTAATACTCTATGAAGGTGCTGGCTTTAATAATCGCTTTAGTAATTTATTTGCGCCGCGTGTATTTAAAGGAAAAATAAATTACAGTAAGACCACCGAAATAAAATGCGACACGGCAGGAAGTCCGGTTTGGGCTGCAAACAGCAACTCGGGTATATTTTTTGATGTTACGGCAAAATCTCAACATATAGAAATAGATCAAATTTTCACCGAAATTTATTCTTACAGTTGCGAAAAATTTGAAATCTATACCAAGACGGGAAGCGGGGTCGGATTCGAAAACGATTCTACTGCGTGGACTTTGGTAGACACATCGCGTATTTGTCTGACCCATATTTCCACTCCGGAGGCTATTAGCAAAGGCATGTCACAAATTGTCAATGCGGGTGAGACCCGGGCTTTTCATATTGTATTTCGTGGTAACAGCTATTTGGGCTATCACAATGGAACGGCCATAGGGGATGTTTTTTACGAAGACAGTTTACTGCAAATAAAAACCGGTTCGGGTGCCTCCATACCATTTGATGCAACGAATGCGAATCGGAATTTCAATGGATATATTTCTTATTGTATCTATGGCTATGCCGGGGAGGAAGCTTTGGACCAGTTTAATCTGCGTTTGTATCCCAATCCGGTTATTTCGGAATTATATCTGGAATCAGACTTAAACTCATATGAGGAGATACAGGTATTGGATTTAAACGGAAAAATAATGATGCAATACAAAAATCAAAGCGGCAAAAACATAGATATATCCCATTTAAATCCGGGTATGTATATGCTGCGGGTACAAAGTGGTAAAAAACCCCAATATATAAAGTTCATCAAATCTTAAACAAGAATTATTAAAAAACGAAAAAGCAGATTCGGAGACGGGTCTGCTTTTTTTATGAGAATCGACCTAAATGCTTATCTTTGCATGTGCTAGAAAATTTAGAACAGGTAAGAGATATATTCACCAATTATTTGGCAGCTCAGGGGCATAGAAGAACGCCTGAGCGTTATGCTATATTGGAAGAAATTTATTCCCTCAACGATCATTTCGATGTAGAGTCTTTATATCAAAAAATGAAAGACAAAAAGTATAGGGTAAGTCGCGCTACCGTATACAATACCTTAGATATATTACTGGAGTGCAAACTGGTACGCAAGCATGAATTCGGCGAGAACAGAAGTCGCTACGAAAAATGCTATGGAAGTACGCAGCACGACCATTTGGTATGCAATAAATGCGGAAAAGTAATCGAATTTTGCGATCCGCGTCTTCAGCTCATTCACAATATGGCCGAAGAGATATTCCGTTTTAAGGTAACCGAACGTTCGCTTACCCTATATGGTTATTGCGACAATCCGGAATGCAGTGGCGAAAAAGACTAAAGCATGCATGTATTAGAGCCTTTTTATCAATGGCGTGAAATATACAGAGCCGAGGAAGATGCCTTATCTCCATTTTACGGTCGTATATATAGTGAATTTCATTTCGAAAATCGCATTTACAATTATTACATACATCCTCAATGGGATGAATTTGGCTCTTCTACCCTATATGCCAAAATATTATATGCCGATTATGAGCAAAGTTTTGTCATCATTGAATTATTAGGGGAATGGAACGATTTATTATACAACGACATCATGCACTTCAAAAGAGAAGTGATAGACATATTGCTTGAAGAGGGCATACAACATTTTATACTCATTGGAGAAAACGTGATGCAGGCTTTCCCGGATGAGGGCGACTATTATACCGAATGGGCAGAAGAGGCGGAAGAGGGTTGGATTGCCTGTATACAGTTCCGGCCACATGTATTGAGCGATTTCAGTCGATACGGATTAAGTCCGTACCTCCATTGGGGCGGAGAGCTCGACGATTTAGCATGGAGAAAATATAATCCTTTTCTACTTTATAAAAAGATTTCGGATATTGTAGCCCACCGCTTAGCCTAAGATATGTTGTTGTTCATACTTTTCTCTTTAATCATTCCTGTTTTGTCCCGTTATTTGGTTCAAAAAATCCCATTATTGAACTTTTTAGGAAGTGTGGTTTTATGTTATATTCTGGGTATACTTTTAGTAAATGTCGGACTCATTACTCCGCACCCACTTGCCCGCGAATGGATGAGTTCTATCTCCGTACCGCTTGCCATAGGCTTACTTTTGCTCACCGGCAATTTAAAAGCATGGTTTCAATCGGCGCCCCGGGCTGTACTCTCCTTTCTGCTCGTAGTGAGCAGTACCCTTATCATGTCGGTTTTGGCATATTTGCTTTTCAGGGATAAATTGGAAGGGGCACATTATTATGCCGGACTCATAATGGCGGTTTATTCGGGCGGTTCTGCTAATATGGCGGCTGTTAACCTCGCCGCTGAAATTCCTCCCGGTTATTACGATAAAGCTATGATAGCCGATGTAATTTGGGGCGGATTCTATTTGATATTCATCATGGGCATAGCGCCTCATTTATACAAAGGCATACTCAAAAGTAAACCCACTTCAGCAGAGCAAGAATTTAGTCCCGAAAACTACACATTTCGCATAATAGACATAGGGAAAGGCGTGGCATTAGTGGCATTGGCAACGGGAATTTCGGCCGGATTATCCTTATTACTATTCGGAAAAACAGAGCTTAATTTTCTCATCTTAATGCTTACTGCTTTATGTGCATTATTTTCCTTTTCCGCAAAAGTCAGATCTTGGAAAAGTACGCAATTGGCCGGGGATTATTTTTTACTTGTTTTTGCAGCGGTGATGGGTTTAAGTTCGGATTTGAGTCTATTCCAAGCCGATGCCTTACAAGTTTTCTATTATATGGGATTTGTATTGTTGGGCAGTATGTTATTGCATTTACTTTTGTCTTATCTATTCAAAATAGACAGAGACACACATATCATCACCAATGCGGCTGCCGTTATGAGTCCCCCTTTTATTCCGGGCATAGTAGCCAGTTTAAACAGACCGGGTTTATTAATGAGTGGTTTATCCGCCGGCATAATTGGAAATCTCCTAGGCAATTATTTGGGGATAATCTTAATTAAAATACTTTCATAATGTATCCAGTATTGAATTTGCCGAAAGCAGACATACGCATAAAAACCGAAAATGGTAAAAGCAGGGTTTTCGATATCATACGGCAAAAATGGTATATTTTAAATCCGGAGGAATGGGTCAGGCAGCATTGGATACACGCTTTAATCACACATAGTTCATATCCTCAGGGATTATTCGAAATAGAAAGCAGTATAAATTTGGATGGCATGCGTAAGCGTTTCGACATTATTGTTCGAAAAAAAGATTTAGGCATACATATACTGATAGAATGCAAAGCACCTGAAGTGCCTATAGATTCCGACACCTTATTACAGGCGAGCAAATATGCGCGTATATTAAAACCCGATTATATATTCTTAAGCAATGGGATACAGCATTATATGTTTAAAAATGAGGAGGGCAACTTATCGATAATACATAAAATTCCGGATTATTAAGTTAGACGGTAGATTAAAATAAAAAAGAAGGCAGGAAATTGGGGAGAAAAGCCAAAAAAGACTTATATATTTGTAGACTTAGGAAAAAACACAAGACATGTTAGAACTATTAAAAAAATTTGAAGAGAAGCAACCCGAGATTGTATTTGAATGGAAAGATTCGGAGACAGAGGCTGAGGGCTGGGTTGTAATAAATTCCCTCAGAGGCGGGGCAGCCGGGGGAGGAACCAGGATGCGTAAAGGCTTAAACAAGCACGAAGTCGTTTCGCTAGCCAAAACCATGGAAATAAAATTTTCGGTTTCAGGTCCGGCTATTGGCGGAGCCAAATCGGGAATAAATTTCGATCCGGCCGACCCGAGAAAAGAGGGTGTATTAAAGCGTTGGTTTGCCGCGGTGATGCCATTATTAAAATCATACTATGGTACAGGTGGCGATTTAAACATTGACGAAATACACGAAGTAATTCCTATAACCGAGGGTTTTGGTTTATGGCATCCTCAACAGGGTGTAGTGAACGGTCATTTCAAACCCAGAGAAAATGAATTTATACATGCTATAGGTCAATTGCGTCAAGGTGTGTCCAAAATTTTGGAAGACCCTGCATACAGTCCCAATCCCGATCGCAAATATGTGGTTGCCGATATGATAACCGGCTGGGGTGTTTCCGAATCTATACGTCATTATTATGATTTATTCGGGGGCGAACTAAAAGGAAAAAAAGCCATCGTACAAGGCTGGGGAAATGTTGCCGCAGCAGCAGCTTATTATATGGCCAAAAATGGCGTACTCATTTGTGGGATTATAGACAGAGATGGAGGATTAATACGCGAAGAAGGTTTTGGTTATGAAGAAATACGAGAATTGTATCTCAACAAAGATGGGAACAAATTAAAGGCAGACGGAATAATTCCATTCGAAGAATTAAATCAGAAAATCTGGGATGTATCTTGTGATATTTTTATCCCTTGTGCAGCATCGAGACTGGTACAACAAGATCAGGTAGAGCGCTTAATGAAGGGCGGACTTGAAGTCATTAGTTGCGGTGCCAATGTACCCTTTGCCGATCCCGAAATATTCTTCGGATCCATTGCTGCCTATGCCGACAATAATGTAAGTCTTATTCCCGATTTCATTGCCAATTGCGGAATGGCCAGGGCATTTGCTTACCTCATGCAACCGCGGGTAGACATGAGCGACAAAGCCATATTCGAAGATACTTCAGACGTAATTCGTCATGCTTTAGCCAAAATCAAAGAGCAACAAAACGAGAAAAAACAAATTGCTCGAAAAGCATTTGAGTTGGCATTGAAACAACTTGTTTAAAAACAGCTTTAGTATATAAATACGAAATAACAGGGCAAACCGAAATCCGATTAAAAATGGAGATTTCGGTTTGCTTTTTTTTTATATATTCGCCGGGAATAAAATTAAAACCTGAAACAAAATACCTATGGAATTCCTTTTAATAAGCATATTCATTCTTGGTTATTTAGCCATCGCTCTAGAGCATACCATAAAAATCGACAAAGCCTCTTCGGCTTTAATATTGGGTGTGTCGTTGTGGACAATAGTTATCATGTCAGCCTATCAATTAATCCCCGCTGAGCAAGTAGATTTTCGCATATTCATAGAAGCCTTAAAAATCAATGGTGATATAGGTCAATATGCCGGAATGGACGAGATAAAACATGCATTTGTAGAGCATAATTTATTAGAACATGTAGCCGAAATTGCACAAATTTTATTCTTCTTAATTGGCGCTATGGCCATTGTAGAAGTTGTGGATTTACACAATGGTTTCTCGGTAATTACAGATCGAATTAAAACCACCAATGCCGTAAAATTGATGTGGATTATAGGTATACTTTCATTCTTTCTTTCGGCAGTTTTAGATAACTTAACCACGACCATTGTAATGATATCCTTATTGAGAAAACTCATAGAAGATCAGCACAAGCGCTGGGTATTTGCCGGTATAGTAGTCATTTCAGCCAATA
This sequence comes from Bacteroidota bacterium, assembly GCA_023432985.1. Lineage (GTDB taxonomy): Bacteria > Bacteroidota > Bacteroidia > CAIKAF01 > CAIKAF01 > JACVCJ01. The sequence goes on along the minus strand of JAEZEQ010000046.1, from coordinate 38,519 downwards.
GCGGCGGAGCGTGGAGTCCGATTGGAGACGTTACCACCACTATGCTTTGGATAGACGGACAGATTTCGGAGAAAAATATAGTATTCGAACTCATATTACCCAGTTTGGTTTCGATGGTTGTGCCCTTAGGCATACTTTCTTTCCTATTAAAAGGCGAATTAAAAAGACCGCGTATTGCCAATATTCCGAGCCTTCAACATCATGCTGTGGATGTGACAAAAACACAAAGTAAAATCATTTTTTATACGGGAATTGCAGGTTTATTATTCGTACCTGCCTTTAAAATAATCACCCATTTACCTCCCTTTATGGGCATGATGTTTAGTTTAGGTGTATTATGGATAGTAACCGAATTATTGCATAAGAAAAACGAGCATGGACATATGCTTTCCGTCATATCGGGATTACGTAAGGTAGATATGGCTTCTGTACTTTTCTTTTTGGGTATTTTATTAGCTGTAGGAAGTTTGCAAATTACGGGCATATTGAGAGAAATGGCCTTATATCTAAGTACGCAAGTTCCGGATATTAATGTAATGAATATAGTGATTGGATTTATGTCGGCCATTGTAGACAATGTACCTCTTGTTGCAGCGGCTCAGGGCATGTTCGACATTGCTCCCGAAGGAGTTTATGCGCAAGACGGAGTATTTTGGAATATGTTGGCCTATTGTGCCGGTACAGGTGGAAGCATGCTTATTATTGGTTCTGCCGCCGGTGTAGCTGCCATGGGTATAGAGAAAATCAGCTTCGGATGGTATTTAAAACATATGAGCTGGTTGGCCATGCTGGGCTATTTAGCAGGTGCCGGAGTTTATATATTGATACAATAAAGCTTAAGTAACTTGCCCGGGTAGTATAAAATGGGCAAAAAAAAATGGCAAGTTACTTACATCGCACCGCTACGACCTTTTATCCTTGCTACCTTCCGATCCTGGGGAAATTCAAAGGGAGACTGGTCGTGTAAGACTTGCCACTGCAAAGGTAATAAATCTAGATCAGATCTAGAAAAAATTCATTCATTTTCCTTAAAAAAGAAAAATGCGGAGAAAAGATTATATAGATAATCTTAAAAAAATCAAGAGAATAGACTCGGAAAAAAAAGCAGTCTATAGAAGATTAATCCGTATCGCGAACAAGAAAGCAGCGATAATCAATATTAGATATTTCGGTTAGTGTATCATTTTTCAATTTGAAATACCAGGTTCTTTTCTGTTCGGGTATAATAAGTGTATCTCCCTTAAACTGAGCATTAAACTGAACGGGATCATATACAGAAATATATTTCAGGTCCACCGTTCTGTCGGGCAAAATCTTCATATACTCGAGCAAGATGCAAGAATTATCTCTTTCCGAGAATGTACCTCTGAAGGGTTTAGGCGTGCATGCAGCCAGACTTATCAGAGTAAGCAGAGATAAGAATTTCCATTTCATATACTAAGCATTGCTTTTCTTTTTCTTGGCATTCGATACAGATTTTTCTGATTTAAATACAAAGGCATTCTTAATAAAATCAATAAAAATCGGGTGAGGGTTCAGCACTGTACTTTTGTATTCGGGGTGAAATTGAACCGCAGTAAACCATCTATGAGTGGGGATTTCCATAATTTCGACCAAAGCTTTTTCCGGATTCACACCCGTTGCAATCATACCAGCGCTTTCGTATTGTTTGAGGTAGGCATTATTAAATTCATACCTATGTCTGTGTCTTTCCGAGATATATTGTTCCTTATAGGCATCAAAGGCTTTAGAATCGGGGCTAACCTTACAGCTGTATAATCCAAGGCGCATAGTCCCTCCTTTTTCGGTAACATCGAGTTGGTCTTTTTGAAGGTGAATTACCGGATGTTCGGATTCCATATTCATTTCGGAAGAATTGGCATCTTTCAGATTCAGCACATTTCGTCCGAATTCGATCACGGCGCATTGCATACCGAGGCATATACCGAAGAAAGGCACATTATGCGTTCGGGCGTATTTAATGGCTTTAATTTTACCCTCGATACCTCGCGAACCAAAGCCGGGTGCAACTAAAATACCGTCCAAATCTTTCAATTCGCCCGCTACTTCGGCCTCCGTTAATTCCTCCAGGTCCTCACTATGTATGCGGACAATTTGAGTTTTCAGATTATTCTTAACACCGGCATGAATAAGGGCTTCGTGGATAGAGAGATAACTATCTTTCAACTCCACATATTTACCAACCAATCCTATTGTTACAACATCCTTTGGATTTTTGAAATGGTGTAAAAATTCTTTCCATTCCAATAATTTCGGATCCTGTTTCAGGGGGAGATTTAATTTTTTCAGCACCACTTTATCGAGGCCTTCTTCCTGAACAAAAAGAGGCACATCGTAAATGGTATCGGCGTCGATTACTTCAATAACTGCACTTGGGTCTATATTACAAAACAGAGCAATTTTGCGGCGCATTTCCTGATCTATGCTAAACTCCGTTCTACAAGCCAAGATATCGCATTGTACACCCGCTTCGAGCAATAACCTCACCGAATGCTGTGTAGGTTTGGTTTTAATCTCACCGGATGCCGACAAATAAGGCAATAAAGTCAGATGCAGCACTATGGCATTATCCTGACCCAATTCCCATTTCAATTGCCTTACAGATTCGATATAGGGTAAAGATTCAATATCTCCTACCGTACCTCCGATTTCGGTAATCACCACATCATATTTACCGCTTTCGCCAAGCAATTTAATACGGCGTTTAATTTCATCGGTAATATGTGGAATAACCTGAACCGTTTTTCCGAGGTAATCGCCTCTGCGCTCCTTTTGAATGACATTGAGATAAATTTTCCCTGTAGTCACATTATTGGCCTGGGTGGTCGATACATTTAAAAAGCGTTCGTAATGTCCAAGGTCCAAATCTGTTTCTGCACCGTCGTCGGTTACAAAACATTCCCCGTGTTCGTATGGATTTAGAGTACCGGGGTCTACATTAATATATGGGTCGAATTTTTGAATCGTAACAGAAAAGCCTCTTTCCTGCAATAATTTCCCTAATGATGCTGCAATAATTCCCTTTCCAAGCGAAGATGCAACGCCTCCCGTTACGAAGACATATTTCGTCTTTCCCATAAAATAAACAATTTGATAACGGGATACAAAGGTATGCTTTTTTCTAAAGCAATTACCTCAATCGCATTAAATTTTAAAAAAATAAATAAATTAGAAAATCGGATTATACATTAAATCTGAAATGCATGATATCGCCATCTTGCACCACATATTCCTTTCCTTCCACGCTCAATTTCCCATTTTCCTTACAGGCATTTTCGCTTCCGAAGCGAATAAAGTCGTCGTATTTGATTACTTCGGCGCGTATAAATCCTTTTTCAAAATCGGTATGAATTACGGCAGCGGCCTGAGGTGCTTTACAACCTTTATGTATGGTCCATGCGCGCACTTCTTTAACGCCGGCGGTAAAATAGGTTTCCAGGTCAAGCAATCTATACGCTGCTTTAATCAACCTGTTCACACCCGGTTCTTCCAATCCGATTTCTTCGAGGAACATCATTTTCTCCTCATAAGTTTCCAAACTTGCAATATCACTTTCTGTGGCTACGGCAAGCATGAGAACTTCTGCATTTTCATTTTTCACCGCTTCTTTCACGGCATCTACATGCTTATTTCCTGATTTTGCCGAACTTTCGTCTACATTACATAAATACAAAACCGGCTTATCGGTAAGCAATCCCAAATCCGAAATCAACATGCGGTCTTCGTCGCTAATTTCGGCAGAACGCACGCTATTTCCGGTGAGCAAATGAGCCTTAACGATACTGAGAATTTCGTATACTTTTTTAGCATCCTTATCTCCTCCTGTTTTGGCTTGTTTTTCGACACGTTGCATACGTTTTTCAACCGTATCCAGGTCTTTCAATTGCAATTCGGTGTCTATTATTTCTTTGTCTCTAACCGGGTTTACCGAGCCGTCGACATGCACAATATTATCATTTTCAAAACAACGGAGTACGTGTATAATGGCATCACATTCACGGATATTGCTCAAAAACTGATTACCCAATCCTTCACCTTTATGCGCACCTTTTACCAAACCTGCTATATCTACAATTTCTGTTACCGCAGGCACTATTCTTTCGGGATGAATCAATTCGGCGAGTTTATTCAATCTTTCATCGGGAACGGTAACCGTGCCTACATTGGGTTCAATGGTACAAAAAGGAAAATTGGCAGCTTGAGCTTTCGCACTCGACACACAATTAAACAAGGTAGATTTCCCCACATTGGGCAGGCCCACTATTCCGCATTTTAAAGACATAACTCCGATTTTAGGCTGCAAAGATAATGAGAAAATCCTATTCCCCAAGTCAGGTCTCTCCCCTCTTTTCATCCCCCCTATTCATTTGAATCGGGATTAGAATTTTCGGAAAAATTTTGTCGGCTCCAAAAATAAGTTAGTTTTGTAATACCTAAAGAAACAACCTATGCAAACAATCCGATTGCTCTTATGTATACTCCTCATTTTGCCTGCCATAAACATACAGGCACAGGTAAAAATCAGCGGTAAAGTCAGCGATAAAAGCAGCGGTGAACCTTTGTATTCGGCCACTGTTATGGTCAAAGATGCCAAAGGAGGTGTGAGCACCGATATTGATGGAAAATTCAGCATACAGGTATCCAAATTTCCGGTTACCTTATTGGTATCCAATATCGGATATATACGCAGGGAGTATGTAGTAAAATCGGCATCGGATAAAATTCACATACAATTAGAAACGGATCAAAAATCCTTGAATACAGTACAAATTACCGAGTCAAGGGTTACGGAAAAACAAAAACAAGCGCCGTTGACGGTGGAAAGTATGGATTTAATTTCCATTAAAGAAACACCATCGGCTAATTTTTACGAAGGTTTAGGTAATATGAAAGGGGTAGATTTAACTTCGGCATCCATTGGCTTTAAAGTAATCAATACCCGCGGTTTCAACAGTACCAGTCCGGTTCGCTCCCTACAATTAATAGACGGGGTAGATAATCAATCGCCCGGATTAAATTTCAGTTTGGGAAATTTCCTGGGTTCATCCGAGCTCGATATACAGAAAGTAGAAATTATACAAGGTGCATCCAGTTCCTTTTATGGCCCCAATGCTTTTAATGGGGTAATCAATATGGAAACCAAAAATCCTTTCGATTATACCGGCTTAGCCGCCAGTGTTAAATTTGGCGAAAGGCTTATGTTCGAAGGTGCTGCACGTTGGGCTCAAAAAGTGAAGAACAAAAAAGGGCGTGATATTTTTGCCTATAAGCTCAATTTCTTTTACATGCGGGCCAATGATTGGGAGGCGAATAATATGAATCCGGCCACCGACAGCGAAGTCGGCATTGAAAACCCGGGCGGATACGATGCGGTGAATCGCTATGGAGACGAGGCTTTATCGGGCTTATACGATTATATGACCGATCCTGTATCGCGTAGGAATTTTGCGGGCTTAGGCTATATTTATCGCAGCGGCTATGCCGAAAAAGATTTGGTGAATTACAACAGTCAGAATATCAAAAGCAATGTAGCATTACACTTTATGCTGACACCCAAAATAGAATTAATGGCTGTAAGTAATTTCGGATACGGCACTACGGTATATCAGGGCGAAAACAGATATAGTTTGAAAAATATCCTGTTTTTTCAGAATAAAATAGAAATCCGCGAAAGGGACAAATGGTTCTTCAGAGCCTATGCCACCAATGAAGATGCCGGAGACACCTACGATGCGGTGGTTACGGCCTTTTTAATGCAAAATGCATTGATTGCGCAAAACAAACCCAACGAAAATGACCCGCTTCGCTATTGGAACAGCGAATACAAAACCATATTTGCGAAGACAAACGGACTTATGCCCGGACCTTCCATTTCTAACCGCATACACGGCTTACCGGGCATGCCCAATAAATACACCCCGGTATCGGCATACGATTATTTGCAAGCCGATGCTGTAATGGCTTTGTATTTAGACTCACTTCAATCCCTACATGGTTTAATCCGCAATCACCTCGATTCTTTATATTATTTATATCCGGGCACAGCAGCTTTTCAGTCGGCATTTGATTCCATTACTTCCCTGCCACTCGGACAAGGAGGAAGTTTATTTATAGACAAGAGTGCACTTTATCATGCCCATGGAGAATATAAATTTAAAGCCTGGAAAAACAGGCTAACGTTTACGCTGGGCGCTGCAGGTCGGGTATATATGCCCAATTCGCAAGGGACAATTTTTGTAGATACCGCAGGTACGAGAATTATGAATTGGGAAGCCGGGGCTTATCTGGGTATAGATTTGAAATTGGAAAAGATATTGATTAGTTTGACCAATCGTGTCGACAAAAATGTAAATTTCCCATTTCTTTGGTCTCCCGCATTTTCGGTAGTCTATACCCCACATAAAAAACATACCATACGCGCCTCCTTTTCATCTGCCATACGCAACCCTACCCTTACCGATCAGTATTTCAACTACAACGTAGGCCGGGCAACACTTAGGGGGAATATTTCGGGATACGACAGTTTGATTACCGTTGAATCATTTTCCGATTATGTACGCGGGGTGAATATGGATTTTAATTCATTAGAGTATTTCAATGTGCCTCCTATAAAACCCGAAAGAGTATATACGGTAGAATTGGGATATAGGGGAACCATAGGCAATGACCTGTATATAGATTTAACCGGATATTACAGCATTTACAACAACTTTATCGGATATAGAATTGGGGTACAATCCGATTTCAATCCCATTACATTCTTACCTGTAAACACCGAAATTCTGCGTATAGCCAGTAACAGTCGCGACGTGGTGCATACGCGTGGTGTGGCGGTTCAGGCCATTTACAGCTTTGCAAAATTCTTCAATGTAAACGGGAATTACAGTTATAATGAACTCGATTTAAGAGGAAGTGATGACCCATTAATTCCGGCATTCAACACGCCCAAGCATAAATTTAATGTAGGCATAGGCGCTCGGGATATAAAATGGAAAATCGGAAAAGTCGGTTTAAATAACTGGGGTTTTAATGTCAACTATAAATGGGTAGAAGGCTTCCGATTCGAGGGTTCGCCTCAATTTTCGGGAGAAATACCCAGTTACGGCACCTTAGATGCGCAGATAAGCTGGGATTATAAAAAGGCAAAAACAACATTTAAAATTGGCGCACAAAATTTATTGAACAATAAAGTTTATCAGGTATATGGTGGACCAAGAGTGGGTCGACTGGCTTATATATCCATAGTCTTCAACAATGAAAGTTGGGGTCAGGGAAATAAAAAAGCGCGCAATAAGTAATTGTAAAATAAAATGATGTATATTTACTTAAATTAACTTAAATGAAAATGAAGAAAAATCTATTGACTTTTATGGGGGTTTGCCTTGTAGCGGGGGGGTTACAAGCGCAAAGGTATGTAACCGAAACCTTTTCGAGCGTGACCAAGACACCGGATGTGACCTATGGCACGAACTATTATTTTATTCCTTTACAGGGTTCACCCATTGCGATTGGTGCTCCCGGGGCGATTCCACCTTTGGGATATACGCCAACACAAGGTCCGATCAGTGCTGATTTTTATGAGCCTACCGGAGATACGGAGACTGCAAGACCGGCAGTAATCATCATTCATACCGGAAACTTTTTACCCAAGTATCAAAACAAGAGTGCGACCGGTGATAAAAACGACAGTGTGAATGTAGAATTGGCCAATCGTTTTGCCAAGAGAGGATTTGTTTCCATAAGCATGCGTTATCGTTTGGGATGGAATCCGCTTAGTGCATCACAGGAAGTACGTACCGGAACCATATTAAATGCCGTATACAGAGCCGTACATGATGTACAGACTTTGGTACGTTTCTTAAAAGTAAACCACAGCACCTATAAAATAGACACCAATCGTATTATATTATGCGGTATTGGTTCGGGTGGTTATGTGTCTATGGCCTATACAACCTTAGACAAGCAGACAGAAACTGAATTATTCAAGTTTCAGGACAGTGGAGGAAACTCAGTAATTAATCCGGCTTATGTGGGTGATGTAAACGGTGTTGGTGGTGCAGTAAACACCTATAACCATGCCGGTCCGACCAATAAAGTAGCCATGGAAATGAACCTGGGTGGAGCCTTAGGCGATCAATCCTGGATAGAAGGTGGAGAGGGTGTAAAATTAGGATTCCATTGTTGGAAAGATCAGTTTGCTCCTTATGACAGTGGAACAGTTATCGTTCCCGTTACCGGAGAAGACGTAGTGGACGTACATGGTACGCGCACGGCTGTAGGAAAATTTGTAGCCAATGGCAATAATGACCCTATAGTTAATTTTACATTCAATGATGTGGTATCTGCTCGTGCCTATGCAATGAATGCAAAAGCGCAATACGAAGGATTATATGAATTCAGAACCGGACCCGGTCTAAGCGGTGCCGAACAAAGTTCGCCCTGGCATTGGTGGGATTCTACCAGTGTAGATCAAATGGGAGTAGCATTGGGAGCAGGACCTATACATTCCAACGAATTAATCACCAATCCAAATATGAGTGCAGCTCAAGGTCGCGCCTATATAGACACCATTATGTGGTATTCTATACCCAGAATAGTAGTGGCATTAGGTTTACCTGAGGCTGTATATGTGGGTCAGGCCGAATTAAACCCGACGGCCCAATATGGATTAGAAATATTCCCTAATCCGTCTCGTGGTGAAGTAAACATTCGGGTTGAAAATGATAAAGTGACTCGTGTAGACATTATAGATATCACCGGAAAAACGGTATGGACAACGAGTTTAAACGGAGGTAAATTTATCAGTATAGATTCCGGAAAATTACCTGCCGGTACCTATATCGTTTCGGCAAAGAGTGCAGACGGTAAAAGCGAAACCAAGAAATTGATTATTCAATAAATTGATTTCAAAAAATATAATAAAAAGCCGACAAGAAAAGTCTTGTCGGCTTTTTGCTTTCATAAATTATTCGAAATATTAAAAACACAAAAGAATTTGGCAAAGCAGGGTTAAATTCGTTATTTTGCGGACTTTAAAAGGCAAGATGAAATTATCACAATTCAAGTACAAATATCCGGCAGAATTAGTTGCGGACCGACCATTAGAAAACCGGGACGACAGCCGTATGATGGTCATAGATCGAAAAACCGGAAAAATAGAACATAAGATGTTCAAAGACATTTTATCCTATTTTGATGAAGGGGATGTTTTTATCAATAACAATACCAAGGTATTTCCGTCTCGATTATATGGGAATAAAGAAAAAACCGGGGCAAAAATTCAGGTTGTATTGTTACGTGAGTTGGATTCAGAAAGCAAATTATGGGATGTTTTGGTTGATCCGGCGCGTAAAATCCGAATTGGGAATAAATTATATTTTGGCGAGAACGACATGTTGGTTGCCGAGGTAATAGACAATACCACATCGAGAGGTCGCACCTTACGCTTTTTGTATGATGGCTCGCATGAGGAGTTCAAAAACCTCTTATTCAGTCTCGGTACTCCACATCTTCCGCCATACATAACCCGCGAACCGGATGCACAGGATTTCGAAAGATATCAAACCTATTTTGCCAAAGTAGAAGGAGCGGTTACTGCTCCATCTTCTGGACTGCATTTCAGTCGCGAAATATTAAAAAGGCTCGAAATCAAAGGAATTGAATTTGCAGACATCACATTGCATGTGGGTTTGGGCGGATTTAGAGCTGTAGAAGTAGAAGATTTAAGTAAACATAAAACAGATAGTGAAGAGTGTATTATTCCTGCCGGAACAGCAGAAATAGTAAACAATGCTATCGATCAGAGAAAGAAAATATTGGCGGTAGGTCCCTCTGTTATCCGTGCAGTAGAAAGTTCGGTTACCACAAAAGGGCATTTAAAAGAGTATGCCGGGTGGACAAACAAATTCATTTATCCGCCCTATGATTTCACCATTGCCGACGCCTTATTGTGCAATTTCTATCTTCCGGAGAGCACTTTATTGATGCAAGTAGCAGCATTTATAGGCAGTGATTTGTGTGAGAAGGCTTATGAGGAAGCCATTAAAGAAAAATATCGCTTGTTTGCATACGGCGATTGTATGTTGGTTTTATAAAAAAAAGAAATAAATGGCTGCAGATAAATTTCAATACCACGATTATTATTTAAGCGAAGAGCTGCTCAGTGAAGAACATCGTTTAATCAGAGAAACAGTACGTAGTTTTGTAAAAAAGGAAATTTCGCCTATCATCGATGAATATGCGCAAAAAGCCGAATTTCCGAAACAGATAGTACCCGGATTGGCATCGGTAGGTGCTTTTGGTCCTTATATTCCTGAAGAATACGGAGGTTCGGGTTTAGATCAGATTTCCTACGGGATAATTATGCAGGAATTGGAAAGAGGCGATAGTGGCATACGTTCCACAGCTTCCGTTCAAAGTTCTCTCGTTATGTTTCCCATTTTTAAATATGGCAGCGAGGAACAAAAGAAGAAATTTTTACCCAAATTGGCATCGGGCGAATTCATTGGTTCGTTCGGACTTACCGAGCCGAATCACGGAAGTGACCCCGGAAGTATGGAAACCTATTTTAAAGATGCCGGAGATCATGTTATATTAAACGGGGCAAAAATGTGGATTTCCAATGCTCCTTTTTGTGATTTGGCCGTAGTATGGGCAAAAAATGAACAAGGCGAAATCTGCGGATTAATTGTGGAGCGCGGTATGGAAGGATTTTCTACGCCCGAAACACATCAAAAATGGAGTTTACGTGCCAGCGCAACAGGCGAATTGGTATTCGATAATGTGAAAGTACCCAAGTCGAATTTATTCCCAGAAATAAGAGGTCTAAAGGGTCCTTTGAGTTGCCTGAACAGCGCGCGTTACGGCATAGCCTGGGGCGCTATAGGAGCGGCGTTGGATTGTTATGACACAGCCTTACGTTATGCACAGGAAAGACAACAATTCGGGAAGCCCATAGGCGGATTTCAATTGCAACAAAAGAAATTGGCCGAAATGATTACGGAAATTACCAAAGCGCAACTTCTAACATGGCGCTTGGGCGTATTGAAAAATGAAGACAGAGCCACACCGGCACAAATATCTATGGCCAAAAGAAATAATGTACATATGGCTATAAACATTGCACGTGAAGCTCGTCAGATTTTGGGTGGAATGGGTATAATCGGCGAATATTCGATTATGCGCCATATGATGAATCTGGAATCCGTAATTACCTACGAAGGTACACACGATATACATTTATTGATAACAGGAATGGATATTACCGGCCTGAATGCATTTAAATAACATCAAAAGCGAATCTTTACTTAAAGCATTGTTTAATAAAACAGTGCTTTTTTTTTATTTTGAAAGGAAAAGTTAAATCCCTAAAATTCGCTTAAACTGAAAAATCAACGACTTTTTTTTTTATATTTAAACACCAAATAAAAACACGAAACATGAAGTTCTTTATCGACACGGCAAATTTAGATCAAATCAAAGAAGCACAAGCATTGGGTATATTGGATGGGGTAACAACAAACCCTTCTTTAATGGCCAAAGAAGGCATAAGCGGAGAAGATAATATCATTCAACATTATTTACAGATTTGCAATATAGTCGATGGAGATGTGAGTGCCGAGGTTATATCTACCGACTATGCCGGAATGATTGAAGAAGGCGAAAAGTTGGCCAAATTACATCCGAGAATTGTGGTGAAAGTTCCCATGATAAAAGACGGAATTAAAGCCATTTCCTATTTTACTTCCAAGGGGATTAAGACCAATTGTACCCTTGTATTTTCTGCAGGACAAGCATTGTTAGCCGCCAAAGCGGGAGCAACCTATGTATCTCCATTTATAGGTCGCCTTGATGATGTATCTACCGATGGTATAAATTTAATCGACGAAATCGTGCAAATTTATGGCAATTATGGATTTCAGACACAGATCCTTGCGGCCTCAGTGCGCCATCCCATGCATATTATTCAATGTGCTAAATCCGGTGCAGATGTCGTTACCTGTCCGCTCAGTGCCATCATGGCATTACTGAAACATCCGCTTACGGATAACGGGTTAAAACAATTTTTGGAAGATCATGCCAAAGCCGCGCAAAATGCGGTAAAATAAAAATAGAAACCAAAAAATAATTAAAATATGATACTCAAACTCAACGAGCTTCAACCAAGTGAAGCCCAAATTCAAAAAATCGTTTCGATTCTCCGTGATGGAGGAGTAATCATTTATCCCACCGACACTGTTTATGCTTTTGGCTGCGATGCACATAACAAAGAAGCCGCACAAAAATTATGCAGCATAAAAGGTGTCACGCTCGATGAGGCCAATTTCTCATTAATTTTGTCGGATGTGAAACCTTTGGGCTCATATACCAAACCCATGAACAACAATGTATTTAAAGCATTGAACCGTTTTCTGCCCGGGCCATTTACTTTTATATTAAATGCCAATGGCAAAGTGCCCGAAATTTTCGGATATAAAAAGAAAACAGTAGGAATTCGTATTCCGGATAATCGCATTTCGATGGAAATTGTAAAACATTTGGGTAATCCCCTTCTGAGTACTTCGGTTCACAATAACGAAGGAGAGGTAGAATATACCACGAATCCGGAACTTATTTACAATCGTTTGGGCGAAATGGTAGACCTGATGATAGACGGAGGATATGGCAATAACGAACCCAGTACGGTTTTGGATTGCACACAGGATGAAATTACTGTTATTCGTACCGGTTTGGGTGCAGAAATGTTAGAAGAAGTTTAATCGTTGAATTTTTGTGTATAAACGGACCTTAGAGTCCGTTTTTTTTATACGCCTATGAAGACAAAAGAAGAAATTGTAAAAAATTGGCTACCTCGTTATACAGGTACGCCGGCTGAAGAATTTGGCAGATATATATTGCTGACCAATTTTGCGAATTATGTAGAAATGTTTGCCGAACAATTTGGCGTAGAAATTAAGGGTCAAGACAGACCTATGCAAACGGCTACGGCAGAGGATATAAGTATAATCAACTTCGGTATGGGTTCGCCCATGGCCGCAACGGTTATGGATCTGCTGAGCAGTATTCAACCCAAGGCGGTTCTATTTTTAGGTAAATGCGGAGGATTAAAAGACAATAATAAGTTGGGCGATTTAATTCTTCCCATCGCGGCAATCAGAGGCGAAGGAACCGGCGATGATTATATGCCGACAGAAGTGCCTGCACTCCCCTCTTTTCGTTTGCAAATGGCGGTTTCCCATACCATAAAAAACAACAATTCCGATTATTATACAGGTACGGTATATACCACCAACCGACGCGTTTGGGAGCATGATGAGGATTTTAAAAACTATCTGAAACAAATCAGAGCAATGGGAATAGATATGGAAACAGCCACTATTTTCATAACCGGATTTGCAAATAAAATCCCGCATGGAGCTTTACTCCTTGTAAGCGATAATCCGCTTTATCCGGAGGGGGTAAAAACGGAAAAAAGCGATAAAATTGTAACCGAAAAATTTGTGCAAACACACTTAAAAATCGGCATAGAATCGCTTATGGAATTAAGAGACAGCGGAGAGTCGGTGAAACACTTGCGCTTTGAATAAGCCTATTTGGGCAAATGTTTGGGGTCAAAGGCCTGATGTACGATAATGCGTTCGAAACGGCTTGTGTCCAGCAAAGCATCTAATCCCAAATAATTGGGGTGATCGGTAGACAGACGTTCGGGGAACATATCTTGATTATAGACCGAATAATATGCCTGATAAATGAGTTCGGTACAATAAAATTTATTGGTATCCGAAATATCGAAGGCATAATCGAAAGGTTTATTTCGCCCGATAAAAGCACGCGAAGCTTCTGCTATTTGATGCCTTTCGCTGCTATCAATTTTAGGACGCACCAAAACAATGGAATTGCGCACACTTTCGCGTACGAATTTGTGTATGTCTTCGGTTTGTACTCCGTCGTGCTGACTGAGTTCGCTGCTCACCGTATGCGCCACATAAATACTGTCTCCATCTTTAATCACCACTCCGCAATGCGATAAATGATAGCCGGTGGGATACATATTATCGATGATATCGCTCACCGACCCATGGCCTTTACGCATAATAATATCGCCATGTTGCAACTTTGCCAATTCCGATTCCTTCAATTTGTAGAATTTAGAAGGATCCTTATACATTTCCATAGCCCTTTCATTCGATTCTACCCGAAAGCTATCAAAGGCTTTAAATGCAATTGCAAAAAAGGAAATAAAAAAAAGACTGAGATAAATTTTGGTTTTTAGCATAGTGCAAAAATAAAAAAGCTTCGTCACAAAGGACGAAGCTTTTAATAATTTCAATCGGGTGTGGATATTATTCAGCAGCAGGAGCTTCTTCTCCTTCTACAGCACCTTCGATTGCTTCATTCATTTCTTCTTCAGTAGGCATAGCTGCATTCAAAGACTCAGTCAATGAACTCATGTCCATGTCGCCACCTTCTTTTTTCATGTCTACTAACCATTTGTCAGCACGCTTAACCAAGTTCATGGTAGAAGCTTCAGTTTTACCTTCCTCACAGCAGTAAGTACAAGTAGCTGTAGTGTCAGACAATGAAGTACATTTTACATCTTTCACTTCTGAAATTTTGAATGTACCACCAGACAACATGGTTTTAGTATCTTCTGTAGATACTGCCTCATATTTTGCTTTGTCTCCTGCTTTTACAGCATTTAAGAATTCAGTAGCTGCTTTGTCGGGAGTGTTACCACCACCACAAGAAGCCAACATCGATGCAGCGAATACGCCTGCGAAAAGTTTAGTTAAGCCTTTCATTTCTATTAATAATTGATTTTTAAATAAGCTAGGCAAAGGTAAATATTAATTTGACTTATGCAAGAAAATATAATGAACTATTTTTCACGCTGTCCTTAGAAACAGGTGGATGATTTCCTGCATTTTCCCCATTACTTTTCTCGTATTACTTTTCCTTTTTTCTCTTGAAGGGATACATTTTATTCTCAGTCCCCGCCAGCAATTTACGTATATTAGCCCTATGTGTATACAACAATAAAAGCGGCAGAATACAGGCTACTATATCCATAGGCAAACTACGCTCTTTTGTTAATAAAAAATAGGCCAATGGAAAAAGTAATCCACCACTTATACTCGCCAGCGATATATAGGAAAATGAAATCCAAACCAAAACAAAGCCAAGTACGCTTACCCATGTCGGCCACCACTGCAAAGCCAGCATAATTCCCAGCATGGTAGCCACTCCTTTCCCTCCTTTGAATTGTGCAAAAACGGGATATAAATGACCCAAGACCGCCGATACTCCGCCCAATATGCCCAAATATGCCAACTGTTCCGGATTCATATCTGCATCGAAAATCCGGACAAGTAAACTGGGAAAAAGTGCCGCCGCAGCACCTTTTAATATATCCATACTCAATACCACTATGCCGCTCTTCTTGCCCAAAACCCGAAACACATTCGTTGCTCCGGCATTCCCGCTTCCATGCTGCCTGATATCTATATTATGCCACAATTTCCCAATCCATACTGCAGATGGAATGCTGCCCAATAAATAGCCCGTAATAGCTGCCAATATCCAAATCATAGGCTATTCGAATTGTGCTTTAAATTGATCCATTCTTCGCTGCGAACTTAATATTATCTGATAATTAGGATGGTCCTTGTCTGAAAACATTCTGCTTTTGGGATCTAAACCGGTAAAGGTTTTGGTGAAGTCTGTATCTGTAGAATAAACCTGCATTATATTATTGCGGTAACTAAAATAATAAGACATTCCATCGTCGAATTCCAATATAAACTGCAGTCCTTCTGCCGACCTTTTCCGCAATACTTCCATATGCACTTGTACCGCACCGTCGAAATACATACCGTTCATCCCCAGTAAACCCGCCGAACCGGCGTACATCAATGAGCGTTTTTTCTTATTCCATACCAAATTTAAATCTGTAAACAAAAAACTACTGCCCAATACGCCCGGCAGTTTATCCAAACGATCTTCATCCACTTTTTCCAAAAACTTTGCCCTTTCAGAAACAGGCAATAGATATTGCATAGCCTTTAAAGTTGAACTCTCTTTATAATCGGGGCCTTCGGCATTATAGTTTTTATAGCGATCTGTCAGGTATTTCCACAATTCGGCCGGCATATTGAACTGAACCCCCATGATTCCGTTCACCTCGGTTATGGTATCTTTGGGATTCCAAACTATTTCACCCGCCGAATGTACCGCCACCTGACCCAATTTTCCGGTCAACTGAAGCGGCCCTTCACCGTGAGCCGTACACGTATTGGGATTATAGGCTACATAATTTTCAATCAACTCGGCATTTTCTAATTTTTCTTTTGACGCAATTTTATATTCGCCATTGCTTTCATCAAACTTCAAAAATCCATGTATAGACAAGACTTCATAATCGGCATAATTTTTCTTACCCGCCATTAATACGGGATAAATACCCGAACTGTCACTGGCAAATGCAAAACCATTAAACATAGGTGTTTGCGTATCGTCCTTTGCATCTTCGGGAATGGGAATACTGATATCTCCATCTCCAATAAACCCGCGTGTGCGCATCCATTTTTTCGAAAAAAGCGGACAATCATGATCCATGGTCACAAAGCCGTTGATTTCAGGCTCCGGATTTTGTGCATATAAATGAAATTCTCCCTTAAACAATACATGTGGCATCAGTTTCAAACTATCTTCAGGCTCTAAAGTCCCCATAGCCGTCATTTGCCGGTCTTTGTCGACCTTAATCTCGTGCATTTTAATAATTTGCTTACGCCCTGTCTTATCCACATACTCATATTCTCCTTTTCCGGCAATACTGTATTTACCCAATACATCTACTTCGGCATTGGTAATCAGGTGATGTTGTACTTGCGTTGGCATTTGGATCTGCGCTCCGCTCAAAGGTTCTAAATCGGATCTGCGCAAAATATTTACCTTTCCGTCTTTGGTCAGCACGCGGCTGTCTGCCACATCAATATAAACCACGCCCGAATTTTCTATACGTTTTTCTCCCGTTTTAAATAAAGCCGATTGTGCCATAAAACTCAATGAATCGCATTCATATTTAGTCGAAAGCATTTTAAATCCTTCTTCATTTCCGGGACGAGTTTTCAACTCCACATTATTGCTTTTCATGTGCCAATCGACTCTTTCGCTGAAGGCTCTGAATTCATTCACCGGGAAATCGGCAAATGCATTGGCATCATTGGCTATAAATTTTCCTTTTTGTTCTTCGAAATTGATTTCCGTTTTCATATTGGAGGTACTGAATGCAATGCCATTGGTGTCAATTTCATTGGCTTCCAGATTTCTCAATTTAAAATCGGCCGAATCGGAGTTGAATTTTTGGGGACTAAACATGAATTTTTTGGCCATAACTATTCCGCTTCCTATATCGGCTATTCCGCCTCCTGCCAGTAAACCATTGGATTGCAATTCGACCGAGCCCGAAAGCTTCACTTTGCCTTTATACATAGAAAAGGGTTTGCCTAAATTGCGTACATTATAGGTTCCCGCCTTAGGTTCCCAGTGTATATACACCGAATCGCCCTGTACATCCGGAGTTTTACTATTCGCCTCTATACGATATCCATCTGCCCAGGCATTCATGCTATCGGGATAAAACCTATAATCTTGACCCAGGGTTTTCGAATTCAAATAGGCCAGTTCGCCCTTACCTCTCAAGCCTTGATTCGACAAAGTCAGTTCTTTAAAAAACTTGGCAGGTCCGCCATAAGCCGGCAATCCGGCCGAACCGGTTTCGCCATGAAAACCCAGCGAATAATCGGGCATTACCTGCAATTCCTCGCGTATATCCGGAAAAATTCCGGCCGAGCTAAAAGTTCCCGGCAATTTCAATCGGCGCGGATTAAACTTATCCAAACTATCGAGCACATAGGGATCTATCTGAAAATAAAACTCGGACCTCGGGTAAACTCCGCCCTCCACTTCGCGCTGACTATAATAGGTATAACTGGGCTTACTGCTGGTGAAAATGGGATATGCACCTATAGCTTTTAATCCCGATTTCCCATCCGGATGGTCGATTTCTAAAAAGCCGCTCACCTTCTCTATCGGTGTCTTAAGAATAATGGGCGGATACTCGCCGTATTCATCGGGCAATAATCTTCTTACCCGCACCAATATGGTATCTACGGTGGGCATTTTTATTTTAAATAAGGTATAGTCGAATTCATATTTCTTACCCAAAAAAGTAAATTGTCCGCCCACTACTCCACCATTAAAACGCATATCCAAATTTTCTTCCACAGTTACCTGCTGAAATTCTGGATAAATAACCACC
Organism: Bacteroidota bacterium; assembly: GCA_023432985.1. GTDB lineage: Bacteria > Bacteroidota > Bacteroidia > CAIKAF01 > CAIKAF01 > JACVCJ01. The sequence goes on along the minus strand of JAEZEQ010000046.1, from coordinate 20,179 downwards.
CGTTGCGAATCGCTCAATGGAATCCGATTCACCCCGAATAATTCCATTCTGTAATCGATCAAACTCATAAAACCGTATGGATCTATACCGCTGGATCCTATTTCAATTACATCATAATCGTTTCGTCCGTATCGGGCTCCGATAAAATTCAGAAAGCGCTTTTTCACTTCCGCCTTTTCGTTATCCGGATTATAATTGACAAATCCTTCTATGCTTAATCGGGTCAAAATAAGCCGTATATCATCCACATCATCCTTAAACCATTTGGCCATTTCCTGTACCGTAAAACTGGTGGTTTGATATTTGTCGCAATAGGTCTTGATGAGATGGAGAGGGTCGGGCTGACTAAAGCCGCCTAACTTGTCGTATAAACGCTGACGGAAATAATTATCGCTAAAAAAGACCGCACTGTCCGATGATGTACCCCTGCTTTGTGTGAAAATTATTTTATCTTCTTTTACCTTCCAAAACAACATATCGGGGTTGAAATCGAGATTGTGAAATGAACTGCTGAACTTGCTTCGTTGAACGCCTTCTCCCGTTCTGGATAAATTCAATTCCTTACGATCGGTAAAATATTTCACCTGACAACCCGGATGAAAAATACTGTCTCTTCCCTCTTCTCTGTGCAGATAAATAATGGTTTCGGCTTTATCGGAAACGATTTGATTTTCTCTAAACATCCAACCCATGGCGGCCATGGAAACAAAGGGTTTATCGTTTCTGTCGATAAAAATATAAGCCGGATTCTGTATATCGCCTATACCGATAAAACGATTTCCTCTAATATTAAATCCGCCCTCGTATCGAATGCCATCTGCCAATTTATCGAGCTTCACTCTTTTTTCATAACTCGAAAAACGGGGATATAAAACGCGCTCTTCGGTTACATTGGCCAATAATTTTTCCTCCAATACCCCTTCAATACTTCCATTGAAAAAGCCTACATGCGTAAACTGAACCGAGTCGGCTTTATACTCTGCCGATTTCAGAGCCAACTTATAATTTTTAAATTCGGCATAAACCGCACTGGCCGGCAATCCGGTTCTTTCCCAGGTCAATTTTCCATTTTTCCCTGTCCATGTTTCGTCGAACATATTCCATATGCCTTCCGTTTTTTTGATGACCGAACTATCGCCGCGACTATAACAAATCAAATCTATATTATTACAAATCACATAGGGTTCTTTACCTTCTTCGTAGACGTAGCGGACAGTTCCGGGGCGGATTTTCCAGATTACGGCATGCGATTGATAAATAATATTATGATTAAAAAACAAATAGGAATTTTGGAAGAAACTACTGAGTACGGACTGACTTTTGCTTTGCAAGACTTTCTTGGCACTTTCATTCCAATTGGGATATTGACTAAGCTGATTGCTGTTTATCAACCCGAAAACCACATCCAAATAAGAAGAAAAATGCGGAAAAACACGGTATCTTTTGGCAGCCATCTGATTGATATATTCCGAAGCCAATTTAGTGACATCATCATTTAAGGCACCGGCTTTCATCAGGGAATCAATACGATCGGCATATAGCTTTCCGCGGGCTCGATCGAAGCTTAAAAAACGCGATTTCATTTCGGCCGCAAATCCCGTTTTATCTTCGGGGACGGGCGTTGTTTGACTATAGGTCAGTATGGTTTGAGAGAGGAGGAATAGGCATAACAAAAATAATTTCTTCATAAATTTTTCTTTTTCCAGTGCATGGCGCACCAATCATTTTCAAGCTTAGAATCGATCCATTCAAATCCCAATTCTTCAAAAATCGGCTTCAATATATCCTGATCTCTTTCATAAAAACCGCTCATCAGTAAATCGCCGCCTGCTTTCACATTCTGTTGCAATTCATGCTTCAGTGCGATGATGGTATTGCGATTTATATTGGCTAAAACTCTATCAAAGGATCCATAATTTCCGGGTTGTATTGCTGCATCTATCAACGTAGCATCGGAGATATTATTTTTAAGAAAATTCTCGGCCGCATTTTCCAAAGCCCAGGGTTCAATTTCCGTACCCACGATTTCCGTTGCCCCCAATTGTCGCGCCAAAATAGCAAGTATACCCGTTCCGGTTCCTATATCCAAAACCGATTTCCCCGCAAAATCCATATTTCTCATAAGGCGCATTACCAAACGGGTTGTGGCATGATGTCCGGTACCGAATGACATTTTGGGTGTAATCTGTATATAATGTTTAAATCCGCTTTTTTTTTCATGAAAATCGGCATAGACATATGCAAAATCGTCTACTTCCACGGGCTCGAATGCCTCTTCCCAAATGCGATTCCAGTTTTGTGCGGCATGGAAAATCCACTCCGTTTTTTCGGCCCAGGGACTAATAATTTCCGCTATGCGCACTTCGTCGCTAATTGATATATGTGGAATAAAAGCACTGAAGCTGCGTTTTTCGCTGCTAAAGCTTTCAAATCCCAATTCGGCCAATTCGCTTGCCAAAATATCCTCGGCCAATTCGGAGGAGACATCCTCTTTTAAGGTCAATTTCAACTCCTTATATTCCATCAAAAAACCTGTTCTATTATATTCAAAAAATCAGCCGACTTTAATGAAGCCCCCCCTATGAGGAGTCCGTCAATATTAGGCTGTGCCAATAAAATTCCTGCATTATCAGGTTTCACGCTTCCGCCGTAGAGAATGCGAATTCCGGAAGCTATATGTTCACCATATTTCAGACGCAACAAGTCGCGCACAAAAAGGTGTACTTCTTCGGCCTCTTCGGCACTTGCTGTTTTTCCGGTTCCAATGGCCCAAACCGGCTCATAGGCCAATTGCAAATGATCGCATTCATCCAAAGAAAAAGCTTCGAATACCGTACGTAATTGTTCTTCTATAACCTTAAAGCGGTTGCCTGAATTATATTCCGATTCCTTTTCACCAAAACAATACATCACCGACAATCCCTGATCGAGGGCTCTGTTGATTTTTTCTTTCAGAACCGCATCACCTTCTCCAAAATGCAAACGACGCTCTGAATGGCCTATCAACACATATTTAGCACCCAGACTTTTGATCATGGCCGCAGACACTTCGCCTGTATATGCACCCTCTTCATGGGCACTGCAATCTTGAGCACCAAGGCAGAGGGGACTGTTGCCCACTATTTCTCGCAAGCGATATATAAATGGAAAAGGGGGAAAAATGAGAACTTCGGCCTTATTAAAATCTATATTCCCATTCAAAATCTCCTTCATTAAAATGGTGGAGGATTGTAAATCGGTATACATTTTATGATTTCCTGCTATCAACTTTTTCCTATTCATATCTATTAAAAATAAGCTGCACGTGGCAACTCTACAAATTTAAAAATAAAGCCTGTGTACACAAATTATTCCCCATTTTTGCAAACAGGAACTATAAAGCGATTGGGGGAAGAATCCAATCCATGCGAGAAAATTCCGTATAAAATAGCTAACTTTACGGCTTAAATTACAGCTATGGATTTTTATGCATATAAAGCCCAAACCCTCGAAGGTAAAGAATTGGATTTTTCTCTTTTCAAAGGAAAAAAAGTAATGATACTCAATACGGCCAGTGCGTGCGGACTGACTCCACAGTACGCATTATTGCAAGAATTGTACGAAAAATATAAGGATAAAAACTTCATAATATTAGGATTTCCATCCGATGATTTTGCCGGTCAGGAACCGGGAACGGATGCCGAGATACAGACCTTTTGCGAAACCCATTTTGGCATTAGCTTTCCATTATTCAGTAAACGCCATGTTATCGGAGAGCTTGCCGATCCTTTATTTCAATGGTTAAGTCAATTCGAAAACTCGATTGCTCCCCAATGGAATTTCCATAAATATTTGATTGATGAAAAGGGGCAATTTGTGGGACAACTTGCGCCGACTACAGCTCCGGATGCAGAAGAAATAATAAACTGGATAGAAAATCATGATTAAGCTTGATATATTGGCAATCGGGGTGCATCCCGACGATGTAGAATTAGGATGTGGAGGCACATTAATCAAAGAAATAAAACGCGGAAAAAAAGCAGGCATAGTTGATCTGACACTTGGACAATTAGGGACGCGGGGCAGCATAGAAAAGCGCCTGCAGGAAGCTGAAAAAGCGGCCAAAATTATGGGCATACATGTGCGCGAAAATTTAGAAATGGAAGATGGATTTTTCGAAAACGATGCAGAACACCGACTTAAAATTATCCGTGCCATACGGCAATACAGACCCGAAATCATTCTTTGCAATGCCCCCAAAGACCGACATCCGGACCATGGGCGTTCTTCACAACTTGTGGTTGATGCCGCATTTTACAGTGGTTTACAAAAAATAGAATGCAAAGACAAAAACGGGAATCTGTTGGAAGCCTGGCGGCCAAAGCAGCTGTATCATTATATACAATTTTACGATTTAAAACCGGATTTTGCCGTAAATATTTCCGAAGAGATAGATCAAAAAATAGAGGCCATACTGGCCCATGATTCTCAATTTTACAATCCGAATAGTTCGGAACCCGCCACTTTAATTTCATCGCCCGAGTTTTTGAACCATACTCGAAACAGGGCAGCAAGTTTGGGCATACAAATTGGGGTCAACTATGCAGAAGGCTTTATAAGCGAAAGAATATTAGGGGTGGAAAATATGGAAGGATTACTCTAGTCCTTTTTTTCTTTATCGTAATCGAGTTTCATTCCCCAAAAGCGCATTTGTTGCAATACAAAAGCCTGTCTTCCGCGCGTATATGCACTTGGTTTAGATGCCGAAAAACGTCGGGGATTGGGTAAAACCGCTGCAATTAATGCGGCCTCGGAAGCACTCAGTTTCGCTGCATCCTTTTTGAAATATTTCTTAGAAGCGGCTTGTGCACCATAGATACCGTCTCCCATTTCAATAATATTCAAGTACACTTCCATAATCCGTTCTTTAGACCAGAACAATTCAATCAGAAAAGTAAAATATACTTCCAGTCCTTTACGTACATAACTTCTGCCCGGCCATAAAAAAAGATTTTTTGCCGTTTGTTGACTAATGGTACTAGCGCCTCTGACTACCCTTCCGGCCTTTTCATTTTGTTTTTGCGCTTTCTTAATGGCTCCAAAATCGAGTCCGTTATGTTTCAGAAAATTCTGATCTTCGCTACATACCACAGCCAATTCCAAATAATCAGAAATATTATCACGGGAGACCCATTTATACTGGATTTCATGCTTATCATTATTCCGGTTTTCCCATTTACGGATCAGCATCAAAGGCGTACCCGGCACCGGCGCAAAGCCATATACAATCACCATAACTATGGTTCCCACAAAAAAGCCTATAATACTTTTCCAAAGTATATTCAGGCCTTTAGCTAAGCCACTTTTTTTCTTTTTGGGGCGACTATTTCGGGGTTTATTCAAAGATTTTTTCGACATGAATATGCAAGGCTTTATCTGCCAGCAAATGTACATTCTTCACGCCAATTATTGCATTGGTCACACAAATTTCTTCAGCTCTAAAAAGTTGTTCCTTAGCTGCCGATACTTCGCGGCAAGTCATGCCTTGCTCCTTAAAAAATCGCAATAAGGCGGCACGCATAACCCCTTCCACGCAACCGCTATTCAGGTCGGGTGTATACCATATATCCCCTATTCTCCAAAACAAATTGGCATTTGCTGTTTCGGCAATTTCTCCTTTTTCGTTACATAAAACAATTTGGGTCAACTTTCGCTGAGCGGCTTCTTTAGAGGCTTGTATATAGGGTGCACTATTGCCCGATTTTCCGGGAAATAAACGTTTTGAAAACAAAATAATATCCTCCGAAAAATCTATACGAGACATAGAATAATCGGGTATTTGCCATTTTTCCCATTCCAGCAAATAAGAATATGCATCCGATAGGGGTGTATATAAATGTCCGTGCACTCTAAAGACGGTAAACCTAACCCTTGCATCTGCATCTCCGTAATAGGCATATAATTCGCGTATTTGTTCCTCTATCCCTTCGCATAATTCGCCCGCAGCTTCAAAGGCTTTAATAAGACGTCTTTTATGATAGTCCCAATATCTTATTTCGCCATTATGCACAAACATCGTTTCGAACCATGAATCGCCAAAACGGAAAGCTCTTTCGACGTCTAAAAACGTCAGAGCCTGTTTCTTTATAATATTCCCATTATGTATCACATAATCGTTATTATTATCGTAAGCGTTCATCTGAATAAAATGTGGTATAAAAGTAGGCAAATTCGACCGTATTCACCTCAATTCAATGCAAAAACGCAAAAGAAAAATGATTAGAGTCCGGGATGGAGAACTTAATATTTTATATACCTAAAAGGCGATTGCGCATCCGTCAGGATCACATATATTCCGGGCGACAAATGCGACAAATCCAGATCCAGATTCATTTGGTCTGTCGAAGTGCTGTATACCATTTCACCGGTTATATGCATAACTTTCAGATTGCCGATTTGCGAAGCAGATGATATATGGACCAGGCCATTTCCCGGGTTGGGAAAGACATTAAATAAATCCGACTTCTCCTCCGACAAAGCAGTGGAAGCATTCAAGAAATAAGATGCGGTAACGGGTTGGCATGCATTGGGGCTGCTGACTGTAACCGTATACAAACCCACCCCGATATTATTCAGCTGTGTTACTTGTTCGCCCGTACTCCAGCTTACCGTATAGGGCGGCTTTACCCCTTGAATCTGCAAAGAAATAGAGCCATCCTGAGTCGAAGCTAAACTTGGATTTTGGGCATGGAAAATAAGATTAATTCTATCATGCCTTATGGTATCAAAAATAGATTTCATATGCATCATGGCAACCTCGGCACATGGAGTATGATCCATAACATCATTTACATTCATTTTAGACACCTGAGCACCGAGTGCCTGCATATAATCGTAGGCAATAAAAGTATTCTGTGGTGGAACATGTTTATCTGCCCCGCAATACAGCATATGCACCTGGCTTTCGGGTTTCCATGCGTAGACGTCATTATCTTTCAACAAAGTGCGGAAAATATGATTACTGTCTACATCAAAAGCGCTCAAAACCGTGCTGCGAATAATATTTTTAGGAACAGAAGGCATCAGTGCATTCACTTCACTGGCCGAATTATATCCACTATACAGGGGAGGCAATTGAGTGTCGTAAGGCGTATTCAGGAAGTCGGAAACCGCAGGATAGGCGGCATAGATATTCTGAAAACTCAGCAGAACATAAGGTAAATAATAGGGTGCCGGATAGGGATTATTGGTGAGCATCACATCTTTCATGGCCGTACTCATGCTATAGGGTCCCGACATGGGTACAGAAGCACTCACTTCAAACTCTGTCGGAAAGGACCTCTGCATCATTCTATGGGCCGCCATAGTAGCATGTCCGCCCTGACTATATCCGCTTAGCAAAACCTGTCCGTTCAAGTCTATATTCTCTTGCAGGCATACTTCGCGTACGGCCCGAATCATATCTACCGTGGCGGTGGCTTCGCTGCGCGCATGCTGGTATGGATGGTTGTTTACCAAATCGTGTCCCAATCCAATATAATCGGGCAAGGCCGCTATATATCCGGCTGCGCCCATGGCCAAACCAAGCACCCATTCCTTACCCCCCATTTTCGAAGGAGCTTCGGCTTTGGTCATCATCGTTCCGTGTTGATAACTAAGAATAGAAGACGGACATGATTTATTCTGAGGAATAATCAACAAGCCGCTTATCTGGGTAGGCGTAATACTGTCGGGAAGGACCGAGTTGTACATGATCCAATATACCTTCACTTCATAGTCTTTGGGCATAAGCATGGATGGGAGTCCCATTGCACTATATGCACTATCGATTTGCGTAAGCGTATAGCTACGAATTTCGTTCAAACTAATCAGATGCTGAGCAGAGAGAAAAAAAGATTGAAGAACAAAAAATAAGAATAAGGTTTTTTTCATGGTTGCAGAGTGTTTAGATTTTAAATATACCAGAAAAAACCAAAGTTACTATCCTTTTTCTTATTTTTTTTCTTCTTTTAGGAAGTATAATGCAGTTTCGTGAATGCTTTTTTCCACCGATTTGAATTCGAAAGAAATGGCGTTTTTTATTTTAGAATTGTCGTAGTGTGTAATCTTATACAAGGATTTCACTAAATCTTTTGTAAGAGCAGGTTCTTTGCCCGAGAAAGAAGACCAGATTTCGTTCAGGTTGGCTAGAGCATACATTGCCTTTTCTGGTATAGAACGGGACGGTATTTTTGCGCGAATTTCATTGCAGATTAATTCTAAAATGCGTTTAAAAGGCAAAGATTCCGAAACCAGAATAAATCTTTCGTTTCTAATGGGCGAATCGAGCAGAGCCATGCTAATATTTACCACATCGTGCACATCCACAAAACCGTTAGTTCCCGTGGTATATCCGGGTATTCCTTTGCGGGCTCGGGTAAAAATTTTACCCGAACTTTTATTCCAATCGGCATAACCTAAAATGACTCCAGGGTTCAGCACAAGTGCATTCAAGCCTTCCTCCACACCTCTCCATACTTCGCTTTCTGCAGCATGTTTACTCCGTGCATACCAGGAAGTATCGGGCGAATTTTTCCATGGACTTGTTTCATTCACCGGCATCGAAAAATCGCTGCTTCCTAAAGCGGCGATCGAACTAAAATGTATCAGCGTTTCTACCTTTCTGTATAAACAAGCATTGACTACATGTGCTGTTCCAAGCACATTAATCTGATACATAGATTTTCTGTTTTTTTTCCCGAAAGAGACCATAGCTGCAGTATGTATAACCGTTTGGGCATCTTCGAAGGCATCCTCTAACGAGAAATAGTCCAACACATCTGCATTTACCCATTCCACTTTTTCGAAATCGTTGGGATTTCCGAATCTATCGAAAACTCTTTTCACAAAATCCAGGTTCGAATCTTCCCTTTTGATTGCGCGTACCTTCTTCCCTGAAGCAACGAGTTTACATAAAACATGTGCACCTAAAAAACCATTTGCTCCGGTGAGAACAATCATAGCAATAGCAGATTAAAATTAAAGAGATCCAAATTTACGGAACATTTCATACAAAGCCGAGGAGATGAGCGAAAATGCCATACCAAATGCCGATACACCCGATAAGGTAAGCGCAGAATAATTAAAAGGCTCGAAAAATTTCTTATTATTCTCGAAGTTTTTCAATGCTTCAGCGCGTTGTGTTTCATCGGGAAAAGCTTCGATTGCGGCGCGTACTTCGGCATGTTGTACCGAAAAAAAGGCCGGATCGACCACCTTATAATAAATAAAAACAAAGAGCATAGTGAGCACGGCAGCAACCAGGGCCGTACGAGTTCCTGCTTTAAATCCTTCTATTACCGAGAAAGGCTTTTCTGACAAGCGGGTAACCGAATAAATAATCGCCGCTCCCAATACAGCCAACAATGGAGCTATGGGAAATTTTGCAAGAATGGTGTATTGATTATCGGTATAAAACAAACCCAATTTCCATGCGAAATAAAAAATTGCACAATAAAAGCCTAATAATGCCTGCATTTTCTTCATACTGCAAAGGTATATTTCCGATTCAACAAAAAGGTTTTTTTATTTATTCTTTTTTACAATCATTCCACATTTCGCGTCCCAAAATTTCATTTCCGTTCTCCATAAAGTACCGGGCAATTTGCATTCTTTCCTTTTCCGATTTATTCTGACTCCATTTTTGCACCCATTCTACTTTATCGATATGTAGTTCGAACAAGAGCAAACCCTTTTCCAATCCTTTTAAATATGCGGGGTCTACACTACTGTATGCCGGCAACCAATCCGCATCAAATCTTTCGATCAGGGCTTCAAAATAGGCAGCATAATCGGTTATGGGTAAGCGATGCAGTCGGGCTTGCACTTGTAAAGCCGAATAATTCCATGTAGGCACATTATGCGGCGAGTCGTACAATTTGGGCGAGACATATCCATTAGCTCCTTGAAACAAAGCCGTCACCGGAAAATCCTCCGGCCAATGATCCCTTTCCTGCGTACGCGCTAAATGCACGCGCAAGGATTTTTGGCCCGCATTATTTTGCATAAACAAAAAGGGACTTAAGACCGAATCAATGCGATTATTCTGCATAAAAAGCATTGCTCCAAAGGGGTATTTTTCTATAAAATCGGCATAGGATAAATCCTGACTATTATTGAATTCTTTTGGGATATACATAGCTGTAAATATAAAAAAAACAGCTGCTTTAATCGGGCAGCTGTTTTATAAAATACGAATGTAGCAATACTATTTAACAATCACTTTGCTCAGTGCTTTTTTACCTTGAGCTTGCACTTCGATCATATAAATACCCGAGGCCAGGTTCGAAACAGGAATCTGCAATTCTGTTCCTTCTGTCATGTATACTTTTTGGCCTAAGGCATTAAACAATGCAATTTGCATGTGGATTTGTGCATTGTGGCGCACAAAGAGTATATCATCGGTTGGATTCGGAAAAATCTGAATAAAATCGAGCAGATTTTCTTGCTCGGACAGCGTACTTACGAATGCACTTGAGGTTCCCACACAGCCATTGGCATCGGTAACCCTAACCGTATAGGCACCACCTTGCGTGATGGTATAATTGGCTGCATTTGCTCCCGAAATAGCAGCTCCGTTTCTGTACCATTGGTAGCTGTTAAAACTACCTGTTGACAATATATTTCCATTTGCAATTATAGAAGGCGTTGGGTTGGAGTAGATCGTTACCGTAGCGTTGGCAACGGTAGTTCCACCCGGACCGGTAACTGTAAGTACAACCGGATAAGAACCCGGAGATGCGTAGCTAACCGAAGGAGAATTCGCCGTTGAAGTAGCCGGGTTTCCGCCTGTGAAAGTCCACACTACCCCACTTACCACACCTGTAGATGTATTCGAGAAAGTTACGGGGCTATTCACGCAACCGGTAGGACTATTCGGAGTAAATGAGGCGACAGGCGCTGCCGGCGCTCCGGATTGGATATTGACATTATCCAAATAGAGATTATTTCCATATCCGCATACGCCTACAAAACGAATTTGGAGTGCGGCCTGGTTGGCATAGGGAGTCAGGTCAATATTTTCCGATCTCCATTGAGAAGCCGTAGGCACAAAGGGAGAAGTGGTATTAGGTGCTGTAGCCAAAGTTCCTCCGGTTTTATTATAAATCTCGGTCCATGTCGCTCCGCAATCGTTCGATATTTCCACTTTCAATCCATCCGAATAAGAATTACTATATCGTGCATAAGCCACATCAAAAGAGATTGAACCTGAGCTTTGGCCAGTGAGGCTAAAAGTGGGACTAATCAGATAGTCGAGCTGACCGGCACCATTATAGGCAAAATTATTCATCCATGCCGAGGCGGTAGAATTAAATCCGACCGTATTAGATTTGGCCCAGGACATAGCTCCATCCGGGTTACCCAATTGCCATCCTGCGGGCAAAAAAGTGGACTCAAATCCTTGCGCTATGGGCAATGCAGTTGGAGTAACGGAATTCAGCGTAAAAGAAACAGTGAGCGAATCATTCAATGCATTTTGATCCGATCCTCCATTTGGACTTGAGATGCGTGCGGTAAAGCTGTGCGTTCCGGCAGTGGTACTAAAAGTAGCCAGATTAACATTCGTGCTGGCACCTGAAGCCAGAGATCCGGTCCAGTTTAGCGAAACCGGGGCACCTGCATCGATGCGATAGATAATATTTGCCGAAGTGAGCGTAGTCGTTCCGTTATTCTTAATCGTAACCTGTGGGTTCACCGGGCCTATACATGCTGTTCCGGTGGGACTAAGCACGGCCATCATTTGAGCATCGAGACTATAAGTAACCGCATTTGGGTCGTAGCCATCGATAGTTGTGGCGCCGGTATTATTTGGATCCAACCAATGTTTCAGTTGGTTTGTGGAATTGCTTCCGGTGGGATTCCATGAATTAAACAATCGTCCGTAATAATCGGGTCCGGTCTGATTGCTGCAAGATGCACTACCTCCCCAGAGTTGTCCGATAATTCTGTAATTTTGATCGAACAAAGGAGATCCGGAAGATCCACCTTCGGTAGTTGTGTTTCTATCCCAAACCACTTGCCAGGATGAAGCCGCTTCCGAAGACCCCATTGCTTGTACGGCCGATGCCGCATTATCGTCGAAAGAAATTTTCTTAATATCGCCCGAAGGATGATGAATAGACACCGTACCGGAAGGCGCTGCATTGCCATTATTCCAGCCACTGAAATACGCGTTATAAGAAGCGGGAACCGTTCCACCTGAAAGTCCGCCCGTAATTTCTACCAGGCAAAAATCCGAAGGCGTTCTTCTCGAACGGAGAACAGCTCCGCTTAAACTTTGGAAAGTGGGACTTGAGGAAGGGTTAGCGCAGGTGGGCGACTGCCAGTTGAAACGAAAAATCCATGTAGCCGGGTTGCTATAACAGTGATTTGCGGTAAGCACATAAGGTTTTCCATCTTGCAGCGTATTATTAATAAGTGCGCCGGAACAAAATCCGTTTGATCCTGAAACCAGCATAACGGCGCTGCGTATTTGGTCGGCCCATGGACTTCCATCGGGGCAAGCCACATTCATATTACAATTACCCGAACTTCCGAAAGCTTTTTCTTGGAATTCGCCTGCACTGCGGTATCCGTGTACCACCTTTGTAATCGTGAAATCACCTTTATTTTGCATATTTACGGCAGGCACATAATATTCCACAACAATCACCGAACCGGGTAAAAGTTCCGTTCCTAATTGGCCTTCATAAACATGATTTTGGGTAAAAGCTCCGAGAATAAAAGACTTCTCTTCGTTGTAGACATAAAGTTCATTTCCTTCCGGAATAATCGTATTCTCGAAAGCGAGGTTCATGCTAAGGGCCTCGGGGCTGCTCAGTTTCAATTGCCAAATAGCGCCTCCGTCTTGCGTACTAAGCCATTCACCATGCGAATAGGGAGAAATTTGGGTATAGTGAATAGCACCGAATCTCCATGGGGCAATACCTTTACCGTCGACAAGAGCATCTTCGGCTTTGAGGGCTACCACATCCGGTTTGGGGAAAGTAATTTCACTTATACTGCGTGTATCTTCGACCCATTTCAAGCCGGGCGGTGTGCCTCCGTTACCTTGAATTTGTGCGAAAGAAAAATGGGAAAATAAGAGGGGTAAAATCCATGCATAAGCGATAATTTTTCTCATTGAATTTAGGTAGAATAAATATTTTGATTATTCAAACATAGCCTAAAAACCAAAAAAAACAAAAGGGCGCTTTAAAAAAAGAGAAATTATTCCGAATCGAATCCGCTTTTTTCGCCGATGAGGTAGTTATTTCTTTCCGTTGAATTTCGGTTAATCATTTCGGCCAGGAAGCCGGTCAGGAACAATTGAGTACCGAGAATCATAAAGAGGAGAGCGAAATAAAAGAGGGGTCTTTCCGTCATTTTATAGGCTTCCCATACAAACTTGGCAATAGTGAGATAAAGCCCGATTGAAAAACCGGCCAAAAAGAGCAAGGTACCCAAAGCGCCAAAGAAGTGCATAGGTTTTTTACCAAAGCGGGATAAAAAAGAGATAGAGATCAGATCGAGGAATCCGTTCAGGAATCGGTCCATACCAAACTTAGAATATCCGAATTTACGGGCTCTGTGTTCCACGACCTTTTCGCCAATATGGCTAAAGCCGGCATTTTTGGCGAGGACGGGAATATAGCGATGCATTTCGCCGAAGACTTCAATACTTTTCACCACATCCTTTTTATATGCCTTAAGGCCGCAGTTCATATCGTTCAACTTCACTCCGGAGACTATTCCGGTTGCTTTATTATAAATTTTGGAGGGTAAATTTTTCGTGAGGGCATTATCATATCTTTTCTTTTTCCATCCCGACACCAGGTCAAAATTATCCTGAGTAATCATGCGATAAAGTTCCGGTATTTCGTCGGGAGAATCCTGAAGATCGGCATCCATGGTAATCACTACATCACCGCTCACCGCTTCGAATCCGACATAGAGGGCTGCGGATTTTCCATAATTTCGTTTAAAACGAATGGCTTTGAGGGTGGGAAAATTCTTTCTAAGCGATTGAATAACCTGCCATGAGGAATCTTTAGAGCCGTCGTCAATCATAATTACCTCATAGGTAAACCGATTTTTTTCCATTACACCGGCTATCCACTGCATCAATTCGGGCAGAGACTCCTCTTCATTAAAAAGGGGAACAACTACAGATATTTGCGGGTTCATATTATTCTTGTTCATTCGGTCGGATAGGTTTTTTGAAAATTAGTGCTGCAATAATAGAAAAAGGAACGGCAGTATAAAAGTATTTATTTATTTCTCCCACAACAATTCTATAGGCTCCAAATCCGTTTTTCTTATCCAATTCCAACGCCTTTTTCAATTCGTCTATTTGCGTAGAGGCCGATACATTGGCTGATTCGAGGAAAGCGATTAATCTTTCTTGTTCGGCATAATACTGGTCTGCGAAGTCCGTAGCAATTAATTTAAAGAAAGTAAACGCGAGCATACCTTTGAGGAGTCCGGTCAGAAATGCAGTAGAGACGCCGTCGAAAAAAGCGCGTGCGAAAGGGTATCCGTTTTGGGCCAATTGGGTTTTACTATTTGCGCGCACCGAGAGGAAAGTGATGAGAGCGGGGATCCAAATACCCGAGAACATAGCGAGTCCGTATGGTGAATAGCCGACAAAATATATAGCCATCATCCAGACTAAAGCGAGCAATCCCCCTACACTTCCGTAATTAAACATTATTTTATAGCGTTCAGACATAATATAAAAAAGAGATTTCGACAAAGGTAAATTTTTTCTTTAAAGGAGTCTTTGTATAAAGCCCAAAGCATGCAATTGGGTATAAAGGTGCTAATTTAACGCTTTTTTAAACAGATTTAACCCCTAATTAAGTACTAAAAAATGAGAAGTTGCGTAAATTTGGGAGAATAAAAAAAATTGCAATATGAAGAAGAACCTATCTTATGTTTTAGCTGGAGTATTGGGAGGTTTCGCCTCCGTGGGCGTAATGACATGGGTAAACAAATATACCGAGAAAGAGCCCATAGTTTTTGTAGAAAAAGCGCCTATACAATCCGTTCATCAGATGCCGTCTTCGCTATATGTGGCAGAAGATTTCACCAAGGCATCGGAGTCTACGGTGAATGCGGTAGTGCATATACAAACGTTGACAGAGGGTCGGACTAGGGAATACCGCAGTTTACAAGATTTATTTTTCGGCAATCCCTTTCAGGGGAGTCGTCCGCGCGTTGGTTCGGGAAGTGGGGTAATTATTTCGGAGGATGGTTATATAGTGACCAACAACCACGTTATAGACGGGGCCAATGAAATCGAGGTAACCTTAAACGATCGCAGGCATTATAAAGCCAGCGTAATAGGTACAGATCCGAGCACCGATTTGGCTTTATTACAGATAGAAGAAAAGGGATTACCCTTTGTACCCTTTGGCAATTCAGATCAGGTAAAAGTGGGCGAATGGGTATTGGCCGTTGGTAATCCATTCAATCTAAACTCTACGGTTACGGCGGGAATTGTGAGTGCTAAATCGAGAAAAATCGACATTATACATAAAGATTTGGCCATAGAATCCTTCATACAAACCGATGCGGCAGTAAACCCGGGCAATAGTGGCGGAGCTTTGGTAAATACGGCGGGCGAATTGGTGGGAATAAACTCGGCCATTGCCTCCAATACAGGTTCATTTACCGGGTATTCCTTTGCCATTCCGGCCAATTTGGTAGAAAAAATTGTAAACGATTTAGCTCGTTTCGGGTCGGTACAGCGTGCATTTTTGGGAGTGAGTATACGCGATATTGATTCCAAATTTGCCAAAGAAAAAGGCTTGGGTCAGCTCAATGGGGTATATATAAACGAGGTCAACGAAGGGGGTGCCGCTTTAGAGGGCGGATTAAAAAGCGGAGATATTATAACCGGCATAAATGGGAAAAACACCTTTACCGTATCCGAATTACAAGAGCAAATAGGCTTATTCAGACCCGATGATAAAGTAGAAGTTCGTTTTATTCGTGCGGGCCGCGAGCAAAGTACTCAGGTAAAATTAAAAGGCAATACGGGACAAAAAATAGCGAAGATTTCCAATGAAAAAATCATGGGAGCCTTAGGTGCGGAATTTGAGCCGGTAAAAAATCAGAATGGAATAAAGAAAGGATTAAAAGTTAGCGCAGTGGGTCCGGGAAAATTCAGAGCCATAGGAATAAAAGAGGGATATATAATTCTTTCCGTAAATAAAATGGAAGTCGGAACAAGTCAGGAATTAGATCAGGCATTAAGCAAATCGGAAGGAATGATTTATATTGAGGGCGTATATCCGAATGGAACGCGGGCATATTACACTTTTGGCATGTAATTTGTGGGTATATGCGTACAAATAATCTTTTATTTTTTTTTGAGTAAGGACTTGACAATCCACAAAAACGGGCGTATCTTTGCGCTCGGTTTACAGTATTTCATTTACCTTAACTTAACCATAAAATCAAATTCCGTTAATATATAATGAGGCAGTTAAAAATCACCAAGTCCATAACCAACAGAGAAAGTCGTTCATTAGACAAGTATTTGCAGGAAATAGGTAAAGAAGAATTAATTACAGCAGAAGAAGAAGTAGAGTTAGCTCGAAGAATTAAGCAAGGTGATTTAGTTGCTTTGGAGAAGCTGACCAAAGCCAATTTGCGCTTTGTGGTTTCAGTTGCCAAGCAATATCAGAATCAGGGATTAAGTTTGCCGGATTTAATTAATGAAGGGAATTTAGGATTAATAAAAGCTGCACAGCGTTTTGATGAGACCCGGGGTTTTAAGTTTATCTCTTATGCCGTTTGGTGGATTCGTCAGTCTATACTCAGTGCTATTGCCGAGCATAGTCGTATTGTGCGTTTGCCATTGAATCAGGTTGGTTCTTTAAACAAGCTCAACAAAGCTTTTTCAAAATTAGAGCAAGAGTTTGAAAGGGAGCCTACGGAGGAAGAATTAGCGCAAATGATGGATATACCGGAGGATAAGATCAAAGATAGTATCATGATTGCCGGTCGTCATGTATCCATGGATGCGCCGTTGATTTCGGGTGAAGAAAGTACGCTTTACGACGTAATGGTAAATTCCGATTCTCCGCGTGCCGATATCGATTTATTGAAAGAAAGTTTACAACAGGAAATAGAGCGTACCTTAGATTCATTGAGCGAAAGAGAGAAAGAAATCATAAAACTTTACTTTGGCATAGGCATGAATCATGGATTGACCATAGATGAGATTGGAGAGAAATTTGATTTGACTCGAGAGCGTGTTCGTCAAATTAAAGAGAAAGCGTTAAAACGTTTACGTCAAAGCTCCAGAAGCAAACTGCTTCGCTATTATTTAGGCTAAAAAATATAATTTTAGAGGCTTGGTGACCCCAAGCCTTTTTTTCATTATTCATATACTACTAAACAAAAACGATGAGTACCTCGCAGGAACAAGTAAAGTCTAAAGGTATAGAAACCTTTGAAAATGAATTGAAAACGTGGCTTGAATACGAGAAAGCTGCTGTGAAGTTTGTAAAACATGTGTCGGAATTATATTACGACAAAGGCATTGAAACGGTGATTTTTCGCAAACCACTGATTGACCAAAGTGCAAGCGAGGTAATCAATCATCACAGTTATGCCCGTAATGTTTCGCAAAAAGCAAATATTACCATTTACGATTCCTTGGCTATGGCCGAAGTGATGACCCATATGAAACTGGCTCCTTCAAGAATCGATATTGGAAAATTGCTGGTGGAATGGGATAATGAAAAAGGGAATTTTGCAACTTTGGAGGACTTTATGTCGAACAAATTGGGCGACTTGACCGAATTAAAAAACCATGGGACGCAACCCAAAGACGTGGTATTATATGGCTTTGGACGTATAGGTCGCTTATTGGCAAGAGAATTGGTTGCTCAAGCCGGAAATGGCCGTCAGCTTCGTTTACGTGCCATTGTAGTACGCGGATACAAAGAAAATGATATTTATAAAAGAGCCGATTTATTACGTAATGATTCCATACACGGGCATTTTGCGGGAACCATTACCGAAGATCCGGCAAATAATGCCTTAATCATAAACGGGCATACCGTATATTTAATCAACGCCGATAAACCTGCCGATGTAGATTACAGCGCCTATGGTATTTCGAATGCTTTATTGATCGACAATACCGGCGTTTGGCGCGATAAAGAAGGCTTGAGCCAGCATCTTGAAGCTAAAGGTATAGAGAAAGTCTTACTTACAGCACCCGGCAAAGGCGATATGCCCAATATCGTATATGGAGTAAACCATCAGGAATACGATTTAGATAATGAAAAAATATGGAGTGCTGCATCGTGTACAACCAATGCTATAGTGCCGGTAATAAAAGTTGTGGAAGAAAAATTGGGAATAGAAAGCGGTCATATCGAAACCGTGCATGCCTATACCAACGATCAAAACCTGCTCGACAATTACCATAAAGGTTCGCGTCGCGGTCGTTCGGCTGCCCTTAATATGGTGATTACCGAAACGGGAGCTGCCAAAGCGGTATTCAAAGTATTCCCTAATCTGAAAGGACGTCTTACCGGGAATGCCGTTCGCGTTCCTACTCCCGATGGATCATTAGCCATTTTGATCCTTCGTCTAAAAAACAAAACAGATAAAGAAAGCATCAATAATATGATGCGTCAGGAGGCCTTATTCGGAACTCTGGTAGAGCAAATTCAATATGCCTACAGCAACGAATTGGTGAGCTCGGATATAGTTGGAAATTCCTGTGCGGTTGTATTCGATTCACAGGCTACCATAATCAGTGAGGACGGACTTACCGCTACCTTATATGCATGGTACGACAACGAATACGGATATTCGCGTCAGGTTGTGCGTTTAGCCAAATATCTGGCTAAAGTGCGCAGAGCTACTTATTATTAATCCGCTTAAAAAAAAAAAAGAATCCCGTTCATTTATATTGACGGGATTTTTTTTTATATTTATTCCTCATTTAAACTAATCAACTATGCGTATATTTCTCTCTACCCTACTCTTTATCCTACTCTTTACTCCTTCTCCTTCCACATTTGCACAATGTTCGGCAAATTTTGAATCCGGATTTGAATCGGGAACTTATAGTCCGCCGTGGACCTCCGTAAGCGCCTCACATTCCTACACTATGTTGAATTCGAATGTAGCTCAGGGCTCCTATGCCTTGCAAGTGAACGGAGGAAGCACCACGCATCAACAAGGATTGCAGGCAAACTTCCCGGTCATTACACCCACTAGCGCTTCCTGGTACGTAAATCCATCCGGAACCGGATCTACCAATTATGTGGTTATTGGAGGAGCCGGAATGAGCCTCACCAATTGTATTGCCTTTTTCTACTGGAAAGGAGATTTAGAGGTACTTCGTTTTGTTCATTTATCGGGCGAGCTGGATGTTCCCGTAGCGCAAAATGTATGGCATCATATCGAATTACGCAATATCAATTATAGCACACGCACCTTTGAAGTTTGGATAAACGGAAATTTAATCAGCGCTTCAACCTCATTCCGAAGTACCACCCAAAACAGCATCAATCAAATTCATTTGTATAATTACAATTCAGGCACAGCCAAATACGACCATTTTGTATTCGGAAATCAGCCTATTTCCCTTAACAGTAATCTACAACACAATGTGTGCTTTGGCGGAAATAGCGGACAAATAAATGTACAAGTAAGCGGCGGTACGGCACCCTATACCTATGCATGGAATACGGGAGCGAATACGCAAAATATATCGGGATTAAGTGCGGGCAATTATTCCCTTACGGTTACCGATGCCATGGGTTGTACGCAAGTATTAAATACACAAATACAGGAACCGGCGCCTATAGTTCAAGTTCTGCCTATACAAGCTTGTGATTCCTATTCCTATAATGGGCAAACCTATACCTCAAGCGGAAACTACGATCATCATTTTACTTCGTCTCAGGGTTGCGATTCGCTGGTACAACTTCAACTAAGCATACAACAAAGCAATAGTTTTACCGATATCATCAAGGCATGCAACAGCTATACATGGATAGACGGCAATACATATACCTCTTCCAATCAAAGTGCCGTGCATACGTTGACCAATTCGGCAGGTTGCGATTCGGTTATTACTTTAGATTTGACCATAGTTGCATTGGATTCTTCCATTACCCAAAGCGGTATAGTATTAAGTGCGGTA
>JAEZEQ010000070.1 GCA_023432985.1 Bacteroidota bacterium | reverse complement strand
GGATTCGGGTGGAGAGCGTGATGGGTTCTCGCAAAGAGAGAAACGTAAAGAGCGCAAAGGGATGATGGGTTCGGGTGGAGAGTGTGATGAGTTCTCGCAAAGAGAGAAACGCAAAGAGCGCAAAGGGGTGATGGGTTCGGGTGGAGAGTGTGATGGGGTCTCGCAAAGAGAGAAACGTAAAGAGCGCAAAGGGGTGATGGGTTCGGGTGGAGAGTGTGATGGGTTCTCGCAAAGAGAGAAACGCAAAGAGCGCAAAAAGGTGACGGGACTGGGTTTTATAGCCTATTTACAATTCTGTGGATTCCATCTCTTAAATAGACCTTGTTAAAATTAATCAACAAGCCTAGTTTTTTATTTGATAATTTGAGATATGTCAGGGTTTGGGCAAAATGAACGGGGGCTAAATGGGAAATGGATTTTATTTCTACTACAACCAGATTCTCCACGAGCAGATCTAACCTATACCCCACTCCTTGTTGCACTTCTCTATATACAAATGGCATGGGGACTTGGCTCTTAACCTCTAATCCCATTTCTGTTAGGTCATGAATCAACGCTGCTTCGTAAACAGACTCCAACAAACCCGGACCTAAGGTTCGATGGATCTTTAATGCAGCACCAATTATCTTAAACGAAATTACATTTTCTCTCATTACTCTATTTTTCTGAAATAAACTTATTTTTTACCGACCGGACTAAACCCAATCACCCCAAATTATTCCCATTTATGGCTTTAAAAATAAGCTTTTCAATACCCGAAATAATTTAAACAGAGTTGAAATGAGTAAAAAGAAAATTAATAAAAACCTATTCCAAAAACAATAGAGAAATGCATAAAACAAAGCAAAACATTCGAAAAAATGCCTGGAAAACACAAAGTTACATGATTGCAAAATTCACCCTTTCCAAAAAACAATACAGGGAAATTAAAATTTAGGTTAGTCTTTCAAATTAGAGAAGGGTATTATAAAATTAGTAAGCACTTAAAAGCAGATCTGCTTTATATTATTTACCGGACATACTTTCCCAATCTTTCTTTAAAAACTTTGCGGTATATCCCGTTTTTTTAGACATAATCATTTGTTCGGGTGTTCCATTAAACACAATTTCGCCCCCATTTTGTCCGCCTTCCGGTCCCAAATCAATTATCCAATCAGCAGCCTTTATTACATCCAGATTATGCTCGATTACTACTATCGTATTGCCCTTATCTGTTAGTTCGTTCAATACATTAAGCAAAATGCGAATATCTTCGAAATGCAGACCCGTTGTTGGTTCATCAAGAATATAAAGCGTACTCCCCGTATCTTTTTTATTCAGCTCGGACGCTAATTTAATCCGCTGTGCCTCACCGCCCGACAAAGTAACCGCACTCTGACCCAAGGTTATATAACCCAGCCCTATATCACATAAAGTTTTTACTTTCCGATAAATAGATGGGATTGCTTCAAAGAAATCCGAAGCCGATTCCATAGTCATATTCAACACTTCGCTGATACTCTTCCCTTTATATCGTACCTCAAGGGTTTCGCGGTTATATCTCTTTCCATTACATGTTTCGCATTGTACGTGTACATCCGGGAGAAAATTCATTTCTATGGTTCTAACTCCAGCCCCCATACAGGTTTCGCAACGGCCACCTTTCACATTAAATGAAAATCTTCCGGGTTTATATCCTCTTATTTTTGCTTCGGGGAGTTCTGCAAACAAGGCTCTAATTTCGTCGAATAGTTTGGTGTATGTAGCGGGGTTACTGCGCGGCGTACGTCCGATCGGACTTTGGTCTATGCTGATAACCTTATCGATATGTTCCAACCCTTTAAAAGAAGTATAAGGCAATGGATTCTCTATACTTCTGTAGAAATGCTGACTAAGAATTGGCTGAAGGGTTTCTTGTATCAGTGTCGATTTTCCACTACCCGACACACCGCTTACCACCGTAAACGTATTCAGGGGGATTTTCAAATTCACCTTTTTCAGGTTATTTCCTGTGGCTCCTTTCAATTCGATATATTTCCCATTTCCCTTTCTGCGTGTTTCAGGGATTTCAATCGCTCTTTCGCCGTTTAAATATTGGGCTGTTAGCGAATGTGTTTTCAATAGCTCATTCACATTTCCTTCCGACACAATCTTTCCCCCGTGCACACCGGCTCCCGGCCCAATATCGACCACATAATCGGCAGCCAGTATCATATCCTTATCATGCTCCACCACGATAACCGAATTTCCTGTTTCCACCAGTTTTTTCAAGGATGCAATCAACTTATCATTATCGCGCTGATGGAGTCCAATACTGGGTTCATCGAGTATATACAATACCCCGGTCAACTGAGATCCGATTTGCGTAGCCAGGCGAATACGCTGACTTTCTCCGCCGGATAAAGTTCCCGCAGCCCGGTCCAAACTCAAATAATCCAGCCCAATATCCAGCAAAAAACCAATCCGTTTGTGAATTTCCTTCAATATTTCCCGGGCTATAATGGCTTGTCTTTCGCCCAACTTCGCTTCCAAATCGCCCATCCAACGAGCCAATTCCCCTATATCCATAGCGGCCAATTGGGCAATATTTTTATCGAGAAGTCGAAAATGCAGGGCTTCTTTTTTCAATCGTGTGCCTCCGCAATCATCGCAGCTTTTTCTTTCCATAAAGCTCAGCGCCCATCGTGCAAGGGGAGCCGAATTTTCTTCCTCAAGCTGCCTTTGAATAAACTGCGCTATTCCTTCGAACTGCATACGGGTAGTGTGCATTCCTTCCGAATCCTCATTTTTGACTATCTCTTCGGAACCATATAAAATGGCTTTTAATCCATCCTCCGGAATATCCTCAACTGGTGTGGTCAGACTAAAACCATGATTCTTGCCTATTTGTTCGATTTGCTTATAAATCCACGTATTCTTACTGTCTTTCAGTGGTTCTATAGCCCCTTGTTTGATCGACTTTTTGGGATCAGGAATAATTTTGGCTATTTCCAATTTCAATACCGTACCTAAACCACTGCAGGTCGTACACGCTCCATAGGGCGAATTGAAGGAAAACAAATTGGGTGCAGGTTCATCGTAGGAAATGCCCGAACTTGGACACATCAAATGGCGACTAAAATGGCGTACGGAAGCTTTATCACCCGCCGCATCCATCAACATTATCGTACCCTTACCCTGCTTCAACGCTGTTTGAAGGCTACGCTTGATTCGGTTGGTGTTTTTTTCGTTGATCAGAACCGTGTCCACCAATAATTCAACATCATGCACTTTATAACGATCCAGGCGCATTCCAAATGAAATATCGGTTATTTCCCCATCGATACGCGCCGAAATAAAGCCTAGTTTTCTTACTTTATCGAGCAATTCTCTATAATGACCCTTACGCCCTTTCACTATAGGAGATAAAAAATGAATCTCCTTATCGCTATAATCCTGAATAATCCATTGATAAATCTGCTCGTCTGTAAAACGTACCATGACCTCCCCCGTTTCATATGAATAAGCCGTTGCAGCACGGGCAAAGAGTAAACGCAAGAAATCATATATTTCGGTTACGGTGCCGACCGTACTCCGGGGGTTTTTGGACGTTGTTTTTTGTTCGATCGAAATAACCGGAGATAAACCATTGATTTTGTCGACATCAGGTCTTTCGCCCGAACCTAAAAACTGACGAGCATAAGACGAAAAACTTTCCAGATAACGCCTTTGTCCTTCGGCATAAATGGTGTCAAAAGCCAGACTGCTTTTACCCGAGCCACTTAGCCCCGTGAACACAACCAAGGCATTTCGCGGTATCTGCAAATGAATATTCTTCAAATTGTGCTCCCTTGCCCCGTATATTTCAATCCTTTCTTCCGACATAACCTGCTTTAAAACAAAGGCACAAATTTCATATATTGCCGGCGACAAAACAAATAATTATTTCAGTTGAACTATGGAGCTCACAGAAAATAAATTTACATAGAGAAAATAAGTTTAAAATATCTAATTTCGCCCACACAATTCATAATAGCCTTTACCATTGAAAAAAGCACTTTATATTGGACTTATTGGTCTGCCCGTTTTCATTTTTTCTTGCCTTGAACCACAAAAGGAACAAGTAGTCACCATGAGTACTGCCGAATACAGTGCTCCATTCCAATGGCAATACGACAATGCTTTATATGAAATAGATATTTTGAATAAAAAGCTGAAAAGCAAAGATTTGGAACTGGGTTTATTGCTGGAAAATTATACCGAAGAAAATCATCCCTTGCAGCGAAAAAAGAAAAAATTCGACACAGATTGGGATAAAATTTATACAGGAATACAGAAAATTCAGTTTGATCTGGAAAGCAAAGTTCCGGGTTATGAAAAGGGCAAATTTTTATTTGATTCTATTCCCGCCCCGCACTCTAATGAACAAAACAGTGCTTATTTAAGAGGTGTAACTGGAAGCATTGCATCGGAATTGGCTATTTCTATAAAGGAACTAAATCTTGGTCTAAGTAACCCCAAATATTTGTTGGAAGCGGAGGACAGTGTATGGAGCTTTCAGGCTATTACCGACCCCAGCAGTCCCAATGCACCCAATCCGGTTTATTGGGAAGACAGGGCGCTGATTTATGCTCCCATTGCCGCCTGTATAAACGAATTGAAGCAAATTGAAAGACGATTGATGCAAACACGCCTGAATTATTACGCATATTTGATTGATAATATACGTTTTCCATCTTATGTTTTCAGTAATGTTGCACCTTATATGTATGCCGAATCAGATCAAGTAAACGAGGGGGAAGAAATGGTATTGAAAATGGGATTAAAAGCCTGGAGAAATGAGGATAATTTAACCTATATTATTAACGGAGATACCATTAGATCCATAAAAAATGGAGAAGCTTCATATCGTTTTAAGGCTGATGAAGCAGGAAGAAAACGTATTAAAGGGATTATACAATATCCGGATCCCAAAAGTGGTGAAATGAAACAGGCTACTTATCAGTATTATATAAAAGTTTTACCTAAGTCTGAATAATCTTTCCCGGCACTGTCCAATATATGTATTTGTTTGCTGTACGCTTCTATGTATCGCATTGAAATATAAGTCCGGTCTTTTCAAACATAGGATTTATACATCTTTTCGGAATTCTTCGAAACTATGGTCATCGTAGATTAGAATAACCCGGCTTAATTTCTTTTCTGAAGCAGCAGGCTTTGGAACCCATTTTGGCGCTTCTTCTTGTGGCTTTTTTATTTCAGGTTCGATTGAATCGGGCGAAAATTCGGGCATATTCGAGGCCGGCAAATAGGGCAAACCTTCCCCGGTCAACAACCAATTTGCATTAATATATGGAATGGCGCGAAGCAATTTTTCCAAAAAATCTGCACCGGGTTTATTGCGCCCCGAAAGAACATGACTTAATGCCGAAGGCAAAACACCAATCCGCTCAGCAAAAATTCCGGCTGTCATGTTTTCGTCCCCAATTATCTTTTTTAAGCGTATTTGTATGCCTTCCATGGGACAAAAATAGTAAATTTACATTTGTGTCAAGCAATTAACTTACAAATATTTACACATTTGTAAAAAATACCGAAACTAAAGC
>JAEZEQ010000010.1 GCA_023432985.1 Bacteroidota bacterium | reverse complement strand
ACAATTTTTACACCTGCGCTCATGGCAAATGCAATATAATTGGCGTAAAAAGGTTCGGGTACTATAATCTCATCTCCGGCTTCGAGACATGACATAAAGCCAAATTGTAATGCTTCTGAACCGCCGGTAGTAATAATGATTTCATCTTTACTTACAGGAATATCAATTGCGTTATAGGCTTGGGCTAATTTATTGCGGTAGGACTCTAAGCCGGCTGAATGGCTATATTCCACATAAGTTTCATTGAAATTTCGAATGGCATTCAGTGCTTCGGAGGGACTTTGAATATCGGGTTGTCCAATATTTAAATGATATACTTTGAGTCCTTTCTTTTTCGCGGCATCGGCAAAAGGAACCAGTTTGCGAATGGGTGAAGCAGGCATTTCACGACCTTTTACAGAAATAAATGGCATATACTTTGATTTTATTTTGACAAAGGTAATGATTTGCTTCCTTTTGATGCATAAAAAAACCCCTTCAATTCGAAGAGGTTTTTAAACTTATTTAAAAATACTAATTACCAACGGGTCTTCCACCTTGGTCGTTTGTGGGTACCCCATTGTTAGCCGGCGGGTTTTTTACATTGCCTTTTACTTGAATAGTATAAGTATTGCTTCCTTCCGGTTCATTTGTAGTGATGGTCACTGTACGTGTAATGGCACCGGGACGCTTTGTATCGTATTTAATTTTAATGCTACCTTCTTTTCCGGGCATGATGGGCTCTTTTGGATATTCAGGTACAGTACATCCGCATGAACCTTTGGCCGAAGTAATGGTAAGAGGCTGCTTTCCTTCATTCTTAAATTTCCAGGTACGCTCGCCATTTCCGGCATATTCCACTTCACCATAATTTACCTCCAAATTGCCATAAGACATTTTTGGACCAATTGCTGCTTGAGCATTTGCGTCAGTTGTTGCAAATAATCCTGCAACCATAAATCCTAATAATAGAGCCACGTTTTTCATACTGTTTTATTTTTTTATTGAATTTTTCAATTTGTATTAGAACAAATATATATAAAGCAACCAGATAGTGCTTTTCGCTTAACAAAAGATTAACCGCCGTAAAATTAAGCCTCTTGCTTACTTTTATCCAATTGAAAGGATTGTGCCAATTCCTCTATTCTTTGTTTGCTTTTATTGAAAATCATCCGCCCTTTATCAAGCCCTCTGCGTATTTCGGCTTGTTCTTCCTCAGGTAATGCAATTATATCTTTACAGGTATCGCTGCAACATTGGTTATAGCGGGCTGCACATGCATCACATTGAATGAATAACAAATGACATCCTTCATTGGCACAGTTTATATGGTGGTCGCAAGCTGCTCCACATTGGTGGCAATGAGCGATGATATCTTCCGTAACACGTTCCCCTAATCGCCCGTCGAATACGAAATTCTTGCCTTTGAATTTGATTTCTTCCCCCAATTCTTTGGCTTTATTTACATAATTTATAATGCCTCCTTCGACATGATATACATTCTTGAAGCCATTATGTAAAAAATAAGCACTTGCCTTTTCGCAACGAATACCGCCCGTGCAATACATGATTATATGCTTGTCTTTATGCTCCTGCATCATGTCTACTGCCATGGGCAATTGCTCTCTGAATGTGTCGGAAGGAATTTCGATTGCATTTTCGAAATGCCCAACTTCATATTCGTAATGATTGCGCATATCTATTACAATCGTTTCCTCTTTTGAGGTAAGTTCGTTATAGGCTTTAGGATCTAAATAAGTACCCGTACGCGTTACATCAAAATTGGGATCTTCTATACCATCGGCAACAATTTTATTGCGAATTTTTATTTTCAAAACCCAGAAACTTTTGCCATCATCATCAATGGCAATATTGAGTCTGAGATTTTTTAAAAAATCAAATTCCTCTAAAAATGCACGGAAAAGATCTAGGTTTTTTTCAGGCAAACTTATCTGGGCATTGATGCCTTCTTTGGCAACATAAACCCGACCCAATACGCCCAATTTTTCGAACCCGATCCATAACTGGTCTCTGAATTCTTTTACGTCTTCTATGCGTGCATAGCGATAAAATGAAATGGTTTTTCTGATTTCTGTCGATTGCAGAATCTCTTCGCGCAATTCTTTCGCGCTTCTTGTGTTGTAAAGTGGCATTTTCTTAAAAAATTAGTGAGACTTACATGGTTTCCTAATCCCCGCAAAAATAATGATTTCTATACGTATTTTCTATTTTTTTACTTTTCTTTCAACGTTTCCCAGGCACTATAAGTGCTTTCGAGGCTAAATTGATTGCGAAGCATAACTTTAATAAATGCTCTTTTGATGACCAATTCGCTCAAAACTGTTAGAAAATTCGGGTCTTTTTTTGCCATATTATAATCGGCTTCCGGTATGTCGATTCTATATATAAGCGAGAGGAGCATATTTTCTTTTTGCGCTTGCTCCAAGGCTTTAAATACGGCATCCAACAGGTCTTCATATTGAGTCCATACTTCAGGAATAAAATCGCCTTTCGAACCAAAATCCTTGCGGATTTGTAAAAGTGTTTGCGATGGAATCAATGTGTTCATAGACCCCTCAATAGATCAAGGTTACATGCCCGTTTCTTTTTTCCGGTTTGCCGCTGGAGGCTACGGTATAGCTCACTACAACCGAATAAACTCCACTACTGCACAATTGGCCGAATTTGTTTTTCCCATTCCATCCCTGGTAAATATCATCGCTTTGATATACCACTTCGCCCCAACGATTGAATATGAGCATTTGAAAGGAGGAAATACCCGTGGCAACTATGGAAAAAGTTTCATTGATTGAGTCTCCGTTTGGTGTGAAAATATTGGGCATAAAGAAACTTACCGCTTCCTCAAGCAGTATTAATTTGGTCAGCGAATCCTTACAACCATTCACGTCACTTACCACCAAGGTGATGGGAAAATCGCCCCCATCGGTAAAATATTGCGAAGGCTCGAATAGGTTTGATGTTTCGTTATTGGCAAGTTGCCAGGCATAAGTGTCGCCGCCCGTACTATTGTTTATATACTGAATGGTAGTGGGTATTTGATCGCCACCCGAAAAATCAAAATTGGCAGTGGGACCACTTACTTGTATGAATATGTCGGCTGTGTCTGACCCGCACTCATTGCTGACAATAAGCGTATATATGCCTTCATCGCTTACGGTGATTGTGCTCTCGCTGCTGCCGTTACTCCATTCAAAATCACCATTTCCTACGCCTTGAAGTAGCAATTGTTCGCCTTTACAAAATGAGGTATTGCCCATGGCTTGTATTTCGGCAAGGGGATTTACGCCATTTTGTAGTTGAATCGTTGCCGTATCACTCCCGCATGCATTTGTGGCAATCACCGTATAGGTGCCGGCTTGGTTAACTTGTATAAGGGGACTGGTGGGGCCATGCGTCCATGCTATATTTTGAGCATGTTGGGCTATGGCTTCCAGTGAAATGCTTGAATTGGGACAAATAATAGGGGTATTGCCGGAATGTTGAATGTTTACAATGGGAAAATTTTCTAAGCTAATGATAGCTGTATCTCTTGATGTACCACAGGCATTGCTAGCCGTTGCAACATAGGTTCCGGGCGTATTAACGGTGATGGAAGTGCCGGTGGCTCCGTTGCTCCAGGTAATATTGCCAACCACACCCGAACTTGTAATTTGTATGTTCTGGCCTTGGCAAATATTTGCAACATCGGGGCTGACTGTAACCGAAGGGCTTATTCCTGCAATAATCTGAACTGTGTCAGCATAGGTATAGCATTGATCTGTAGCTCCCACTATATAGGTATTGGGCGTGTTGACTTGTATGCTGGTGCCCGTAGCCAAAGTGCTCCAGATAGGTCCATTGGTGTAATTTGCCGCAGGTACGCTCAGTGTAAGGGTTTGACCCGGACAAATACTTTGTATGGAAGGAGTAGGATTTATCTGAAATGCAATGGGACTTTGTGGTCCGATTTGAACCGTGTCTCTAATCGTGTCGCCACAGGTGCTGAGAAAGGAGGCAATAAAAGAAATATTCCCATTTTCGGATGGATTGGGACTATAGGTAGGCGATGCAGAAGCGGGGTTGTTTAAAGTACCCTGCCCATTCTCCGTCCACCCTAAAAATGTGCCGCTACCAACCCATGTAGCTTGTAATCCGAATGGATTCGTTGGACAATATGCTGTTAAGTTTCCCGAAATGGAAGCGTTGATTTGCGTTAAGGTCACGGGCGCATTGCAGCCGTTGGCAACGTATGTAGCTGTGCCGTTTTGGGCAAAAGTTACTCCGGCTCCGTCAACCCCGGCCAATAAGGATCTGTCATACGTTACGGATTCGCTGCATCCACCGTAGCTTATGGTTGTGGTTCTTAATCCGGGTGTACTGTTATAATTGACATAATGCCCGGAAGTTACGGTGCTGTTTTGATAAAGAATGTACATAGTATCACTTAAGCCGGCAAAAGAATTAAAAGCCGGATTCATAAGGTAAGATGTCACTATGATAACCTTGGAATTAGCAGGGAGTATTCCGCCCGTCGGCTCTTTAAGCCACCCACAGCCTTGAATGGTACTGTTGAGCGTAGTGGTTTTTATGGCTGTTCCTGCATTCTGCACAAAGCCGTAAAAACTATTGTTAGGCCAGTTGATGTTGATGTTCGAAATAGTCAGAGGATTGGGGCCAACCAACACTCTCAGCATTTCATTTTGGCCTTCCGGACTTCCGCATGCATCCACGTGTATATGTTCTATTTCTAAACAATTGCTTGTGGTTTGTGCATGTGCAATCGTAAAGAAAAGCATGGATAACATCCCCCAGATAAGTTTACGCATACTTTATTTTTTTGCAAAGGAACGGAATCTTTGTCAGTTAGATGTTAAATCCGCATTAATTTAACGAAATTGTTAAGAAATAATTCAAAATTTCCACACAAATTAACGCGATTTAAGTCGGGGAAATAAAAAATACAATACGGTGAAACTGAGTAAAAAAGCAGATAAGCCGGCGATAATGGCAAAAATAAAACTTCCTGCCAGGTATTGCAATCCGCCCAAGAGCAAAGCCTCCCAATATTCCCCATTTTCAATTAATGCAATAGGATTTTGGCCATTCCCTTCGGGAAAAAGAAAACTGCCACATAATAGCGAGAGGTAAACAATAATGGGAATAAAAGGAGGAAAGGAAATATTGGAAGAGAGTAAAACTATACCCTTATTGAGTTTCAGTAAATGAGAAAAGAAAACGGCGGCAATCATTTGCCAACCCCAGATGGGAACTATGCCCATAAATACGCCAAAGCCTATGCTGGCTGCTTTGGTATATATGCTTTCGTTCGGATTGAAAAATTGCCGGGAAATAAATTGTTTCACAGTAGTTGGATGCAAAGCGCGGAGTATCACCATCCAATGTCCATACATTATTGCCATTAGCAATAAGTAGGTATTGAGTACGCTTATCCTGAAAAAATCTCTACCCGGTCTGAAAAAGGAAACCCTTTCCTCAGCTGGCGGATAATACACATCAATTTCCACAGGCCTTACCTTTATGCCTCTCCACGTAGCTTTGACGAGGACTTCTACTTCGAATTCATATTTAGAGGAAACAAAAAATATGCGGTTTACTTTCTTGAGCGGATACAGCCTATAGCCGCTTTGCGTATCGGGCAGACTGTGTAAGGTGTCAACGAAATACCAAAAATTGCTGAATTTATTGGCAAAAGAACTTTTCTTGGCCTGGTTTTGTCCCTCCATTTTTCGCGCACCAACCAATAAAGAATCCGGATATTCTTCAATCGCATTTAGAAAAACGGGAATATCTTTGGCATAATGCTGTCCGTCACTATCGATACTAATGGCATATTTGAATCCCATTTTTTCCGCCTCAAGCAATCCTCTCCTCAACGCAATTCCCTTGCCTTTGTTCGGACTATAGGACAAAATTTGTATATGGGGAATTTGTTGTACGATTTCTAATGAACCGTCCGTACTGCCATCTACAACAACCAAAATATGAGCGCAATAATTTTTAACATCCTCAATAACCGAAGCAATGGTTTGGGCATTATTGTAAACAGGAATAAGTACGCAAACCTTTAGCTGATTAGCTTTTTCGATAAAATGGGATGTAGGCAAATCAAGACTCGGCATATAGGCAGTTCATTTTGGTAAATACCTGATCCTGATTGCGAATTACAGCTTCAGCTTTAATCTGATTATCCGAATAGCCATAGGTGATTTGCATAGAAAATGCATCGCTATACTCGGGGACAATGGGAATTAAATATTTAATATTGGCCGACTCCTTTAAAATCAGAGAAAGCTGCAATTCCTTTTCCAATACAACCTTCAGAAGTTGCAATTGCAATACGCCGGGTAAAACAGGTCTATCCGGAAAATGACCTTTGAAAACACTACTCTCTATATGTAAAGTGAAGGATACGAGAATTTGATTTTCGTTTTTTTGAATGGATTCTATTTTAATGGCATCTGATAACATTGCAAATAAAGATGTGGTGTAATTTGAGACTAAAAATAAACAAAATGTATGCTAATTTGTTATATATGTTTAGGGCTAAATTAGATTAATTGGAGCTGAGTTTTGTAATATTCTCATAAATAATGTGTTAATTTGTGTAAGTTCTTGAATTATGCATAAGATTTTCTTTTTTGCTATTCCGCTTTTCCTTGTTTTTCAGTCCTCCTGTATGATTATTCAGGGCAATTCCTTATTGCGTCATGCCGAGAAAGACGGTGGCTTTGATGCGGTAATAATACCGGGTGTACCGTATAATGATTCAACTACCCTGGATGTAATGAATTTGCGTGTGCGATGGGCACATTATCTATACAGTAAAGGCATAGCCCGCAATCTGATTTTTAGTGGATCGGCTGTATATTCGCCTTATGTCGAAGCTTGTATAATGGCTATGATGGCCGAAGATATCGGTATTCCGGCAAAGCATATTTATTTAGAAGAAAAAGCAGAACACAGTACCGAAAATATGTACTACGGATATTGGTTGGCTCAGGAAAACGGACTTAGAAGAGTGGCTGTAGCCTCAGACCCATTTCAAACCTTTATGTTGAGCGAAACCAATGAGCGTTTTCAATTGGATGAAATCTCTTTCTTACCCATGCCTCGTTGGTTTATTCGCAAATTCAATACCCATAAGGCGATTGAAGTGAATCCTGAATCGGCCTATGTGGGAGCCAATTTTATTCCCTTGCCGTCCCGGAAAAGTCCCCTACAACGCTTTAGGGGCACTTTGGGCAAAGGAGTGAAAAATGAAATAAAAAAGAAAGAAATCAGGGATTGAGTGGAATTCTATGATAAATCGAACTGTAGGGAGTATTCCCAAAAGTATGCTCCGATTGCAGAATTAAACCTTGATTATTTATCGTCTTCAAAGCCATTTCGGCATTTTTCTTTTTATGTCTTTTCTTTTCAAGGGTGTTTTCGTCCTGTTTGCTATACAGATATTTCCATTTTATTTCGCGTACTACCTCGCCGTAGGGCAAAGAGTTTTCTTCAGTAAATGGTCTGTGTAGGAGTAATTGCAGGTCTTTACGGATAATTTTCTTTACAAAGGGATTCGCATACATGGGCATAGCCTCATGCCATTTTAATTTTTGAGGAAATATGCTTATATCAAAAACCTTAATGCCGGTTTCCATAGTAAGCACCAATCGGTATTCACCCGCATGCATTTGTTTTATAATCAAAAGTCCACTCAAGCTATGTTCCATAAACTGCGCATTCATTTTAAAATACGCTTTCGTATGTCCTTCTTCAAAAAAACGTATATTCATCCCATTAAAAGCATTGATTTTAAAGGAAGTCAATGAATATACTAAAAAGAAAAAAAGGAATTTTTTAGATATCATGGCATAGTGAATTCCGAGTCGTTCACTTCTAAGTTTAACTGTTTTTCAACAAAGCGTACCAAGGTGAAATCGCCCGATTTTTCTATCATTTTTAATTGAGATACGCTCAAGTCTTTTTTATCGATTAAGAGGTGAATCTCGTTTATATAATCTCTCAATTTAGAATTTTTAGGAGAAAGATTAATCTGATAATACTGTTCATTTTCCAGAAAGCGTGTGCTATAATCGGGATCCGAAAACAATGTGCCTTTGGCTGTTCCGATTACGATTTTGTTTATTTGGGCAAACATTTTACTGCTTTCTGTATCATAAGATTTCTTTTTCCCTTCGTCGTTGATATGGATTTTTCCATTATTGATAATGATGAGATATGCATAAGGATGGGTATAATTCCAGCGTACCTTATTTTCTTTTTTGAACAAAAAACTGCCTTTACTCCGGATGACTTCTTCCAGAATATTCAGGTGTTTTTCTTGTGTAAAATTCGCTTTTATGCTCTTTGTTTGTCGGGCATTCGCTTCCATTTTATCCTTAACAGCAGCCACATCGCTCACTTCTTTCATTGACCCAAACTGGGCAAATCCACATAGCGAAAAGGACAATAAGATGAGGGAGAATATATAACTTTTCATTTTGTTTATCTATTTGATAAAGGTATAGATTTTAAAAATGCAGACGATTTTTTAACGATTATTTGGTTCTATATTTATGGTGAACCCATAGCCTCGGTTTTTCACTTCGCCTATGAACTGATCCAGAATTTTCAGGCTTATTTCTTGTGTATCGTGAAAGAGAAGTATAGTTCCGGGTTTTATTTTCCGCAATAATTTTTCTTTTAGTTTTTCCGGATTTTTTGCCACAGTGTCCATGCTGCGCAGATTCCAACCAATAATTTTTTCGGGATAATCTTTTAATGCGCGTGCAATATTGGGATTCGTTACCCCATAGGGTGGACGAAAAGGATGATTTTTTCTGCCGCTATATTTCTGTAAGATTGCATTGCATTGATCTATTTCGGCTTTGAACTTTTGGGCGGAATAAAGGCTGATAAAAGGACTGTGGCTATAGGTATGGTTGCCGATCAAATGGCCTTCATTTACTATTCTTTGCATTATATCGGGATATATTTCTATCTGTTTGCCTATGCAAAAGAAGCAAGCTTTCACCCCGTGTTTTTTAAGTATGTCTAATACGTGCATAGTATTTGGGTGCGGACCATCATCGAAGCTAAGGCAGATTTCCTTTTCATTCCCATCTAAGCGATAAAGTGTTGGAATAAAAATTTGCGATTGAATGTAAGCCGCTCCATAAATTAATATGGCCAAATAGATGCCGATTTCTATCAGAATTACATAAAAAGGAATTAAATCCAAATAAACCAGAATGCCGGTCAGCACTGCGAATACAAGAAAAAAGAGTTGAATTTTTTTGAACATCAGTCTACATATTTCAGCAGGTGAAAAACATGACTTAATTGTTGATTGGCATTGTAAATAAGTACATGTTTAAAGCCGGTTGAATTCCCTTTTTTAAACAGAGTATAATCGGGAATTTTTTGGGTTTCTAGGGCAATACATGCCATCCAGACTGCGAATATATCGCAGGTGTAAAATGTTCCGGATAAATGTTTGAAGCGGGCAATTTGCGTATTTTCGGACATAATATTTTCGAAATACGAATACGTTTCGCTTTCTGCACTATCGCCTGAAAATCCGGAAATGAATAAGTCTATATCCTCAATGCGCAGATTATTTGCATGAAGTAAGTCCACTAATTCATTCTCTAAATGTTGTATATCGGGTTTACTAAATACGGAATGGGTAGCCAGTAACTGTACATGACTATGCGCAGCCTTTTCACTGCTGAGCAGGAAGCAGGCAGCACCTTCTCCGCTGATGGTACCGGGACTATCGCTTAGGCTATACAATTCCTTATTCGATGGAATATCATTTTTCCACCAACCTATAAGTCCGTAATGTCTGAATTTACTTTCTGTATTTTCGTCTATGCCTCCGGCCAAAACATGTTGGGCTTGACCCAATTCGATTTGCATAGAAGCGTCGAGCAGGGCCGAATGCAAACTGAATCCTTTATGCACATACGTGAAATTGTATCCCAAGCATTTGAGATGCAATCCGATTTGTGCGGCCACACTATTATGTGTTGAGGATATAAATGGGGTAGGGGCGGATACTTTTTCATCTTCATCGATAATAACCTGAAGAAATTTTTCTGTATCCTCCATGCAACCTAGACCGGTTCCCATTATTATGGCATCCGGTTTTTCGATTTGCGCCATATTAAGGGTTTCCTTAGCGCAACTTAATCCCATTTTCACAACGCGGCTCATCCGTCGGATAGCCACGGGGTTTACATACTTTTTATAATCCGGATCTGTTGCTCTGAGGTCATTGCCCGGGAAGACCTGCATTACTTCCGGGAAGCTTTGCAACCCGAATACAGGTTGAGGGGCGATACACGCAAATCCGTTTATGTATATAGCTTTACGCATGCAATTTTCTGAATAAGAGACTGGAGTTATTCCCTCCGAAACCGAAAGAATTGGAGAGCACATATTCTAAATTTTCTTGGCGAAGAAGTTTGGTCGTCGGTAGGACATCCGTATCGGGCATTTGATTTTTATGGTTTAAATTGGGCCAGACGCATTGGTTTTCGATGGCCAGTATACTGAATACCGCTTCCAATCCGCCCGCCGCAGCTAACGTATGTCCGGTGAACGCTTTGGTGCTGCTGAATGCCGGAATATTCTTGCCAAAAAGCCTTTCCATTCCTCTATATTCGCTTTCGTCGTTGTTTGATGTTCCCGTTCCATGGCAATTGATATAGGAAACCTGAGAAGGTTCTATGCCCGCCCTTTCCAGGGTTTGTTTCATGGCCGAATAAGCTCCGGATCCGTCCGGTGATGCGGCGGTTTGATGAAAAGCGTCGTTGGTATTGGCAAAGCCTTCGAGCGTGGCCACTGCTTTTTTTCGGTTTGGATCATAAATCCGGCTGCTTTCCAATACGATATACCCGGCACCTTCACCTAAATTCAACCCTTTTCTTTCTGCATCAAAGGGCCTGCATGCTTCTTTTTCGAGCAACATGAGCGAGTTAAACCCGTTTATGGTAAACTTCGACAAAGCGTCTGTTCCTCCACAAATGGCTCGGTCAACCCGGCCGGTTAAAATCAGGTTTGCACCCATAATTATGGCATTTGCCGCAGAAGAACATGCTGTCGAAATGGTAGTTAGAAATCCCTGATGACCCAAATAGGTTGCAATATTACGCGTACTTACGCCACAGTCCAGCGTGTCAATCCACTTCAAACTAAGAGGGTTGACATCAAATTCGTAAAAAAACTTCTCTGTTTGCGACATTCCACCAACCGTAGTCGACGAAATCAACGCCGTTTTGAAGGCCTGAATAGGAGCTCCGGAATCAACAAGAGCCTCCCTTGCAGCATGCATGCCCAAAAGTGGGGTGCGGCTGATGGGCGTTTCGGGGTCTGTGCCTAATATTTCGTGGAGTTCAATATTCGATTTTTTGATTTCTCCAAAAGGAAAAGTGGCCTTATGGTGCGAGTCTAAATATTCCAATGCAGATAATCCCGGGCGGGCATGCATAAGTGCATCCAAATGCTCCTCCACGCTATTGCCTATGGCCGAAATGGCACCAAGTCCCGTTATATATATCTTTTCTTTTTGCATTAAGCTTTTTGAGCCAAGATAAATTCTGCTATCGAATCTACACTTTCAAATATTTTTTTCCCCTCTTTCGGATCTTCGATCTTAATCTGATATTCCTTCTCAAGCAATACGATTAATTCCAATGCATCTATGCTGTCTAAGCCTAAGCCGTCTCCAAATAAAGGAGCATTATCTTCTATGTCGGCATTGGTCATGCCTTCCAAATTCAATCGTTCGATAATTTGTGTTTTCAGTTGGTCGATTAATTCTGTTTTGTTCATTTTTTATGTTTGTTATATAAATTGTTAAGTGTATCAAAATCTAAAGGTAAGCCTTTATTCGAATTTTCTGCCAAAAATAAAAAAATGTCCATCTCATCCTCAAACACTTCGCACCAGCCGCCTATGACAAATTGTGCCAGATTGTTTTGCATGAGATCCTCACTTTGTTTTGCCAGAAAATCTGCCGGAAAATTTTCGAAAACATAAAAGCAGTTTTCGCCCTTTATGCCATAACGAATGCATATTTCACCCAGTCCTATATTCGGCAATGTGTATACAAAGACGGAAGGCGAAGGGAAATAGTTACTTTTATCTTCAATGTCGGCCAAATGTTTCAGATCTGTATCTAAACTCGATGCGGCGTTCGAAAGAAGTATGGCCGTCTGATCTCCGGCTCGACGTATTTCTTCTTCACGTCCCGCCAATAAATGATGGGCTGCCAAAAAAGTGGCCTTAGACAAGGCATCCATTTTGTAAAACTTAGGATAGTTAGACCCTGTTTCTTTGAAACTTTTGAGTACGAAATCTCTATTGTTCAAACTGTGGTCTTGCTGCAATTCTTCCCCGTTTACATACAGAGTCGAATTATGTAGGTGCACATAACGGCTAATATGAAAAGGGGAAATTTTCATTCTGCGAACCTACTAATTTTATTCTTTTCTTGAAACAGAAAATAAGAATAGGCAGCAACTTTTACGTAATAATTTGAAGCATATTGCCATTCTAACCGCTTTTATTTTTATATTAGTTGAAATAAAAATCGAATCTGTATGCAAAACTTAGAAGTTCTCAGTGATCCGGTTTATATAGAAGGAAAGAAAATCGGATTTGCCGATTCATTTTTTGTACAATGGGTAAATGATAAAAGAGATTTGCCTTTTGTTTACCTCACGCTTAAGATTTTTTTCACGATGCTGCCGGTGGGATTGTTGTTGTATATCCCCTCACTCCCGTCCTGGGGCTTTGCTCTATTGGCTGCCCTTTATTTTTACTTGAATAATTTCATTTTTAAAGGTCCGTTCGGGCTGATGTTGCATTGTACAAGTCACCGCTCTTTGTACAAGAAAAAATACCATGCATTGAATCATGTTTTGCCGTGGATAATTGGTCCTTTTTTCGGGCAAACCCCGCTTACATATTATAGTCACCATATCTGGATGCATCATCCAGAGAATAACTTGGAAGAGGATGAAAGTACGACCATGCCTTATCAGCGCGATAGCCTGAAGGATTTTTTTCGCTATTTTTTCGATTTCTTGTTTTTAGGTATGTATAAACTGGTCTCTTATTTCAAACGAAAAAACAGGCCCAATTTGATGCGCGCCTGTTTGCAAGGTGAGTTTTTATTTCTGGCATTATGCATTGGCTTGTCTTTTGTGAATTTTTGGGCCACTTTTCATGTGTTTATTTTACCCTTTATGATTTCGAGACTGATTATGATGTTGGGGAACTGGACTCAACACGCTTTTGTGTCGGCTGAAGATCCGGGTAATCCTTTTCAAAATAGTATTACCTGTATTAATACAAAGTATAATCACAAATGTTGGAATGATGGATATCATATTTCGCATCATTTGAAACCGGGCATGCATTGGACCGATCATCCTCATGAGTTTATGCGCGATTTAGACCGCTATGCCACCGATGAGGCCATTGTTTTTCAGGGTATAGGTTTTCTGGAAGTATTCTTTTTATTGATGGCCAAACGCTATGACAAACTGGCATCCTATGCTGTAAATATTAATAATTACTGGAAAAATGAAGAAGATTTTATCGCATTGATGAAAAAGAGAACCTTGCCCATACAACGCAATGGAATTCGGACCAGAAACCTGGTTATGCCCGATGCAACTTAGGGGTTCTGCGGTTTGAGCCAGCCCCCGAATGCCGGATGCTGCAACATTTGATAACTGAGAATAATCATGCTTTTTTGTGCTTCTACATGTCCGTGTTCTGCCTCAATATTTATATAGGGAATATTCTTTTGTGCTGCCCAAACAGACAAAGATCCGTCATTGCTCGGATGTTGATTTTGAAGGATGGTATTCTGATTGCAAATGACAAAATAATCGTAAAATAAGCGCTTGGTTACATAGATAAAATCGTCATGGTCAATATGCGGATTGGCATGGGTGATTTCGGCATCGGCTTCATATTCACCACCCGGTGCATAGGAATATACGCTAAGGTTGTCGGGGGTATTATTGTGTAGGGTGAAAATATAATCCGGGGATTCTTTCAAAACGATTTCCAGTAATTTTTCTGCAAAATTGCGTACGGTTTTCAGTGCTCTTTTGTCATATTTCCCATTTTTCTCGAGAGTAGCCTGTATGCCTTCATCGGTAAAAATGCGATTGGGGTCGAATATATAGCGTTTTCTGCCGCGTTTGAATTGTATATTCCTTTTTCCGTTATGACATAGTTCTATATATGTGCCACCACTATCGGCAATAACTTGCAAAATGGCTTCGGTAGAGGTGTTTTCATCGTCATGCATATTGAAGAAAACAGGCCCTGTATTTTTGGTGTGAATAAGCAGCTGTACCTTATTGCCCGGAAGTGATAAGGTTTTTTTACGTATTTCTATCTGCTGCATATCCGATTGCGCTGCTATGCCCAAGGCCAAAAAATAAGAAAAGAGGAGTAGGGATTTCATGACGTATTTTCAATTATGGAAGCAAAAATAGAAGAAATAAAAAAGGGATTCCGAAAATATGGAATCCCTTTTAAGAAAGTATGTGAAAATTATTTGGCTTTTTTAACTAAGAATTTGCCCAATTTTTTTCCTGCAAGAGCATAACATTCAGAGATACGTACGCCTGTATCGAAGTCGTAACCGCCAAAGGTTCTTCCGGCAGCACCAATCATTGTAATTTCGGCAACTTCTGAACCGCCACTGTATACCGTAATAACAGCATTTATAACAGCATTGGAGCGTGAGATTCCGATATTCCATCCCGGCTCTGTATAGATGGTGTGGAATTTAAGATAAACATCTTTTTTACCTTTTGAAAAAGTCCAGTTTTTGCCATACTTGTTGATAAGTTCGAAAAAGTTTGGCTCGAAGCGAGCTTCACGGTCATTTGTCCACGATTTAGCCCATTGATCTCCTCTTCCGGGCTCTTTCTCATTGTATTTTGCTACCTTTTCGAGAACGTATGAGTCTTCACTTTTTTTACCGACACGCATTTCTGAATAATCGAATATAACTCCAACCTCTTTCACACCGGCAAGGGCGCTTAGGCTTCCTGAGGTTACTTTGATTTTTTGAGCGTTCAGTGATACGGAGAATACTCCGGCAAGGGCAATAATAAATAGTTTTTTCATAATTATAGTTTATTTAGCACAAATCTATTTACAAAATTTTGCAAATCCAATACTTTCAAAAGCTTCCCAAAAAAAAATAATGTAAGCTTCTTCTAAGTGTAAGGAATTTAGATGAAAATACCTATCTTTGCGCCCTCTTAAATAAAAAATGTCTCATTTAGCACACTTCCAACAATTTGTTGGGAAGAAATTTCCCGAAGGCATGTCAGGTTTTACGGCTTGGTTGGACGGAACGCTGCTCAATCTTGACGAGCAAAGTATGCAAATGTCCTTTGAAGTAAGGGAAGACATGTTGAATCCAATCGGATTTTTGCATGGTGGTGTTCATGCTGCCATACTGGATGAATTATCGGGATTTTTAGTGGCTACCTTGCCTTTAGATACCTGGTATGTAAGTGTGAATCTGACCGTAGATTATTTCGGGAAAGTTGGCCTCGGAGAAAAAATTGTGGCGCAATCTATCCTTAAAAGAGTCGGAAAAACCATTATACATGTAGAGTCCGAATTGAAAAATGAAAAGGGAGAATTGGTGAGTCGCAGTACGTCTAATTTAGCCAATACCCACAAACCCAAAAACGTTATTTAAACCGTAAATTTCATATATGAATATTAGAAACATCGCCATTATTGCCCACGTAGACCATGGAAAAACTACGTTGGTAGACAAAATAATGTTCCAGTCTAAACTCTTTAAAGATGCCGAAAATGCAGGAGATTTAATTTTGGATAATAATGATCTGGAGCGAGAGCGAGGTATCACTATTTTGGCAAAAAACGTATCTGTAAATTATAAGGGTACAAAGATTAACGTAATTGATACACCCGGTCACGCTGATTTTGGCGGAGAAGTGGAAAGGGTATTGAATATGGCCGACGGAGTTGTTTTGTTGGTTGATGCTTTTGAAGGCGCTATGCCCCAAACGCGCTATGTATTGCAAAAAGCCTTGAGTCTTGGTAAAAAACCCATCTTGGTTGTCAATAAAGTCGATAAGGAAAATTGTCGCCCGGATGAAGTACACGAAGAGGTATTCGATTTGATGTTTAACCTCGGAGCAACGGAAGAGCAACTCGATTTTCCTACCGCTTATGGCGCCGCAAAAAATGGATGGATGAGCCTTGATTGGAAACAAAAAACGGAAGACCTTACCCCATTGCTCGACTTGATTATTGAACATATTCCCGCTCCTCCTATGAAAGAAGGAACGGTACAATTGCAAATTACTTCGCTCGATTATTCTTCTTTTGTAGGTCGTATCGCTATCGGCCGCGTGAGCAGAGGTGTGTTGAAAGCCGGACAAGCCGTTACCCTTTGTAAAAGAGATGGCTCTAAAGTAAAATCGCGCATTAAAGAATTGTATACCTTCGAAGGCCTTGGACGCGCAAAAGTGGAGGAAGTGAAATGCGGTGATATTTGTGCCGTAGTAGGCCTCGAAAATTTTGATATTGGAGATACTATAGCAGATGCAGAATTTCCGGAACCAATGGAAGCAATTGCAATCGACGAACCAACAATGAGCATGTTGTTTACCATCAATAATTCTCCATTCTTCGGTAAAGAAGGACAATATGTAACTTCACGACATATTCGCGAACGTCTGATTAAGGAAACAGAAAAAAATCTTGCTTTACGTGTGGAAGACGGAGATAGTGCAGATGCCTTTATCGTATTCGGACGCGGTGTACTGCATTTGTCTGTACTTATCGAAACTATGCGCCGTGAAGGTTATGAACTGCAAGTGGGTCAACCCCGTGTTATCATAAAAGAGATAGATGGAGTGAAATGTGAGCCGGTGGAATATTTGACCATAGACGCACCTGAATCCTGTGCCGGAAAAGTGATCGAACTGGTAACGAAACGTAAGGGTGAATTGAAAGTTATGGAACCCAAAGGCGATTTACAACATATAGAATTTGAAATTCCATCTCGAGGTATTATAGGCCTACGTACGGATGTATTGAACGTAAGTGCCGGTGAGGCTATTATGGCACACCGCTTTAAAGCCTATGAGCCATGGAAAGGTGATATTCCGGGAAGAAGCAACGGGTCTCTGATTTCGGGAGAAACGGGAGAAACCTATGCTTATTCTATTGATAAATTACAAGATAGAGGCTTTTTCTTTATCAATCCGGGTGATGAGGTGTATGAAGGACAAATTATAGGTCAACACACCCGAGATAATGACTTGGTGGTGAATGTTACTAAGTCGAAAAAACTGACCAATATGCGTGCCAGTGGATCCGACGATAAAATGCGCATTGCCCCAGCCGTTAAATTCTCATTGGAAGAATGTATGGAATATATCCAAAAAGATGAGTATGTTGAGGTTACGCCTAAGAGCTTACGCTTACGTAAAATCTATCTGAACGAAAACGACAGAAAACG
Source organism: Bacteroidota bacterium (assembly GCA_023432985.1). Taxonomy (GTDB): domain Bacteria; phylum Bacteroidota; class Bacteroidia; order CAIKAF01; family CAIKAF01; genus JACVCJ01. The sequence continues at coordinate 12 of JAEZEQ010000010.1, read as the reverse complement.
TTTCGGTTCTAA
>JAEZEQ010000042.1 GCA_023432985.1 Bacteroidota bacterium | reverse complement strand
TATTTCCTTTTAGGAAAGGGTACGCTTTGGGGTAGACGAAACTTCCGCAGCGCTTGATTTTTGTTTAAAATTATTTCTGCGGCACCGCGCTGCGTTGGAACTTAACTCAGTTCGGTCACGTACCTTTAGTACGCTCCCTCACTTCGTTTGCGTTCCGCCTTGCGGCGGCTTGCATAAATCATTTTAAGACCTTTTTACCTTGAAAATCATTTCTACTGCACCACGCTGCGTTGGAACTTAACTCAGTTCGGTCACGTACCATTAGTACGCTCCCACGTAAAAATTATTTCTGCTTTGCATTTCTTCGTTGGAGCTTGACTTAGCTTGAATAAATCCTTTTATCAATTTTTACTTGAGATTATTTAAAACAATGGAGAGGTCATTTTCATAAAAAAAATGTACATTCGTTTAAACTTTATGAGCAATATGAAAAAAGCACGTTTTATTTTATTATTAGTAATGGCTGCCGGTGCAAGCACTTTTTTTTCTTGTAAAAAATGCTTGAAATGCAGTTATGTAGAACCATCGCAATTGACCACAGAAAGAGAATCATGCGGCAATAAGGATCAGTTGGAATTATTCAAAGCCGATGTAATAAAAGAAGCAGAGGGTTTTGGCGTAGATGAGGGCGATGTAACATGTGTTGATTCAAAATAATAAACCTAATATTAAAAAAATACCGTCTATGCGTATAGGCGGTTTTTTTTTGAAAAAAAAATGCCATCCTTAGAGATGGCATTTTGAATAAAAGCAATTTATGGGAAAATGCCCAATAGAGAGTAGGACTCAACAATTTTTCGCAGGGCGACTACAAAAGCTGCGGTTCGCATATCGTTGATACCCTTTGTTTCCCAATAGGTATCTCGAATTTTATCATAAGCATTAATCATAGTTTCTTCGAGTCCTGAATAGACCAAAGAGATTTCGTCAGGGCCTTCGAGCATAGCTTTTTTCTCGGCGGGACTAATTTTCTTGCCGGTTGATTTTTCAATAGATTGAATAATTTTGGCATTAACGCTTCCTTGAAATCTTTTTTCCATGCGTCCGAATCGCACGTGAGAAAGGTTTTTGAGCCATTCGAAATAGCTTACAGTAACGCCACCTGCATTCAGATAAATATCGGGAATAATGATAATACCTTTTTTAATCAGGATGGCTTCACCTTCCGGTGTAACGGGGCCATTTGCGCCTTCGGCAACAATTTTAGCTTTAATGTTTTTCGCATTATTGGCATGAATTTGATTTTCGAGTGCGGCGGGGACAAGGATATCACATTCAAATTCGAGTGCATCGGCAGGTTTTTTAAACGATTTAGATCCTTTTAAACCTTCCAAAGTACCTTTTTCTTTAAAATAAGCGATAGCTTCATCGGGGTTAATTCCTTTTTCGGAATAGATAGCGCTATTGTATTCAGCGATAGCGGTAATAGTGGCTCCGGCTTCGTGAAAGAACTTGGCTGCATTATAACCTACATTTCCGAGTCCTTGAATTACGATTCTTTTCCCTTTAATTCCCGGTTTCATGCCCCATTTTTTGCAATCCTCTTCATAAGTAAGTGCGTGTCTTACGCCGTAAAAGATGCCTAATCCGGTTGCTTCGCGTCGGCCTCTGATACCACCTTGTCCAACCGGTTTTCCGGTTACACAACCGAGGGAATCAATATCGAGTGGATGAAAAGTTTGGTATGTATCGGCGATCCATGCCATTTCTCTTTCGCCTGTTCCATAGTCGGGTGCGGGCACATCAATACCGGGGCCTATAAAATTTTTCTTAATGAGCTCGGTTGTATAACGGCGTGTGATCTTCTCGAGCGCTTCGTCGGAATATTGGCGCGGGTTTACTTTAATACCGCCTTTAGCGCCGCCAAATGGTACATCTACGATGGCACATTTATAAGTCATTAATGCCGATAAGGCCATTACCTCATCCTGATTTACATGTTCGCTATAGCGAATTCCACCTTTTGTGGGTGTTTTATGGTGTGAATGTTCGGCGCGATATGCCTCAATTACCTCTACTTTATTGCCTACTTTTATGGGAAATTTAATTCTGTAAACGCTGTTGCAGTACTTAATTTGATCTAAAATACCCTGATCGGCATCTACAAATTTAGCCGCTTTATCAAAATATTTCACCACATCATCAAAGAAATTATTCTCTCTTTGTTCTACTAGTTTTTTGGCCATAATTTATCATGATTTATAACAAATGTAAACAGTTTTTGAAAGCATGAAATAAATTATTTTATTTTTTTTGAACAGAAGAGGCTTGATATACAGGCTTGTGATGCATGCATACTTTTTTCAAAAGAAAAGCATACAGTTTTTTTAGGAGAAAAGTTGGGATTAATTAGGGTTTACGGAGCATATCTTTGGCATCATCGCGTGTATTTTGGATAACGCCATTACCGCTTCCCGGTTCATCTATATCGTCGGGTTCATTATTTTGTCCGGGTTCAATTCCCATTTCGAGCAATATATTATCACTGATATCGAATCGGTCGTTTCCATACATAACGGTGGTGCTACCTGCTTTATCGAAGATCATACCATAATTTTTATTTTCGGCGTAGGTTTGAATAGTTTGGTAGACCTTATCTTGAATAGGTTGTATGAGTTCGGCTTGTTTTTGGAATAGATCTCCTTTAGGTCCGAATCGTTTGCGTTGCAGTTCGAGAATTTCATTTTGCCATTCGTCGAGTTGAGTTTCTTTTTGGGCTCTCATTTCGTCGGTAAGCAATACTTTTTCTGCCTCATAAGCATCTCGTTTGGTTTTTAGTCCGGCTATTTTTGCATCGATTTCGCTTTGCCAGCGTATGGAGATATTATTAAGTTGCATAGAAGCGGCTTTATATTCCGGCATATTTTCGAGTATATATTTCGAGTCTACATAGGCAAATTTCTGGGCTTGAATTTTATGAGCGGGAAGTAAAAAAAATGCCATTCCCAGTGCAAGTAGAGCAAAACAGAAAGATTTAGGCATATATTTCATAATAAAAAAGAATTGCGATTAAAATTGTTGACCGATTAAGAAGTGGAAATTTCCTTTTTTGCGTTCCGATTCGGGTATTCCTGGTATAGGATCGAAACCGAATCCGTAATCTACCCCAATCAATCCGAACATAGGCAAGAATAAACGTACACCGACTCCGGCCGATTTATTAATTCTGAAATTCGAGAAATTTTTAAGTCCGCTCCAAGCATTACCTGCTTCGAGGAATCCGAGTGCAAATATTTTAGCGCTTGGGTTTCCGGAGATAAGGACGCGGAATTCGGTAGTTATTTTTCCGTATGCGGTGGCTCCTGTGAGTGCGCCTGTTGCGTAGCCGGGGGTGAGTGAATTATCGGGATATCCTCTAAGAGCAATAATTTCTCGTCCAATAAATTGGGTCGAGAATCCGCCCAATGCGGTAAGTCCGGATCCGCCGACCTGGAATCTTTCGAACATCGTTTCCGGTTTTCTGGCGGTATAATTTCCGAGGTATCCGAATTCGAAACGGTTATAGAACACCAATCTTTCTCCGATTTTACCTTTACCGAGGCCGCTATAAAACTTGGCGCTGAATTTCCATTTATGATATTCGAGCCAGTTATTTTGTTCGGCTATAGATTTAGATCGGTAATCAACATTAGTAAATGCGCTGTAAGGCGGTGTAAGTTCGACCGATGCCTGGATATCTGATCCGCGCGTAGGGAAGATTTGGTCATTGGTCGAATTACGTCCCAGGGATATATTGAGTGCGAGTTTTTGAGCAGTACCATTCGCGTATCCGGGAGTAAGTTCGTAATTTTTGAGGGTATACATTTCCCATTTCACCGTAAAAAATAAATTAAAGAAATCGTCGGGCCATTTCAATCTTTTACCTATGGTCATAGACACGGCAGTAGAAGTAATCCTGGATGTATCGCTTGCTGCGGCGTTTGTAGGTGCGTATGCCGAGAAATTGCTTCGGTTATGATAGGCATTTAGGGAGAAAGAGATGGGTTTTTTTCCGCCGAGCCAGGGTTCAGTAAACCCAAAAGTATAAGCCTGGAAATAAGGGCCTGAGGAAGAAATTCTGAGGCTCAATCTTTGTCCGTCTCCGCTTGGTACGGGTTTCCATGCGCTACGTTTAAACAAATTTCGTGTAGAGAAATTATTAAAAGTAACCCCGAGGTTTCCTACCAGGGTTCTGTATCCGTATCCACCCGAAAGTTCTACCTGGTCATTGGGTTGTTCTTCCACCACATATTCTATATCCACGGTTCCGTCAGAGGGGTTTGGTTTAGGGATTACATTCATACTTTGTGGGTTGAAATAGCCAAGAGCACCTAATTCTTGTTGAGTACGAATAATATCCGAGCGGCTGAACAATTCGCCCGGGCGGGTACGTACCTCGCGCAGGATAACGTGGTCGCTGGTTTTAGTATTCCCCGAAACCGTTACACGTCCAATACGTGCTTGTTTGCCTTCATAAATACGGAATTCCAAATCCACAGAATCTTCGCCTATAGAAGTTTCTACGGGTGTAATTTGGAAAAAGAGATATCCATTATCTTGGTAGAGGCTTCCAATATCGAGTCCGGTTGGATTAAAATTGATGATTTTGTCGATTTTATCCTGATTATAGACATCTCCTTTTCTGATATTGGCTATATTATTTAAGTCGTCAGTGGTATATTTTGTATTACCGAGCCAGGATACATTTCGTATAAAATATTTATTTCCTTCTTCGAGTTTAATTTTAATATACATATTCGAGCCTTCGGTCCACACCGAATCGTCTAAAATACGTGCATCGCGGAATCCGTTTTTATTATAAGCGGCAATAATAGCGTCTTTATCGTCTTCATAATCGGGTTCAACGAATTTGGAAGCTTTAAAGATATTGAATCGGAAAGTAGATTGAACATATTTGATAATACTTGGATAGAAGCCCAATTTTTCTTCTTCCTTATAAATATTTTTTACCGATCTATTTGGTTTAGAGATAAGTTTCCAGAGGTCGTCACCGAGGGTGAATTTGCTTCTTTCCCGGGTGTTTTTCATATTTTGTTTAACCTCAAAATCGTCGAGTTGTGCATTCCCTTCGATGATAATATTTTCGATTTTCACTTTTTCTCCTTTTTTAATATCCCAAAGGAGTTCGATTCCGTCTATTACTCCGGAGGTATCGAGGCGTTCCGTAACATCGATTTTTGCGGAGAGATAACCTTTATCGTCGAGATAATCTTTAATGCGGTATTTGGCATTATAAATGAGGTTTGGGGTAAGAATTTCGCCATTAAAAATTTTCACCAGATCCTTAAGCGTATTCGTTTCGGAAGTAGAGAGTCCCCCAAATTTAGAGCGAAGATAACGGGGTCTTTCTTCCACATAAATTTCGAGCCAAACCTTACCTTGATCTGCGTTAAGTACGGATATTTTGATGTCGCTAAAAATTCTTTCGTCCCATAATTTTTTAAGGGCTTTAGATACTTCTTTCCCGGGAACATTTATTTTATCTCCGATCACCAATCCCGAGAGGAGTTTAATATACCCTTTATCAATATTTGCGTTATTGCTGCGCACAGAAATATCGGCCAGAATATATTCCGCATTATTGTCATAACTAACGTATCCATCCTTTTGTGCGACAGAAACGGCAATCGATGCAAATAAGAAATATAGGGTGTAAATTAATTTTTTCATGTTCATTTTTCGGAGATTCATAACGAAAAGGGCTTACATTTATTGCTAATTATTTTGTTCAGCAATAATTTGGTCGCCGGTTTTTCCAAATCGTCTTTCTCTTTTTTGGTAAGTAAATAAAGCGTCTAAAAAGTCTTGTTTTCTAAAATCGGGCCATAATTTTGGGGTAAAATAGAGTTCGGCATAGGCCAATTGCCAGAGCAGGTAATTGCTTATACGTTGTTCTCCACTGGTTCTGATCATCAATTCGGGGTCGGGGATACCGGCTGTACATAGGAGCGAGCTAAACAATTCGGCGTCTATATCCTGTGGATTTAGTTCGTGTTTATATGCTTTTTCGGCTATACTTTTCACGGCTTGAATAATTTCCCATCGTGAGCTGTAGCTCAGGGCGAGTATGACCGTTAATTTAGAATTTGTTTGCGTTTGATTTATGGCTTTTTGCAGGTTTTTTTGTGCGCTTTGGGGCAAAGAATTAATATCGCCAATGGCATGGAGTTTGATTTGGTTTTTCATGAGCATATCCATTTCCTTTTGCAAGGAATCGATAAGAAGTTCCCATAATCCGTTTACCTCTTCTTGTGGTCTGCTCCAATTTTCGGTAGAAAAAGCGTAAAGGGTAAGGAATTTAACCCCGTTTTCGGCGGCACATTCAACCGTTTCGCGCACGGCTTTAATGGCATTTCTATGTCCGAAAATGCGCGACAAACCTCGTTTTTTTGCCCAACGACCATTCCCGTCCATAATCACGGCAACGTGTTTTGGAATATTATTAGGGTCTAAACTGTGTTGATTCTGCGAAGACATAAGTGAACAAAAGTAGTATTTTATCTATTGTAATGGAGGAAAAATGCGTGCAATTCTCGAAAATTACTTCGACTAAATAGCTGTTCCTTATTTTTTACGGAATGTCGAGGTTGATTTAATGCCGGTCCAACAATCATTTCTTTTATCTTTAATGCGTATAGACAGGTGCACCCCGAGGTATCCGTACCAATCTTTGGTGCGTGCGAAGCCTCTTTGGCGGTCTATATTCGACACTGAGGAACCGGCACTTTGGTCGGCAATATCTATAGCCGGTTTTCCTCCGGTTTGATTTAAAACTGCGGGGTCGGCATAAGTGGTTGAGATATCGTCGAGATAGTCGGTAAAAGTCATGCGCATACCCCAATCTACAGTGATAATAAATCCTTTGAAGGGGGTTGCTTTTACGCCGATTCCGAAGGGGATAACCGGTTGAATGCTTTTATAAGGTTTGCGGTCGGGGAGTAGGCCCTGACCTTCGGTATGCAGGTCTTTCACATTGACCCATGTGCCTTGATATTTGTTTTGGGGTTGGAACCAAAATCCGCCAAATCCCGCAAAAATAAAAGGGGTCCACCTATTGGCATCCTTTTTCACACTTCCGGGTTCGTACCAAAAAAAGTTTATTTCGCCCAGAATGGCAGCTTCTGCAAGGAGGCTTCTAAATTGTTGATTTCGGAAAGTTTGGTATTCATTTTTCCCATTTTTATCTACGTTCCAAAGTCGGGTTGCGAGCACATTGGCACGTACACCGAAATGGCCGTTGAAATTTCTTCTGTAAAAAAGGCCTAAGCCTACAAACGGGTCATCAAAAGGAGTGATGGGATTTAATTCGCCATGATAATAAGTGACCCCGGCATGTATACCGATTTCATTTTTCTGTGCATAGCTAAGCGTTGTGCAGAAGCACAGGAGGCATAGAAGAAATATGGAAGTAATGATACCTTTCACGCTTCCGTAAACGGAGAAAAAAGCAATAAATTGTAAGATAGCTTAGAAGAATTTAGGCATAGAAGGTTTTGCTTTGCCTAAACGGAAACTCACATTGAGCATAAGCGTCATGAAAGCGTCTTTGTCTTTTGGGTCTCCTCTTTGTTGCCCGGCTGCGGTTGCTCCGGGAATATTTCCCAATGATTTATCGGCCATATAGGCTGCCAAAGCTGCGTTTGCCGGATCTTTAGGGTTGAGGTCAGAAGCAGCAACATAGGTCGTACTGACATCGTCCATATAATCGGTAAAAGTTTTACGTAATGAAGCTTCGAATCCGACGCGTATCATAGGACTAACCCTAACATTGAATCCCAATCCGAAAGGAATGGCTAATTGGAGTCGGGAATATGGTTTTCTTGTGGGGAAATTGGGATTTCCTTGACCTTCAGTTCCAAGGGGTTGCAGGGCTACCCAGCGACCGCTTGCGTCTTTACCTTTGGGGTTAAAATAAAATCCGGAAACACCTCCGAAAAGATATAAGTTAACGGGATTATTTCCTTTTTTACGTGTACCGGTGAGGCGATTTCCGGGTGTAGATTGAGATTCTGCAATCAGATAAATTTCCAATTGGGTTCCCAATTCGAATACAGGTGCACGGAAAGAAAGATTTCTGTTATTACGGGCTGCTTCTTGTGTGCGGGCATCATCGCCGTAAATTTTGGTATAAGTAAAGTCTATTTTTTGAGCAATGCGTCTATGATAAAAAATGCGTGCAAATCCGGTAAAAGCATAGCGAGAAGAGCGCATATCGAGGTCGGTGGCAAAATTTGTTCCTATAGCATTCGCACCTCCCAGTTCCCCCAGAAAGTTTGAAACACCTGCTCCGACACCGAATTCAAACTCTATTTTTGATTTTTGGTAGGCATAATGTTTTTGTTGATTCCATTTCTTCTGAGCATGTGCTACAGAGGAAATAAGAATAAATAATGTAATAAAGAGGGGAGTTATCTTTTTCATATACATGGGTATAAACAGTCTACAAAGCTATAATTCTTTTTATTAATGCGCAAATTTTGTATCATTTCTTGTATCAGTTCCCCATAACATTTTGGTTCTGAGTGTATTTATATATTCATCCGTACTAAGTCTGAGTAAATTAATATGAAAGGGAGCTTTTCTCAGTTTAATCTGTGTGTTTTCAGATTTTCTTTCTGATGCCGAATCAATTGCGAGTAGGAATTTACCGGAGCGACTTTTAATTTTGAGGAGCAGGTCGGCATTGTCATCGAGCACGAAAGGCCGTATATGCAGGTTGTGTGGGGCTATGGGGGTAATAATAAACACATTACATTCCGGGGACACCAATGGTCCGCCGCAACTCAAGTTATAAGCTGTAGATCCGGTCGGGGTGGAAATGATGAGTCCGTCTGCCCAATATGTATTAAAATATGTGCCATTTACTTCGAGTTCGATCGATATCATGCTCGAGGAGTCGGTCTTACTCAAGGTTACGTCATTCAATGCATGGTCTAGTTTTTTTCCGTCTGCTTCGTAGACTTCGAGCATATTTCTTTTATCGAGGTGAAATTTTCCCTGCAGAATATATTCAATAGCTTTAGAGATTTCTTCACGGGGTATAGACGACAAGAAACCCAGTCGGCCTATATTCACTCCAACAATTGGAATTTCGGTTCCCTTTATATAAGAAACAGAGCTCAGTAGAGTCCCATCTCCGCCTATGCTGAATAAATAATCGGCTTTTCCTTGGAGCGAACTATTGGGTTCAAAAAGAGAATAATCAAAATCGAGAGAGAGGTTTTGCTTCAGGGTTTTTTCGAAGGCACTTTGAATAAGAATAGGGCATTGGCAATCGCGCAATTTGTGGAATAATTCCAATACGGTTGGAATATTTTCCTTTTCTATTTTTCTGCCATAAATGGCAATGGTAGGCACTGTCATAAATGCAAAGGTAGTTTTTTTAAAACATCTGCAATTCGGCCTCTACATATTCATATAATTAATAAGCATTTCGTAGCTTCTTTTCAGGTCTTCATCGAATTCGCTTTCGTGGTAAAGGGCTTTGATATGGTATTTATATCTAAAGAGTGCGTTTTTAATAGAAGAGAGGTCTGTGCGGTTAATTTTCAGGATAACGTCTATATTTTCGGCATCTGTAGCGTTGACGTACAGGTTCAGAATTTTCCCTCCTTCACTTTCTACAATTCCGGCCAATTGGGTGAGGTTATAATCGTAATTTTTCATACTGAGCATAACCACAGCTCCGGGTTCTTTCACCGAGGACATTTGCGCGATATTGTCGACCAATGCGTTACGGGTAATGGCACCGTAGTACTCGTCCTGTTCATTAATAACGGGAATAACCGAGAGTTTGAGTTCGGTCATTACTTTCAGTACGTCGAACACATGTTGAAAAGTACGCACTTGGGGTGCAATAAGAGATATTTTATGTTCAGAGAAGGGCAATTCGGGCTTATTCATTTCGAAAATATCATCTTCGCTCACTATGCCCAGGTATTTACGTCCGTTGACAATAGGCAGGTGGTGTACGCGCAGTTCCTCCATCCAGGCCATGGCGCGCAGTCCGTTATCGCTCAATTTCAGAGGTGGAACTTCGAAGGATATGAGTTGTTCGGCAATCATCTTATCTTTGTAACGTAAAAGGGGCAAATATCGTTTGCATTATTCTTGTTTTTTTAATGTTATAAAATGCCATTTTGTCCCTTATAAATCGGAAACTAATGTATAAATAAAATAATCAAATGCTACAATTATCCGTAAACATAAATAAGATTGCAACTTTGCGCAATGCCCGCGGGGCCAATACCCCCGATGTGATTAAGGCCGCTTTGGACATAGTAAGCTTTGGGGCTGACGGCATTACCGTGCATCCGCGGCCGGATGAGAGACATATTCGCAGGGCCGATGTGTATGCATTGGCGAAAGTCCTGAACGTAGAATTTAACATAGAAGGCTATCCCAGTCCCGATTTTTTACAATTGATAAAAGAGGTAAAACCCGCACAAGTGACCTTAGTTCCCGATGCGCCGAACGTACTTACCAGTAATGCCGGCTGGGATTGTAAAAAGTTCGGAGATTTTTTGAAAGAAATCATACAAAGTATAAAAGCCGATTCGGGAGCACGTGTAAGCATATTCTTGGATCCCGATCCGGAACAGGTTCCATTTGCTGCAGAGACCGGTACCGATCGGATTGAATTATATACAGAGGCCTATGCGCGAAGCTATGAGCAAGACAGAGAGCAGGCTGTTCAGCCTTATATTCAAACCGCTGAAGCTGCACTTAGGCATGGACTTGGGATAAATGCGGGGCATGATTTAAGTCTGGAAAATCTGGCTTATTTTGCCGAGAGCGTTCCCGGTTTACAAGAAGTGTCTATAGGCCATGCGTTGATTTCGGATGCCTTATATTTGGGTTTGCAAAATAGTGTAATGATGTATAAAAGAAAATTGGCAAAATAAAATGGAAATATTTTCAAATGAAATGGGCTCGGGGGAGCCATTAGTGGTAATGCACGGACTATTTGGAATCAGCGATAACTGGGTAAGTTTGGGCAGAAAATATGCCGAGAATTTTCGGGTTTTATTGCTTGATTTGCCCAATCATGGAAGATCGGCACATTTCGACAGCTTAGATTATCCCTTTTTTGCTGCTAAAGTTATTCACTTTTTAGAGAGCAAAGAGCTTAGTAATGTACGCTTAATGGGTCATAGTTTGGGCGGAAAGGTTGCCATGCAGGTGGCTTGTATGCGGCCCGATTTGGTGCAAAAACTGGTAGTGGCCGATATAGCGCCCAAGGCTTATCCGGTGCATCATCAAACCATATTGACGGCACTTAATGAAGTAGATACGAGTCAGCTCCAGTCTCGTTCCGATGCCGATGCCGTACTTATGAAATACAGGCTCGACGAGGCAACCCGCCAGTTTTTACTTAAGAATTTATATTGGAAAAGTGAATCTCGTCTCGATTGGCGATTCAATTTAGAAGCCATAAGTAAACATATAGTCGAAGTAGGTGCTGCATTAGATCCGACATTGCGCTTCGAGAAGGATACCTTATTTATACGGGGTGGTGCAAGTGGATATATACAAGATGAAGATTTTTCTGATATACGAAAACATTTTCCGCTGGCACAATTGAAAACGATAGAAGGGGCGGGACATTGGTTGCATGCTCAGTCTCCGGCCGCATACTATGATATGACCATGGAATTTTTAGTTTAATGCAGATACAGGATCAGTTAGGCCGCCACATCCATTTAGACGCAATTCCGCAGCGTATTGTCTGTTTGGTGCCTTCGCTAAGCGAGTTGCTGTGCGATTTGGGTTTGGAGGCCTACATAGTAGGCATTACTAAATTCTGTGTTCATCCCGGGCATTTGCGCGAGCGGGTGAAAATAGTGGGGGGGACAAAAAATTTCCGATTGCAGGAAATAATAGATCTGAATCCGCATATTATCATCGCGGCAAAAGAAGAAAATACGCGCGAAAGCATAGAAGAATTGGCAAAAATATTTCCCGTTTATGTCAGCGATATTCGGAGCATAGAAGATAATTTAAGATGCATTGAGGATTTGGGCAAAATTTTCCAATGTCAGGAAAAGGCAGAAAAGCTGCAAGCACAAATACACAAAGCCTTTGATTCGGAGCCTGTCTCCACGGGAAAAAGGGTGGTATATTTCATTTGGAAAGACCCTTATATGTGCGTAGGTAGAGATAATTTTATAGGGGATATATTAAAAAAATGCGGATTTATACATGTTTATTCAGACGCTGAATCGCGTTATCCGGAAATAGATATACGAGAACTTCAAGCACAAAAACCCGACTATCTTTTTTTGTCTTCAGAGCCCTATCCTTTTTCGGAGAAGCATAGAGAAGAATTGGCCGAAGCATTGCCGGGAGTGGGAATATATTTGGTCGACGGAGAATTGTTTTCGTGGTATGGATCGCGGTTTTTGGGTGTGAAGGAGCATGTGAAAAAAATAATAACGGAGCTCGAATATTAAGATAAAAATAAATTTTCGAAAAGTCTCTTTTCCTAGCAAAAAAATATGTACTTTCCCCCTGTGAAAAATCATAGGGGATTCATAGCCATAAAAGCCATACTTTTTATTTTTTTAATACCACTTCTTTCCCTTTCATCCGGGGCGCAGAAGGTAGGTGTTGTATTGTCGGGAGGTGGTGCCTGGGGTGTTGCGCATATAGGCGTATTAAAAGAGTTAGAGCGGAATAATATTCCCATTGATTTTATTGCCGGCACCAGTATGGGTGCGTTGATTGGTGGTATGTATGCGGCGGGGTATTCTCCAGAAGAAATGGAAGCCATAGTTACCCATCCCGATTTTTCGCATTTAGTAACCGGGAAAATTTCTCCGGAGTATACCTATTATTTTAAAATGCCCGAGCCCAATGCGTCCATATTGAATTTAAAATTGAATTTAGATAGCGGGCAATTGCGTACTTCCATTCCAACCGCCATAATTTCGGCTTATAATTACGATTTCAAAATGATGGAATTATTGGCGGGTGCCAGTGAGGCGGCGGGGCATAATTTCGACAGTCTTTTTATTCCCTTTCGTTGTGTAGGGGCAGATATACGAAAGAAAAGTGAAGTTATATTCAGGGATGGTTATTTGCCTTCGGCAGTTCGGGTTTCGGCCACCTATCCTTTATATATGCGTCCTTTAAAAATCAAAGGTTCGGTATTATTCGACGGGGGATTGTATAATAATTTTCCGGCTGATGTGATAGACAAAGATTTCTTTCCCGATTTTATCATAGGCAGCAATGTTGTGGGGCCCGGAGGGAGTTCGGAATTATCGGAGGACGATTTAATTGGGCAGATAAAAACCATGGTAATGTCGCCGACCAATTATGAGCCTATTTGCGAAAACATGGTCATAATTACGCCGGTTATTTCCACCTCATTATTCGATTTTACCGATAATGCACGCACCTTGAAAGAGGGCGAAATTGCGGCACAGCGACTGATGGATACTATAAAAATGTATAGTCCGCGTTTTGTGCCAAAATCGGAAGTAGAAGAAAAGAGAAAGGCCTTTAAGGCTAAAATTGAGCCCTTGGCTTTTGAGAATGTATATGTGACCGGGTTAAAAAAACTTCCGAGGCAATATGTGCAAAAACTCTTGCGAAAAAAGAGAAAAGATACATTAAGCTTGGGCTTTGTCAAAAAGCGATTTTTCGAAATATCGGCAGACGAGCGGATAAAGGATATATATCCTATGGCCTTGTTCGACTTTGAGCGGAAGAAATACAATTTGTATTTAAAAATGAAGTCCGATCAAAGTTTGGAAGTTTCTTTAGGTGGAAACCTGAGTACCAAGCCATATAATACGGCATATGTTGGTGTGAAGTTCAAGCGTTTATGGGATGTAGGTATGACCTTGCATGCCAATGGTTCCTTTGGGCGGGTTTACAATAATGCGCATTTCACCGGTAGGTTAGATATACCCGGGCGGAGTCCTTTTTCCATAAGCACCTTTTACAATTTCAATCAGTACAATTTCACACAGAATTTCAATTTTTTCATAGAAACCAAAAAGCGTCAGGTATTATTAAATCAGAACGAGCATCAGGCGGGTATAGATTTTGGTTTTCCCTCGGGCAGACAGGGCAAAATAAATAGTGGGGCAGCTTTTGTTTATTCCGAGAAATCCTATTATCAAACGCCATTTTTAAATTTAGCCGATACGGCCGACAAGTCATTGTTTCGGCTTGCTACGGCACATTTAACCTATGAATTAAACACGCTGGATCGCAAGCAATACGCATCCAAGGGTGCCTATATTTCGGCTTCGGTGCGATTTGTGCATGGTGCTGAAGATTTTTTTCCGGGGAATACGGGAAATTTGGGCGGCTTTAAAACGCGATTTGCCAATTGGGCGCAATTCCGTTTAGCGGGGGAAAAATTTTTCTTTCGATATAGAAAAGTACGCATCAGTTTTCGGGGCGAATTGTATTATTCCATGCAACCTATATTTGGCAATTATAGAGTGAGCAATATTATGGCCAGACCCTTTCAGCCTATACCCGAGTTGACCAATTTATTTTTACCCCAATACAGAAGCAATGAATTTATAGCCGGTGGCACGCGATTGGTATACACGCCTATAAAAAACCTAGATGTACGAGGTGAGTTGCATGTATTTCAGCCTTTTAGGGAAATTCAGCAAATGCCCGACGGCAGCGCGCGTAAAAGTCTGACCTGGTTTTACCGCACCTATTTCATTACTTCCTTAGCTGTGGTATATCATACGCCGGTGGGGCCCGTGAGTTTGAACTACAACTATTATCATCATGCCGATCGTCCGCATAGTGTGTATTTTAATATTGGTTTTATCTTGCACAATAAAAAAGGCTTAGAATAGTTAACTTTGTGCAAATGAAAAGGCGATTTACACATATATATATCCCATTTTTAATTGGTCTGTTAGGATTGGGTTTTATGAGTTCCTGCGACAAGAATCTCTATACAAAAGATGGGAAATTGCGTTACTCGGCCGACACGGTATTATTCGACACCTCATTTACCCAGGTTGGGTCTTTAACCCGGCGTATAGTGGTAAAAAACACCAATGCACGAGATATTCGAATCAACAAAGTCTATTTAGAAAAAGGCCATCAATCGGCATTTCGCATTAATGTAGACGGATTTTCGGGCCCTTTAGTAGAGGAGATTGATGTATTATCGGGAGATAGTGTTTTTATTTTCATAGAGTCGACCATAGATCCGACGGGCAGTACGGGCCAACTTTTTGAAGATGACCACATAGTGGTGGATTATGCAAATGGTCCTGATAAGTTGTATTTGGCTGCTCCGGGAAGTGATGCTATATATTATTTTCCGAATGATACCTTGCAGGACAATTTGGGCAGGAAATATCCGGTGCGCATATTGCAGGGCAACCATGAATGGGTAGAAGGGAAGCCGGTCGTTATAGTGGGCACTTTGGTAATGGATGCCGGGGCAGTGTTGACCATGCATCCGGGAACGAGGGTGCATATGTTCAACGGCGCCATGTTGTGGATTTACAAAGGAGCCACATTAAAAATATTGGGCGAAAGAAACCGGAAAGTGGTGATAGAGGGTACGCGTTTGGGTAGTGCTTATGCGCAATTGGCCGGACAATGGGATAGGATATGGATCAATGAAGGCAGCACTGAGCATGAGATTCGAAACGCCATAATAAAAAATGGCCGTTTGGGTATACAAGCGGGCGGACTGGATATGAGCGACGGTTTTACGCCCCGATATTTGAAAATAGAAAACACGTCCATTTACAATATGAGCAACAGTTGCCTTTTGGCGATGAACTATGAAGTAGAAGCAAAAAATTTATTCATAAATAATTTCAATAATTACGGCATAGCTTTGGTATTGGGCGGGAAATACAAATTCAATCACATTACGGTGGCCGGTTATCAGAGTGGCACGCGTCCCAGTGCCGGATTCTATTTCAGCAATGCCTATGCTGAGTATATTGCGGCAATACAGTTGAACGTGGAGAACAGTATATTATATGGGAATAATCCGACCGAATTGGGATATGATCAAATCAGCGGAACAGCATTTGATTATATATTCCGGAATTGTTTGATAAAAATTGATCCCAAAATCGACACCGAAAATTCCTTTTATCCGGGTTTAATAAAAAATAAAGATCCTCGTTTTTATGCGCCCTATTTTTACGATCCGAGTCTATTGCATGACTCACCGGCACGTGATTCGGCAGATATTAGTTATTCCAATGCGAATATGTTCGATTATCATGGAAAGAATAGGTTAATAGATGGAAGACCAGATATAGGATGTGCCGAATACAAGGGTGATTAAAAAGACGGGCTTGTAAAAAAGAGAAAAAAAAGAAAAAATATTTTGTAAATTAAGAATTGCATTATAGATTTGCACTCCCAAATTTATAGAACGTTCTTTGGGAAAATGCGGAAGTAGCTCAGTTGGTAGAGCACGACCTTGCCAAGGTCGGGGTCGCGGGTTCAAGTCCCGTCTTCCGCTCTAAGCCTCAAACATGGGGCTTTTTTTGTATCAAGTTGCCCCGGTGGTGGAATTGGTAGACACGCAGGACTTAAAATCCTGTGACCTTACGGTTGTACGGGTTCAAGTCCCGTCTGGGGTACTAAAAACAGAGAGAGAACATTGTTTCTCCTCTGTTTTTTTTTGCATCAAATTTACGGCTTATGAAATAAGTAAATAGCAATAAATACCATATCTTTGCGGCATGAATAAAGAGTTGAGTTCCTACATCATAACCTTGGGCATGGCGGCCTCGGTATTAATAGGTTTGGATATAGCCATACATTATATAAAGCCCGAAATGCATCCATTTCAGTTTGGAAGCGGCATTATAGTACTCATGTTTTTGGTATATGCCTTTTCCTTTTCCTATTTATTAAAAATACATGCCAAGGAGCCCAAAAAATTCATCAATGCCTATATGGCATTTTCGGGTATTCGCATAATGACATTAGCCATACTTGTGGTCGTAATATTTGTATTGGCCAAAGCATATATGAAAGAAGCGGCTATAATTCTCATGGCAAGTTATCTATTATTTACCGTAGTGGAATGGAAATTCAGTAAAAACATGTTAAAAGGCCAAGACTAATAAGCTGGTTTGAAGCATGTTGATAATTAGTTTTCGGAAATCTTTTGAATGTTTTCTTTTTTACCATTAAAACATCTATTTTTGCGGTCAATTTCAGGGATTGAAAAAAAACAGGAATTATTGCAATGAAATTCAGTATAATACACAAGTTAGTCGCCTTTTTCATAGCTATAGCAAGCTTTAACGGAATCGTATTTGCCGGTGGTGGTGGTGCAGGTTTTAATGCAAAAGATGTGATTCTTCATCACGTATTAGATGCGCATGAAATTCATTTTATGACCTTAGGAGAGGGTACAGATAAAGAGACGCATATTTCCTTACCATTGCCTATTATTTTATATTCCGAAGAGAAGGGATTAGAGATGTTTTTATCTTCTCGTTTTCATGGAGAGGAGAGCGCTATATTTGTAGATGCAGAATCGGGAGCTGAAGAGGTGGTTCCTGCATTTAATGGTTATGCCATGCATCACGAGCATATTTATTTTGTAGACAATGAGGGCAAGGTAAGTGAAGCCGGGCCTCTTGATTTGTCCATAACCAAAACCGTATTTGGGGTATTCATCACTTCGGCCATATTAGTAATATTAATGTTGACCGTAGCAGGCGGATATAAAAAACGTGGTTTATCTGCACCCAAGGGTGTTCAGTCCTTTTTGGAGCCCATTATCATATTTATTCGTGATGAAGTGGCAAAGCCTTCTATAGGTCGTCATTACGAAAAGTTCATGCCCTTTTTGCTGACCATATTTTTCTTCATATTAATAGCCAACTTTTTGGGATTAATTCCCTTTATAGGCGGATTCAATGTAACGGGTAATATATCTGTGGCTTTGGTATTGGCTGTGGCTACTTTTATAGTAACCTTAAAAAGTGCGAAGAAAGACTACTGGGTTCATTTATTTTGGACTCCGGGTGTACCTGTATGGTTGAAATTCCCCATTCCGTTAATGTTTGTGATAGAGTTGGTTGGGGTAATTTCTAAGCCAATTGTATTGTGCTTGCGTTTATTTGCGAACATTACCGCGGGTCACATCATCATCTTATCCTTTATTTCTTTGATATTTATATTCGGAGAGAAGTTTGGTGTAGGTTTGGGATATGGTGTATCGGTATTATCGGTGGCGTTTACCATATTTATGAACGTGTTGGAGTTTTTAGTTGCCTTTTTACAGGCGTATGTGTTCACATTATTAGCGGCCATTTATTTTGGTCAGGCAGTTGAGGAGCACGCACATGATGATCATGCACATGCCGATCATCATGCATAGAATTTGGATGTAATAACAATTTAAATATAAAGAAAATGAGCATCGCAGAAATTATGATGGGTTTTGAAAACCAAGGTTTAGCTGCTATCGGAGCAGGTTTAGCTGTAGTAGGAGCAGGATTAGGAATTGGTAACATTGGTAAAAGTGCCATGGAATCAATTGCACGTCAACCTGAAGCGGGTGGTGATATTCGTTCGAACATGATCGTTGCGGCTGCACTTGTTGAAGGTGCTGCTTTCTTCGGTATCATCGTTTGTCTATTGGTTGCCTTAGGTTAATCAACACCTGAATTGCATTTCCCTGTCGCCGCAGATGGTTGATCTGGTCGGCAGGGATTATTTTAGAAAAAAATAAAAATAAGAATAAAATGGGTTTAATACTTCCCGGATTAGGTTTGATTTTTTGGATGTCGTTGGCATTCCTGATTGTATTCTTTTTATTGAAAAAGTTTGCATGGGGGCCGATTTTGACCATGTTAAAAGAGCGTGAGGACAAGATTGACGATGCGTTAAAAGCAGCGGAATTGGCCGAGATGCGTATGAAAGACATACAATCGCAGAATGAGAACTTATTGGCTGAGGCGGCAAAAGAGCGTGAAGTTATGTTGCGTGCTGCGCGAGATGCATCCGATAAAATGATTTCTGAAGCCAAAGAAAAAGCCGGATTAGAGGCTTCGAAACTGGTAGAGCAAGCTCGTCAGACCATTCAAAATGAGAAAATGAAGGCAATGACAGAGATGAAAAATGAAGTTGGAAAACTATCATTGGAAATTGCCGAGAAGGTACTTCGCGAGAAATTGTCGGATGAAGAAAAGCAAAGAGAGAGCATTAAACAATTGTTGAACGAGGCTAGTTTTAATTAAGATGAGTGCATATTCAAAAGTTGCTGTCCGTTATGCCAATGCCTTGTATTCACTGTCGGTAGAACAGGGGATTACAGATAAAGTATTGGCTGATATGGAGAATTTTGCCTTAACTGCGGCTGCGGTTCCGGAATTCAAAGCCATGCTGAAGAGTCCCGTTATTCGTAAAGACCAGAAAATTTCGGCTATTCATGCCATATTTCCGGAGAATAGCGCATTGACCAAAGCATTTATCGAAAAGCTGACCAAGAGCAATAGAGAGCAATCTCTGGAAGATATTTCCAAAGCTTTTATAAAATTATATAATACCAAAAAGGGGATTCTTATTGCAGAGGTTGTTACTGCGGGTCCGCTTGACAGTGGTATACGTGCACAAATGGAAGCGATTATTCGTCGTTCACCCGAGTTTTCCGCTGCCACGCAGGTTGTATTAGCCGAGCGTATTGATCCGAATATGATAGGTGGATTTAAACTTACCGTAGGCGACAAGCAAATCAACTCAAGTTTTGCAGATTCCATGGTGAAATTAACAAGAGCATTCAACGAAAATTTATATATTAAAGAATTCTAATATCTCGCTACATGGCAGAAATTAAACCGGCGGAAGTATCCGCAATATTAAGAGAGCAATTATCTGGTTTCAAGACAGGTGCTCAACTCGAAGAGGTAGGAACCGTGCTTCAGGTGGGAGACGGTATTGCCCGTATTTATGGATTGAACAGTGTTCAGGCCGGAGAATTAATTGAATTTGAAAATGGGGTGCGCGGTATCGTACTTAACCTGGAAGAGGATAACGTAGGTGCGGTTTTATTAGGTGCTTCAGGTACAATTCGTGAAGGTCAGTCTGTAAAAAGATTGGGTGAAATTGCATCTATTCCCGTTTCTGAAGGCATGTTGGGTCGCGTTGTGGATACCCTTGGTACGCCTATCGACGGTAAAGGTCCTATCAGCGGCGAAAAGATTTTAATGCCATTGGAGCGTAAAGCTCCCGGGGTTATTTATCGTCAGCCGGTGAATGAGCCATTGCAAACAGGTATCAAATCTATCGATGCCATGATTCCGATCGGACGTGGACAACGTGAGCTTATCATTGGTGACCGTCAAATTGGTAAAACCGCGATTGCTTTAGATACCATTATCAATCAGAAAGAATTTTATGATGCCGGAGAACCGGTATTCTGTATATATGTAGCTATCGGACAAAAAGGTTCTACCGTAGCTTCTATTGCTAAAACACTTGAAGATGCCGGTGCATTGGCTTATACGGTTATCGTATCTGCTTCTGCTTCTGAGCCTGCTCCAATGCAGTTCTACGCTCCATTTGCAGGTTGTGCTATCGGTGAATATTTCAGAGATACAGGTCGTCCTGCACTTATTGTATATGATGATTTGTCGAAACAAGCCGTTGCCTATCGTGAGGTTTCCTTGTTGCTTCGTCGTCCCCCGGGACGTGAAGCCTATCCGGGTGATGTTTTCTTCTTGCATAGTCGTTTGCTCGAGCGTGCGGCTAAGGTGATCAATAATGATCAGATTGCGGCTGAAATGAACGATTTACCAGAGAGCTTGAAAGGTAAAGTGAAAGGTGGAGGGTCGCTTACCGCACTTCCAATTATCGAAACACAAGCCGGTGACGTTTCTGCTTATATTCCGACAAACGTGATTTCTATTACCGATGGTCAGATATTTTTGGAATCAAATTTATTTAACTCCGGTGTACGTCCCGCGATTAACGTAGGTATTTCGGTATCTCGTGTGGGGGGTAATGCACAGATTAAATCGATGAAAAAAGTGGCCGGAACATTGAAATTAGATCAAGCTCAGTATCGCGAATTGGAAGCATTTGCCAAATTCGGTTCCGATTTAGATGCAGCTACTAAAATGGTATTGGATAAAGGGGCACGTAACGTGGAAATCCTTAAACAAGCCCAGTTTAGTCCGATGACCGTTGAAAAACAAATTGCAATTATTTATGCCGGTACCAAGAATCTTTTGAAAGATGTACCCGTAAATAAAGTAAGAGAATTTCAATCCGATTATCTGTCTGTTTTAGATGCACAATACAGAGACACACTAGATGCACTTAAAGCAGGAAAATTTGATGACGGAATTACAGGCATACTTGAGAAAGTAGCCAAGGAAGTTTCTGCAAAATTTGCTAAATAATATACTGATTTTCCGCCTGCTTAAGGCAGGCGGATTTTAATGAAATAATATGGCTAGCTTAAAAGAAGTACGCAACAGAATTAGTTCGGTTTCCTCTACAAGACAGATTACGTCTGCCATGAAGCTGGTATCTGCTGCTAAGCTGAAGAGAGCACAGGACAATATTATCAAAATGCGCCCTTATGCCAATAAGCTTAAGGAGATTTTGAATAATTTGAGTGGTTCTGTTTCTTCGGATACCGAAAGCCCCTATACCGAAGTGCGCGACGTGAAACGGGTATTGCTTATTGCTGTTTCTGCAAATAAAGGTCTATGTGGTGCTTTTAATGCCAATGTGGCCAAGAAGGCTCAGTTGGTCTTAGATCAACATAAAGAATATGTAGATGCAGGTAATCTGGAAGTGATTTGTATTGGTAGAAATGTAGCCAATGTTTTTGCCAAGAAAAATGTGAAAATGCGCGCTCGTTTCGATGAGATCGTTGATAAACCCACATTTGCAAATGCCAATGAAATTGCCGAAATGGTAATGGGACTCTTCGCCGACAAGCTTTTTGATAAAGTGATTGTTGTGTATAACGAGTTTCAAAGTGCTGCAAGTATTCTTACCAAAGAAGAAGTATTTCTTCCCCTTACACCCAATGCAGAATCTAATGAAACAATCGTAAGCGCTGAATATATTTATCAGCCCAGTAAAGAAGAAATTGTATATAACTTGATTCCTGCTTCCTTGAAAACACAGTTTTTTAAGGTGATATTGGATTCTCAAGCTGCAGAACATGGTGCCCGTATGACCGCAATGCATAAAGCTACGGATAATGCAGGAACTTTGCTTAATGAATTGAAATTGAGTTATAATAAAGCTCGTCAGGCTGCAATTACCAACGAAATTTTGGAAATTGTAGGTGGTGCTGAAGCATTAAAAGGCTAAAAAATATTTGCAAAATATATTTTTGTACTTATCTTTGCAGCCGCAATTGCCCGATCGTCTAATGGCAGGACTTCAGTTTTTGGTACTGACTGTGGTGGTTCGAATCCATCTCGGGCAACTTGATAAGCCGTTCTAATTATAGAGCGGCTTATTTTGTTTAAAGCCTGTTTCATATTTATTGTCCTGACTAACTCTGTCATTTTTTTGTCACTTTGTGCCATGTTGGCATATTATTTTCCCATTTTTCTGACATTTTTTTCAGAAAAGGAGTCAAAGCAACTACGGCATAGAGTTTGATTATTTGCCAATAGAATTTTATAAAAAACTTAATTATGGGAAAGATAATAGGAATAGACTTAGGAACGACCAACTCATGTGTGGCCGTTATGGAAGGAAGTCAACCCCGCATTATTGAAAATAATGAAGGGGATCGCACTACTCCTTCTATGGTTGCTTTTATGGACAACGGTGAGCGCAAGGTTGGGAAACCGGCTAAACGTCAAGCGGTGACCAATCCGACCAAAACGATATATTCCATCAAACGTTTTATGGGAAGCAGTTTTGGCGAAGTAGAAAAGGAAATAACCAATGTGCCTTATAAAGTAATTAAAGGCGATAATAATACGCCCCGAGTTGCTATTGATGATCGTTCTTATACCCCGCAAGAAATTTCGGCTATGATTCTTCAGAAAATGAAGCAAACTGCCGAGGATTTTTTGGGTGAATCTGTGTCTGAAGCGGTGATTACCGTACCGGCTTATTTCAACGACTCACAACGTCAGGCTACGAAAGAAGCGGGCGAAATTGCAGGCCTGAAAGTATTGCGTATCATTAACGAGCCTACTGCCGCAGCTTTGGCATATGGTCTCGATAAACAAAATAAAGACAGTAAAGTCGTTGTTTTCGACTGTGGAGGTGGTACACATGACGTATCGGTGCTCGAATTGGGCGATGGCGTATTCGAAGTGAAAGCTACAGAAGGAGATACCCATCTTGGTGGGGATGATTTCGACCAAAAAATTATAGATTGGTTGGCCGATGAGTTTAAATCTTCAGATGGTGTAGATCTGCGTAAAGACCCAATGGCTTTGCAACGCTTGAAAGAAGCTGCCGAAAAAGCAAAAGTAGAATTGTCAAATGCCGTTCAAACGGAGATAAATTTGCCTTATATTACGGTTGTAGATAATGTGCCGCGTCACCTGGTTCGCACTCTTTCACGCGCTAAATTCGAACAATTGGTTGCTGACCTGGTAGAGCGTACTATTGCTCCTTGTCGCACTTCTTTGGAAAAAGCCGGATTGAAAGTGAGTGATATTGACGAAGTAATTCTCGTAGGTGGCTCAACACGTATTCCTGCTATTCAAGCGGCCGTGGAGAAATTTTTCGGAAAAGTTCCAAACCGAAGTGTAAACCCCGATGAAGTGGTTGCCCTTGGTGCCGCAATTCAAGGTGGTGTATTGTCAGGTGATGTTACGGATGTATTGTTGCTGGATGTAACTCCTCTTTCATTAGGAATCGAAACCTATGGTGGCGTATTTACCCGCCTTATTGAATCCAATACAACCATTCCTACGCGTAAGTCTGAAACATTCTCTACAGCGAGCGACGGACAAACTTCGGTTGAAATTCACGTATTGCAAGGAGAAAGACCCATGGCTCAACATAACCGCACAATCGGTAAATTCCATTTAGATGGTATTCCATCCGCACCAAGAGGAGTACCTCAAATAGAGGTTACCTTCGATATAGACGCGAATGGTATCTTGAATGTGTCGGCTAAAGATAAAGCAACCGGAAAAGAACAACGTATCCGCATCGAAGCCAGCAGCGGGCTAAGCCAGGACGAAATCAACAAAATGAAAGCCGAAGCCGAAGCCAATGCCGAAGCCGATAAAAATGAGCGCGAACGCGTTGAAAAACTCAACAGAGCCGATGCTATGGTTTTTGAAATTGAAAAACAATTGAAAGAAAATGGCGATAAAATTCCTGCCGATCAAAAACCTGCAATTGAAGAGGCTGTGGCTGAATTGAAAAAGGTGCAT
The DNA here is from genome assembly GCA_023432985.1 of Bacteroidota bacterium. Taxonomy (GTDB): domain Bacteria; phylum Bacteroidota; class Bacteroidia; order CAIKAF01; family CAIKAF01; genus JACVCJ01. The sequence goes on along the minus strand of JAEZEQ010000042.1, from coordinate 45,480 downwards.
GAAGCCAAGGATATGGATAAAATCGACGAGGCTATGGAACGCTTGAATACGCTATTCCAAGCTGCTGCAACGGCTATGTATCAGAATGCTGATGCCGGCGCACAAGCTACGGATACGCAAGAAGGAAATAGTCAGCCCGGAGATAATACTACCGATGTTGAATTTGAAGAAGTGAAGAATTAAAATTTGCTTTAACCTATATTTTCGAAATGACTTCCTTAACAAGGAAGTCATTTTTTTTACCAACTATATGGAGCTTTGTAAATAACAGGTTTGATTTTGTTCTTTTTGCTGCGATAGCTTACCCCATAACGCTCGTTTAATCGAATGCCCATATAAGCAAATAGAAATGGCGTTGCGGATGCCCCATAATAGGCTATGTCTATAGGCTCCATGGTCTTTAATAAGAGTTCGGTCGTTATGCCCGTTACAGGAAATAATACACCCCCACCCAATAATATACCCTTTAACGATCGCAAGGGCCTGCGCGGATATAAGGTAATACGTTCTATATCCGAAAAAGAAGCCAAATATCTGTTTTCAAGCAATAAACCCTGCTCGCTGATTTGGGTAATATAATAGGTCTGACTGCGATCTTCGCCTTTGATTTTAAGTCGGATTTCATCACCCGGATTAAAATAGAACCGAGATCTGCCGGGCGGGTCAAAAGCCGCACTCATGCTTGTGTTTTGCGCATTGGCCAAAGCTATATAAGCCCATGCACTAATGAGAAAATATGCTATACGCAAAGGCATATTAATTTTTGAAATTTTCCATCCACTCAGCGAAAGTAAGCCGCTTTAACGGAAGTCGACTGTTTTGAAAATTGCCCGCATGCGATGATGGAATTTGCTGCTGTGCCGAATTCTCTTCCCGGCTATTCTCTTCGGATATAATTTCTAATTGCTCTTCTTCTATTTTATAATCGGAATCACTAACCGGATTTTCTATATCTAAATCTGTGTCTAATTGCTGCAATTCTTTTTCCGGTTCATAGCCCGTCTCTGTCTCTGTATTTTCCGTTGTATATGTTGCATTTTCAGGGTCGGACGGACTTTCGATATGTTCTTCTTCTTCTATTTTATAATCGGAATCGCTAACCGGAATGACTATGTCTAAATCGGTTTTTAAATCCTGCAATTCGCGTTCATAATTATAGGCCTGCTCAGGTTTAGGGTGATTGTGCACCGGACTTTGTTCTACTTCTGAATTGCTTTGTTCCGGGCTGCTTTCATCTACTATCTCGGTTTCATGTTCTTCATAGGCTTCTCCACTTAAACCGGCCTCTTCTTTACTTACGGTTTTGGCAAAATTCTCATCCAATTTCGGTAGTACTACATCCTTGTATATATCCGGATTTTCTTTTTTGTTTTTAGCTATCTCGGCCAAACGTAAGCGGATTTCCTCCATTTTATCGGGTGCGGATTGGGGCTTGGCTTCCTCTTTTTTCTCCGGTGCTTTTTCCTCTTTTTTTGTTGACTCTGCTACTTTTTCCTCCTTTATTTCTTCCGGTTTGGGTGGAGTGGGCGGAGCTTGATTTTCAGGTGCCTTTTCTTTTGGTTTTTCGATAGGCGGACTGTATTTTTGATCGTTATTTTTCTCAGCCTGAATAGTCGCCTTTGTTTTTTCTGTTTTAGAAATTTCTTGTTTTCTGCTAGGCTTTTCTTTGGCTACAATCGCATTTTTCTTTTTGTTTTTTCGCAAAGCAACAATCACCAAAATACTAATGGTGATGATTAACAACAATACACAAAGAGCCAATCCCAACAGAACATATTCGGCATCTTTTTTAGGATCGCCTGTAATATGAATTGAAAAAGGGAGCTCGATGGCTGCGGGTATTCGTAATAAAGAAAACATGTTCATTAAAGGAAATTATTTGGGTAAAAATACAAAACCCCTTTCAATAGGCATATTATTAATAAAACTCTTTTTGAAATCGGGATTTAGTATGCTGATTTTCAATAGAAATATACTGCCTTATTGAAGAATAACGCTGGGATGTTTACAGAAAACAGAGTATAGTTTTACTGTTTTCAGGAAATGAAAAAGGCCTATTATCTGCGTATGGAAGACCAGAGCATATCTACAATCTGATCTCTGAGCAGTTTTGTATAAGGCAGATTCGAACTGTTGATGTTCAGGATGATTTGCCTTATCGCGCCTTCAAATCCGGACAACATTATTTCTCTGTTGGAATCCTTGAGTAACATTTCGTTTCTGGGCGCACAAAGGTATTGGAAGAAAGGCATCCAAATTTCTTTAAGCGAGCTCCTTGTCTCATTGGTCAAGAATTCCGATCGGTAGAATTGTTCCAGAAAAATAATCTTATCGGTATGCGTGGTCCCATAGTCCAAATAATTTGAAACTATCTTTTTGAAATAAGGATACAAGGGTTCGTTTTCCTCTGTGTCCTTATAAATGGTTTCCATCATTTCCGACTTTGTGTCCATAATGATTTCATTGACCAGGTCTTCCTTGTTTTCGAAGTACAGATAAACCGTACCCGTGGCTAATTTTGCATCTTTTGCGAGTTCCTGCATGGTTAATCCCCCATAACCAACACGGTTAACCCGTCTGAGTGCAGCCTGGTAAATAGCCACTTTTTTGTCCCTCATTTTCCCCCTTACCATAGCACAATTTATTAATAATTTTCAACAATGCAACTTCTTTGTGAAAAATAGTGTACTTGCTGTTGTGTAGAAGCGAAGGATCTGTATATGTTTGTTAGACAGTTTTATGTGCTCCTTTAGCGCCTTGGGATTATCTAAGGAGATTTTTAGCTTAAGATGTTTTTTAGTCATTTATCGTCTTATTATTGCTTACTTTTGGCGTTTAATCAGAGTATTGCTAGTGTCGGATTTTATACAAAGTATTCCCTTAGGTTGGGAGCAGATTTTGCTTTTCTTTTTTTTGGCATTAGTGGCCGAAATTTTAGGTACGGTCAGCGGTTTTGGCTCCTCCGTCCTCTTTGTTCCCATGGCCGGCATGTTTTTCGACTTTTCTACCGTTTTGGGGGTAACTGCCCTGTTTCATGTATTTTCTAATCTATTTAAAATTTACCTGTTTCGCCGGAATATAGATCGAAAACTCTTGCTTTGGCTGGGTTTACCTTCGGTGATTTTTGTCATCATTGGCGCATATTTAAGTCAGTATATTCAAAGTAATATTTTCAAGTTGATTTTGGCTATTGTATTGATTGGACTAAGTATTTTCATGCTTTTGTTCAGGAATAAACGCTTGCGTATTTCCGAGAAAAATTATTTTCTGGGAGGTTTGTCGAGCGGATTTTTAGCCGGATTTATTGGTACGGGTGGAGCAATACGCGGTCTAGTGCTGAGCGCCATGCAGCTCGAAAAGGATGTGTTTATTGCCAGTTCGGCATGGATAGATCTGGGCATTGATTTGGCGCGAACCGGGGTTTATTTTTTCAATGGGTACATACAACGTGAAGTGTTATGGGTATTCCCCGGACTTATACTGATGAGTCTCTTAGGCAGTTACCTCGGGAAAAGGATATTAAAACATATATCCGAAGAAAGATTCAGTAATATGGTTCTACTTATAGTAGCGGCTATAGGTTTATATCAGTTGTGGTCTTTCTTTTTCGAAATAGGATAAAAAAAAGAGCCCGAAGGCCCTTTTATTATAATAGAATTTTAGCTAAAATCAATAATACGATTATGGCTGTCATAAGCCATATGCCCGTCCACTTACCGGACGATTTTGAATTGTTTTCCATTTTCTTTTTGAATTAAATAATACAATACGAATCTTCCTATGCATAGGTGCACAGGCTAGAAATAACGCGAAAAGAAAATGGGATTTTACAGGCGCAAGACCCGCAATTTAATATAGGATTGTATTTGGGCGAAACAAATCCCTTTAATCACTTTTAATTCGCTTGCTCTGGTCGAAAAACGAGTTTTGTCATTCAGGCTAAAAGTGCTTTGCCATAAGCCGAGATAAAAGGGAACTGACCCGGGTTTAAAATCGTTTTCCTTTTGTACGTGTGGGTTTGATTGTACAGGTGTATAGACTACTATTTTCTCTGTATTTTCCTTATCTGAAACCGGCCTATGGTTCCATTGAGTCTGGAAAATTTGAAAAAGCAGAAGTCCAATGCTTAATAAAACAATGGACAATTTATTATTTTGAAAACGCGTCTTAAACACCTTACAAAGGTAAAAATTTAAAAGAAAAAACCCCGACTTTGTCGAGGTTTTCTATACTTATTGTTTCACCATTTTCACCGTTTTGGTTCCGCCCGGATATTGGATATGGAGTAGATATATTCCATTGGCCAATTGTGGGGTTTGCACTGGAATAAATTGTAATCCGCTTTGATATGTATTTTTTGTTTGCGACAATAATTGTCCGGCCAAATTGCGAATTTCGAATAGTACGGGTCCGTTTTGGGGCAGATAGATTTGGATGGAAAATCCTTCGCTGAACGGATTGGGATATACACCCACAACCACTGGTTCCTCCACTTCCTGAACCGATACCGGCGGGTCTACCGTACCGCTTGTATCTTCGATAACCGGCATAGGCCTCGGCCATAATGGGGCATGAACTATATCTGTAAGCCCCGGACGAGGAAAAGCCACCGTGCTGGTATGCCTTAAAAACCTTTCTCCGGCATTGGAATAGTAGGAATCTTCGTAATAATAATTGTTATTACTGGTATTGATTGAATTCAAGAAAAAATAATCGCTTTGAATTTTATTCTGATTTACATCCAATATTAAGAATCCTTTTTTGTCGAGATTTACATATTTGATATGTGGATTTGCCAGCTTTATTGTGCCAACTCCGAGTCCGCCCAAAGGTGAGCCGGGCGAAGTAACGCTTGTGGTTACAAATTCCACAAATGCAGATCCGTTACCATTGCTGTTGTAATTTGCCGTTGGTACGTCATTGGCCCATGCAGTATGAATATCACCGGTTAATACAGCCACGTTTTTCACATCATTAGCCATTACAAAGCTCATAATCTTATTCCTTTCGGCTGGATATCCATCCCATTGATCGCCGTTTACAGCTAAGCCGAATGCGGTTAATGGAGCAAACATCACCTGTTGACCAAGGATTTTCCATTTGGTTTGGGTATTGAGCAATTGTGTGCAAAGCCAGTTGTACTGCGTTGTGCCAAGTATGGTGCGATTTGGATTTGTAACCGTAGAGCCGGTTGTTCCGCTTTGTACTTCTCGTCCGATCAGACGTGTATCGAGCATAATCAAATCCATAAGCGGGCCAAAATTGAGCTTACGGTATATCAGTGAATTGTCGTTGGGAGCTTGTGGACGAATGGGATTCCATTCCATATAGGCACGTTGCGATGCCGATTTTCTGTCGACCCAGCTTCCTTCTCCCGCATTATGGTTTTCGGCACCATCGGTATAACTGTCGTTGGCACTTTCATGATCATCCCATACCATTATAAACGGAAAATTTTGGTGCAAACGCATCAAGTCATTATCGAGCTTATAGCAATTGTATCGGGTTCTATAATCGTATAAGGTAATAATTTCATTGGCAGGCTCCCATACTCTTCCGGCTGTGGCATTGTAGGAATAACCATTATGTTCGTATTCGTAAATATAATCGCCCAAATGTATTACGGCATCTATATCATTTCTTTCATTTAATATGCGGTAGGCATTGAAAAAACCGGCCTCATAATTGGAGCATGAAACTACGCCAAACCTCAGACTGTCCTGCATTTGCGCCTGTGATGGCGTGGTGCGCGTGCGACCTCGGATGGAATTTAATGAATCGTAGGTGAATTCGTAATAGTAATAGGTATTCGGATTTAATCCGCCTACATCCACTTTTACCGTATAGTCTTTTGTGGCATCCGTTACATAGGTTCCCGATTGAACAATCTGAGTCATCCCTGTATCCAGCGCCATACGCCAGTCGACCATAGCCATGCCTACAAATCCACTGTCGGGGGTTACACGTGTCCAAATGATTACTTTATTAGGCGTTGGATCTCCGGAAGCAACCCCATGATAAAATGGTTTTAAGACCGGATTAAAGCTGAGCGCTCTGGTTTCCTGGGCTTGCAATTGAAAAATGCCGGTTAGTATAAAAAAACCGGCAGTGATGAGAAGATGCTTCATGCTTAGTATTTAATTAATTTTTGGGTACTTCTACCTTGCGCATTTTCTAATACGATGATATAAGAACCTGTTTGGAAACTGCTTACATTCAGTTGAACTGTGTTTCCGCTTTGACCGTTTAGGTTTTGAACCCATACTCTTCTTCCGGCATTGTCGTATACACTCAATGTAGCATTCTGATTGAAGTTTCCGTTATGCATTTTGATATAGGCAATATCTGAAGCCGGATTTGGGAATACATTGAAATTGGCTTCGTTTGCCTGATTATGAATTGAAGTATAATCTACAAAACAAGTATTAAGTCCGTTGTGATAAGTCCCCGAATCGGCACTTGCACCACCGCTGATGCTATAGCTTGGACTAAGAATATTCTCAGCGCAATCGGTTGTAAAAATTTTAATACGACCTCCGGATCCGGATCCACCGGCCTGACCTGCAGTTCCGTTTCCTGTTGATGTATTTTGTGTTCCGCAGAATACGCCACCGTCATAAGAATCTGAACGTCCGTTTCCACCGTTTCCACCGTTTCCGCCATTTCCACCGTTGGCCGAAAGTGTACCCGTAATGGCCGAATAAAGAGGCGCTTCAAGTAAAATACCTCCACCGGATCCTGCACCTGAACCGGCACCACCACCTGCTCCTGAAGACAAGGTCCTTTCACCTAAGTCGTTACAAGCATCTCCGCAACAATCGGCAGTTTTATCGCCATTGGCTCCTTTACCTCCGTCTAATCCATTTTCTCCATTTGCAGAAATTGTACCCGAAACTAGTAAAGTATCACTTGCAATTAAGGATACGGCACCGCCGCCATAACCACCACGATTTCCGTCTGTCCCTGTGTAAAATGAGCGTCCTCCGCCACCGGAGCCGGCTCCACCCGAACCTAAGTCTATATCATTTCCTGAATCTGTTCCATAAATGCTTCCGGCTAATCCACCCGGACCGCCAATTCCGGCCAATACCGAATAAGCTGTATTGATAGATACACCTGATCCTGAATGTGTGCCACTTCCGTTACCGCCGTTACCGCCGTTACCTCCGTTACCGCCGTAAGAGCCGCCGCCACCGCCGCCTGCTCCACCGCTACCGGGCACCATTCCATATTTATCACCGTTGTTTTCACAGGTTTGCTTAGGCCCGGATCCGTTTGATCCGTTTGATCCCGCAAGACCTGCTCCCGGACCGTTTCCGGCCGTACCGGCCATTCCGCCGCCTACTACGATTTGTCCCGGATTATCTTTATTGGCACATCCGGTTAGTGATGCTTGCGAATTGGTGGGCGAACTAACGTTTACAGCTCCCACACCCGCATTTCCACCCGGATAACCGGCATAATCGGCATTTATATTGCCTTGAATATCTATTTTTGAAGCCTCAACACGAAGCGAGCCGCAATTGGCCACTGTATATGGCTCAACGGTTACGGTCACCCCGGGTTCTATTTTGAATGTCCCGCTAACCTGATACAAACCGCTTAAGGTAATATCAGAACTGATAATTAAATCTCCGGAAACCGGATTTGTAGGACATTGTGCCATTGCAGCGTAGCTACCCATTAATAGGCTGCTCACCAGTAGTAGATGTTTTTTCATTTTAATGTAAGGTGTATTGTTTATATTTGGTTGATGTGTTAACGGGTTTTTGGTGGTATCTTTTTATACAATAATGCATTTATATTCTGCCCCAAATTAATGAAAAATAATTGAATTTTTCACACCTGATAATAATTTAATATGGATTTCTTGAAGCCCTAATGATATGAACGGGAATTCAATCTTCGCCCTTTCCGCAAAGATGGCTCAATGGAAGCTGTTTTAGAGATTTTTCAGATAGTAATCTATTGCTTTTCTTACGCTTCCTTGGCTTTCTAATAATTGTGCTGCTTCGTCACGGCTTACTGGAATGCTGTCGCAGATCATTTCAATTCCCCGCTTCACAAGTTTATGATTGGTGGGTGTCATATCCACCATTTTATTGCCCTTAACCCTATTGTTTTTTATCATGGCTGCCGTGGATATCATGTTTAATACCAATTTCTGGGCAGTCCCCGATTTCATGCGCGTGCTTCCGGTTACAAATTCAGGTCCGGTTACCACACAAACAGGATAGTCGGAATAGGCCAATATGGAAGCTTGTGGGTTGGAGCTTATACAGCCGGTTCGAATGCCGTTTTCCCGGGCTGTTTTCAATCCCCCCACCACATAGGGTGTTGAGCCGGAGGCCGCAATACCGATGACTAAATCGTCTTTTTTTATCCCGTGTTTTGTTAAATCCGTCCAAGCTGCATCTACATTATCTTCGGCAAATTCTACGGCTTTTCGGATGGCCTCATCCCCGCCTGCAATCAATCCAATCACCCGCCCATGTTCCAATCCGTATGTCGGAGGCAGTTCGCTCGCATCCACAATGCCCAATCGGCCGCTTGTGCCGGCGCCTATGTAAAATACCTTGTTTCCTGCAGCAATAGTCTGTGTATATGCCTCGGCCAATGCTTCTATAGCAGACATTTCTTTTGAAATAGCCTCGGCCACTTTCTTATCTTCTGCATTAATGCCATGCAGAATTTCGGAAATGGATCTGTTTTCCAGATCTGAATATAGACTATCTGATTCGGTTATTTTCATGGCTTATTTTTTAGCCGTTTTGTTGGGGATCCATTTTTCTACAGGAAGCGGATTTTTTACTTTTTTATCTGTAAGTGCAATCTGCGCCACTTCATCCATGCGGGTTACATAATGAAAATGCAAACCTTCTAAATATTCAGGCTCTATTTCCATTATATCTTTCCTGTTTTTTTCGCAAAGTATAATCTCTTCTATGCCTCCTCTTTTGGCCGCAAGTATTTTTTCTTTAATTCCACCCACAGGCAATACTTCACCGCGCAGGGTAATCTCGCCCGTCATCGCCAGTTTATCTTTTACCATTCTTTGGGTAAATGCAGATGCTATACTGGTGAACATGGTGATTCCTGCAGAAGGGCCGTCTTTGGGTGTAGCACCCTCGGGTACGTGTATGTGAATATTGCTATGGTCGAAAAGGCTATAAGGAACACCAAAAAGATCTGATTTGCTTTTGAAATATTCCAATGCGATAAGCGCACTTTCTTTCATTACATTCCCCAAACTTCCGGTGAGGGTTAACTTGCCCTTACCTTTGGTAATCAGACTTTCTATATACAGAATATCTCCACCTACGGGAGTCCACCCCAATCCGGCCACTACACCGGCAAATTTATTTCCTATATATTTCTCTCTACCGTATGGGGGGCCAAGGATTTCTTCTGCCAATTTTATGGTGATATTTCCCGGCAAAGGCTCCGATTCGGCCTTTTTAACGGCAATATATCGGGCAATGGAACCTATTTTTCTTTCCAGATTTCGAACTCCGCTTTCGCGTGTATAATTCTCAATGATGAATTCCAGGCTCTTTTTTGTAAGCTTTAAATCCGATTTTTTTATACCGTTTTCTAAACATTGTTTTTGCACAAGATGACGCAGGGCAATTTCCACTTTCTCTTCAGTGCTGTATCCACTCACATGTATGATTTCCATACGATCGAGCAGAGCAGGCTGAATCTGATTCAACGAATTTGCCGTAGCAATAAAAAAGACTTTACTTAAATCGTAATCTAAATCTAAATAATTGTCGTGAAAGGTGGTATTTTGCTCCGGATCCAATACTTCAAGTAAGGCCGATGAAGGATCTCCCTGAAAAGAATTACCCAATTTATCGAGCTCGTCTAAAATGAAAACCGGATTCGAACTTTTCACTTTTTTGATATTTTGAATTATACGGCCGGGCATAGCTCCAATATAGGTTTTTCTGTGTCCGCGGATTTCGCTCTCATCTTTTAATCCGCCCAATGCTACGCGCACATATTTACGTCCTAATGCCTCGGCTATGGATTTTCCCAAAGAGGTTTTTCCCACACCCGGAGGTCCCACAAGACAAAGTATGGGAGCTTTCATATCCCCTTTCAGGCGTAAAACGGCCAAATGTTCTACGATACGTTTCTTTACCTTGTCCATCCCGAAATGATCCCGATTCAATATTTTACGGGCAAAATCTAAATCGAATATGTCTTGGGTATATTCATTCCAAGGTAGGTCTAAAAGTAGTTCAACATAATTCATGCTGACTCCGTAATCGGGCGAAGCGGGATTTGTGCGCTCCAATTTTCCGATTTCTTTTTCGAAAACTTCAGCTACCTCGGCAGACCATTTTTTTTGTTCGGCTTTGGCTCTTAAATTTTCAATATCCTTAGCACTTCCTTCACCTAATTCCTCCTGAATCTGACGCAATTGCTGATGCAGGAAATAATCGCGTTGCTGCTTGTCTAAATCGGTTTTTACTTTATTGCGAATCTGATTTTTCAGCTCCAGCATTTGAAGTTCGTTCGATAAAATCTCCAGCACTTTCATCGCCTTTTGTTTCACATCCGTCATCTCGAGTATGCTTTGTTTCTCGCTGATTCCGGCATTCATATTGCTGCTGATAAAATGAATCAGAAAAGGCAAACTTTCTATATTCTTTATGGCAAATGTGGCTTCCGTAGGCATCTCCGGCGACTGCTCGATTATCTGAATGGCCAGCTCTTTCAAATTGCTGACTAAGGCGTTGAATTCTTTATCGTTTTTGGCAGGGATTTTATCTTTTAATATGCTATAGGTGGCTTTGAAATAAGGTTCCTGAGCCACTTCGTCGAGAAGTAAGATTTTACGACGGCCCTGTATGATGCAGGTGGTTGTGCCATCAGGCATTTTTAATACCTTAAGTATTTGTGCGGCAATACCCACTTTATGTAAATCTTCGAATTCGGGATTCTCGATTTGTACGTCTTTTTGTGTGGTTACCCCTATGAATTTATTGCCCTTATTGGCATCTTGTATCAATTTTATGCTTTTGTCGCGCCCAACGGTAATGGGTATCACCACACCCGGAAATAATACCGTATTGCGCAAGGGTAAAATGGGTAATTCATTGGGCAAATTGCCTTCTTTGAAATTTTCATCCGAATCGTCGGTAATAAGAGGGATGAATTCCGAGTCATCATCCTGTCTATCTAATGTCAATTTGTCAAGTATTTCGAATTTCATATAGTTTTGTTTTATCAGTTAAGACATTTTGTCGCATTTGTGACGGGTCTTTACCTTTTTTGTTTGATTTCCTACCTTATCAATTATAATGCCGTGCCATTTCTTTTCGTCCTCCTAAATCGATGCCTAAATAACGCAAAATTTAGATATTCCTTTTATCTTTGTTGCTTATGCGTTTTAGTTTAATTGCACCCACCTTTTCCAGACCTGATGAGGTTCAGGAATTCTTAGAAAGTTTGTGTTCCCAAAATTATGTCCATTTCGAGGTTATTATTGCGGATGGCAGTCCGAACAATGACGTGGAACCGGTGGTGCAAAAATATACATCTTCTTTAGATCTTGTTTATTTATACCGCAAGTTTTTGCCCGTAAGCGATGCCCGAAACTGGGCTGCAGAAAAAGCAAGCGGCGATTGGTTGATTTTTTTAGACAGCGATTGTCTGATTCCGGCCGACTATTTGCGGCATGTTTCTAAATTTTTAGAAGAAAATAAGGTCGATTTGTTTGGTGGTCCCGACAGAGCTCATGCCGATTTCACAGCTACACAAAAAGCCATTAATTATGCAATGACCTCGGTGCTGACCACAGGAGGTATCCGCGGTGCGAAAAAGCATATAGGTGTTTTTCACCCCCGGGGCTTTAATATGGGCATACGCAAATCGGCTTTCTTCGATGTGCAGGGCTATGCCACCGATTTTAAATGTGGAGAGGATATTGAACTCAGTATGCGCCTGATCGAAAAAGGCTATGCAAGCGCTTTTATCCCGGATGCTTTTGTCTACCATAAAAGACGTACCGATTTCAAGAAATTCTTTAAACAAGTATTCCGCTTCGGAGCTGCGCGTATCAATATCTGGCAAAGACATCCCAATGAGTTAAAGCTGACGCATATGTTCCCATCTGCTTTTCTTCTGTTCTGCATTTCTATTCCTTTTCAGTATCTGCTTTGCCCCAATTTATCTTGCCTTTCGGCCCTAATGCTATTGTTTTACAGTATGGCTAATCTTATTCTGGCTTCGGTGCAGAATAAAAGCCCTTATGTTGGATTTTTATCTCTAATGGCCGCTTTTGTCATGCTATTTGGATACGGATGGGGATTTTTGAGAAATTTTTGGGAAGTGAAAATAAAGGGTAATAAACAGGGATTGAATTTGTGATATTCCCATTTTTTAAAGTGTTTTTTTATCCTATGCTATTTTAATTTTATAAAATTTCTTTATTTTACGTTAATGAGTAAACATACTTTGAAACTACGCGTTACCTTTGTAATGAACCACTTAAAGATGATGAATAAAACCGGTTTTTTAAGCACTTTTTTCTTGCTCTTTCTTTTGTCTTCAGCCATTGCTCAAGATATGAATCGGACCGATGTCAAGGGCAAAAAACAAGGAGTATGGAAAAGTTATTTTCCCAATCAAGTCCTTAAGTCGGAAGGAACCTATAAAGACGATTTGCCTCAGGGTTTATTCAAAATGTATTTCCCTTCGGGAAAATTACGCGCCGAAATGGATTATAAAGAGGATGGAAAAAGCTGTTGGGCCGTACTTTTTGATAGTAGTGGGGTGAAATTGGGAGAAGGACTTTATGTGGATAAACTCAAGTCGGGAGAATGGAAAATGTATGCCGAAGATGGAAGTTTGCGCGCTGTGGAAAATTACACTAATGGCGTATTGAACGGGCCATACCGCATTTATTATCAAAATCTTCAGGATAAGATTATGGAAGAGGGGACTTATGTTAACGGTGCGAAAGATCAAAAAATTAAGCAATATTATCCTAGCGGATCTTTGCATAGCGAAGTGATGTATAAGAATGGTATTTGTGTCGGGCCTGCTTTGTATTTTCATCCGAATGGAAATAAACAAGTCCAAGGTACGCATGATGCAAATGGGAAAAGGCATGGTTTATGGGTGCAGTATGATGAAAAAGGCTTGCCCAAAAATAAAGTTGTATACAGGCATGGAGGAGCGAATGGCAAAGATGCCATTATTGAAACTGCACCTCTAAAGCCGATTAAAGTGGAAACTCCGGATGGAATCAGAGAATAAAAGAGTATTGGTGGCCATGAGTGGCGGAATCGACAGCAGCGTGGCCGCACTTATGTTGCACGAGCAAGGTTATGAGGTAATTGGTATTACCATGAAAACATGGGATTATGCTTCCTCGGGAGGCGAACGCAAAACCACGGGTTGTTGCAGTCTCGACGATATCAATGACGCCCGGGCCCTGGCCGTAGATAAGGGCTTTCCGCATTTTATTTTGGATATAAGAGAAGAATTCGGCGATTATATTATCGACAATTTTACGCATGAATATATAGCAGGACGCACTCCGAATCCCTGTATTTTATGCAATACGCATATTAAATGGGATGCTTTACTGAAACGCGCCGATCAGTTGAATTGCGCCTATATTGCCACCGGACATTATGCACAGGTGCGCCTCGAAAATGGACGTTATGTGGTGTCGAAAGGGCTCGATGAAAGTAAAGACCAAAGTTATGTGCTTTGGGGTCTGAGCCAAGAAGCGCTGGCACGTACCATTCTGCCATTGGGTAAATTCAGAAAAACGGAAATCAGAGATATGGCGCGCGCATACGGATATGAAGCACTGTCGAAAAAAGCCGAAAGCTATGAGATTTGCTTTATCCCCGATAACGATTATAGAGGATTTCTGAAACGTAAGGTGGAAGGACTCGAAGAAAGAGTGGCCGGTGGAAATTACCTCGACATGCAGGGAAATATTATCGGAAAACATGAAGGCTATCCCTTCTATACCATAGGGCAAAGAAAAGGCCTCGGTATTGCAATGGGGAAACCCAAATTTGTGGTGAAAATTGACCCCGACGCCAATACGGTTACACTCGGCGATGAGGAAGATTTAACAGCCACGGAAATTTATGTGCGCGATCTGAATTTTGGGAAATATGCACAGATTGAAGAGGGAATGAAGGTTCTCGGTAAAATCAGATATAAGGACAAAGGAGCACCGGCCATTTTGTTTCATGAAGGAAATATGATACGTGCAAAATTCCTTGAAGAGGTAAGCGCAGTGACGCCCGGACAAAGCGCAGTGTTTTACGAAGGCAATGATGTGGTAGCGGGCGGATTTATTTTGAGTTGATTTCTTGTGTAATTTAACTTGTTTTGTATATTTGATTAATAAACTATCGAACCATGAACCTAAGAAATGTTTTCTTGGCCCTTTTTTCTGTATCTCTTTTTGTTGTTTCTTGTAAGAAAGAAACGGAACCCGATTTAGAAGATCATACATTGTATGCTCCTGTCGACTTGGGTAGGCAATATGAATATGAGGTGGATAGTTCTTTTTGGACCACAGACTCAAGCGGAGTTGTCAGCTTCCGATACCGCGAAACTTACGAAACGGATGTCCCCGATAATACGGGCGGACTCCAAACACGGATTAAAATGGAAAGGGATGGAGGAAACTTAGGCGGATATCAACTCTCCGGCTATGCCTATATCCAAAAATATTACAATAAAACTGCCAAGCAATATACGGTGGAGCGCACTCAAAATAATGAGAAATTTATTCTCCTTGTTTCCCCGCTTAAAGCCGAAGACAGCTTGAATAGAAATGCCAAAAATTTGCTGACTCCCGAGTATTGGACGGCTACTATGATCGAACATAGTTATAGTGTTACTGCCGGCAGCTTCCCGCATTGTCTTACCCTGGCTCAAGCCGAATATACAGATTCCATTTACAGCATTTCGAGTAAGGAAATTTATGCCCATAATGTGGGACTTATCTATAAGGAAGATATATACCTGAAAGGGAAAACGGATGTCCCCAACTGGGCAAATGTACCAATAGAACAACGTATCGAAAGTGGATACAAATATGTTAAAACCCTTAAATCGCATGTCGATTTGTACTAGTTTATTTCGTTTTTTGCCTATAGGATTTCTTGTTTTAACTTGGTTTTCTTGCGCTAAACCCGAAGTAATCGAAGGGGAAAATTATGCGGCATATTATCCTATTGAAAAAGGTCGCTTTGTTATTTACGATGTAGATTCCACCGCCTACGACGATTTTAATCTGGACACGATTTCTGTTCAATTTCAGATTAAAGAGAAAATGGACGACTATTTTACTACTTCTGAAGGAAAAACAGTTATGCGTCTCGAAAGTTATCGACGCCAAAATTCCACTGATGCATGGGGTGTGCCCAGGGCTTATTGGACATATCTGGAACCTACACATGCGGTGAAAGTAGTCGAAAATATTCCCTATGTTCTTTTGCAATATCCCTTCCGAAAAAATGTCAGTTGGGACCGAAACCGATATAATTTCCTTGGTGAAGAACAATTCAGTTATCCCCGTTTATTTATTGATACTCTGATTGCAGGAATACAATACGACTCCCTGCTTAATGTTCAAAGTAAAGCCTCCTATACTTCCCTGATCGATATGTATTCTTTTCGCGAATTTTATGGAAAGAATAGGGGATTGGTACTCCGGGAATTGATTCATGTTGAATCGGTGTATAACGATAAAGTGGGAACCGATACGCTTTATTTGCCTGTATTGCAGAAAATTAAAAAAGGGCAGATATACCGCATGCAATTGAACTCCTACGGAATAGAATAAGCCTGTTAATTTCCCCGTAATTATCTTTCCGGCATTCCAATTAGTTTTATATTTGATTTATATTCTATTCTTATGTTTTATAAAGTTTCTATTTTCTTGCTTACCCTTTTTGTGTGCAATAGCTTTGTTTCCGCACAAAATCAACAAGTTTTGTATAAAAAATATGCCGTTTATTTCAAGGATAAAGCGCAATCGCCCTATAGTATAGATAATCCGGAAGCTTTTTTATCGCAACGGGCTCTCGAACGCAGAGCTAAAGCACAGATTGCCGTCGATGAATCGGACCTGCCTGTGTCTCCGTCTTATATTAAATCGGTGCTGAATCTTGGATTCGATTATATTAATAAAGGAAACTGGAGTAATTTTATCGTGGTGGGCAGCTTCGACACGTCTTTGGTAAGTAAACTGACCGAATTGTCTTTTGTGCGTGATGTGAAACAAGTGTATAGTCACCCCCGTAGCGAACAAAACACGAAGAAGGCTGCCGGTTCGGGTTTAGAAATGGGAAATGCCAATGTGAAAAAGGCAAGTTGGGGGAATGTAGAGGAAATGAATTATGGAAATAGTTTTACCCAGGTTTCTATGTTGGGTGTCGATTATATGCATCGCAAGAATTTTTTAGGCGAAGGTTTACGCATTGCTGTTTTGGATGCCGGATTTTACAAGGTAGATGAATTGCCTGCTTTCGAGCGTATTAGAGAAAATGGTCAAATATTGGGAACATGGGATTTTGTACTGAATGAGAGTTCAGTTTACGAAGATAATTCGCACGGCATGAGTGTATTGTCTTGTATAGCCGGATATGTACCCGGGGAATTGATAGGTACGGCACCTCAGGCGCAGTTTTATTTATTGCGAACCGAAGATGCGGCGACGGAAAGTGTGGTTGAGGAGTATAATTGGGAAGCGGCTGCTGTATGGGCCGATAGTGCCGGTGCAGATATAATTAATAGTTCGCTCGGTTATACCACCTTCGATTTTCCGGGCGATAACCATAGCTATGCCGATTTGGACGGGAATAGCACTGTGATAACCAAAGCGGCGGACAGAGCGGCATCTAAGGGCATTTTGGTTATTAATAGTGCGGGGAATTCGGGTAATACTACCTGGAGATATATAGGAGCGCCCGCAGATGGCGATAGTGTTTTGGCCATTGGTGCGGTGAAGGCCGATCGCCAGATTGCCTCGTTCAGTTCCCGCGGTCCCCGTGTAGACGGACGTGTAAAACCGGATATATGCGCGATGGGTCAATCGACCCTGGTGGCCTTGTCGGGTGGGGGAGTGGGACCCAGCAATGGAACCTCTTTTAGTGGGCCGGTTTTAGCGGGTGCCGCAGCAACCCTTTGGCAAGCCAACCCCGATGCAACAAATATGCAAATTTACCATGCGCTTATTCAAAGTGCCGATCGATACACTAATCCAAATGCCGATTATGGATATGGAATTCCCAATATAGGATATGCCGATTTGATTCTAAAAAATGCCGTTGGAGAAGAGTATTACAAAAATCAGGAACTTACACTTTTCCCAAATCCAAATGCAGGCGATAAGGTAATGATCAACTTCTTTTCACTTCAAGAAAAAAAATACACAATCCGATTAAGCGATATGCAAGGCAAAACCCTGATACAACAAGATAGCATCTTGCCGGCAAAATCTATGCATGCCATTCCGCTTCAACTTCCGGATAATATAAACGACGGGGTGTATATTATTACCCTACGCGAAGGAAAGAACCGCTTCAGCAGTAAATTGCTCATTCAAAAATAACTCCCCTAATCGGGTGAAATTTCTCCATTTTAAATAAGAAAATACAATTTGCTATATCTTTGACATCGATGAAGATGCAAGAAATAAAAAGCGAACAGGAATGGCTTTGTCCTTGTGCTTGCAATGACCCGAAAAAAAAGGATTGTTGCAAAAAATACAAGAAAGGGAAGCGGTGCAAAAAATGCCCGAATGATTAAGAAAAATCAGATTCTGTATATTCTTTTTTGAAGAGTTCGTATACAGAACGAATCCCATCTTCAAGATTTATTTTGGCTTTCCAACCGTAGGAATTGATTTTACTTACATCCATGAGTTTTCTGGGTGTACCGTCGGGTTTGGTCTTGTCAAAAACAATTTTCCCTTCAAAACCGACGATTTTTTGGATTAAATGTCCCAATTCTTTAATGGAAATATCTTCGCCAATGCCAATATTTACCCATTCATCGCCTTCATATTTTTCCATTAAAAAGAGACAAGCTTTAGCCAGATCGTCTACGTGCAAAAATTCTCTTTTGGGCGAACCGCTACCCCAGATTATGACCTCTTCTTTTTGTGAAATTTTGGCTTCATGAAACTTTCTAATAAGTGCAGGAAGTACGTGCGAATTTTGTAAGTCGTAATTATCGTTAGGTCCGTATAAATTGGTAGGCATAGCCGAAATAAAATCATGCCCGTATTGTTTTCGGTAATTTTCCACCAGTTTTATTCCGGCAATTTTGGCAATGGCATAGGGTTCGTTGGTATATTCCAGTTCGCCCGTCAGCAACGACTCCTCCTTAAGTGGCTGTGGAGCCATTTTGGGATAAATACAGGAAGAACCGAGGAAGAGGAGTTTTTTTACCCCATACAAATGAGCTGCATGAATAACATTTGCCTCAATCATCAGATTAGTATATAGAAAATCGGCTCTAAAAGTATTGTTTGCCATTATGCCACCCACTTTAGCGGCGGCTAAAAATACGTATTCGGGTTTATTCTTTTCGAACCAGGCATGTACATCAGACTGTTTGGTCAGGTCCAGCTCTTTGGAAGAGGGGCAGAGTATATTCTCATATGCTTCATTTTTAAGAGCTCTAACTATGGCAGAACCCACCATGCCATTTGCTCCGGCAACGAAGATAGATGCCTTTTTATCGGCCAAATTACTCATGATAATTGAAAATTTTATGTCCTCCTTTCAATAAATACGCATCGCGTTTAAACAGCTCCACATCACTGCTTACCATGTCTTTTACCAGAGAAGCTAAATCAAATTCCAATTCCCAATTCAGTTTGGTTTTGGCTTTGGTTGGGTCGCCTATCAGCAGGTCTACCTCAGTAGGTCTGAAATAATGTGGGTCTACCTTAACAACGGTTTGTCCAATGGGTACTTTATATTGATCGTTGTGACAGGCTTTAACTATTCCCATTTCTTCTGCTCCTTCGCCGCTGAATTCGATTTCTATGCCCAGTTCGGCAAAAGCCATTGCGGCAAAATCGCGCACCGAGGTTGTGATTCCGCTGGCGATCACAAAATCTTCCGGTTTTTCTTGTTGAAGCATCAGGTACATGGCTTTTACATAATCTTTGGCATGTCCCCAATCTCTTTGTGCACTAAGGTTTCCTAAAAAAAGACAGGATTGAAGTCCCAACGCTATTTTGGCAACCCCTCGGGTTATTTTTCGGGTTACAAAGGTTTCCCCTCTCAAGGGTGATTCGTGGTTGAATAAAATGCCGTTTACGGCAAACATATTATAGGCTTCTCTATAATTTACGGTAATCCAGTATGCATATAATTTGGCACAAGCATAAGGGGAACGGGGATAAAAAGGCGTAGTTTCTCTCTGGGGAATTTCCTGCACCAATCCATATAATTCGGATGTAGAGGCCTGATAAATTTTGGTTTTTTCACTAAGTCCGAGTAAACGCACCGCTTCCAATATACGCAAGGTGCCTATGCCATCTACATTGGCCGTATATTCGGGGGTGTCGAAGCTGACGCGGACATGACTCATAGCGCCCAGATTGTAAATTTCGTCGGGTTGAATTTCCTGAATCAATCTGGTTAAATTCATACTGTCGCTCAAGTCGCCAAAATGCAATTTAAACTTCACCTCGCTATCATGAGGGTCTTGATATAAGTGGTCAATACGATCGGTATTAAACAAGGAGCTACGACGCTTAACACCGTGTACTTCATAGCCTTTAGATAAAAGCAGCTCGGCCAAATAAGCACCATCCTGTCCGGTAATTCCCGTTATTAAAGCTTTTTTCATAATCTTGATTAGGGTGCTAATATACAAATATAGATGGGTAGAGAAAGCAGGAAAACCTAGAAAGGATTTACTCCGTTAACCGTTGTATATTTAAAGCTCAATTTTTCGTCGGGGTACATATATTTAAATGCGGATTGTGCCATAAGCGTTCCCTCATGAAATCCGCATAAAATCAATTTCAATTTTCCCGGATAAGTATTGATATCACCAATGGCGTATATGCCCGGTATATTTGTGGAATAGTCGAAAGTGTTTACTTCGATTGCATTTTTGTCGATTTGCAATCCCCAGTCGGCTATAGGGCCTAGTTTTGGACTCAGTCCGAACAATGGAATAAAATAATCGGTATCCATCATTTCAAAACTTTTGTCTTTCTTTTCGATTTCTATGGTTTTCAGATGCTCTTCGCCGTATAGGGCGCTAACTTGTGCATCGAGCATAAGTCGGATTTTGCCTTCTTTTTCGAGTTGGAATACTTTATCGACACTGTCGGGTGCGCCTCTGAATTCGCGGCTTCGGTGAATGAGACAAAGCGATTCGGCAATGGATGAAAGGTGTATGGCCCAATCCAGCGCACTGTCGCCGCCGCCCGCCAATACCACTTTTTTACCTTTAAAATCATCCGGATTCAATACCATATATTCTACCCCTTTTCCTTCGAAATTTTCCAGATTTTTAGTATTGGGTTTACGAGGTTCAAATACGCCCAATCCCGCCGCTATGGCTACGGCTTTACATGCAATGATTTCATTTTTTGATGTATATACCAAAAAGGAACCGTCTTCCAGTTTTTCGAAACGTTCTACCCTTTGTCCCAATGTAAACCCGGGTTTAAAAGGTTCAATTTGTTTCATTAAATTATCGATTAATTCGCCCGCCAATACCGAAGGATAGCCGGGTATGTCATAAATGGGCTTCTTGGGATAGATTTCAGTAAGCTGTCCGCCCACCTGCGGCAAATAATCAACCAAATGGCAGCGCATTTTCAATAGTCCACATTCGAAGACGGTAAATAACCCCACAGGTCCCGCTCCAATAATGCATATATCCGTTGTAATCATGTTTTAAAATACTTTGATTTGTTTGAAATGAGTTAAGATCTTAATATGGAAAGAGATTGTTTTTCCATTTAATATTGCAGCCGAGACTGGGTTTATTTTCGGGGTCCGGCTCTTTCCCCTCGAGCATTCGATCAATGGCCTGTAATAAATCGGAACCATGTGGCTTCTCATTATTTTTATGATTGCTTTGGTCGTATCTGCCTCTATAATAGCTTTTCAGATTTGCATCGAAAAGGAAAAAGTCGGGTGTACATGCTGCTTTATAGGCCTTAGCAACCGATTGATCGGCATCATATAGATAAGGGAAGTTGAATTTTTTTTGTGTGGCCAGTTCCTTCATATAAGAGGGACTATCCTGCGGATAATTTTCTATATCATTGGAACTGATTGCAATAATAGATATGCCTTTGTCTTGAATTGATTGGGCTTTGGCTACAAAATCATTCAAAATATGAAGTACATACGGACAATGATTGCAGATGAAAAGTATTAAAGTCCCTTTTTTGCCTTTTAATTCTTCCAAAGAATAAAAATTTCCGCTTACAGCATCAGGTAGTAAGAAGTCCGGAGCCTGCGTTCCTGGCTCCAGAAAAATGGTTTGTGTTGCTGCCATTTCTTTTTTTTTGCAAAGATACGGAAATGTAAGCGAAGGGTTATGAAAAATAGCATATCTAATAAACAATAAAAAATTTAAAGAATCGTTAAAAGTCATTCCCGCGGGAAATCTTGGGAAGGGTTGGAAAATAGATTAAAATATCGGAATTCTGATTTTTTTTAAGAGATTTGCGGATTGGTTAAAATGGACTTAAAAACATGATTACGCATTTAAAGGGAATATTGGAGGAAATTTCGCCTGCCCACATCGTTGTAGATTGTGGGGGAGTGGGTTATTTTGCCCATATTTCCGTGAATACGTATGCGAAACTGAAGGATTCGAAAAACGTATTGCTTTATACGCAGCATGTGCATAGAGAAGATGCCGAGTTATTGTTTGGGTTTGCAGATAAATCGGAGAGAGAAGTTTTCCGTTTGCTGACCACGGTTTCGGGTATAGGACCTTCTTCTGCACGTATGATTTTGTCGGCTATGTCGCCCGAGGAAGTGCAAAGAGCCATTGCCTCCGGTGATGTGCGCGCATTTAAGGCGATTAAAGGAATAGGTGAAAAATCGGCACAGCGTATTATTGTGGATTTGCGCGATAAAGTTTCGAATTTGGAGGTGGATTTATCTTTGCCAGAAATGGGCAGCGCCGCCGCCATTAAAGCCGAAACTCTGGCCGCATTAATTGCCCTGGGCTTTGCCAAACCTCAAGCCGAAAAAGCCATGGATAAAGCATTGCAAGATCCGGCACATGCCGAATCAACGGAAAAACTATTGAAAGTAACACTCAAATATTTGTGACTCAACCTGTGAAAATGATTCAAAAATCATTAACTCTTTTGGCCTTTTGCCTATTTTCGTTTGCCCTGTTCGCACAAACACCGGTGGATTCATTACCCTATCCCTTGAATCCCGAAAATGCAGGTAGCGGAGGAGTGTATATGAACGATCCTTCGAATGTTATCGAAGAGGTGCTTTATGATGAAAAAACGCATACTTATACCATAATATATAAGGTAGGTTCAAACGAAATCGGACGCGAAAAACTCAGCTTCGAAGAGTATCAGGAAAGAGAACAACGTAAACAACTCGAAGCATACTGGAGAGAAAAAGAAGAAGCACGCGCCAAAGGTGAAGACAACAATAGCCTGATTCCAAAAATAGATTTGGGCGAAAAGTTCGGCGAAATTTTCGGATCCAGTACGATTGATATACGTCCAAATGGTACGGTTGAGCTTATCATGGGTTATATGGGAAACCGAAACGATAACCCATCTATTCCGGTGAAACAAAGAAGAACCGGGAATTTTAATTTCGACCAAAATATTCAATTGGGCGTAACGGGAAAAATTGGCGATAAAATAAATCTCAATACCAATTTCAATACCCAGGAATCCTTCAATTTTAATAATAAAATGAACCTCAAATATGAGGGAAAAGAAGATGATATTTTAAAGGTTATTGAATTTGGTAATGTTTCTCTGCCGCTGAATACAACGCTTATCAATGGTGCACAAAGTATTTTCGGAGGTAAACTCGGCCTTCAGTTCGGACGCGCAACTTTTACCGGAGTGTTTTCGCAACAAAGAGGAAAAAGAGAGGAAATCAACGTGCAAGGTGGAGCACAAATTCAGAAATTTGAAGTTTCTGCCGCCAAATATGAAGCCAATAAACATTATTTCTTAGGTGAGTATTTTAAACAACAATATGATAATGCTCTGAAAAATATACCGCTCATTAATTCTAATGTGCGCATCACGCGTATTGAGGTTTGGGTTACGAACCGGATTAATGCGGTTGAAAATGTGCGAAATATTGTGGGTGTTTTGCCCCTCGGCGAGAATAACTGGCCGGTGAATACCAATCCGGGTACAGCCTCTTATCCCGATAATAATGCCATCGCAGCCTATAGTCCAAATACCTGGACCCAATACGACCGTAGTACGATTTCTTCTCCCAAATTCCAATCTTTGGTGGGCGGACAGGAAATTGAATATCTGAATAATGCTCGATTGCTTAGTCCCTCCGAGTATCAATACAACGAATTGCTCGGTTATATCTCCCTCAATCAACCTTTGAATACGGACGAAGTTTTGGCCGTAGCTTATCAGTATGTTGGTGCAGACGGGAAATTGTATCAAGTAGGGGAGTTTTCTACCGACTTGCCTTCGCCCAATGTTTTGATGTTGAAATTGCTCAAAAGTACTATCCTCAATACAAGTCAGCCCAACTGGCACTGGATGATGAAGAATATTTATCCGCTGGGTGCATGGCAAGTGTCCGATAAAGATTTTATGCTCCAAATCTTATACCGTGATGTGGAAAACGGAGCCCTAATTAATTATCTTCCGGACCCCCAATTGCCGGGCGGAGTTAAGGAAACACCTTTATTGCGCGTGTTTAATCTGGATAAATTGAACCAAAATAATGACCAGCAACCGGATGGATTTTTCGACTTTATAAATGGGATTACAATCCAAGTTCAAGGCGGTCGCATAATCTTTCCCATGCGTGAACCCTTTGGTCAGTTTTTGCGTGAAAAGTTAGGATCCCCGGCCCTTGCCGATAAATACGCCTTCGATTCGCTCTATACCACTATTCAAACCCTGGCCGAACTCAATACACAACGCAACCGCTTTTATCTCGGCGGCCAATACCAAAGTGATGCCAGCTCCGAAATCATGCTTAATGCCATTAATATCGAAAAAGGTTCGGTATCGGTTACCGCCGGTGGTCAATTGCTGACGGAGAATGTGGATTATACGGTCGATTATACCCTGGGCCGGGTGAAAATTATCAATCAAAGTCTCCTTACTTCCGGAACACCTATTAAGGTGAGTATGGAAACCAATGAGTTGTTCAACCAACAACAAAAACGACTAATGGGTGGACGATTCGATTATAAACTCAATAAACATATAGCTTTTGGTGCTACCATTATGAACCTGATGGAAAGACCTTTTACGCAAAAGGTTGGTATTGGCGATGAACCAATAAATAATACCATCTGGGGTTTCGATATTTCTTATTCTAAAGAAGCTCCATGGCTCACGCGACTGATTGATAAAATTCCCGGCATCAATACCAAAGCCCCATCACGCATTTCGGCTACGGGCGAATTTGCACATCTAATTCCCGGTTATAATAAGGTTATTCGGGATAAAAAAACTGTAGATGGTTCCAATAAGGATTCCCGTAAGGTTGGGGTATCGCAGGTAGACGATTTCGAAAGTGCCGAAACGGTGCTCGATATCCGGAATTTTGTGCCCTGGAAAATGGGTAGCGTGCCGCATAAACAAGCATCCCGCTTTCCGCATGCCGAGAAATTTAATAATATAGAAAGTGGTTATGGACGGGCCGTACTTACATGGTACAATATGGATCCCATTTTCTTCAGACAACAAGCAACACCCAAACCAATTAGTCAGGATAAAAATTCCCGTTCGAATAATTATACCCGCGAGGTACGTATAGTCGAACTTTTCCCCAATTTGCAATTGCCCCCTCAACAACAACCCAATTTGCCCATACTGGATGTGAATTTTTATCCCGATGAAAGAGGTCCCTATAATTTCGATGTCAATAGTTTAGGCCCTGACGGAAAAATTATTGATCCGCGTAAAAGTTTCGGTTCTATGATGCGCCGCGTGGAAACGACCGATTGGGATGGTACCAATATCGATTATATCGAATTCTGGCTCATGGATCCTTTTGATGGAGATTTGGATCAACTGAAACAGTGGACTACGGGAGACCCTAATTCTACAAACAAAAACTTGTTGCCCGATGGTGGGGGCGAACTCCTGCTACAAATTGGAAATATGACCGAGGATATTATGCAGGATGGTAAGTTTTTCTTCGAAAACGGATTGGCTGCAGGACAAAATACTTTCGTAAACGATTCTTCATCCGTATGGGGCTATGTACCCGGACAACAGTTGATCAACCAAAATTTCTCCTCTGAACCCGATGAAAGAGCCTTGCTCGATGCCGGTTTAGATGGAATTGTGAGTCAGAAAGAACGCACTCATTTTTCCTCATTCCTTGGTCAAATCGCGGGAGTTATTACCGATCAGAATGTATTGGATAAAATGAATAATGACCCCTCTGCTGACGATTACAGACATTATGTTGGGGCATATAACGACGATTTGACTACCCCGGCAGCGGGCGAACATATACACGACCGTTATCGCTATTATCAATTCCCCGAAGCAAACTCCCCCGCAGAAAGTATAGATGCAGCCCAAACACAAATACCCAATAGCGAGGATATTAATAACGATAATACACTCAACCAGAGCGAAAATTATTTCCAATACCGCATTAGTCTGAAAAAGGATGATTTGGTGGTAGGCCAGAATTTCATCACCGATGCGCGCGAAACTTCGGCTCAAGCTCCTAACGGACAACAGAAAAAAGTGATGTGGTATCAATTTAGAGTACCCGTGCGTACAGAGGATAAAGAAGCCTTTGGTGCAATAACCGATTTTCGTTCTATTCGTTTTATGAGAATGGTTTTGCACGGATTCCCCGATGATATATTTTTGCGTTTCGGTCGTTTCGAATTGGTGCGCGCCGATTGGAGACGCTTTGCAGGCGACCTCGAAGATCCTTTCCCACTTGCTCCGCCCTCACAAGAACCTGCTTTAAGTGTGTTCACAGTGAATATCGAAGAAAATTCCCAAAAACAACCCTTTAATTATAAATTACCACCGGGCATTACACGCGAAATTGACCCTTCGAATCCCAATTTACAAGCATTGAACGAACAATCGCTGGTGCTTGATGTGAAAAATCTTCCCGACGGAGTTGCAAAAGGGGTGTACAAAAATGCAGCACTGGATTTACGCGCATATAAAAATATGGAAATGTTTATACATGCCGAGAATCCGGATAAGGACTTGAAAACCGGAGACCTGACTGTGTTTGTGAGACTCGGAGCCGATCCAAATGAAAATTATTACGAATACGAAATTCCCGTTATTTTTTCCGATAACAATGCTTCCGATAAACAAGCAGTAGATAATATTTGGCCGCTGGATAATAAAATGGTGATACCCATTCAGGAATTCCCCGAATTGAAACGTAAAAGAAATCAACAGTCTATAAGTACAGCCCAATTATTTACCGATATGCTCGAAAGCGGACACCGTATTTCGGTGCGCGGTAATCCGAATTTGCGCGATATAAAAACGATTATGATCGGCGTTCGAAATCCGTTTAAAGCCGGAAATCCATACGATGATGCAGATATGGGCGAAGCCTTTGATGCGCAGGTTTGGGTAAATGAATTGAGGGTGACGGATTATTTCGAAAAAGGCGGATGGGCGGCTATAGGTCGCGTTCAGGCACAATTGGCCGATTTGGGTAATTTCAATGCCAGCGTGTCTTATACAACCGCCGGTTTTGGAGCTATTGATATGAAACCCCTGCAACGCTCAAGGGATAATGTATTGGCCGTAGATATAAGTACCAACCTCGAATTGGCTAAGTTTACTCCTTCTAAATGGGGCTTAACCGTTCCCATTTTTATCGGATATGGTACCCAAATTTCTCGTCCACAATTCGACCCCATTCAAGGTGATATCCGATTTAGAGATGCCTTGAGCGATTTGCCGACCAATGATGCCCGCGACTCCCTGCGCCATAGATCGGTAAGCCGTATCGACCGCTTCTCGTGGAACCTGACTAATGTGCGTAAAAACCGTACCGGAAATAAGAAAAATATAATGTTCTGGGATCTGGCAAATTTTGATTTTACCTATGCATATGATGAGGTGAAAATTAGAAATTATCAGGTCGAAATGGATAATACCATTAAGCACAGAGCCGTCCTTGGTTACACTTTTGCACCCACTGTGCCCTACTGGGAACCCTTTAAGAAGATTAAGAATAAATCGAAATGGCTGAGATGGCTTAAGGACTTTAATGCGACTTTGGTGCCTAAAAACTTTGCCTTCCGAAGCGATATTCAACGCGATTATAACGAATTGCTCTTCAGAAATAATTCCGATTATGATCTTTTAATCCTGCCTTCTTTCCGCAAGAATTTTGTATGGAACCGTACCTATGATTTTAATATTGCCATTTTTAAGTCGTTTAATGTGCAGTATAATGCCATTCAAAATGCACGTATAGACGAAAATGACGGAGACGGAAAGAATCAGGCCGACCGTAAATTGGTGCGCGATCGCTTCTTCCGCTTTGGGCGTACAACCAATTATGCCCAGAATTTCACGGCAACTTATACCATTCCTTTCAGTAAATTCCCGGCTACAGACTGGATGAACGTGGCGGGTACATACGGCGCCAGTTATAATTATCAAACCGGACAATTACTGCGTAATCCGAATTCGGGCGAATTAGAAAAACCATGGGGAAATACGGAAAGTAATACGAATAATTATAACCTGACCGCTAATCTGAATTTCAATCAGCTCTATAATAAAAGCAATTACCTCAAAAATCTAAATAATCCGAATTATAAAAAACCGGTTAAACAACCCAAACCCGGTGAAGAATCTAAAGAAAAACCGGCCGACAAAGGACCTAAGGTGAAGGATGTGGTGGCCGAATTCCAGAATTTCAGCTTCCGTAAGGATAGAGCAAAGGTGATTAAACACAAATTGAGAACCGAAAAGGTTAAGGTGCGCGTAATCGACTCTACCGGCAAGGAAATTAGAGGAAGTATGGAGGTTGTAAATAAGAATAAATTGAAATTTACTTCACGCGAAAATCTGAAAAATGTAAGTGTTATCGTTGAAGGTAAACGCGAAAAAGGCAGCTTTGATGCCGGCAAAATAGGACGCTTTTTTGTGGGTATTTTGGTCGGTGTGAAGAATGTTTCGGCTACTTATACCCAAACGAATGGTACAACCTTGCCCGGTTATTTGCCCAATTCTAATTTCATGGGGCAGGACGCCAGAAGGCCTTTTAATGCATCGCATTTGTCTTATACTTTCGGCGAACAATGGAGCGGATCTAATTATGCCATTTATGCTGCACAACAGGGTTGGCTAACGAACGATTCGACGCTGAATAATTACTTCCTGCGCTCACGTACTTCGAATTTGAATGTGAATGCCAATCTGGAACCGATTAAAAGTCTGCGTATACAACTCTCGGCAAACCGACAGTTTACCACCGGCTCCCAAAGTCTATTCCGATACAATAATACGGAAGGCGATTGGATCACTACAGGCTTTATGCAAAACGGAAACTTTACGATTTCGTATAATATGATTCGTACCGCATTTGTTGACCCTTCCGGCGGTAAAGATCCGGGATCGGCACTGTTTACACAAATGCTTAATTACCGCGATGTAATGTCGGGGCGACTCGGTGAGGTGAATCCAAATAGTAGTGGCAGTACAGGTGCCTACGCCGATGGATATGGTATGTCGCAACAAGACGTACTTCTCAATGCCTTTATGTCGGCTTATTCCGGCGTAGACCCTTCGAAACGGGATTTTAACCTGTTCCCCACTATTCCTTCTATTAACTGGAATGTGACTTATGACGGACTCCGTAACCTGAAACCTTTCAAGAAAATTTTACGCAATTTTGTTATTTCACACGGTTATAAATCTTCTTATTCTGTTTCAGGTTATACCAATAATCAACTCTTCGAGGAAGATCCTACAGCATTGGGATTCACAGCTGTGCGCGATACAAACGGAAATTTTGTGCCCCAGTATATTTTGCAAAATATCAGCCTGATGGAAGTGTTTAGCCCCCTAATTAGTCTCGATATGACCTGGAAAAACTCGCTTACAACTAAGTTTGAAGTGAAGAAAAATCGGAATTATTCATTGAATTTTCAGAATAACCAGGTTACGCATGTCACCACTATGGAGTATATTTTTGGTATAGGCTATCGTATAGAAAAACTCAGATTGCCTTTTATTGTAGCCGGTAAACGCTTAGAAAATGACTTGCAATTGCGTCTGGATATTGGAATTCGGGACAATAAAACTACGGTAAACAGATTGCCGGATGTGAACTCGGGTTATACCCAAACGGTGACAGCCGGATCTCAGAATATTACGGTAAAGTTTTATGCAGATTATGCCATTAGTAAAAGCGTAAGTGTACGATTGTTTTATGATTATATGCGCACAAATCCTTTTATGGCAGGACAATACAGAACGGCCAATACAAATGCCGGTTTAAGTATACGTCTGACTTTAACGCAGCTCTAATTTTTGTGTAGTTTAGTTTTTGCATTTGGTTTTTTCGTTGTACATTTCAGAGCTTAATTCAACCATATGAACAGAAAAGATTTTGTACAGCACCTATTCGGTTCCGGTTTTTCGGAAGCAGCACCGCAGAAAATTTCTTCGAGTGGAGTAACGCCTTATTCGGGTGCATGGACCGAAAAACAAGTGCGCCATTTATTACGTAGAACCGGCTTTGGTGCACCAAAACATTTGGTCGACCAGTTATTGCCCCTTGGTATGACGGCCGCCGTGAATAATGTGCTTACAACAACCCCTTTGCCTCCGCCTCCGGTCAACTATTACGCCTCTCCCGCAGATGCAGACGGGGTGACCTATGGGACGACTTGGGTAAACCAATCACCTACTGCCAATGTGGCGCTTACCAATCCCCCTCGCGTAGAATCGTATATAGGTTGGTGGGGAAAACATATTTTGAATTCCGGCCCCTCTATACACGAAAAAATGGTCATCTTTTGGCATAATCACTTCGCCACGAATAATAACAATATGTTTGCCGCCTGGCTATACAAACAGAATATGACTTTTCGTCAATATGCTCTAGGTAATGTGAAAACGCTCACTAAAGAGATTTCTAAAGATCCGTGTATGTTGGAATTTCTAAATGGGAAACTGAACTCCAAGACGGCTCCCGACGAAAATTATGCACGCGAATTGCAAGAATTGTTTACCGTTGGTAAAGCCCTTGGTGTTAACGGATATACCGAAGATGATGTGAAAGCCGCAGCCAGAGTACTCACCGGTTATCGTATCAATTATCTTAGTCCCTCAGGTTATTATTTTAATGCCGCCGAACACGATATTACAAACAAAACTTTTTCTGCTTTTTATAATAATACAGTTATTGCCGGTCAGTCCGGAGCCGCAGGCGAAAACGAACTGGATCAATTGCTGAATATGATTTTTGCACAAAGTGAAACAGCTAAGCATATAGTGCGCCGTCTGTATATGTTTTTTGTGTATTATAAAATTGATGCCGGAGTAGAATCGAATGTAATCGAGCCACTGGCTCAGGAGCTGATTTCGAATAACTTTGAAATTTTACCCGTTTTGCAAACCTTGTTTAAGAGCGAACATTTTTACGATATGGCACATATGAGTTGTCATATTAAATCGCCTTATGATTTTGCAATGGGATTTATACGCGAATTGGAAGCACCTATGCCCGCCAATGAGCCCGATTTGCTAATGGCTTTACATAAACTGAACCTGTTTACCGGACAAATGGGAATGGAGCTGCATAATATTCAACAGGTGGCCGGATGGATAGCTTATTATCAAACACCGGGTTTTCATGAGAACTGGATCAATGCCTCTACCTTGTCGGCACGTATAGATTTTTCGAAACAATTTTTGAACGGATTGAATTATGGTGGTCCTTCAAACCTGAAATTAGATATATTGTCTTTTGTATCCACCTTCACTAACCCTTCAGATCCCAATGCCTTAGTTCAGGAAGCATGCACGCGTTTATATAGTTATGATATTTCGCAAAATGGAAGAGATTTCTTAAAAAGTTTTCTCCTTGCAGGCGGTCCTGGTGCCGATTCTTATTGGGTTGCAGCGTGGGACAATTATGTGATTAACCCTACAGATCCGGCAGCAATAAATGCTGTAGAAACCCGACTTAAATCTATGTTCGAAGTGATGTTCTCTCAATCCGAATTTCAAATATCTTAAGCCCATTTTTAACCTATGAAAAGGCGTCAATTTTTAAAAACAACCGCACCTGCCGTATTGCTTCCGGGATTATTGCATAATATTCCGTTGAAAGCATATGCCGAAAATCCTTTTTTGAACAGCATTACTCAAGCCCAAAATGAAACCGATAGGGTATTGGTAATGGTGTTTTTGAATGGTGGAAATGACGGATTGAATACGGTATTGCCATTGAATCAATACAGCAACCTGGCAGCTGCACGAAATAATATTTTGATTCCCCAGAATCAAGCTCTCACACTCAACGGATATCCCAATACCGGCTTGCATCCGTCTATGACCGGTATGCGCGATTTGTTTAATCAGGGCAAAATGCAAATTATTCAATCGGTGGGCTATCCTCAACCCGATTTTTCCCATTTTCGTTCTACCGATATATGGCTTTCTGCCTCCGATTCGGATGAATATCTCACCAATGGATGGATAGGTCGTTATTTAGATTCCGAATTCCCGGGCTTCCCAACCGGATATCCGAATAGCGTTATGCCCGACCCGCTCGCTATTTCTATCGGAGCTAATGTGCCTCTGCTTTTTCAGGGACAAAATGCCCAGATGGGATTAACCGCAAGTGGAAATATTTTCGATCAATGGAATACCGGGCTTAATGACCCTGCACCCGCCGGTTATGCGGGAGACGAACTCAGTTATGTGCGTATGATTTCAGGCCAAACCCAATCCTATGGCTCTCAAATCCTTCAAGCATTGATAAATCAGCCCACGAATGGGAATTTTTATCCGCCTTTGGCAGAAGGAAATTACCTGGCGGAAGAACTTAAGTTTGTGGCAAGAGCTATAAAGGGCGGATTGAAAACACGCATTTATTTGGTGAGTTTATATGGCTTCGATACACATGCTTCGCAAGCTGTATCGGGTAGTCCGACCACCGGTAATCATGCCGATTTGCTCAAACATTTGTCTAAGGCATTGAAAGGATTCCAGGATGATATTGGCGCAATGGGAATTGAAGACCGCGTGCTTACCATGGTGTTTTCGGAATTTGGAAGACGCATTAAAAGTAATGCCAGTCTGGGTACCGATCACGGGGCCGCAGCACCTATGTTTATCGTTGGTAATCAGCTCAACTCAGGTATCCTGGGTGCGAATCCGACTATTAATTCCTCGGTGAATGTTGGAGATAATTTACCCATGCAGTACGACTTCCGAAGTGTCTACGCAAGTATACTAAACCAATGGTTCTGTGTGCCTGATCCGGTACTGCAAAGCATTATTACGCACCCATATCAAAGTCTGCCCATAGTGGAACCCGCTTGTATAACAAACATAGAGGAGGTTCATAGTATGGAACAGGCACTCGGATTAAAAGTGTATCCCAATCCCATGGTCGAATCGGCTTATATTGAATTTGATATTTTTGATGGCTATACCCGCCTCGAATTGTTCGATCCATTGGGCCGCTTAATGAAAGTATTCGCACAATCTGAAATGAAAAAAGGAAGTTATAAAGTGTATTTCCAAAACGAGAATTATGCCCCGGGAAATTATTTTATACGACTGCAAAATGGTGCATTGCAACGAACCGAAAATGTAATTGTATCCCGTTAGTAATATGTAGGTCGACTTATTGTCGGCCTTTTTTTTGAACTATAGATAAAAAAATAAGTCCTACCGAAGTAGGACTCATATATGCTTTAACCCCCCCTGATTAAAGCTTTATTTTAAATGCTTTTTTTAAAAATGTGTTATACAAATATAGCTAAGGAAATGTTAAAATCAAATTTTTTGTTAAATATTTCTTCTTTTTTGCGCAAATAAATTATACAGTGTTGATAATCAGCGAGAAAAAATGTTCATAAGATGTTCATATGTGTCGATTTTTGATTTTTTAATTTTTACTGCACCTTTGTAGTATGGAAGAAAGGAACGCACAACTCAAGTGGCTTTACGGCAGTATCGATTATACATCTTTGAATGGAACGGATTCTGTTTCGTATATCAGCAAAGAATTGCAATTTATTAAAGCAATATACGAAAAAAGCGGATGGCATCCTGCAGCTTTTTGCACTTGGCCTATTTATGCCCGTTTGGTTAAGCAATTATTGGAATCGACGCCAATTAAAACGGCGGTTGTTGCCGGTGGTTTTCCGGGGGGGCAAACGCATTTTTCTATTAAAATGAACGAAATAGCTCAGGCTGTGGATGAGGGTGCCGATGAAATTGATTTTGTGATTAACAGAGGTCGTTTTCTTTCGGGCGATTCGGTTTATCTTGAGGAGGAAATTTTTATGGCTAAAGAGCATGCCAAACAGGCAAGCTTGAAAGTAATCCTTGAAACGGGTGAATTGTCTTCGCGTGATGCCATTCGTCGTGCCTCTGTATTGGCAATTAAAAATGGGGCCGATTTTATTAAAACGTCTACAGGGAAATCTGCCGTTTCGGCTACACCCGAGGCTGTTTTGGAAATGACACAAGCTATTAAATCACATTTTGTACGCACTGCCCAAAAAGTGGGAATTAAACCGTCCGGAGGTATTTCGGATATACAAACTGCTTTGCAATATGCATCTATTGTTGAACAAAATACGGCCAAAGAATGGTTGCAGCCTCGTTATTTTCGCATTGGAGCCAGCCGTCTTGCCAAAGAAATTTTAAAGGAAGCAGGTCTCTCAAACGAAGGAAGTCAGTCCGCTTATTAATTTTTTGCTAAGCTTGGTCAGTCGCGAGCAGATTCTGCAAAAATGTTTATACTTGTAACATGAAGTCTTTGTTCTTGTTTTGTTGCCATTTTATTTGGACATTTTCCTTACTTGCTCAACCCTATATGAACAGCGCAACGCCTGCAAATGAAATTTTTGCTAAGGTGCAGAAACTCCAAAAATGCGGCTCGGTGATGTATATTGCCGCACATCCCGACGACGAAAATACCCGCATGCTGAGCTGGTTGGCCGGCATACAACATCTGGAAACCTCTTACCTGTCGCTTACCCGCGGCGATGGGGGACAAAACCTAATCGGTACGGAACAAAGTGAGGCACTCGGACTTATTCGTACCCAAGAACTATTGGCAGCGCGCAGTATAGACGGTGCAAAACAATATTTTACCAGAGCTTTGGATTTTGGATTTAGTAAAAATCCGGAAGAAACTTTTTCTATATGGAATAAGGATAGCCTGCTGAGTGATGTGGTTTTTCTTATCCGAAGTCGTAAACCCGATATTATTATTACCCGCTTTTCTCCCGAACCCGGTCCAACCCACGGACATCATACCGCATCGGCGCAACTGGCCTTACTGGCATGTGAGGCAGCAGCAGACAGCAGCATGTTTCCCGAACAATTGAAATATGTATCTGTCCACAAAGTGAATGCTTTGTTTTGGAATACAAGCTGGTTTTTTTATGGGAATAAAGATTATGATAAAAGCGGTTTAATTCCCGTTCAAATTGGCGTTTTTAATGCTCAAAAAGGGAAATGGGTAGGCGAAACGGCCGCGGAAAGTCGCTCTATGCACCGGTCTCAAGGATTCGGGGCAGAAAGACATAGAGGCGAAGAAGTGGAATACCTGAAATATTTATGGGGAGAAAAAGTAGAACAAGACCCCTTCGAAAATTTGGATCTGACATGGAATAGAGTTCCCGGCGCTAAAGGGATAGACAAGCAAATTGCCAAGTTTATTCTACAATTTGATACCAAAAATCCGCATAAAAATATTCCCGCCCTGCTGCAACTTAGAAAGAAAATTGAAGCCCTGCCAGCGTCTTTTTACAGGGATTTGAAATGGCAGGAAATAAACGATATTATTGTGGATTGCAGTGGTTTTTTTGCCGAAGCTACCTGCTCTAAAGTGCGCTTTTCTCCCGGCGAAAATGCCGAAATTAAAGTCTCCGCAACCGCCCATCCCGACGTGGATTTGGCATTCAGATTGAAGAATAATGATGCAGCGGCATTTCTTTCGCCCAAAGGCACATGGACCACAGATTCTTTTTCGCGTACTATGCCCCGGCAAATTTCGAACCCTTATTGGCTCAACCAAAATATTCAAGATGCCTTGTTTGTGTTTGATGATAAATACAGTAAATTGCTGCATGCCGGACCCTTGCCTTGGGAATGCGAAATGGAACTGCGTATAAATGGGACACTTTTTGTAAAGAAAATTCCCATTATTCACAAGGTGGTGAAACCCGAATCGGGCGAATATTATGCCTACCCGATTGTAATGCCTCCTGTGCAGGTTGCAGCTTCGAGCGAGTTGATTATAACCGGTGAAGATCTCGCTTTTTGGGATTTGGAACTGAATAGTAATGAGGATTTTGAAACATTGGAAATAGTAGGCCTACTCAACGATAAGGAGCGCATCTTTTCGAAGCTGATTTTGAATGTGGAAAAAGGGAAAAAACGTATAGAAAAACTGGCCATACCTACACATAGCATTAAAGGAAATATGAATCATGTGCGTATACGTATCCTACATAATGGTCAGCCGGTTGCTATGGAAAGTGTACGCATCGAATATCCACACATACCAACGCAGTATTGGCAAAAAGAACTATCTGTTCCTATTGTGAAATTGGATTCTGTATCCTTGAAAAAGAAAATTGCGTATATTCATGGAGCCGGAGATAAAGTGGCGAATGTACTCGAGTTAACCGGATATAATGTGCAGTATCTGGAAGCATCGGAATTGTCTTTTGAGCGGTTTAAAGAATTCGACGTCATCCTGTGCGGAATTAGAGCTTTTAATACGCATACATCTTTGGTGAAAGCTTTGCCCGATTTACATAAATTCGTTCACGAAGGTGGACGCCTGATTGTGCAATATGTGACTACGGCATCTTTACTGACAAAGAATATTGGACCTTTCCCTTTTCAAATCTCACGTGAAAGGGTTACGGATGAAAAGAGTGAAGTCCGCTTTTTACAAGAAAAACACCCTGTTTTAAATGGGATTACGCATGCCGATTTTGAGGATTGGATCCAGGAAAGAGGCTTGTATTTTGCAGGGAATCCGGCGTCTGAATATGTGTCTTTATTGGGAATGAATGATCCGGGTGCGCAGCAGAATAATAACAGTCTCATTTATGCGCCTTATGGGAAGGGTGATTTTATGTATTGCGGTTTGTCTTTTTTCCGACAATTGCCGGCGGGAAATAAAGGAGCTTTGCGCTTATTGCTGGCTTTAATTGAAAATGAAAATGGAAATGAAAGAAACTAAATGGAAATGGATTTATTGGGGATTGGTTGCCTGGCTTTTTATAATGATTGTTTTGATGTATTGGATGCAGGAGGCATATACTTAAATGAAAACTATTGATTGGATATTGCTTTTAGGCACCCAAGCCTTGATTTTATTATACGGATGGTGGAAATCAAGAAATAAGAATAAAGGTGCTTCTTATTATGATGGGGGCGGACTCAATTGGTTTACGGTTGGGATATCGGTTATGGCTACTCAGGCCAGTGCGATTACTTTTTTATCGGCGCCGGGTAAAGCTTTTGACGACGGAATGCGCTTTGTGCAATATTATTTCGGATTACCCCTGGCCATTATTGTGGTGAGTGCCGTTGCCATTACGATTTATAAACAGAAAAAAGCGCGTACTGCATACGAAATTCTTGAAGAGCGCTATAATGTTTATGTGCGTTTATTGACGGCTTCTTTGTTTCTTTTGCAAAGAGGTTTGGCGGCAGGATTTACCATTTTTGCGCCGGCTTTGGTCTTGAGCGCCATTCTCGGATGGAATATTTCGCTTACTGTAGTTTTTACCGGAATAATCGTATTGTTGTATACGCTGACAGGTGGTGCAAAAGCCGTAGCCGAAACGCAAAAAACCCAGATGTTTATCATTATAGTGGGTATGCTTGTGGCAACTTTTTTAATGATTCAGAAAATTCCCCTTTCTTTTATTGAAAGTATGCATATTGCAGGTGCATCAGGCAAACTCAATACCATCGATACCAGTTTTAGTTTTAAGGGAGAGTATAATATTTGGTCGGGATTAATAGGCGGTTTTTTTCTTTCTCTTTCTTATTTTGGAACCGATCAAAGTCAGGTCGGCCGCTATTTATCCGGGTCTTCGGTCAGTCAAAGCCGATTGGGTATGATATTTAACGGGTTTTTCAAAATACCCATGCAATTCGGAATCCTTTTAATCGGCGTATTGCTCTATGTTTTTTATATTTTTAATCCGGCCCCTTTGTCCTTTAATTCGAATTTAGAAAATACTTTAAGTCCCACCGTGCGCGAAAGCTTAATGAGCGAAGAACAATTATTGCGCACAAAAAGGGAAGAAAAAGCCAGGCTCTATATTCAGGCGGTTCAGCAAGGGAATGAACAAGAGAAAATGATCCTTGCACAAGGACTTTATGCCGACCAGCTCGAAAATACGGCATTTAGAAATAAAGTAAAGGCAGAAATAAAGGCAGCTTCTCCGGGGACAGATGCCAATGACACAAACTATATATTTTTCTTTTTCGTGTATCAGGTATTGCCGGCGGGAATGTTGGGCTTGATTGTTTCGGTGGTTATTTCGGCCAGCATGTCCAGCACCAGTTCCGAATTGAATGCATTGGCGGTTACTTCTACATTCGATTTTTATAAACGATTGAAAAAAGGCGAACTATCGGAAGATAAGGCGGTGATATTTAGCAAATGGGCTACGGCTGCCTGGGGCTTTTATGCCACTGTTTTTGCGCTTTTTGCCAATCGATTAGGTAATTTGATAGAAGCGGTAAATTATATGGGCAGCATTTTTTATGGAACCATATTGGGCATATTTTTATGTGCCTTTTTCCTGAAAGCAACCAAAGCAAAATCGGTTCTACTCGCTGCTGCAAGTACGCAAATCGGCATTATTGCACTCGATGTATTTTCGGATGAAGTACATTTCTTGTGGTATAATGTAATAGGGGGACTTATGGTTCCGGCTTTGGCGATGATTTTTAGCCAATTTCAAAAAAGAGAAAGTCTTACCAATTGAAAAAACGGCGGGCAAACCAAAATCCCATAAAGGGCATTATAAGAGGTGTGATGGATAGAAACCACAAGGCCGGCATGAAATAAATGAATACATAAAATGCCAAAACAACAAATAAAATCAACCATCTGCTATAGCCATGATCTTTCAAAACTATGCCTTTCCATAAATAAGCAAGAAGCATACCGCTGGATAGCATAAATAATATGGCAGCGAGCATGACCACTATAATGGTATTCGATTCGATCTGATTGATGTATGGCATGGAAATGCCGGCTACGATGGCTATATAAAGCAAAACAATGCCCAGGCCTATATAAAGTTTGTTTTGATCTGTCATTTGTATGGAAAATAAACGAATCCGCTTCCTGTTTCGCTCACCATAAGTACGCAGGCAAATTGGCGCGGATTTTTATAGGAAGCCACGAATACCTTGGCTTTTTCGGCTTCTATTATATGCGCTTTTATCAATTCTTCGGCCGTACTCGCCATAACCTGATAACCGTCTAAATCATCTTCTGAAAGTTGTTCCGTAATATTTTCTCCAAGGGCAAGCGGTGTTTTGCACAGTATGAAAATGGGAAAATTAGACAGACTATCGTCTAATATAGTCGACGATACACTCTGTAATTCGCCCCATATACGTTGCAAAATAGCTTCAGTTATCTCGGTCCAGGTATTGTTTTCTTGCACGGGGCAAAAGTAATCAATTCTTTTTACCTAAGCGGAATTTTGGGGACTCTATTCTTATTTTTCGTTTATTCCTTCGATGAGCTTATACATTTCGTTTAAGTCGGGCGAAATAATGATGTCGGTTCTCCTGTTTTTGGCTCTGCCTTCTTTGCTATCATTATCCGCAATGGGCATAAACTCTCCTCTTCCGGCA
Source organism: Bacteroidota bacterium (assembly GCA_023432985.1). Classification (GTDB taxonomy): domain Bacteria; phylum Bacteroidota; class Bacteroidia; order CAIKAF01; family CAIKAF01; genus JACVCJ01. The sequence goes on along the minus strand of JAEZEQ010000042.1, from coordinate 6,185 downwards.
GGCATAATCTGATTGGTGCCAATATTTGTATTCTGCATAAGAATTTTGGTTACCGCCGTAGCACGCAAGACGCTCAAATCCCAATTGTCTTTAATGGCTCCGCTGCCTCTTAATGGAACATTGTCGGTATGGCCTTCTACGGTAATTTGCAAAGTTTTATCCTGCGACAATACGGTTGCTAAATCATTTAAGGCAGCTATTCCGTCTTTGTTTACTTCTGTTTTGCCGCTTTCAAACAAGAGTTTTTCGTCCATAGAAACATATACTCTTCCATTTTTTTCATACACGCTAAGTCCTTTATCTGCATATCCTTTTAGGGCAGTTAATAATTTATCGCGCAAATTGGCTACCGCATCTTTTTGAGCTTGGAGTATATCTTCCAGTTCCTTTACTCTTTTTTCTCTTTCGCGCAGATCATCTTCCAGTTTGCGTAATTTATTTTCTTTCTCATTGAGTTCCTGCAATAATTTCTGATTTTCACTGCGGTTATTCGACAACATTCTGTCGTATGCATCTTTCAGATTATTGTAATCATTGCGGGTGTCCATATACAATTCCTGCTGTGTTTTCAGGTCTTTACGTGCATTTTCAAGTTCGCTTTGGCACTTGCTCAAATCACTGTTCAACTGCGCATTATCCTCTGTGCATTTTTTTAATGCCAATTCGGCTTTTTCTTTTTCTTCGAAAAAGAGATCTCGTTGGGTGGTCATTGAATCGAGTTTCTTTTTACTGACACAAGAGCTCAATCCTGCTATTGCCATTATTCCAAGTATAAATGCGAACTTTTTCATGATACGAAATGTTTCTACAAAAAAAAGGCATTCCCGAATGCGAAAATGCCTGTTGTGTCTCTTTTTGTTAAAACGCTTTTGTTAATATTTATCCGGCTTGAATAACGGGACTTGCCGATTTTTCGGAGCAAAGGACCACCAATAAATTGCTTACCATTTGGGCTTTTTGCTCTTGGGTTAACTGGGCTATTTGCTGATGCGAAATTTTCTGTAAAGCCATTTCGACCATGCCTACAGCGCCTTCTACTATTAGTGTGCGCGCGGCTACTACTGCTGCTGCTTGTTGTCTTTGAAGCATGGCACCGGCAATTTCGGATGCATAGGCCAAATGAGAAATACGTGCTTCGATGATGCATACGCCCGCCATATGTGCGCGTTCCGAAACCTCTTTTTCGAGTATGGTATTTATTTCTTCCGAAGAGCCACGCAAGGTTACTTCTGCCGATTCGTCTTCCAAATGGTCGTAGCTGTAACTGGCGGCTAATTTCCGTATGGCCGCTTCGCATTGCGTGTGCACAAAACTGTGGAAATCCTCCACCTCGAATACGGCTTTGAAACTGTCTTCTACTTTCCATACCACCACAGCACCGATAAGAATGGGATTCCCTTGTTTATCGTTTACTTTCAAGGGTTCGGTGTGCAAATTGTTGGCTCTGACAGATATGCGCCTTTTGGTATAAAAGGGATTGATCCACTTAAATCCCGATTCTTTTACTGTCCCTACATATTTTCCAAAGAGGGTACAAACGCGGTAATTATTCGGTTCTATGGATGCAAAACCCGCACTCAACAGCAAAGCTGTAAATCCGGCCAGTCCCGTTACCACAAACATCTCATTCATCACCAAAAAGGGAATGGATGCAAATAAAGCCAATACCAATACGAGTATCAGCCATCCTGAAATAGGTTTAAATACTTTTTCTTTCATAGTAATAAATTATACGCTTTTTTAATCCGTTTGGATTTGGGAAATGGATTAATGCTATAAAAAACTCGACGAATAAAAGCTATTGCCTTTCGAATTTTCGCTTTCCATGAAAATGGCAATGGTATCGGAAGCGGCTTTTACATCATGTACCCGAAGTATATCTGCTCCATTTTGCAATGCAATCATATGTGCGGCAATGGTTCCATATAAGGCTCCCTGTGCATCGGTATGTAAAGGTTGAGCTATCATTCTTTTTCTGGATATTCCCGCCAAAATAGGGTAGTTCAGGCTTTTTAATTTTCCCATTTCTGCCAATAATTTCCAGTTTTGTTGCAGACTTTTCGAAAAGCCAAATCCCGGGTCTATCCATATTTTGTCTATGCCCGATTTTTGAGCATCGCTTATTTTTGCTTGTAAGCTATGGTAAACTCTTTCGAAAACCGAACTGTGAATTTCTGTTTGATGCATGGTGTCGAAATTGCCTTCCAGATGCATTAAAACGAGAGTAGCATTGTGTTTTGCCACTATGGAATACATGTCTTTATCCCATTTTCCGCCCGAGATATCATTGATGATTCCGGCTCCGGCATTCAGGCATTTTAGGGCGATATTACTACGGTAGCTGTCGACAGAAATGGGAATTTGCGGCCAAATTTTACGAATATTTTCCAGGGCAGAAAGCAATCTTTCTTCTTCTTCCATTTCGGATAATTCCACAGCCCCCGGTCGGGTAGATTGTGCACCTAAATCGATGATTTGCGCGCCTTCCTCCAGCATCTGACCGACCTTTTCCATATAATCGCCCGGATCCAAAAGCCGACTTTGTGCGTAAAAACTATCGGTATTCAGATTCACAATTCCCATTATAATGGGTTTAGCTCTTTGGTTTTTTTCCGGTTCTTGCATATACAAAGGTAAAAAATGCCTTTCCATTCGCGTAAAATCCAATTTGCTGAATCGCACTTTTTATTGTTTTTTTGTAACAAATGGAAAATGGAATGGAGCGGACTTTCGAACAATATGATGCGGCATTGGCCGAATGTAGAAATGTTTTTGCCAAAAAACTGAAAGATTATGGTCCATCCTGGCGTATATTTCGCCTGAGCAGCTTGGCCGACCAACTTTATATAAAAGCCAATCGCATACGCACTTTGCAAGAAGTGAAAGAGAGTAAAGTCGACGAAGGCACAAAAGGAGAATGGCAGGGTATAGTGAATTATGGCATAATTTCGCTGATTCAACTCGAATTGGGTTATGTATCTCAACCCGATATTTCCATAGAAAAAGCTCTCAGTCTCTATGATAGCTATGCGGCCGAAATCCGCGCTTTAATGGCAAAAAAGAATCACGATTATGGAGAAGCCTGGAGAGATATGCGTTTGGCTTCATTTACGGATTTGATTTTGGTGAAGCTTTCCCGCATACAGCAAATCAATGATAACAGTGGTGTTACTCTTATTTCGGAAGGGGTCGATTCCAATATTTTCGACATGGTAAATTATGCCTTATTTGCCCTGATAAAAATGGAAGAGGAGCAATGCGCGTAGCTTTGGTATACAGACTATTTGTAGCATTAGGTTCCTTGCCTTTTTGGTTTTGGTATGCTATAGGTGCTGTATTGGCTTTTGTGCTGGAACATGTGTTGAAATACCGTAAGGAGGTTATTTATCAAAATATTCAAGGCTCTTTTCCCCACTGGTCGGATGCGCAAATTCGCCTTACCCGCTCTTTGTTTTACCGCGATTTTTGTCGCACTTTAGTTGAATCGGCTAAGTTAACCGGTATTTCGAGGAAGCGATTTATGCAAAAAATTCATTGCGAAAATCCCGAAGTTTTTGATGATTTATATGCGCGCGGTAAAAGTGTTCTGTTTTTAGAAGGTCATTATTCCAACTGGGAATGGCCCGGGATACATATTTGTTGCGATTACCGCTATTTCAATCTGGTCATATATCAACCCTTAAAGAATACATTATTCGATAAGGTATTGTACGAATTGCGTTATCGCCTTCCTACACGCAAAAGTGGTTGGCTGACCTCCTCTAAAGATGCCGTTCGGAATATGATTAAAGCGCCCAAGCCCAACCTAACCGTTATGCTGGCCGATCAATCGCCTTCACGTCAAAATTTTGTGCGTGTGCCTTTCTTGAATCGCGATACCGCATTTTGGGAAGGGCCTGCCCGTATGGCACAAAAGCTCGATTTGGCCCTGGTTTTTGTACGCTGCAAACGCATTAAAAAGGGAGAGTTTTCTTATTCGGCTCAATTGCTAACCGATGATCCCAAGGCACATACGGTGGCTGACTTAACAGCCCTTTATGCTCAGGCGCTGGAACAAGCCATACTCGAAAACCCATCGGCTTATTTGTGGAGTCATAGACGTTGGAAATTCTAAATCCCTTTCCTTATTTGCCCCAAAAGAATACCTTTGTGACGCATGTATAAAACTCGTACTGATACCGCCGTTGTCGTTTTAAGTTATAATGGAAAAAAATATCACGAATCCTTTTTCCCATTATTGATAGCCGAAAGTAAAGATCAATACGATGTTATTCTAATCGACAATGCCAGTACGGACGATACCGCGGCTTATGTCAGACAACATTTTCCATCCGTACATATTATTCAACTGCCCGAAAATAAAGGTTTCACCGGAGGCTATGCTGCGGGAATTGAACAAATAGATAGTAAGTATTTAATTTTATTAAGTGCCGATTTCGAAGTGAGTGAATTTTGGTTCGAGCCTTTGCATGCTTTTATGGAAGAGCAGAAAGACGCCGCAGTAGTTCAGCCTAAAATTCGCTATCAGAAAGAAAAGCATTTGTTCGAATATGCCGGTGCGGCGGGCGGTTTTATAGACGGATTGGGTTATCCTTTTTGTCGCGGACGCTTGTTTTTTACCCTAGAAGAAGATAAGGGGCAATACGACCAACCCATAGAGTGCTTTTGGGCTTCGGGTGGTTGTTTTATGATAAGAACCGGGTTGTTTAAGGAGTTCGGGGGATTGGAATCGGATTTTTTTGCGCATATGGAAGAAATAGACTTATGCTGGCGATTGAAAAACGCGGGTCATAAAATATTTTGTGTTCCGCAGTCGACCGTGTTTCACGTGGGCGGTAGCGTCATCAGTTATGGCAGTCCCCAAAAAGCATTTTTGAATTTTAGAAACGGCCTTTTTATGATGTTGAAAAACCTCTCGGGTCGGGAATTATTCTGGAAATTGTTTGTGCGCATGAGCCTGGATGGGGTAGCAGCCGTTAAAGCCTTGTTGAGCGGAAAGCCGGCCGAGTTTTGGGCCATACTGAAATCGCATATCTATTTTTATAAAGGCTTGCCTGTTTTTTGGAAAAAAAGAAAGGAAGCACAGAAACAAATCAGTCAGCGAAATAAAGTTGGCATCTATCGCCGCAGTATAGTTTGGGATTATTTTATAAAGGGGAAAAAGCAATTTTCGGAGCTGGATAAAAATTCCTTTTCATAAAAAAAGACAATAGATAAGCTATTGTCTTTTTTGTATATAGTTAGAAAATCCTACGCATTGGTCAGACTTTCTTTTTCTTTCATTAAAGCATAAGCTTTCAAACCTTCCTCCAAGCATTGAATGGCATTTTTTAAATCGTCCAGGTTCAATACATAGGCAATGCGCACTTGATTTAAGCCCATACCCGGACTACTGTAAAATCCGGAAGCAGGTGCCATCATGAGGGTTTGATTATTATACGAAAACTCGCTCAGCATCCACACACAAAATTCCTCGGCATTTTCTACAGGCAATTGCACCATGGCATAGAAAGCTCCACCCGGGTTCGGGCAAAGTACACCCGGTATTTTATTTAAGGCATTTACCGTAAAATCTCTTCTTTTAGTATATTCATCAACCACATTGTCGAAATAAGATTTTGGGGCATCTAAGGCCGCTTCACCGACTAATTGTCCAAGTGTTGGGGGACTCAGTCTAGCCTGAGCAAATTTGAGTGCAGTTTGATATAAATCTTTATTTTTGGTTGCCATACATCCGATGCGTACACCGCATAAACTGTATCTTTTCGAAACGCTATCGATCAATATGGCGTGTTGAGCCAATTCGGGAAATTCCATTATGGAAGTATGTCTGGCATTGTCGTAGCAAAATTCGCGGTATACTTCATCCGAGAAAATCCACAAATCGTGTTTTAAGACGATATCAGCAAGCACTTGCAGCTCTTCTTTTGTATACAAATAGCCGGTTGGGTTTCCGGGATTGCAAATAAGAATGGCTTTTGTTTTTGGGGTAATTTTTTTCTCAAATTCCGAAACGGGAGGAAGGGCAAACCCGGTTTCTATACTGCTGCTTACGGGTACAATTTTTACACCTGCGCTCATGGCAAATGCAATATAATTGGCGTAAAAAGGTTCGGGTACTATAATCTCATCTCCGGCTTCGAGACATGACATAAAGCCAAATTGTAATGCTTCTGAACCGCCGG